>NZ_CYIG01000023.1 GCF_001298675.1 Paenacidovorax caeni
GCCCAGGTGCTCAGTCAGCTCAGCGTCCAAAGCTCGCTCGACCAGCAGCTTGGTCAGTTGCTTGAGCAGGCCGTTCTCGCCGATGAGGTCTTCAGGCTTCTTGTAGTTAGCCAGCAGGCCAGACAGCAGTTCTTCGGGTACGTCGTGTTTCTTGGTGCTCATTGTGCTTACGGACAGGCCGGCTTGCGCCGGCGGTGGATTGTCCGTTTACACAAAATTCTGCACACCCTCTGCCCCGGGGATCACCGGAAGGCAGATAAATCTGAATGGTTTGCGGGCGAAGCATTATTTGCCCCAGCTGTCCTTCAACCCCACCGCCAAGTTAAACACCGGCTTCTCTGCTTTGTGGTCCACCCGGTCCGCCACAAAGTACCCATGCCGTTCAAACTGAAACTTATCGTCCGGCTTGGCATTGGCCAATGAAGGCTCCACGATGGCCGTCACCACCTTCAGGCTGTTCGGGTTCAGGCTGTCCAGGAAGTTTTTGCCGCCTGCGTCGGGGTGGGCGTCGCTGAACAGGCGGTCGTACATGCGCACTTCGGCGTTCACGCCGTCGGCCACGCCTACCCAGGTGATGGCGGCCTTGACCTTGACGCTGTCGGCGCCGGGGGTGCCGCTCTTGGTGTCGGGCACCACGGTGGCCAGCACTTCGGTGATGTTGCCGTCAGCGTCCTTGGTGCAGCCGGTGCATTCGATGACGTAGCCGCCCTTCAGGCGCACCTTGTTGCCGGGGAAGAGGCGCTTGTAGCCCTTGGGCGGCACTTCGGCGAAGTCTTCGCGCTCGATCCACACTTCCTTGCCGATGGTGAAGTGGCGGATGGGCGATTCGGTGCCTTCGGGTGGGTGGGGCAGGGCGGGCAGTTGGCAGGGCTCCAGGTGGCCGGGGCCCATCACTTCGTCCCAGTTGGTCAGCACGAGCTTGACGGGGTCGAGCACTGCCATGCCGCGGTGGGCTTTGGCTTCCAGGTCTTCGCGCAGGCAGCCTTCCAGGGTGCCGTAGTCGATCCAGCTGTCGGACTTGGTGACGCCAATGCGCTCAGCAAACATCTGGATGGCGGCGGGCGTGTAGCCGCGGCGGCGCAGGCCGACGATAGTGGGCATGCGGGGGTCGTCCCAGCCGTTGACCTTGCCTTCGTTGACCAGTTGCGCCAGCTTGCGCTTGCTGGTGATGACGTAGGTGAGGTTCAGGCGCGCAAATTCGTACTGCTTGGGCGCGGGGGCGGCGAGCAGGCCGCCTTCGCACAGGCGGTCCATCAGCCAGTCGTAGAAGGGGCGCTGGTCTTCAAATTCGAGGGTGCAGATGGAGTGGGTGATTTGCTCCAGCGCATCTTCAATGGGGTGCGCGAAGGTGTACATGGGGTAGATGCACCAGGCATCGCCCGTGTTGTGGTGGGTGGCGCGGCGAATGCGGTAGATGGCCGGGTCGCGCATGTTGATGTTGGGCGAGGCCATGTCGATCTTGGCGCGCAGCACGGCGGCGCCGTCGGCCAGCTTGCCGTCGCGCATTTCGCGAAAGCGCGCCAGGTTTTCGGCCGGGGTGCGGCTGCGGTACGGGCTGTCCACACCAGGTTTGCCGAAGTCGCCTCGGTTGGCGCGCATTTCTTCGGGGGTTTGCTCGTCAACGTAGGCGTGGCCGGCTTCGATCAGGTACTCCGCCGCGCGGTACATGAAATCGAAGTAGTTGCTGGCGTAGTACAGATGGCTTTCGTTTTTGTCGCCAAAGTGGCTGTCCCAGCCAAAGCCGAGCCATTGCACGGCGTCGAGGATGGAATCGACGTATTCCTTTTCCTCTTTTTCGGGGTTGGTGTCGTCAAAGCGCATGTGGCACACGCCGGCATAGTCGCGAGCCAGGCCGAAGTTCAGGCAGATGCTTTTGGCGTGGCCCACGTGCAGGTAGCCGTTGGGCTCGGGCGGGAAGCGGGTGCGGATTTTGGCTGGGTCGGGCTCGCCTGCCGCATGGTGGGCTGCGTCACCCGGGCCGCCCCCCCAGCGGCGGCTGGCGTAGGTGCCTGCGGCAAGATCGGACTCGATGATCTGGCGCAGGAAGTTGCTGGGGCGGATGGCGTCTTTGGCGTTTTCGATGGGGGTGGTGGAGCTCATGCAGCAATTTTAGGCCGGGGGCTGCGTACGTCCGGAAACAAGCGTAAAGCCGTTTTCTGACATCCTTTCGGGCATGTCGCGCGTTATGCGTGGTGTGGGCGTGGCACCCAGCCTTCTGGGGCCCACGCTTTTACCCTTTGCAAGGAGACTTTCATGACACGTACCCGTTCTCTGTTCGCCATGGCCGCTGCCGCGGGCGTGGCTTTGGCTGCTCTGGGCGGTGCACCTGTTGCGCATGCCCGTGGCGATGTGACTTGGAGCGTCGGAGTCGGCGTGCCAGGTGTGGTCGTTGGTGCGACCAATGGTTACCCAGCCTACGTGGCGCCCCCCCCGGTGTATTACGCACCGCCGCCCCGTGTGGTGTACACGCCGCCCCCGCCGGTGTACTACACGCCGCCGCCCCCGCCAGTGGTCTACGGGCCAGGCTACGGTTATTACAACCGCGGCCATCGCCACCATCACCACCACGGTCATGGCCATGGCCATGGTCACGGTGGTGGGCGCCACCGGGATTGATGGGGCTTCCCGGAGCTAGTGAGCGTCTTGTAAAGAGCGGTGCTGGACCAGAGCTGCGGTTAGCGCAGCACCAGCACCGGAATGTGCGAGTGCGTGAGCACGTGCTGCGTTTCGCTGCCCAGCAGCAGGCGTTTCAGGCCTTTGCGTCCGTGCGAGGCCATGACGATCAGGTCGCACTTGTGCTTCTTGGCCGCAGCGATGATGGCCTCGGCCACCAGGTCTGATTTGGCGAGTACAGCCTTGACTTCCACGCCCTCGCCTTCGCCCATGTCGCGGACCTTGTCCACCAGTGTCTGGGCGGCATCGCTCCACTGTTTTTCAACCCGCTCGATGTCGGCGCTGTCGATGGGCAGGCCGCCCTCGAAGTAGTTGCGCGGGTAGCGGGGGATTACTTTCAAGGCCACCACTTTGGCGCTGCTGAGCCGGGCCAGCGCCAAGCCACTGGCCACGGCTTTGTCGGACAGGGGCGAGCCATCGGTGGCGATCAGAATGCGCTTGTACATGGTGTGCTCCTTGTGTGCGATGGGGGAAGCGGTGGCTAAAACCAACGGCTAACTTTCCCATAGCTTAAGCGCGAGTGAATTGGTCGTCTTAATACACATCAATTTTGGGAACAGAATGTCACGGGAGCTACACTCCGCGCATGTCCCAAGTCAAAGCCGATCCGCCCGCAGCAATGCCGGTGGGAGACTCCTCTGCGCCAGTGTCGTCCGCGGCGTTGCTGGACGATCCGCAGGAGTGGGGCTCGTTTGGGCGTCCGGCGGGTGAAGTGCCTCAGGACCCTGCTCAGGCAACTGTCTGGGATTCGCAGGTGGTGCTTGAGGGAATGCACTGCGCTGCCTGCGCCCTCACTATTGAAGAAACCTTGCGCGCCGTGCCAGGTGTGGAGCGTGTCGAGGTTAGCGCTGCCACGCGCCGTGCGCGCGTAGTCTGGCGCCCCTCCCAGGTGCGGCCATCGCAGTGGATGGCGGCGGTGCAGAAGGCCGGTTACCAAGCTTTACCCGCCATGGATGCCCACGCGCGTGATCGGCGCGTGGCTGAGAACCGCAAAATGCTGTGGCGCTGGCTGGTAGCGGGCTTTTGCATGATGCAAGTCATGATGTATGCGTGGCCTGCATATGTGGCGCAGCCGGGCGATCTTTCTTTGGAAATGGAGACCTTGCTGCGCTGGGCCTCCTGGGTGATCTCGCTGCCGGTGGTGTTGTTCGCCTGTGGGCCATTCTTTACCAGTGCGCTACGCGATATCCGCTTGCGCCGCGTCAGCATGGATTTGCCCGTAGCGCTGGGCATGCTCATCACCTTTGCCGTCAGCACGGCAGGTACTTTCGAGCCAGCCGGGCTTTTTGGCCACGAGGTGTTCTTCGACTCGTTGACCATGTTCGTCTTTTTCCTGCTCACGGGGCGTTGGCTTGAGTTGCGTTTGCGCGACCGTACGGCGGGTGCGCTGGAGTCGGTGATGAACCGCCTGCCCGATAGCGTGGAACGGTTGGTGGCTGACGGCCGGTTCGAGCGCGTGGCTGTGCGCCGTCTGGTCGTTGGTGACGTGGTGCGCGTTTTGCCTGGCGAAGCTTTCCCTGCCGATGGCTGCATTACACGCGGCAGTACCCAAGTCGACGAAGCCCTGCTAACGGGTGAGTCGACACCGGTGGCAAGGGCCGAGGGCGCCAGCGTGACGGCGGGCAGCTACAACCTGCAGGCAGCCGTCGAGGTGCTCGTGCAGGGGGTGGGGGAGGGAACACGCTTTGCGCAAATCGTGGCGCTGATGGAAAGCGCTTCGCTGCAGAAACCCCGCTTGGCCCAACTGGCTGATCGCATCGCGCGGCCATTCCTGGTGGGGGTGCTGGTGGCTGCAGGCTTGGCGGCCGTCTGGTGGTGGCCTACCGATCCGGGCCACGCACTCATGGTGGCGGTCGCTGTGCTGATCGTCACCTGCCCATGTGCCTTGTCGTTGGCAACGCCGGTGGCCATGCTTACTGCTGCGGGCACACTGGCCCGTCATGGTGTGTTGGTGCGCAACCTGCAGGGCCTTGAGGCCTTGGCTGCGGTGGATACCCTGGTTTTTGATAAAACCGGCACGCTCACCCGCGATGGCATGGCGCTGCAGGCCGTGCATCCTGCGCAAGGTTTGGCGGCGCAGCAGGCTTTGGCCTGGGCTGCGGCGTTGGCTAGCCATTCCATTCACCCTGTCTCGCGTGCTGTGACTGCAGCCTGGGACGCCTTAGGGGTGGAGAAGCCTGTGGTGACAGCAGAAGCCGTTCAGGAACTGTCCGGAAGGGGGCTGGAGGGCCTGGTCAAAGACGCTTCCGGTACGCTGCGCAAGTTGCGGTTGGGTTCGCCTCAGTACACGGATGCAGAGTTGTCTGGAGACAGTGTGCAGCAGCAGGTGGTGCTGGCCGAAGAGCGTGTGGATGGTTGGCATACGCTGGCGCACTTTGATTTGCACGAGGACGTGCGCCCTGAAGCTGCCGCCGTAGTGCGCCAGCTGCAGCAAGACGGTGTCCAGGTTTTGCTCTTGTCTGGAGACCGTTCCTTGGCGGTGCAGCGCGTAGCGCAGCAGGTAGGCATCGTCGAGGCCCACGGTGGCTGTACGCCGGGAGATAAGCTGGCGCGCATGCAGGCGGCCCAGGCCCAGGGGCGGCATGTGGCGATGGTGGGTGATGGCCTGAATGACGGTCCTGTGTTGGCTGGCGCCCATGTTTCCTTCGCCTTTGGGCGTGCGGTTCCGTTGGCGCAAGCACGCTCTGATTTTGTTGTGCTCGGCGATCAACTGGCTTTGGTGCCGCAGACCTTGCTGCTGGCGCGTCGTACCTTGCGCATCGTGCGGCAAAACCTGTGGTGGGCTGCCTGCTACAACGCCCTCAGTGTTCCGCTGGCCGTGGTGGGGTGGATGCCGGCTTGGCTGGCGGGGCTGGGCATGGCGGCCAGTTCTCTGTTGGTCGTTCTCAATGCTGCGCGCTTGTCGCGGCGCCTGCCTGAAATCAATGTGTCGCCTGTGGGGGGCGCGTCAGCGGCCCCTGCTCAACCTGTCTGGGAGATGGCCTGATGGACATCCTGTATCTGTTGGTTCCCCTGTCCGTGGTGCTGGTGCTTTTGATCCTCTTGGCCCTGTGGTGGGCCGTTTACCGAGGGCAATTCGAAGGCGTCGAGCAAGAGGGGGAGCGCATTTTGCGAGACGGTTGACGTGCGTCAACCCGGTCTTGCCCTGGCTCAATAACATTTTTGCTGCAATCAAAGAGGTACCAGATGGATTCACCAAGTACAAATGTAGCTGCGCATTACAACGACACGGTAGTGCGCCAGTTTTCTATCATGGCCGTGGTATGGGGGGTGGTTGGCATGCTGGTGGGCGTATTTATCGCCGCACAGCTTGCATGGCCCGAGCTCAACTTCGGCATTCCATGGCTAAGTTATGGCCGACTGCGTCCGTTGCACACGAATGCGGTGATCTTTGCCTTCGGCGGTAGCGCGCTGTTTGCCACGAGCTACTACGTGGTTCAGCGTACCTGCCAGACGCGCCTGTTCGCAGGCCCCCTGGCGGCCTTTACGTTCTGGGGCTGGCAGCTCGTCATTGTGGCGGCCGCCGTCAGCCTTCCGCTGGGCTACACCACCGGCAAAGAGTACGCAGAACTCGAGTGGCCCATTGATATCCTGATCGCGCTGGTCTGGGTGTCGTACGCCATCGTGTTCTTCGGCACGGTGGGCACCCGCAAGGTGAAGCACATCTATGTGGCTAACTGGTTCTATGGCGGCTTCATCTTGGCGGTGGCTTTGCTGCACATCGTCAACAGCGCAGCCATCCCGGTGAGCTTCATGAAGAGCTACTCGGCATACGCTGGTGTGCAGGACGCCATGGTGCAGTGGTGGTATGGCCACAACGCTGTGGGCTTCTTCCTGACCGCAGGCTTCCTGGGCATGATGTACTACTTCATCCCCAAGCAGGCTGGTCGCCCGGTGTACTCGTACCGTCTGTCGATCGTGCACTTCTGGGCGCTGATTTTCACGTACATGTGGGCCGGTCCTCACCACCTGCACTACACCGCATTGCCTGACTGGACCCAGTCGGTGGGCATGGTCTTCTCGCTGATCCTGCTGGCACCCAGCTGGGGTGGCATGATCAACGGCATCATGACCCTGTCGGGTGCATGGCACAAGCTGCGTGACGACCCCATCCTGCGCTTCCTGATCGTGTCCCTGTCGTTCTACGGCATGTCTACGTTCGAAGGCCCGATGATGTCCATCAAGACGGTGAACGCACTGAGCCACTACACCGACTGGACCGTCGGTCACGTGCACTCCGGTGCCCTGGGCTGGGTGGGTCTGATCACCATGGGTTCGCTGTACTACCTCGTACCGCGTCTGTTCGGCCGCGAGAAGATGCACTCCATCAAGGCTATCGAGCTGCACTTCTGGCTGGCGACGATCGGTATCGTGCTCTACATCGCCGCGATGTGGATTGCCGGTGTGATGCAAGGCCTGATGTGGCGCGCCATCAACCCCGATGGCACCTTGACCTACACCTTCGTTGAGAGCGTGAAGGCAACTTATCCCTTCTACGTAATCCGTGCGCTGGGTGGCCTGTTGTTCCTGGGCGGCATGTGCATCATGGCCTGGAACGTCTGGATGACTGCCATTTCTGGCCGTTCGGTCAAGGTCGCCATCCCGGCAGTGAATCCGGCCCACGCCTGAACCCGAGGAGCATTACATGTCCCAAAATAACAACACTGCGACCGGCTTTAGCCATGAGAAGGTGGAAACCAGCAACTTTCTCATGATCGTTTTGATCGTGCTGGTGGTGGCTGTCGGCGGTTTGGCCGAGATCGTGCCGCTGTTCTTCCAGAAGTCCACCACCGAGCCCGTCCAGGGACTGAAACCCTACACGGCGCTTCAGCTCGCTGGCCGTGACGTGTATCTGCGCGAGGGCTGCTACAACTGCCACTCGCAGATGATTCGTCCCTTCCGTGCCGAGACTCTGCGCTATGGCCACTACTCGGTTGCGGGGGAGTTCGTTTATGACCACCCGTTCCAGTGGGGCTCGAAGCGTACCGGTCCTGATCTGCACCGTGTTGGCGGCAAGTACAGCGATGAATGGCATCGTATCCACCTGATCAATCCGCGTGATGTGGTGCCTGAGTCCAACATGCCTGCTTACCCCTGGCTGGAGAAGGCCACGGTGGATGCCGCCGGAATGGCTCCGCGCATGAGTGCGCTGCGCACCGTGGGTGTGCCCTATACCGACGAGCAGATCGCCGCCGCAGCCGAAGAGGTCAAGGGCAAGACGGAACTCGAAGCCCTGATTGCCTACCTCCAGAGCATGGGCCGTGCGCTCAAGTAACAGGAGCGGCCATGGACATCACCACCATGCGCATCACGGTCACCCTCGTCTCGTTTGCCTGCTTCGTGGGCATCTGGGTGTGGGCGTACTCGCGCCGCAACAAGGCACGTTTTGACGAAGCCGCGCAACTGCCTTTCGAGCAGGACTGAGTTCAACCGGAATGAGAACACCCCATGAGTGACTTCACTAGCAATTTCTGGTCGATTTATGTGACCGCGCTGACCCTTCTTGGCATCTTTGGTTGTCTGCTGCTGCTGTGGATCACAGCGCGCAAGAAAGTCGAGTCGACCGCCGACAACACCACAGGCCACGTCTGGGATGGCGACTTGATGGAAATGAACAACCCCATGCCCCGTTGGTGGATGTGGCTGTTTGTCATTACCTCCATTTTCGGCCTGGGCTACTTGGCGATTTACCCTGGATTGGGTAACTATGGCGGCCAGCTCGGCTGGTCTCAGCGTGCCCAGTACGACACCGAGGTCAACAAGGCCAACAAGGAACTCGAGCCGATGTATGCGCGCTTTGCGAGCATGAAGCCAGAGGATATGGCAGGCGATGCCCAGGCTATGGCCATCGGTGAGCGCTTGTTCATGAACAACTGCGCACAGTGCCATGGCTCTGATGCGCGTGGCAGCAAGGGCTTCCCGAACCTGAGTGATGGCGATTGGCTGCATGGCGGTACGCCCGACAAGATCCATGAAACCATCACCAAGGGCCGTGTCGGTGTCATGCCTCCCATGGCTGCTGCGGTAGGTTCTCCCGAGGATGTTCGCAACTTGGCCCAGTATGTGCTGAGCTTGTCTGGCAGCCCGCATGACTCGCTGCGTGCCTCGCTTGGCAAAGAGAAGTTCGGCGCTTGCGCGGCCTGTCATGGCATGGACGGCAAGGGCAATCAAGCCTTGGGTGCCCCTAACCTGACCGATGACATTTGGCTGCATGGCTGGGGTGAAAACGCTATCATCGCAATGATCAACAACGGCAAAACCAACGAAATGCCGGCGCAGGAAGGTAAGTTAACCGATGCGCAGATCAATGTCCTGACGGCCTACGTTTGGGGCCTGTCAAACAAACCGGGCGCAGCCCGGTAAACAAAAAGGCGGCACCCAGGTGCCGCCTTTTTGTTTCGCCCGACGATTTCTTCTGAGTTCATGACAAAGCCTTCCGGGAAGCATCGCAAAGTTATTCCCATAGCCCCCGCGGCCCCCAACAAGGAGGGAATGGCTGCTTCTTTTTATGAGGCACAGAAAAAGGTCTATCCGCGCTCCATCAGCGGCGTGTTTGCACGCTGGCGGTGGATCTTGGTGTTCCTGACGCAGCTGGTGTTCTATGGCCTGCCATGGCTTCAGTGGGGACAGCGGCAGTCGGTGTTATTCGATCTGGATGCAAAGCGCTTCTATCTTTTTGGTCTGGTTCTTTATCCGCAGGATTTCATCTACCTGACGGGTCTGCTGATCATTTCAGCGCTGGCGCTTTTCTTGTTCACAGCGGTGGCCGGGCGCTTGTGGTGTGGTTTCTCATGCCCACAGACGGTCTACACAGAGATATTCATGTGGATCGAGCACAAGGTCGAGGGCGACCGCAGTGCCCGCATGCGCCTTGACAATGGCGGCTGGACGTTCGAAAAAGTCCGCAAAAAGTCACTGAAGCAATTTCTTTGGGTAGCGGTTTCGTTGTGGACGGGTTTTACCTTCGTAGGCTACTTTGTCCCGATTCGTCAGCTTGCCGGGGAGCTTCTGGCGTTACAAGGTTCCTGGCAGATTTTTTGGGTGTTGTTCTACGGATTTGCCACGTACGGCAATGCTGGTTTCCTGCGGGAGCAGGTGTGCAAGTACATGTGCCCCTATGCGCGCTTCCAGAGTGCGATGTTCGACAAAGACACGCTGGTAGTGAGCTATGACCCTGTTCGCGGGGAGCCTCGCGCGCCACGCAACAAGAGTGTTGATCACAAGGCGCAAGGCTTGGGCGATTGCATTGACTGCTCTCTGTGTGTGCAGGTGTGTCCTACGGGCATCGACATTCGCCATGGCCTGCAATACGACTGCATAGGCTGCGGCTTGTGTGTCGATGCATGTAATACCGTGATGGACAAGATGAAGTACCCTCGTGGCTTGATACGCTACACCACGCAGAACGGAGTCGCGCAAGGGTGGACGAGTCGCCAGATGCTACGGCGTGTGCTGCGGCCCAGGGTGTTGATCTATTCCACGGTGCTGCTGGGCATCAGCGTAGCCATGGTCTTTAGTCTCATGGCACGCACTCCGCTGAAAGTGGATGTGGTGCGTGACCGTGCAGCGCTCTCGCGTATCGTTGCAGGTGGGCGGTTGGAGAATGTCTACCGTCTACAGATCATGAACGCGACCGAAACGTCTCAGCGCTATCGCATCAGTGCGCAGGGCCTCGATAGCCTCGAGGTGGTGTCGGAATCGGAGATCGTGATCGAGCCTGCGCAGTCGCGCTGGGTCGCTGTGCGCTTGCAGATTCCTTATGGCACTGCTCCGGCAGGCTCGCATACGGTGCATTTCGATATTGAATCGATGGGCGAGAAGCCTGCACATGTTCAGGAAAAAGCGGTGTTCCTTGTGCCTCGTTGAGGCGAGGGATGCCCTGGATTGCAAAGGAGCTTATGCATATGACTACAACAGCCTCTTCCGGTAAAACTCCCCAGGCGCAGCCATGGTGGAAGTTTGGCCATGTATGGATGCTCATTGCCGGGCCTGCCATTGTGGTGGTTGCAGGGTTTGTAACCCTGTGGCTTGCCATGAGCCGCCCCGACCCCGTGGTGGCCGAGGACTACTATCGCCGCGGAGTCGAAATTAATAAGACCCTGGCCCAACCAGAGCAGAGCCTTGCTCCAGCCATTGCTGGGCGCAACCATGCGGCCACTCCGGCAGAAGATCAGCCTCGTTCGCGTTGAGGGAAGGGGCTCTCTCCGGTGCTTACCGGAGAGCCATCACTGGCAGGGTTGCTGGTTGTTCACCAGGCGCCGGAGGGCGTCGGTATTGAGAATCTTCACGTGCCGTTGCTTGACTTCCACGGTTCCATCCTCGACGAATTTAGAGAACGTGCGGCTTACGGTTTCAAGCTTCAGCCCGAGGTAGCTGCCGATCTCCTCGCGAGTCATGCGCAGTACCAGTTCGGACTGGGAGAATCCACGGGCGTGCAGCCGCTGGACGAGGTTCAGCAGGAATGCCGCCAAGCGCTCCTCCGCGCGCATGCTCCCAAGCAGTAGCATCACGCCGTGCTCGCGCACGATTTCGCGGCTCATGATCCGGTGCACGTGGTTTTGCAGCGCGGTGACCTCGCGTGACAGCTCCTCAATTCGGTCGAAGGGCATGACGCAGACTTCCGCGTCTTCCAGAGCCACTGCGTCACAGGTATGGTGGTCGTTAACGATGCCATCCAAACCAATGATTTCTCCCGCCATCTGAAATCCCGTCACCTGATCGCGTCCATCCTCGGTGGCGACGCAGGTTTTGAAAAAACCTGTACGGATTGCGTAGAGCGAGGCGAATGCTTCACCGTTACGGAACAATGTGCCGCCTCGTTTGATTTTGCGCCGTGTCGCGACGATGTCATCAATGCGCTGCAACTGTTGGTCGTTCAAGCCCATGGGCATGCACAACTCTCGCAGATTGCAATTGGAACAGGCAACTTTGATGGTGGATTGAAAATTCATGTCGACAAAGACCAATTTTTGGCCTTGGGCGTAATCGTTTCAGCGTAAGCCCAGGATTGTCGGCCGCCAGAAAATGACTGACGTGCGTCAAATTGTCCCAGGGGACGTTGAAGGTTTAAATTGATTGAGGTCAAGATGTTGCGCCTGAGGGTACGGCATATTACCCTCGCACGCAAGGAATCCCGCTATGACCGCTGTCACCCCCGAGTTGCTGCGTCGTTTCGACGTATCCGGGCCTCGTTATACCTCATATCCCACCGCAGACAGGTTCGTTGAGGCCTTTGGCCAGGACGAGTACACCCTGGCGCTGCAGCAGCGCAAGTTGGGTACGTCGGCCAAGGCATTGCCCTTGTCGCTGTATGTGCATATCCCGTTTTGCGAATCGTTGTGCTACTACTGCGCGTGCAACAAAATCATCACCAAGCACCATGACCGTGCGGAGGTTTATCTTCGCTATCTGGCTCGGGAGATCGATTTGCACACAGCCCACTGCGGCCATGGGCAGGTGGTGAGTCAGTTGCACTTTGGCGGCGGCACGCCCACGTTTCTTTCCGATGAGGGCCTGCGGGAACTGATGGGAATGCTGCGCCGCAGCTTCTCTCTGGCACCAGGTGGCGAGTACTCGATCGAGGTCGACCCGCGCACCGTCACGGTCGAGCGCCTCGGGCTGTTGGCGGAGCTGGGCTTCAATCGCCTGAGTTTTGGCGTACAGGATTTCGATCCGGAAGTGCAGAAGGCCGTGCACCGTATTCAGCCCGCTGAACAGGTGTTTGATCTGGTTGCTGCAGCACGTCGACTGGGTTTTGAGTCGGTCAATGTCGATTTGATTTATGGTCTGCCGCGCCAGACGCCCGAGTCTTTCGATCGCACGCTGGCCCAGGTGGCAGAGCTGCGGCCGGATCGCATAGCGTTGTATGCATACGCCCACCTGCCAGAGCGCTTCAAGGCCCAGCGGCGCATCATCACGGCGGAGTTGCCTGGTGCATCGGCGAAAGTGAGCATGCTCGCACGCTCCCTGGATGCCTTCATGAATGCGGGCTACGTCTATGTGGGCATGGATCACTTCGCCTTGCCGGAAGATGCGCTTGCCGTCGCCAAACGGCAGGGGCGCCTGCATCGCAACTTCCAGGGCTACAGCACGCAGCCCGACTGCGACCTGATTGGATTGGGCGTCTCCGCGATTGGCCGTGTTGGCGCGACCTACAGCCAAAATGCGAAGACCCTGGAGGAGTACTACGACTTCATCGACCAAGGGCGTTTGCCTGTCGTGCGGGGGCTGGCGTTGTCGCGTGACGATCTGGTGCGGCGCACCGTCATCATGGCACTCATGTGCCAAGGGGAAGTCCTGTTTGAGCCGGTGGATCAGGCCTGGCTGATCGACTTTCGCACGTATTTTGCTGCCGAGTTGGAGCAGTTGCGTGAGATGCAAGGCCAGGGCCTGGTGCGTGTCAACGACGATGGCATCGAGGTCACGGCCCTGGGCTGGTTCTTCGTGCGGGGGGTCGCCATGGTGTTTGATCGCTACCTTCAGGCCGACCGCAATCGCGCACGTTTCTCGCGGATCATCTGAAGTCTGTGGACACGGCGTTTGTTTGGACGGCCCTGCTCATGGGGCTTACGGGTGGGCCCCATTGCCTCGCCATGTGCGCGGCGCCATGCCATGCCGTGGTTTCTGGCGGAAGCTCCTCCAAAGACGCCGTAGTCGCTGAGCAGGTGGTTCAGTGGCATGGGCGCAGTCGTGATGCCTTTAGCGGGCGGATGGTCTGGTTCCACGCAGGGCGGCTTCTCGGCTACGCCTTGGCCGGGGCGTTGGCTGCTTTTGCCATGGAGGGACTGGCTTGGGCGACGCAACAGGCGTGGTCACTGCGCCCGATCTGGACACTGACGCATGTGGCCATGCTGGCCTGGGGGCTTTTGATGATGCTGCAGGCGCGCCAGCCAGCCTGGGTGGAGCGGGCAGGCAGGGCCGTATGGCGAAGGGCGCAACCACTGGTGGCCATGCCTGGCGGCGTGCTCGCGGTTGGTGTCGGCTGGGCCCTTATGCCGTGCGGCCTGCTTTACTCGGCACTGCTCGTTGCCGCGTTGAGCAATGGCCCGGTGCAGGGCGCCTTGTCGATGCTGGGCTTTGCCGTGGGCAGTGGCCTGTGGCTCGTGGCGGGGCCATTGCTGTGGGGGCAGTTGCGTGCACGCCTGAACCGCTGGCGCGGAAGCTGGGGTACGCGCATTGCAGGTTTTTTGCTTTTTGGTATTGCTGCGTGGGCGTTGTGGATGGATTTGGTTTACAAGCCTTCGTTGTGGTGTCGTTGAGAACCCCGTACAAAACTGATGTTGCAAGCTCACACACTTGCAAGCAGTTTGCCTTTTGCACCGAGGGAAGTAGAGATAATCTGGCGAACTATTTCCAGCCGTCCGGAAGGCGACCCCAGGCGCGCATCCAGTGAGCCACTCTGTTCTTATCGATATCAGCCAACTGCGTATTGGCATGTACATCCAGCTGGACGTAGGCTGGATGCACCATCCTTTTCCCGTCAGCAGTTTTCGGGTGGCTTCGCTGGAACAAATCGAGGCGCTGCGCGCCTTGAATCTGGCCCAGGTTCGGTACTTTCCCTCCAAGAGCGATCCCGTAGTTGCCGAAGGTGCTGGCGAGCCCGATTTGGCGCACGAGTCTGCCGTGGTGGCAGACGCCAGTGTTCAGGCGCTCCGCCAGACGTTTGAGTTGCAGTGCCAAGAGCTGCAAACTTGTGAGCGTAGCTTTGGTGAGGCCACGCGCAGCTACCAGCAGATTAGCCAAGCCGTCGCCCAGCAGCCCGACCTGGCGCGCGACTTGACGGCCGCGCTTATAGGCAGTTGCGTGGATGAGCTATTCAGCCACGGAGATTCCGTGATCCGCCTGTTGTCCGAGGATGTCGGCGTGCGCAGTGCGCAGCATCCGGTGAATGTGATGGTGCTGTGCCTGCTGCTGGGGCGGGCGCTGGCGTTGCCGAACCAGGCGCTGCGTGAATTGGGCACTGCGGCACTCCTGCATGACCTGGGCAAGCAAGCGCTGCCATTGCATGTCAGTGAGCCTTATGCCCACCTGTCCGCAGGCGATCTGCAGCGCTATCGCAGCCACGTGGGCGAGTCCGTGGCGTTGGCGGAGCGCATGCGGCTGCCGGTGTCGGTGGTCACCGCCATTGCCCAGCACCACGAGCGAACCGATGGCTCCGGGTTCCCGTTAAGCCTGTTGGGCGAAGACCTTGGCCAGCACGGGCAAATACTTGCCTTGGTCAACCATTACGACCGCCTGTGCAACCCATCGCATGGGGGCGAGGCCCTCACGCCGCATGAAGCGCTGTCGGTCATGTTTGCACAGTGCCAGTCCAAGTTCGATCCCGTGCTGCTGGGGGCCTTTATTCGCATGATGGGGGTGTACCCCCCTGGATCCGTGGTGCAGCTCGTGAATGATGGGTACGCCATCGTCGTGTCCGTGAACTCCTCGCGCCCGCTGCGACCACGGATCGTGTTGCACGATCCGCAGGTGCCCAAGGAGCAAGCGCTGGTCTTGGATTTGGAGCGCGCCCCCGAGTTGGCGATTCGCCGCAGCCTGCGCCCGGCGCAGCTGCCACGCGATGTGCTGGACTATTTGTCGCCGCGCAAGCGGGTGTGCTATTTCTTTGAGCGCGCTGTAGGCCTGGGCGCCACCGAGGTGGGTGCCTGATGTTGCCCCTCAGCGCCTCCGCCTGGCAGACGGCCCTGGATGCGTTGTTTGAGGCGGTATGGCTGGTGCATGAACCCTCGCTGACGATAACGCTGGTCAACCGCGCGGCCTGCAAGCTCACGGGGCTGCCGTCCGACGCAATGCTGGGCCAATCGATGCAGCACATGGCTGCAACGCCGCAGGACCAGGCACTGTGGAGCACGGAAACCGCTACGGCACGCGATGGCTTTCAGTCCTTTACGCAGGTTTTGCGCAGCGACGGCAAGCTCGTGCCGGTGGAGCAGCGTGTGCTGCGCATCGCGCTTCCCGAGGGGCCGGCGCTGATGGTGACCATGCTCGACCGCAGCGAACAGCAGGCCAGCGAGCGGGAGCTGGAAACCCTGCTCTCAGAGCTGCGCGCCACGCTGGATTCCGCTGCGGACGGCCTGCTGGTGTGTGGCATGGATGGTGGTGTGCGCGCTTTCAACCAGCGCCTGGCCGCGCTGTGGAGCATGCCGAGCGAACTGCTCGTGCACCGTGACGATGCTGCGGTACAGCAACATATGGCAGAGCAGGTGATGGACGCCGCACTGTACCGCGAGCAGCTCGAGGCGATTGCCCGCGATCCCATGCATGAGAGCACAGACATCCTGACCTTGCGCTCCGGCTTGGTTGTGGAGCGTCGCTGCGTGCCGCAGCTTAGCCGTGGCTTGCCTATAGGCAGGGTATTCTCCTTTCGCGACATCACACGCCAGGCCGAGATTCAGGCGGGACTGCGCTTGGCCGCACGGGTTTTTGAGTCGAGCCTGGATGCCATCTTTATTGCCGATGGCCAGCACCGCCTCATGCGCATGAACCCCGGGTGCGAGCGCTTGGTGGGGAGGGGGGGCGTAGCCCTCAGCGGCCAGCCCGCAGCCGCCTTGTTTGATGCCGGTGCCGGCACGGATGTCATGGCCCAAGTGCTCGCCGGCTGGGAGCGCGAGGGCTTCTGGGAGGGCGAACTGCGCCTGCCGCGCGCCGCGGGGGAGGCCTGTGCAGTGCACTTGTCGTGGGTTGCCTTGCGCGACGACGGTGGGGCCATCGTGCAGAGCATTGGCTTCATGCGCGACCTTACGGCACAGCATGCGGCGCAAAAGCGCATCGAGGAACTGGCCTACAGCGACGCGCTCACAGGTTTGCCCAACCGCCTGATGCTGGCCCAGCGCGTCGAGCATGCGATTGACGAGGCGCGGCGCACGGGGGGCGGCTTTGCCATCCTGTTCTTGGATTTGGATCGGTTCAAGATCATCAATGATTCGCTGGGCCACCCGTTCGGTGACCGCGTGCTGCGGCTGGTGGCGCAGCGCTTGCAGGCATGCCTGCGTCAGGCGGACATGCTGTCACGCCTGGGCGGGGATGAATTCGTCGTCTACCTGGATGGCGGCGACGCCGCCGTGGCCGAAGGCGTAGCGCAGCGCATGATCGATGACTTGGGGCGCCCCTTTGCGCTCGATGGCATGGGGTTGTCCATCCAGTGCAGCATCGGCATGGCCCTGTTCCCGCAGGATGGCGACACACTTGATGACTTGATCAAGCAGGCGGACACGGCGATGTACCGTGTCAAGGAGCGGGGGCGCGGTGCCTACGGCTTCTACCAGCCGCAGATGAACGCGGGCCTGCTGTCGCACATGCAGCTGGAACATGCCATGCGCCAGGCGTTGCCGCATGGGCGCATGGCGGTGCATTACCAGCCCTTGGTGTGTATCGACACGGGCTGCATCGTCGGGGCAGAGGCGCTGCTGCGCTGGAATGACCCGGAGTTCGGGGCCGTATCGCCCACGGTCTTCATCCCCTTGGCTGAGGAGTCAGGCTATATCGTCACGCTAGGCGCCTGGGTGCTGGAGCAATCGGTGCGCGAGGCGGTGCAGTGGATGCGTGCGGGTCGCCCGGTGCGCCTGTCCGTCAACGTTTCTGCGCTGGAGTTTCGCCAGCCCGACTTTGTCGAGCGCCTGATGCGCCTGCTCGAGGCCGAGGGGCTGCCGCCTGCCTGGCTGGAGCTGGAAATCACCGAGACTATCTTGCTGCAGGATGCGCAGGAGATGGCCCAGCGGCTTGGCGCCCTGGCCGCTCTGGGCGTGGGGTTGGTGCTGGACGACTTCGGCACCGGCTACTCCAGCCTGGCCTATCTGAAGAAGCTGCCGATCCACAAACTCAAGATCGACCAGTCCTTCGTGCGCGGGCTGCCCGATGACGAGGGCGACCGGGCCATTGTCAGCGCCATCGTTAGCATGGGGCAGGCCCTGGGTATTGACGTCATCGCCGAGGGCGTGGAAACCGAGGCGCAGCGTGCTGCGCTCATCGGCATGCATTGCCAGCAGTACCAGGGCTATCTGTGTGCGCCGGCGCTGGAGGCTGGGGCGTTCCGTGCGTTCTTGGCGCAGCGGCAGGTCAAGGCGCTGCCCTTACTGCCGAGATAACTCTCTTTTTGATAGCTGCTAGCGCTTTCCTGCTAAGGCTTAGAGCCTATTTTTGCTAAAAGTACAGGATCAGGCTGCGGTCCAGCCCTTCCAAAGCATGTAGAGCGCCAGGCACATTAGCAGGCCGGCGAATACACGCTTGAGCTGCTGCACCGGCAGCGCGTGGGCGGCGCGTGCGCCCAGCGGCGCGGTGAGTACGCTGCAGGCAGCAATGGCCGCGAGGCCGGGCAGCCACACATACCCTAGCGATGCAGGGGGCAGGCCCGACACCGATTGTCCGCCGAGCACGTAGCCGATGACGTTGGCCAGCGCAATCGGAAAACCCAACGCCGCGCTGGTTGCCACGGCGGTGTGGATGGGCACGTTGCACCACGTCATAAATGGCACGCTGACGAAGCCGCCGCCGGCACCCACCAGCCCGGAGAGAAAGCCGATAACGCCCCCTGCCGCCGCTTGGCCGGCCGTGCCAGGCATCTGGCGCGCTGGCGCTGGCTTGCTGCCCTTGTACATCTGGAAGGCCGAGAAGCCCACGAACAGGCCAAAGAACAGCGCCAGAAAGCGGCCCTTGAGCAAGGCGAACACCCCCAGGCTGGCCAGCAGTCCGCCCAGTGCGATACCAGGCGCCAGGCGCAGCACCAGATCCCAGCGCACGGCGCCACGCTTGTGGTGCGCGCGCACACTGGAAATAGAGGTGAACATGATCGTCGCCATTGAGGTGGCGATCGCCATCTTCACGGCCAGATCCGGTGCCACCATGCGCTGGCCGAGGAAGTACGTGAGGAAAGGCACCAGCAGCATGCCGCCGCCGATGCCCAGCAGGCCAGCCAGGAAGCCAGTGCAAAGCCCGAGCGCCGCCAGTTGCGCAAGCAGGAGTGGGTCGATCATGGGAGGAGGATGTGCGTGCAGCCGCGCATTTGGGGCGGGCTGGAAAGAAAGGTGTCCGTGAATGCCACCGAGCCGGCATCCTGAACCGGGGGTTCAGGTGGGCGAGGGCAGCCAGGCGTTGGGTTCATCTGACGCGAGATGATCACGCTCACCAGGCAATGTACCAAGCCCGTGCTCAGAGAGCATTGGTTCAAGGAAATATAAAGCCCGGCAGCACCACGGACGACTCCATTGTAGGCCCAGATGGGGTCGCCCGAATGGGTCAAAAGAGCTGTCCGTCGGCCCCCAGGGCCTGGTCCAGACGCTGCGCCAGGGCTTGGGCGCGTTCCATGTCGTGTGCAGGGGCGTCTTCGCTGTCGCTGGGCGGCTGCGTGGCAGCTGCCAGGGCGCTTTCCCGGTCGGCGATCTCGAAGGCCATGTTCAAGGCTGCCAGCACGGCGATGCGCTCGCGCGCGCGCACCTTGCCCGCGTCGCGGATGCGGGTCATTGCCGTGTCCACGCGTTCCACGGCCTCCAGCAGGCGCGACTCGTGCCCTTCAGGGCAGGCCAGTAGATAGCTTTGCTGCAGGATCTGGACTTCGATCTGCTTCATTCCGGCTCCTTGTGCGGCGTGTTCTCTGGCAGGCGCTCCAGCAGTGCATCGACCCGGGCACGCGCGGCGTTGAGGCGCGACTTGAGTGCGTCACGCTCCTGTGCCAGGGTCGCCACCTGCTCGGACAGCAGAGCATTGGTGCGCCGCAGTTCGGCGTGGCGCAGCAGCAGGCGTTCGACGCGCTCGGCGATCAGATCGAAGGGGGACGGTGAGGCCATAGAACGAACGATTGTAGGCCTGCGCTGTGTGTAATTGCACGTAAAATCGCGCCCGTTGGTGCTCGCGGCGTGGTTCACAGGCCGCAGTTCAACGGGAAGCAGGGAGGAGACCCACCACGGGCTCTCTGTGCCTGCGCTGCCCCCGCAACGGTCAGCGGACGAGTCGCATCACGATTCCCTCTCCAGTACATAGCCACTGCGCGCCTTGAACAAGCGTTGCGGGAAGGCGCTGGAGTGTGTTCCGCCAGCCCGGATACCGGCCAACATGGAGGCTGCCTGCGCCTGGTTTCCAGTGTGTGCGCGGCTGTATCACCCAACGCTGGCGGGGAGGCCGGCACGGGTAACCCTGCTGACTCTGATTCCCTATGATGAATTCGTCCTTCCGCGCTGGCGCACTGCGTCCTGCCGCGCTGGCCCTGGCCGCCATGGCCGCCTGTACCGCCCAGGCCCAGGAGGGCTCCGCCCCCGCACTGAAAGAGGTCGTGGTCACGGCCACGCGCACCGCGCAGCCGTTGACCGACGTCGTGGCCGACGTGTCCGTCGTAGACCGTGAAACCATCGAGCAAAGCGGTGCCACCGGGCTGGGTGACGTGCTGGCGCGGTTGCCGGGCATCGAAATGGCCCGCTCCGGCGGCCTGGGCGGCGCGACCAGCATGTATGTGCGCGGCGCCGAGACGCGCTTCACCGCCGTCTACATCGACGGCGTGCGCGTCGATTCACAGGCCGGCTCGGGTGGCACCACCTGGGAGGCGATCCCGCTGGAGCAGGTCGAGCGCATCGAAGTGCTGCGCGGCCCCGCCGCAGCCATCTACGGCTCCGACGCCGTGGCCGGCGTGATCCAGATCTTCACCAAGAAGGGCGAGCCCGGCGTGGCCCCCTACGTGGGCGTGGGCGCCGGCACGCACGGCACCTACCGCGCCGAGGCCGGGGTGAGCGGCGCCAGCGGCGCGGTGGACTACGCCCTGGGCATTGCGCGCGAGACCAGCAAGGGCTTCAACGCCAAGAAGGACGGCAACCCCGACCGCGACAACCGCCACGCCACCTCCGCCAGCGGCCGCTTGGGCTGGCAGCTCAATACGGCGCACCGCCTGGAGGGCAACTTCCTCTACAACGACACCGACGGCGGCTACGACGTGAGCAAGACCGCTGACGACCGCAGCCTGCACCGCCTGCAGACGCTGGGCCTGAACTGGCAGGCGCAGTGGAGCGAGAGCTACAAGACGCGCCTGTCCGTCACCGATTCGCGCGACCGCTACGAGACCAAGCCCTCGGTCTACTTCACCGACACCCGCCAGCGCGGCTACCTGTTCTTCAACGAACTGCGCCTAAGCGCGCACCAGCAGCTGACGGCGGCGCTGGAGCGGCGCGAGGACGAGCTGACCAACGAGAGCGTCAGCAGCGGCACGCGCAACCGCTCGCAGAACGCGCTGGCGCTGGGCTGGGGCCTGCGCCTGGGCGCGCACACGCTGCAGCTCAACGCGCGCCATGACGACGACAGCGAGTTCGGCGGCAAGTCCACCGGCAGCGCGGCCTACGGCTTCGCCTTTGCGCCGAACTGGCGCGCCACCGCCTCGGCGGGCACGGCCTTCAAGGCGCCCACGCTGTACCAGCGTTTCAGCCTGTACGGCGACGACACGCTGCGCCCCGAAACCAGCCGCAACGTGGAGCTGGGCGTGAAATGGGCCGAAGGCGCGAACCACTTCTCGGCCACGCTGTACCGCAACAACATCAGCAACCTGATCGACTGGCAGGGCAATACCGGCACTTGTCCCGGCAACTCCGGCCCCTATCCGGGCTGCTACGCCAACGTGGGCAAGGCGCGCTACGAGGGCCTGACGCTGGCCGGCGCCTACCGCCTGGGCAGCGTGAACCTGCGCGGCTCGCTCGACCTGCAGAACCCCAAGAACCTCGATACCGGCAAGCAACTGGGCCGCCGTGCCAAGCAACACGCCGTGCTGGGTGCCGATACACGCCTGGCCGGCTGGACGCTGGGGGCCGAGGCGCAAGTCTCCGGCCGGCGCTACGACACCAACGCCAACACCACCGAACTGGGCGGCTACACCCTGCTCAACCTCTACGCCAGCACCCGCCTGGCGCGCGACTACCAGGTCGTCGTGCGTCTGGACAACCTGGCCGACAAGAACTACGAGCTGGCACGCAACTACGCCACGGCCGGCCGCACCTTGTTCGTCGGCCTGAAGTGGGCGCCCGCGCGGTGACAGCATGAGCCACGGAACACGCTGCCCGGCGCTGGTTGTCTCCGCTGTTGCCTCGGGGCAGGGCAAGACGTCCGTCACGGCCGCGCTGGCGCGCCTGCACGTGCGTCAGGGGCGGCGCGTGCGTGTGTTCAAGTGCGGGCCTGACTACCTCGACCCGTACTGGCACCAGCTCGCTAGCGGCGCGCCGGTGGAGCAGCTCGACCTATGGATGACGGGCCCCGCCGACTGCGCCGCACGCCTGCATGTCGCCGCGCGCGAGGCTGATCTGATCCTGGTCGAAGGCGTCATGGGCCTGTTTGACGGCGAGGACTGCGTGGCCGACCTGGCCCAGCGCTTCGGCATGCCTGTGCTCGCGGTGGTCGATGCTGGCGCCATGGGCGGCACGCTGGGCGCCATCGTGCACGGCCTGCGCCACTACCGCGAGGGTCTGCCCTGGGCCGGTGTGCTGGCCAACCGCGTGGCGGGCGAGCGCCATGCCGATATGCTGCGCGCCGGCCTGCGCGACGATGCCGACTGGCTCGGCGCGCTGCCGCGCCTGGCGCCGGGCGACGATGCGCGTGCGCCGCTGCTGCCCGAGCGCCACCTCGGCCTCGTGGCCGCACATGAGTTGCCCGACGCGCTGCAGCGCCTGGATGCGGCAGCCGATGCGCTGGCCGCCACGCCGCTGGGCCGCATGGATGTGCAAGCCCTGCAGCGCTTCGCGGTCGATTTCCCTGCGCCGCCGCCGCTTGCGAGCGTGCCACCGCTGCTGGCAGGGCGCACCGTGGCCGTGGCGCGTGACGCGGCCTTCTGCTTCATCTACCCCGGCAACGTGCAGACACTGCAGCAACTGGGGGCGCGCGTGGTGTTCTTCTCGCCACTGCGCGATGCTGCGCTGCCCGCCTGTGATGCCGTTTGGCTGCCCGGCGGTTACCCCGAGCTGCATGCCGAGGCGCTGGCCGCCAACGGCGCATTCCAGGCCAGCCTGCGCGCCCATGTGCAGGCCGGTAAGCCGCTGTGGGCGGAGTGCGGCGGCATGATGGCGCTGTGCGAGGCCATCACGCTGCACGACGGCCGCACCGTGCCCCTGTGGGGCCTGCTGCCCGGCCGCGTGGCGATGCAGCGGCGCCTGGCCGCGCTGGGGCCGCAGCAGCTGGCGCTGCCGCAGGGCTGCCTGCGCGGCCACACCTTTCACTACTCCGTCTGCGACAGCACGGCACCGGTCGAGGCGCGCACCGCGCGCCCGGGGCAGGACGCCGCGCCGGGCGCGGGCGAGGCCGTGTACCGCGTGGGCAGTTTGCGGGCGAGCTATTTCCACGCCTGGTTTGCCTCCAGCCCGCTGGCGACGGCCGCGTTGTTCGGCGCGGAGGGCGCATGAGCATGCCCCAGTCCATCGCGCGCAGCGAGCTGATCCTTGGCGGGCAAAAGAGTGGCAAGTCGCGCCGCGCCGAACTGCTGGCGCGCCAGTGGCTGGCGCAGGCGCCCGCGCACCGCGCGCTGCTCATCGCTACCGGCCAGGCCTGGGACGACGAGATGCGCGAGCGCATTGCGCGCCACCAGCGCGAGCGCGCCACGCGCGTGCCCGGCTTGGCCACGTTGGAGGAGCCGTGCGACCTTGCCGGCGCGCTTGCGCGCCACAGTGCGCCCGATACCCTGGTCGTGGTGGATTGCCTGACGCTGTGGCTCACCCACTGGCTGATGCCCGCCGCGGAGGCGCTGAGTCATGGGCCAAATCGGCCTCCAGGGCACGACTGGCAAGCGCAAGCAGCTCTTTTTTTTGAAGCAATTCGGCAGACCCCCGGGCCCGTTGTACTGGTGGGCAACGAAATCGGCCTGGGGGTCATTCCGATGGGGCGCGAGGTACGCGCCTTCGTCGATGCACTGGGCACACTGAACCAGCAGGCGGCCCAGGCCTGCGAGCGCGTTACCCTCATGGCCGCCGGATTGCCGCTTTTCCTGAAGAACCCATGAAACCCACACCCATCCGCCGCATTCTCTGGGTGCTCGCCATCCTGCTCGTGCTGGCCCTGCTCATGGCCGGGCTGGCGCGCGCCGAGCCCGTGCACATCACCGATGGCCGGGGGCGCGTGGTCACCATCGCCACGCCGCCGCAGCGCATCGTCAGCCTGATGCCGTCGCTGACCGAGAGTGTGTGCGCCCTGGGCGAGTGCCAACGCCTGGTGGGCGTGGATCGCTTCTCCAATTGGCCTGAGGCGGTGAAGAAGCTGCCGCAAATGGGCGGCTACATTGATCCGAACATCGAGGCGGTGGTGGCGCTCAAGCCGGATCTGGTGCTGGTCGCCAGCAGCATGCGCGCCAGCGAGCGGCTGGAGGCCCTGGGCCTGACCGTGCTGGCGCTGGAGTCCAAGACCCACGCCGAAGTGCGTCGCGTGCTCGTCGACGTGGCGCGCGCATTGCACCTGCCCGCGCCCCAGGCCGCCGCCGACCGGCTTTGGCGCGAGATTGACGCCGGCGTGCAGGCGGCCGTGCAGTCGCTGCCGCCCCAGGCGCGCGGCGCGCGCGTTTACTTCGAGGTGAGCCGCGGGCCGTACGCGGCGGGCACGGCATCCTTTATTGGTGAGACGCTGGCCAGGCTGGGCGCGGTGAACGTGGTCGCAGCCGAGCTGGGGCCCTTTCCGCGCCTCAATCCTGAATACGTGGTGCGCGCCAACCCCAGCGTCATCATGGTGGGCAACCGCAGCATGCAGCCCATGGTGATGTACCCCGGCTGGCAGGGCATCGAGGCCGTGCGCCGCCAGCGCGTGTGCGTGTTCGGGCCCGGCGAATCCGACGTGGTGGTGCGCCCCGGCCCGCGCATGGCGGAGGCGGCGCGCATCATGGCCCGCTGCCTGGCCGACAAGGCTGCATGAGCATGCCCACCCACCACCCCCGCGCCCTGTGGTGTGCCCTGTGGCTGCTGCTGGCCAGCGCTGTGCTGCTGCTTGCTGGCGTGGGCGTGGGCAGTACCGGTTTCGAGAGCGTGCTGCGCATGGCGGATGAGCCGGTGGCGCGCCAAATCATCTGGGACATCCGCCTGCCGCGCACGCTGGGCGCATGGCTTGCGGGCGCGCTGCTGGGCCTGGCGGGTGCCGTGGCGCAGGGGCTGTTTCGCAACCCGCTGGCCGACCCGTACCTGCTGGGCAGCGCTTCGGGTGCTGCGCTGGGCGGCGCGGTGGCGATGGCGTTGTTCGGCAGCTCACCGCTGGCCACACAGTGGCTGACGCGCGTGGGCGTCACGGGCATGGCCTTCCTGGGCGCGGCCGGGGCGGTGGGGCTCACCCTGCTGCTGGCCAAGGGCGTGCAGCACACGCTGCGCCTGCTGCTGGCGGGGGTGATCGTGGGCGTGGTGCTTGGCGCGCTGCGTGACCTGGTCGAACTGGCTTCGCCCGACATCCTGCAGTCCATGCAGTCGTTCACGCTGGGCACCACCAGTTTCGTTGGCTGGATGGCCTGCGCGCTCATGGCCGGGGCGTGGGGTGTGTGTTCGCTGCTGGCCTGGGTGCTGGCGCGGGCGCTCGACGGCCTGACGCTGGGCGAGGCCACCGCCGCCAGCCTGGGCCTGCCGCTCGCGCCGATGCGCGTGGGGCTGGTCGCGGCCCTGGCGCTGGCTACGGGCACGGCGGTGGCGCAGACGGGGCTGATCGCCTTCGTGGGCCTGGCCGCGCCGCACCTGGTGCGCTCCATCGTGCGCGTGACGCACGAGCGGCATATCGTGCTGTCGAGCCTGATGGGGGCCGTGCTGCTGCTGGCCGCCGACATCCTCGCCCGCTGGGTGCTGGCGCCGCAGGAGCTGCCCGTGGGCGTGCTCACCGCGGCGCTGGGCGGCACCTATCTGCTGTGGCTCATGCACCGGCGCACGGCGCAAGGCGGTGTGCTATGAAATCAATAGCTGTTTGCGCATGCCAGATAAGCGCCAGCATCGGAAATCGCTTGATATTGCAGGGCATCAACCTGCAATTGCCCGCCGGGCGCTGGACCAGCATCGTCGGCCCCAACGGTGCCGGCAAATCCACCTTGCTCAAGGTGCTGGCGGGCCTGCTGCCGGGCACGGCGGTGCAGGGTGAGGTGCAGCTGCTGGGCCGCCCGCTGGCGCAGATCCCCGCGCGCGAACGCGCCCGCCAGCTCGCCTGGCTGGGCCAGAACGAAGGCTCGGCCGATGACTTGACCAGTTATGACGTGGCCATGCTCGGCCGCCTGCCGCACCAGGCCTGGCTGGCCCCGCCCGGCGCGGCCGACCACGCGGCGGTGGAGCAGGCACTGCGCACCACCCAGGCCTGGGACTGGCGCCACCGCCCGCTGTCGCAACTGTCGGGTGGCGAGCGCCAGCGCGTGCTGCTGGCCCGCGCCCTGGCCGTGCAGGCGCAGGTGCTGCTGATGGACGAACCGCTGGCCAACCTCGACCCCCCCCACCAGACCGACTGGCTGCACACCATGCGCACGTTGGTCGATGCGGGGGGCACGGTGGTCAGCGTGCTGCACGAAGTGTCGCTGGCGCTGCAGGCCGACGACATGGTGGTGATGGCGGGCGGGCGCGTTCTGCACCAAGGGCCCTGCGACGCGCCCGCGACCCACGCCGCGCTGGAAGAGGTGTTTGACCACCGCATCCAGGTTCGGCATCTCGACGGCATGTGGATGGCGCTGCCATCCCTGCCGAACAAGAAAAGCCAGTGAACTGAGGGAGTGAAAGCATGAACATTGAATCGGGTTTTGCGCAGGTCGCGCAGTCGTTGCTGTGGCCCGTGCTGGTGCTGGTCGGGCTGGCGTTTGTCTACGCGCTGTGGACGGGCGGCGCAACGCTGATGGAGGCGTGGCAGCGCTGGCGCCAGCCGCAATACCGCTCGCTGCGCGTGGCGCCGGGTTTGTCGATGGAAGAGCTGGAGCTGCAGCTGGTGCGCCAGGTGGAGCCCGTGCGTCTGCTCAGCCGCCTGTCGCCCATGCTGGGGCTGATCGCCACCATGATCCCCTTGGGGCCTGCGCTGCAGAGCGTGGCAGCGGGGAACGGGCAGCAGGCGCTGGCCGTGTTCAGCGGCGCGTTTGCGGGGGTGGTGCTGGCGCTGGCCGCTGCGTCGGTGGGCCTGGTGGTGTATTCGGTGCGCCGCCGCTGGCTACTGGCCGAGCTGCTGGTGGTGCGAAAAGAGCGCGGGGTGGCGCAGTGACGCTCAAGCACCTGAGCGTCCTGGCCGAGGACGATGACGACCCGATGCTGTCCGCCGTGAATCTGGTGGACGTGTTTCTGGTGCTGGTGGTGGCCCTTCTCACGGCCGTGGCCGTGCAGAGCCAGACCAGCGCCAACGAGAGTGTGACCATCATCCGCAATGCAGGCCAGCCCGACATGGAAGTGGTCGTGCGCGAGCAGGGCAAGGAAGTGCGCTTCAAGGGCGCGGGCAGCGCAGCGCAAGGGCAGGGCGTGCGCGCAGGCGTGGCCTACAAGCTGGAAGACGGCAACATCGTCTACATCCCTGAAACGGGCGCTGCTCCCGCCAGCGTTTCGGCCAGTGGCGCGGGTGGCGCCGCCACGCCGGCACCCGCCAAGCCATGACGGCGCTGATCGTGCGCGCGGCACTGTGGTGCGTGCTGCTGGCTGCGCCGCTGGTGCATGCCGTCCAGGCTGAAAAGACCCAGGCAGCGGGCAACGCCGATAAGACAGCGCCCGTGCTGCTGTGGCTCACCTCCGATATCACCACGGCCCCACGCACGGCCATGGTGCAGCGCCTGGCCGCCGAGGCGGGTCTGGGCTTTGCGCACATCGATTACCCGCTGGCTGGCCCGGCGGTGCTGGACGCGACCCAGGCCCAGAAGCTGGAGCGCGCGCTGGCGGGCGCTGCGCTGGTGTGGGTGGATGCACCGCATGCCAGCGTGGAGGCGCGCTTGCGCCGCATGGTCGGCGCGCAGCTCGATGCCCGCGCCGCACGCGCCCCGGGTCGCGTGGTCTGGGTGCCTACGGGTACGCCGGCTGTGGACCTGTCCGCGCTGGAGGCTCCCGCTCGCATGGTGGCTTACCTGCAGGCGGGCGGCCCGCGCAACCTGAAGAACGCCGTCGCCCTGGCGCGTGCCACCGTGGCGGGTGCTGCCATGCCCGCCTTGCCCGCGCCCGACATCCTGCCCCCCCGGGGCATTTACCACCCCGACGCGCCCCGCCTGCAGCCCAACGCTGCAGCGCTGGAGGCCTGGCGCCAGGGCCAGCCCACGCTGCGCGGTCTGCCTGCCGTGGCCGTGCTGGTGCACCGCCACCACTTCATCGACGGCAGCACGGAGTGGCTCGATGCCTGGTTGCGCACCTTCGGCCAGCAGGGCCTGTTCGCCTATGCTGCCTTTGGCCAGCAGGTCACGGCGCAGACGCTGGCAGAGGTGCTGGAGTTGCCCGCTGAAGGAGGCTCTGGCCCCGGTCGGCTGCATGCCTCTGCACTGGTGCTGCACCAGCTGGTGCCCCAGGCCGCTGCGCTGCAGCCGCTGCTGGCCCGCTGGGGCGTGCCGCTGCTCGCCACGCAGCCCTACCGCGCGGGTGATGCCGCTGCGTGGGAAGCCAGCGACACGGGCCTGTCGCTGTCCGATGTGCCGTTTTACCTGGCGCAGCCCGAGGCGGCGGGTGCCATCGACCCGGTCCTGGTCGCTGCCCACGGCGCCGAGGGGCAGGACTTTCGCCTCATCGAGCGCCAGGCCCAGGCTGTGGCCGCGAAGGCGCGGCGCCTGATTGCGCTGCAGACCAAACCCGCCGCCGACAAGCGCCTGGTGGCCATGGTCTACAACTACCCGCCGGGTGGCACCAACTTCGGCGCATCGTTCCTCAACGTGCCGCGCAGCCTGGAGCAGGTCTCTGGCGGGCTGGCGCAGGCGGGCTACCGCACACAGCAGGTGCCTGAGCAGGGCTGGATCGATGGCCTCAAGCCGCTGCTGGCCGCCTATTACCCCGGCGCCGATGTACGCGCGCTGCTACAAAACGGACAGGCCGCCGCGCTTCCGCTGGCGCGCTATGAGCAGCATCTGGCCACGCTGCCCAAGGCCGTGCGCGAGCGCATGAACGCGCACTGGGGCACGCCCGAAAAGAGCCGCTACGTGGTCGAGTGGCAGGGCGAAAAAGTGTTCGCCATCCCGCGCCTGCAGGTGGGCAAACTCTCGGTATTGCCCCAACCCCCGCGCGAGGAAACCCTGCGACTGGGCCAGAACCCGTTCATGCACAAGAGCAAGGCGCCGCTGTCGCACCATTACCTGGCGGTGTACCTGTGGGCGCAGCTGGAGGCCGACGCACTGATCCACTTTGGCACCCACGGCACGCAGGAATGGGCGGGCGGTAAGGCGCGTGCGCTGGATGTGCACGACGATGCGCTGTTGCCCCTGGGCGACCTGCCCGTGGTCTACCCGTACATCGTGGACAACCTGGGCGAGGCCCTCACGGCCAAGCGCCGGGGCCGCGCCGTGCTGGTGAGCCACCGCACGCCCGTGTTCGCCCCGGCAGGCTTCGAGGCGCGCATGGCCCACATGCACGAGGTGATGCACGAGTGGGAAACCGTGGACGAAGGCCCCACACGCCGCGCGCTCGAAAAGCAACTGGTGGCGCAGTTTGTAGAACACCACCTGCACCGCGACCTGGGCTGGAGCGCCGAGCGCATCGCGGCCGACTTCCACGGCTTTTTGGAAATCCTGCACCCCTACCTGGACCAGCTCGCGCAAAGTTCGCAGCCCAAGGGCCTGGCCGTTTTCGGCCGCGTGCCCGCGCCCGAGCAGCGGCGCGAGACCATCCTGCAGGCGCTGCGCAAGCCGCTGATCGAGGCGCTGGGCGAAGACATCGACGAAGCCTTCCTGATCAAGCACGACGCGGTGTTGGCCGCACGCCCCGCGCGCTGGCTGGAAGTGGCGCTGACCGACGCGCAGGCCGCCAGCGTGCTGGACCTGCGCCCCGTGCTGCCTGATGCGCCGCCCGCACAGGACGGCCTGGTGCGCGCCGAAGACCATGTGCCCAACCGCGCCGCGCGCCAACCCATCGACACGCCCGCGCTGCTGCAACTGGCACAGCGCGCGCAAGAGCTGGAGCGCCTGCTGGCCACCGAGGGCGAGATGCCCGGTCTGCTGGCCGCGCTGGAGGGCCGCTACCTGCCCGCAGCCTACGGCGGCGACCCCATCCGCAACCCCGACAGCCTGCCCACGGGCCGCAACCTCACGGGGCTGGACCCGAGCCGCCTGCCCACGCGCCAGGCCTATGCCGTGGCGCAGACGCTGTTCAACGACTGGTTCAAGGACTACCAGGCGCGCCATGGCGGCCAGGCGCCAGAGCGTATGGCGCTGTCGCTGTGGGCGGGTGAAACATTGCGCCACCAGGGCATCATGGAAGCGCAGGCGTTGGTGGCGCTGGGCATGCGCCCGGTGTGGGATGACTCGGGCCGCCCGGTGCGCGTCGAGACCATTGACGCCGAAGAGCTCAAGCGCCCGCGCGTCGATGTGCTCATGAGCATCACCGGCTCGTACCGCGACCAGTTCCCAGCGCTGATGGCGCTGCTGGACCGCGCGGTGTCCCAGGCCGCGACGGCCGAGCCGGGCAACGTGATTGCGCGCAACACCGAGCAGATCGGCCAGGAGCTGCGCAAGCAAGGTGTGCCACGCGCACAGGCCGAGCAACTGGCGCGCGTGCGCGCGTTCGGCAATGCGGTGGGCGACTATGGCACCGGCCTGTCGGACGCGGTGCAAAGCGACGGCCTGCAAACCAACGATGCGCGCCTGGGCCAGATGTTCCTCGAACGCATGAGCCAGCCTTATCTGGAGGGCGAACCGGTGACCGGCGTGGCGGGCGGTGTGGCGGCCCAGGCATTCGGTGCCCACCTGCGCCGCACCGATGCCGCCATCCTGTCGCGCAGCTCGCACCTGTATGCCATGGTCAGCTCGGACGACCCGTTCCAGTACCTGGGCGGCCTGTCGGCGGCCGCCCGCGTGGCGGGGCGAGCGCAGGGGCTGGAGCTGCATGTGGCCCAGCTGCAGGATGCAGGCGAGCCCACTACCGAGACCGCGCAGCGCGCCATTGCGCTGGAGATGCAGTCGCGCTACCTGCACCCTGGCTGGCTCCAGGCGCAGAAGGCCGAGGGCTATGCGGGCACGCTGCAGGTGCTCAAGGCCGTGCAGTTCGCGTGGGGCTGGCAGGCCGTCGCGCCCGACACGGTGCGCAGCGACCATTGGCAGAGCTTTTATGACGTGCTGGTGCGCGACAAGCACCAGCTGGGCCTGCCCCAGTGGCTCAAAGAGCATCCACAGGCCTATGCCCAGTCGCTGGAACGCCTGGTGCAGGCCCAGCGCCAGGGCTATTGGCAGGCCGATGCCGATGCGCAAAAGCAGATCGCGCAGCTGTACCAGGATCTGACACGCGCCGCGCCGCTGGCGGCCGAGCTGCCCAGCGTGCGCCGCTGGGTGGAGCGAGCGGCTCGTGGTGAGTCCGTAAAGCTGACCCCGCCTGCAGGCATGGCCATTGCCGCGCCGCAGTCGCCAGCCCTGGCAGCGCCACAGCCCGTGCCCGCCGCCGCTGACCTGCCCGCGCCGCCCGCACAGGCAGAAGCACCACCCTCTGCGCCCGCCGTGCCTGCCATGGGCGTGTTGCTGGAGCGCCAGCCCGAGCAGGCAGCTTCCGACAGCGCCACAGAGCCCAGCCCCGTGGAGCGCATAGCGGGCATCGTGGCCCTGCTGGTCATGGCGCTGGTGGCGATGGCGGGCGCCGCTTGGCAGGCGCGCCGTCCGTCCTCGCTGTCTTCCCCATCGCAACCGGCCGGCGTGTGATGCCCGGCCTCTCTGAAAGAATCGACACCATGCAGATCGAAACCCCGCCCACCGAGAAACGCTACGAAAAGCCCGAGGGCGAACGCCGGGGCCTCATCATCGTCAACACGGGTGACGGCAAGGGCAAGAGCACGGCCGCCTTTGGCCTGGCGTTCCGTGCCACGGGGCGCGGCAAGGCCGTGAAGGTCTTCCAGTTCATGAAGGTGCCCAGTGCGCGCTTCGGCGAGCACCGCCTGGCCGAGCAGGTGGGCCTGCCCGTCGAGGGCCTGGGCGATGGCTTCAGCTGGAAGAGCAAGGACCTGGAGCACTCGGCCCAGCTCGCGCGCGACGGCTGGGCCAAGGCGCGCGCGGCCATCCTCTCGGGCGAGTACTTTCTGGTGGTGCTCGACGAGGTCACCTACCCGCTGATCTATGGCTGGCTGCCGCTGCCCGATGTGCTGGAAACCCTGGCAGCGCGCCCCAGGGATGTCCATGTCTGTCTTACGGGCCGCCGTTGTCCGGAAGAAATCATGGCCATTGCCGATACGGTGACGGAAATGCGCCTCGTCAAACACGCCTTCCAGGCCGGCATACCCGCGCAGCGCGGCATCGAGGATTGAGTTTGCTTCTTTTTTGATAGCTTCTAGCGCTTGATGGGAAAGCGCTGGTGCCGTTTTTTCCTTGAAATGGGGCGCGTCCTTGGCTTTGCTGCACTGTCATCTGCCGACTCCGCTGGGAGACATGCTCGCAGTTGCCTCGACCAACGGCCTGTGCCTGCTGGAGTTCATCGGCCAGCAAGGCATCGAGCGGGAGCTGCGCCAGGTGGAGGCGGCGCGCGGTGGGCCGTCGTGCGCGGGCGTGAATGCCGTGCTGGCGCAGACAGGCACCGAGCTGGCGCAGTATTTCGCAGGCCGACGCGAGTGCTTTGGCATAGCGCTCGATTTGGTGGGAACCCCGTTCCAGCAGCAGGCTTGGCGGGCGCTGTGCGCCATCCCCTACGGCCAGACGCGCAGCTACGCCGAACAGGCCCGGGCCATCCACCGCCCCTCCGCATGCCGCGCCGTGGCTGCGGCGAACGGGTGCAACAAGGTCTCCATCATCGTGCCGTGCCACCGCGTGATCGGTAGCGACGGCGGCTTGACCGGGTTTGGTGGTGGCCTGCTGCGTAAGCAGGCGCTGCTGGCCTTGGAGCAGGGCGGTGCGCAGCAGGGCCTGCTGCCCTGGTGATGCAAGGCGCGGCCGACGGCTACGGCGCAGAGGGTGCGTCTACAGGTGGAAGTCGCCCGCGGCCTCTGGCTGGTACAGCACTTTCCCAATCCGGATATGGCAGGTTCGGTGTGGAATTCGCCAGTTGAAGGCGTCGCCCTCCTTGTAGCCCAGAATCGCCGTGCCGATATCCGAGTACACCGACAGTTTGCCTGCGCGGTCATCCGCATCTTCTGGATAAACCAGCGAAACCTCTACTTCCTCATCGTCCACCTGCAGCAAGGCCTTGGAGTTCATCGTGACGACGTCCTCGGCGACCTGGCGCGGATCAACCACGACGGCGCGCTCGATCTCATGCTCCAGCTGAAAAATATCGGAGCTTTGTTCGAACTGGATCAGGCTTTTCAGCCGAGCCTTGTCGATTTCCGTGATGTAGATGGCGGAGGTGTCTGGCGCCGGGCTTTCGCGCAAGAGCCGGAGGTAGCGTTCCGAGGCCATGGCCAACGAATGCATCGCCGGCGTTTCACTTTCCAGCAGGAAGCCGCTGCGCAGGAAGGCCTTCAGTGATCGCGCGTTGTCGGGGTGGATTTTCGCGATGAGCTTGTCGGCACGCATGTCCAAGAAGGCGAGCTTCATGCCTTCGCGGATCGCGCTGGCGCCGAGCTTGCGGCCCCAGTTCTCGCGGTCGCCGATGACCAGAACCATTTCGCAGTCCGGCCCCTTCTTGACGAGACGCACGAACCCTACAGGCTCGTCGTGTCGGTCATAGGCCATGAAAAACCTGCCGCCCTGGTTGAACAGATGGGTCAGGATCGGCAACTGAACCCGACCGATGACCTGCTCAATGAATCGTGAGACGTGGCGCGAATCGCTCAGGTAGCGCGTAACGTCTTCGTCCTCCAACCAATCCATCAGAGTAAGCGCGTTGGCCCGGGTGATCTCCGGGCACAGGGAAATGAAAGGCTTGTTCATCTTCACCCCATTGGGTTTCAAGTATGAAAGCCTTTCATGGCCTGGGCCATGACGGTTCTTTCGGCGAATCCATCATTTTAAGGCCTGGGGCATAGACAGTACAACCCTCCCGGCATGCCCAAGCCTTGGCGAGCGCCACCTGCGGTGGCGCACCGTGGTTGTTCTCCGCGTGGCCTGCGGCTGTTTGCGCGCAGGGCTGGTGAAGAAGAATGCTTATCCCGTAAGGCGGAATAATTCGGGCATAATGCTCCGTTTTTGGTACTCCGCACCACAACATAAGGAGTAAAGGAAGCAATAACTTAGTGCCTTGGCGCAAGTTCGGCTTCCTGGCTGAAATATCAAAGGGAAGCTCCATGCTTCCCTTTTTCTTGGGCACGGTTGCAACTTTGCAGCTGCTGGCTCGAGGGGCATTGCACCACTGTGCTGCCCGGGTTACCCTGCGAAGCACCCGTGCGGTGCCGCACAGGCCCCGATGGTGAAATTGGTAGACACTGCGGACTACTCGGCGCTTCTCCAAAAGTGGACATATCCACTTCCTTATCAATCAATCACTTAGTAACATGGTTGTGTCCACCTAATTCTTTGAATTTATGGACACTATTCGGGTAAGTCGAGCATGATGTGTCCATGACATGTTGGTGCAGACCAGTTCGGTGCGCGTGGCCAGAGGGCCTTCAATAGCGCATGCAACCAGACAGCATTGCGAGGGCACGGGCTCTATGGCATGAATACCTGTTGTCGGTGGGACTTACGGTGCGTGTGTGGTGTTGATTTTGCGTAAGCACCTTTCCGAACTGATGCCAAGGAGCAGGTATTCAACTGGGTTGGTGCTAGTCGAAATCAAGATTCTCCAGTCGCCGTCGAACGACCTCATTCCTGCATCAAATAGCGCATCGAAGTTCGCTGTCAACAACAAGCCATTAAATGGGTCCAGGCGCTCCTGGGGAGTTGACGCTGCCTACGGCTTCACATGAGAGGCTTTCAGCGCCGCTTCAACGGTGCAGCCAGTGATGGAACAGGACTTTCATCGCTTGAGCAAATCTCGCCGGAAGTCTGGCTGTCCAATACGTACTTCCCTCACAGATTTTTGACTCGTCTTTCGTGGAGTCTGTTGCTCAAAGTCTGATGCGACGTCGCTCGCGGACTGAAATCCGTAGAGGTCGTATGCCTCGCAGATTTCCAAGAACGCACGGCATCCTGCTCCCGAGGTTATGTAAAGCTTCCAGGCTTGGTCTCTTACTCGCGGTTCCTTGGAGGCGAGAAGTCAATTTCATCGGCTGGCACCAAATCGGTTGTTTGTTTCACCTTCATGACAAAGTCATGGACCTCCTTTTCCAACGCCTGCGCAAGTCTAAAAACTGCGTCCAGTGATGGACAAGCCTTACCCGCCTCAAGGCTTCTGATGTACCTGGAAGTCAGTCCAGAGCGAAGAGCTAGGTCGGCTTGTGTGAGGCCAGCATCGTGCCTAGCCTGCCTAAGCACCATTGCAAAGGCATCTTGAAGTCGCATGTTGGTAAGGAATCAGTTGCCAACATCTTGTGCGAATGTTGCCTATAAAATAGGAATTAAACTTCCTCATCTTTGGTGCGCATTCTTTGCTGCTACCGCCCTACAAGATGGGCTGAGTCCTTACTGCCTCCCCCTGTCGCTCGGATGAACAGCGGTGTTTTTAACTCGTTTGGTTAGTCCTGCATGTCCACAAAGACACCCTTCAATCGAACTAGAAAGCAGACCTTTCCATCTGGTCTAGCCAGGACAAGCCCAAGGTTTTTTTGGACTGAACGGGGAATGAGGCTGTTCGTGAATACGCAGCCACGAAAGCACGCTTGGGGTTCGAACGACAGCGATGTACGCCCAGTCCTCGACAACATCGCCGCAGCTGCCCATGCATGCAACATCCATCCAGCGTCATGGGTAAGTGACTGCTTTTCTTCGCCTGAAGATGCTCAGCGTTTCTTGCTGTACCTCGGGAAATTTAAGGGCCATCTGAACTCGTACTGGTTTTACGCGCTGCTCAGCATTCTTGAAATCGATGAACAGGACGTTTACACGGCGGAGTTGTTGGCGCGACAACTCACCCTACATGCTGTCGAGTCTGGGCAGATAGACAGCAAGGGGCTTATGTGTCAGACATCAAACTCTGTTGTGGAAGCTGGTACCCAGGCTTTATGCCTCGATTTCCACGGAGTCGAGAACAACCTGATTGAAGGGGCCGATTTGGAAAGGGCTACCAACACCTGCGTTGGCGCAAAGCCTGACGAGTTTGCGTGGGTCAGGGCGTGGCTGGATTAAAAAATTATCGGATGTGAAGGTCGATGCCATCGAGGCTGACCATTGAAAGCCTCACTCAGACCTGGCTGCCCATGAGGAGCCAAACGGCAACCTGTGCTTGTACAGTGCGGGCCCCGTTCTGATTTGTCGACCTCCACAACGGCCAATGGGCGGGGAGCGACACCGGTCGAAGCTTGGTCTTCTGGCGTTGGAAGGTTACTCTCATCAACCATGGCGGAACTCGTGCTCGCGGTGATGCGCCAAGTACCCCAGATGGGCAGTCTTCAGCCCCTGAATCGACCAGCCGGGGGCGATGCCAAGTTGGACACGCGCGGCCGCGCTCAGTTGCTTTGAAACCAACATGCCGCCTCGGTCAGAAAACGAAATCCACCCACCGTCAAAGAGGGCGTCCAAGTGAGGTGCCAGCAACAAGCCATTGAACACGTCCAACCTTTCGTTGTCAGACGCGCACCTGGCCCAGGGCTTGATGTGTGATGCCCTCAACAGCGACGGCACGGCCAAGCCCGTGACGCAGCAAAGGCCCTGCCAGTAGTCGAGCAAAGCGCTCCTAAACAGGTCCTGGCCGACACGCTGCACCACCAGGCGCTCGGCCTCGGTCGTTTTGGGTAGGGTCAGCGTTTTGGCCCTGAACTGGTCTGCCACCCGGTTCGGCATGGTGCGGGCGGTGGCAGCAGCTTGCTGCAGGGCTTGGTAGAGCTGCTCGATGCCTTCAATCAGCAGTTCTCCAACCTCAGAACCTGTGGTCAGCAAGCTCGGCAACGATGCATTCAACTGATAGCCGAAGGGCTCTGCTACCCGCACCCACACAATTTCGGGGAAGGTCGCCGAGCGAAGCTCCAGTTGCCCATGTTCGTTCAACACGGCCTCGCGTTCGAAGCCGCAGTCGGCTGCAGCTTTCTCGATGCGTATGCGTTCAAGCGGAGTCACGACGCTACATTGGCCATCGACTTGAAGCGGTTCACCAGCAGATGCACTTGGGTGGATGGATTGGGATGCTCGGCATGTTCGGCCGGGTTTGCTGCCAGCTGCTTTGCATGCTTCAGTGCTGGCTCCAGTTTGGGTCCCAACACATTGAATACGCCAGCCATGCCTTTGTCGTACTTCTCAAACCCGGGCTTTTTCTTCAGGTCTGAAACTACGACAGTGCCCACCGATTTCTTACCTTTGCATGCATACGGTTTGTCAGTGTAGCCAAAGTGCAGCAGCAGCCAAAACTCAAAGCATGGCACCGACACAACGCCACTTAACGGCTGGCCCGACGCCTTCAGTGCTTTGAGCCGAGCGACCGCATCACCAAAGCGCTCATGCGCATCGCGGTCGAACACGCAAAACACCTCGTCAAAAGCGTCTCCTTCTCGTTGGGCAAGAGCAAAGAGCTCCTCTGCCCGCGCCACGATTCGGTCGGGAGAAGAACCATCGTTCTTGCCAATCTTGACCTGATTGCTCAACCCCCACGCCACGACCAGGTCACTGAAGTAGATGGGCTCGGTTTTCTCGCCCTCACACACCAGCAGTATCCGAGGTGCGGGCTGTCGAAGCGGTCTCGCAGCACGCTCAGCCTTGGGGTTGCGCGGCTTGCGGCTCCCAAACAAGTCTTTAGCTGCCATAAAAGTCCAGCTCTTGCAGATTGGGAATGCCGCCGTAACGGCCGTTGAGATAGCCGCGTTCAACAGCTTCGTTCTCGCGGGGGCTGAAATCTGACAGCGGGTACAGCCGCGCTTCACGCGCGTCGTTTTTCTCGACAAACCACACCTGGTCGCGGCGAAGCAGCTTTTGGCTCAGCAACGTGGTGTCATGCGTGGTGAAGAGCAACTGCGCCTGGCTATCGGCATGAAGCAACAAAGAGACCAAATGCCGTACCACCAGCGGGTGAAGGCTGGAGTCCAACTCATCGACCACCAACACCCGGCTGTGCTTTATCACATCTAACCATGGCCCGGCGAAGGCAAACAATGCTCTGGTGCCGTCGGACTCCTCTTCTTCTTCAAACTCTACAATTTCGCCAGTGTTGCCATCGCGCCGTTGAAACTTCAGACTGGTAAGTTCTTTGCCCTTGAGGCTCGCGGTCAACTCTTGACGCATCGCTTCGGACATATTCGGCGGCAGCATGTCGGAGTTGAACGGTCGGTGCTCCAGCCGTATACCGTCGATAGAGAGGTCGGCCGCATTCAAGAAGCCCAGCACTTCTGCTTGAGCCAGGGGGTCCTGGCACTTCTTCACGGTGAAATCGCTGCGAAGGGCATCTGGCCTGGGCACCACCCTCAGGCGCTTGCTGAACCACTCAAAAACAGGCTTGAGTTGTTCGTTGTTGCTTTGCATGCAGCGTGACAGGAACAAAGCATTCGACCGGGTTTCAGAGGCCCACACATGGCGCTGCCGACCACCGAGAAACTTGTCTGAAAAGTCATAAGCATCTACCTGAGCAGTAGCATCAAACACCCTGTGGAACCACTTCTGCGGCCGCCCCTGCGGATAGGCATACAGCCACTCCTCGGTAAAGCGCAATGTGTTGCAACGCAAGCCATACTCGTAGCGCACGCCAGCTTCGATGAACTGCACAGAAAACTCGGAGTCCGCCGCTCGCGAAGCAGCCGTGAGCTTGAAGGGCACTACTGGAATCAAATCCCCCTGCTGTGACTCGCGGGCAGAGTTGACCACCTGGCCTTTAACAAACGCCAAAGCCTGCACCAAGGTGCTTTTGCCGGCCGCATTGGGCCCATAGAGCGCGGCGGCACGCAACAGGCGCATCTCCTTTTTGACGCCAAGGGCTGGGAAGGTGTTGCGGTCTTCCCACTCCTTCAGCGCAGGGGACGCCACCATGCTCCACGATTGTGGCTCGTGGATGCTGCGAAAGTTGGAGACGGTGAACTCAACGAGCATAGTTTTGTTTTCAACTTGATTTTTGCATCTTATATGCAAAAAATCATCAAAGAACAAAAATCAGAAGGATTTTGGGTAATCAAAGGCTTGTACCGACCTTGTGGTTGCGCTGGACTGGGTGTACTCGTTGTTCACACCCAATGCACTCAGGTAGATGCGCGCTACCAAGGACTTCAAACCCAAGACCATTGCTCCATGGTCTGCGGGATGGGCGAACCCAAGAGGCTGGCCGCCATACAGCGCCTCATGGGCAAGTGCATTACGCCGGATGGCAAGTTCACACGTCCCTTGAGCGTCTTGATTTTTGGACGGACTGACCCAGTCAGGGGGCTCCACCCCAAAGTGCTCACACAAGCACGCGGCCCGTTTGGCATGGGTTCGCTCCGGTGTGAAGGAGTCCTGCGTCAGGCATACGAGCCGGTAGCAAGCGTCCAGCGCCTTGTACTGGGCATCAAACCGCTCAAATTCATGTTCATACAACTGTGCGAAGGTATGCCAATGCAAAGCGCCAAAGGCCAGTTTCAGTACCTCCTTGTTGCTGCTGTGCCGTTCGCAAAATGTCAGAGCCTGGTCCAAGGCCCACTCTGTGGACGTCTTGTTGACCACAAAGTCGCATAACTGCCGACTGACCGGCGCTTTATAAAAATGCTGCCAGCCTTCTCGCTGCAGCCGTTGGCCATGCAAAAAACCGAACAGTGCGATAAAAAAATCACTGTGTGCTGGGTCAGCGTTGGGACGAGGCGTCAGGATGTGCGATGACGGCATCGAAAAGGAAGCGGGTACCCAAGCCTTCTTTGCCGCGGCGCCCTGAGCATCTACTGCCTTGATAGGCGGATAGACCCATCCCTTGTAGACACCAGCTGATTGCTCAAAACAGCTGGCAATCTCTTCAAAGTTGGGCACGGGTCTTATGGTTCCATAGCGCCAAGAGACAGTCAGCGGCTGGTTCAGAAAACCGAAGCGGATGGAAACAATGGTCATAGCGCCGCACCCGCCATCCCATCCCACGCCGCCAGCACCAGCCTTTGCGTGCGGTACTCACCAAACTCGCGCAGTTCGCTGTTTTTGAGCACGCGGAAGGTTTCGCTGGGGTAGTCCGCGCCCATGACGTCGGCGGGGTCGAGGATGTAGCGCAGCTCGTTGCGGTCTAGGCCGTAGAGGCGGGCGTAGTAGGCGTCGAGTTCGGCGCGCAGTTGGACGCGGCGCTCGGGGTTCCAGGGGAAGGGAGGCAGCGGGATGCCGTGCTGCTCGGGCGGGCGCGGGTCGGCGCTTGGCAGGGCGGCCAGCAGGTCGTCGGCCCAGGCTTGCATGTCGTGGGCGGTGTGGGTGAGTTCCAGCACGCGCGGGACGATATAGGCCAAGTCGGCGGGGGTATAGCGCTCGGGGGGTAGGACGGGGAGCTGCTTGTAGATGAAGTAATTGAGGTGGGTTCCGCCCACTTTGTGCCGAGCCACAAAGTCGAAAGTCAAACACACCAAGTTGCCCAACAGGGCCGCTTGATTGGCAGCGTTGGTTGCAGGGGCGAACAGCATCAATGGCATGTTGTTCCCCACCCCCACCCTCGGCACCACCGAAGCAATCACGGTGCGTTCGTTGGTAGCGTTGGTAATGTCACGCCACCCCATCAACCACCTCGGGCTGCGGCGGTCCATCCAGGCGTTCAGCCATTCCAGCGCCATGCTGGTGGTGCCGGGTGTTTGCAGGGCTTGCAGCTGGGCCAGTTCGTCGCTGCTCAGGCCCAGGCCTTGGTGGGGGTCGTCTTGCAGCGCCCATTTCTGGAACAGGGGCAGGGCTTTTTTGCCGCTGGCGCCATCGGCCTTGAGGGCGTCGGCCAGCAGGGGGTGGTGGCTGGCCAGCAGACGCTCGGTGGTTTCGGTAGCGCGCAATACCGTGGTATTGCTCCAGCGTGCAGCGTCGGTTTTCACTCCTTTATTGATAGCTGCTTGCGCTTGCTGGCCGGGCGCTAGAGGCCGATTTTGCTCATATTCTGCAAACAGGCTGCCAGTATCAGGGGCTGGGCTGGGCGCCGGATGGCTGGCGTGCAGGCGGTCGGCCTCGGTGCGGAACAGGGCGCCGGCCACCCAGCTGGCCAGGGCCAGCGTGAGGGCGGTGTGGCGCTCTTGCAGCACTGTGGCTTCGGCGCTGCCGCTGCCGTTGTGCTGGGCGGCGTCGGTGGCCTGTTGCCAGGCCAGCCAGGCGTTGGCCACGCGGCTGGGCACGCGGGCAATGCGGGCCAGCACTTCGCGTTCATCCACCCAATATCGGGTTGCTACTTGGTACGAGGGGTCAGTTTTCTCGCTGGGCGTGACATCCCGCGCTGACCAATCGTCGTTGCTTGTTGCTGGGTCGGGAGTGAATGTGGCCCAACGGTGGTCGAATTGGTGAATCAGCTTGGCTTCGTACAGTGGCAGCCGACGATGTTCGCTGCCTTGCGCCGGCCCGTTCATGAACAGGTCACTGGCACTGGTCATGTTGAACAAGCCTTGGGAAAAGCTGATGCCCCAAGGGTTGATTTCTGGGGCTACTTCCCGCGCGTCTTTGCCTTCACCATCCATCTCAGCTTCACGAATAAGCACGGGGGCGGCGCTATAGAGCTTTTTGGTCAGCTCGGCGTCGCGCTGGCTGCGGAACACCGGACAGGTGCGGGTGTTGGGGTTGATGAGGCGGAAATCGTCAGGGGTCAGGGTGAAGCGGCGTGCTGGGTCTTGAAGATAAGTAGCCTGCCTTGCGAAATGCACAAACTCTGCTGCCTTGAATCCTGAATCCCGGCCACCGGTGACAACCAAGCAAAATTTCATTGCATGGTGAACTTCCGGAAAGACAAACTCTTCGTTTTCAAAGGAGTAAAGAGCCGCCAATCGCCTTTGCTGAGTGACGGCTTCAAAGTAAAGCTTAGTCGAGTCGTCGGTGGCAATGCCGGTCGGCACGATAAAGCCGGCGCGGCCCTGCGGGGCAGTGAGTTGGAACAGGCTTTCGGCAAACAGCGCATAGGTGTTGAGTTTCCCAAACGCCGTCAGCTGAAAACGACCAGACCCTCGATAAAACAAATTGGTAGCCTCGTAGCCTCGTTTCGCTGTTTGGTACTCGTCCCACAGCCAAGGTTGCTCTGTTGCCAATCCTGTAATGGCCTTTTTGCGCTTGTCGCCAGACAGTTTTGCAATCGACGGCGCACGGGCTGCGAAGAATTCTTCTTCCCCCAGTTGCGACACCTCCCACGGCGGGTTGCCCAGCATGACGGCAAAACCACCTTTGGCGGCTACCTGCGGAAAGGCCAGCCACCAATGGAACACGCTGTGGGCGCGGCACAGGTCGTGCGCGGCCTGCGCCAGTTCGGGCTGGGGCGGCTGGTGGGGGTTGGGGTGCAGCAGGCTCCACAGGTAACCCGAGAGCGGAATCTGCCCCTGCCCTTGCGGCACTTTGGGCGCCAGAAAGGCGGCCACATAGGTATCGGCCAGCTTGGCCAGGGTGCTTTGCCCGGCCTGCTGGCTGGCCTGCGCCCAGGCGCTGCGCTTGGCGGCAATGCCGTCCAGGGTGTCGTCGGCCAGGCGTTCTACGGCGCTGGCGTCTTGCACCAGGGTGGTGGCGGCAAACAGGTCGTTGGCCACCACCTGCTTCCAGCTTTTGAGCTCGGCCTTGTTCTGCTTTTTCAGGGCGGCGGCGGTGGCTTTGTCGTCGCCAATGAGCACGGCGTAGGCTTCGTCGGGGATGCCGTTTTCCAGAATCTTGGGGTCGAGCACGCCCAAGAGCGCATCGCCCACCTGCAGGTGGTGGTCGATAAAGGTCAGGGGGCGGTCGGGGGTGTAGGCCTCCAGCCACAGCGCGGTTTTGGCCAGGGCAATGGCCATGGGGTTTTTGTCCACGCCATAGATGCAGTGGCCCACCACATCGCGCAGGGCGTGGCGGTAGTCGGAGGGCGTGGGGGCGCCACCCACGGCGGCAGCGCGCAGCTTGGCCACTTCATCGGCCAGACGGCGGGCGGCGGCCAGCAGAAAGTGCCCGCTGCCACAAGCCGGGTCGCACACGGTCAGTTCCAGCAGGGCGTTGACCGGATTGCTTGGGTTGGCTTGCACGGTTTGAGCAATCACCGGCTCCAGCGCGCTTTGGATGAGTTCTTGCACCAGGCTGTCGGGCGTGTAGTAGCTGCCGGTGAGCTTGCGGGCGTTGCCTTTGTTCGATGCCTCGTCCTCATCGCCCACAAAGGCCAGGCGGGCGGCGTGGGGCTGGCTCAGGTGCTGGTAGTCGGGCACCAGCTCCAGCAGGCTTTCATAAACGCTGCCTAGCTCTTCGGCGCCCATGTCGCGGTAGTTCACGCGGGTGAGGCCGGTGGACTGGCGGAAGTAGCCCAGCTGGAACACGGCGGCCAGCAAGTGGCGGTTGTCTATCTGGCACTGGTTCAGCAGCGGGCATTGCTCTTGGGCAAACAGGCCGCCCAGGGCGGGCAAGCCCAGTGCGGCTTGGCCGGTGGCCAGGCCGCTGAAGGTGATGCTCAGGGCTTGCCACAGGTCGCTGTGGGTGTCGTGGCTGCTGCGGCGCACGGCGCGTTCGCGCAGCCAGGTCAGGCTGTAGCCCTGCCAGTAGCGTTGCTGCTGTTCTTCAGTGGCGTCGGGCGTGAAGATGAGCGAGCGGCCCGTGCTGGGGTCGGTGCGGTCTTCCACGGTGGCCAGGAAGATGAAGCGATAGACCAGGCTGAGCAGTTCTTCAAAAAACGCCTGTTTGGTGGCGCTGCTGCGCTCTGGATTTTGTAGCTGTTCGCGCAGGCTGGTATTGGCCTGGTGGCTTAAAAAGCCTGTACCCAGGCTGCGCAGGGCGTGCTCCACCTGAAAGCGCAGGTTCATGCGCACGGTTTCGCCGCTTTTCTGGCCTGCGTTGCGCCAGCGCTCCCAGGGGCAGTCGGTGGGCTCGGTGTGGGTGCCGTCTGGCTGGGCTTTGCCAAAACGCGAGGCATGGGCCAGCAGCCAGAAGGCGGTGAAGTCGGCGTACAGCTCTTCGGTGAAGATGGCTTCGAGGTCCACCTCGATGTAGGCAGGCCGGGTCAGGCTGGGGTTGTCGCGCAGGATGCGCAGCTTCAAGCCATTGCTGACGATGGCCCACAGGGATTGGTCAGACGCATTCAGTGCCTCTTGGGCCAGCATGTAGGGGCTGCGGCGGCGGGTGCGGCCCGTTTCGGGGTTGGTATCGCCAAAGCGCTCGGCGGCCTGGTCCAGGGGTTGGTCAAATCCGGCAAGCACCACGGGTAGGCGGCCGCCCAGAGCGGCGTGACCGATGTTGTAGGTGTGGTGGCTGTTGCCGCTGGCAGGCACGCTGCTTTGTGCTGTCAGGTCGGTGTAGCCCAGCACCTGGCGCAGCAAAGGCAGCAGCAGGGTTTGCACCGTGACGCTGTGCGGATTGGCGTCTTGCCGCAGGCGTTGTTGTGCAAAGTCTTGCCAAAGGTTTTGCGCAATCTTGAAGTACCGCGCGATTTCATCGCGGAGCTTGAGGCCCTTGGGGATGTCGTAGTGCCCCTCGGTCTGCTCGGTGGCTTCGGGCGCGGCCAGGGTGGTCAGGCGGGTGAGTTCTTCGGCCGGGATAAGGCCACCCTCGATGCGCAGGGCGGTGTAGGCGAGTTGCTGGGTGGTTTTGCGGGCCATGGTCAAACCTCCACAGCAGCTGGGACCAGCACGTAGACACCCATCACATCCACCGGCAGGCTGGCCGTGACCTGGTAGCTGCCACGGGCTTCGGCGGCTTCACGCACGCGGCGGTGGTCGGCCAGCAGGCTTTGGGCACGAGCTTGCGCAATGGCCTCCAGCGCGGTTTGCCAAGTCGGCAGGCTGTCCAGGGCTTGCTGGATATGGCGGTCTCGAATCACGGGAGGCATGTTGCGGCTGGCCTGTGCGCCCAAGAGTTCGCGGGCTTGTGGCAAGGGAATTTCAGTCAAGGGCTCGGCACCAGCGATGCTGACGGCCACGGTTTCTTCGCAGAGCATTAGGCGGGTGTTGTTGTCCCGGGTGATGCTGAGTTGGTGGCGCAGGCGCAGCAGCAGCACGGTGGTTTTCAGGGCGACGTTGCCCACAAAGGCAGCGCCAGCACGGGCCACGCCGTCAGCGTCTTCATTCTGGCTGTCCAGGGCCTGTTCGAGCAGGGTGTCTGCCAGAGCCACCACCAGCGGGTGGGTGCGTTGGATGAAGGTGGAGCCTTGGGCGGCGGGTTGCTGAAAGTCAATGCGCAAGGTGCCAGTCAGGCCCTCAGCGGCCAGGCGCTCTTTCAACGTCTGAGGCAAGGCGTCCAGTGGTGCTTTGAAGTGGTTTTTGTAAGGTTCGAGGCCCGCTCCCAGCTTGGCCATGGCCCGGCTCACAAAGCGCTGCACGTCGTCTTCGTTACCGAGTGCAGCGGCGGATTTGCGCCACTCGGGAAGCACGTCATCGGGCTTGAGGCGGCGCTGGGCGAAGATAGAGCGGTTTTTGGCGGCCTTTTCGCGGGCACTTTGCCAGGCGGTTTCAATCTGCTGGGCAGGCTCACCGAAGTCGAAGCCGATTTGGGCTTGTTTGCCCAGTGCGTTGTGCTTGCGCAGCAGCACGGCGTTGAGCAGCGCCTGGGTGAGCTTGCCTTCGTCGTCAGGCATGGGCACCAGCACGCCCAGCTCTTTACGGATGCTTTCGGCCTTGCGCAGAATCACCTGCAGCACGGCACCGTCTACAGGATTGTCCTCGCCGTAGAGCATGGTGCTGCGCACTTTTTTGGCCTGCTGGCCGAAGCGGTCCACCCGGCCTTCACGCTGCTCGTGGCGGGTAGGGTTCCAGCTCAGGTCGTAATGGACCACGGCGGTGAACAAGCCTTGCAGGTTGATACCTTCAGACAGGCAGTCAGTGGCCACCAGGATGCGTTGCTCGGTATCACCCAGCTCGGCCACAGCGGCTTCGCGCTCACCAGGAGTGAGCTCGCCGGTAACGGCCTTGATGGTGGCTTTCTTGAACTTACCGCGCAGGTACTCAGCCAGGTAATGAGCGGTAGCGATATAGCGGCAGAACACCACGGGCTTGAAGCCTTCTTCCACCAGGGCTTGCAGGTGGGTGGTCAGCTTGGCCAGCTTGGGGTCGTTGGCGGCGCCAGCGAGGTTTTCAGCCGCGGCGATGAGCTCTTGCAGGTGTGCGGTGTCTTCAGTCTGGGCTGCGGGCTCGATGTCGTCGGTGGACAGTGCGTCGTCCAATCCATCCATGACGCGCTCGCTGGCCTGGGCTTCCAGCTCTTCGAGCGAGAGTTCCGCGCCCTCTTCTCCTTCACCCTGCCCTCCATTGAGGCGGGTGCGCAGCGCGTTCACAGCAGCGGCCGGCGACGAAGAAATGCAGCGCAGCAAGGCCAGTGCGGCCCACCAGTTCATGCGCTGTTCTCGTTGGCCCTTCCCTTCGGAACTCACCACCAACTCGCGGGCGTAGTCCAGCACGTCGTTGAACAGCTGCCCCCAGCCCCCGGTCAGCTTGTAGGTGATTTCCGCCGTCTCGCGGTCGGGGAACATGCTGGCGTCTTGCCACTCGGCAATGTCAGGGCGACGGCGCTGGACGAAGTGGCGCGAGAGGTCCTCACGCAGGTCGGTACGGGCGCCGACGGGCAGGTCTTTGAGCTGGGTGAAGTCTTTGCGCAGCAGGCCCAGCAGGTTGAAGAAGGCGTCTTCATCACCGCTGTGTGGGGTGGCCGTGAGCAGCACCATGTGGCGCTGGGGATTTTCTGCCAAGCCCTTCAGGAGTTGGAAGCGTTGCTGGCGGCCTTGACCGCCCTGGGTGCAGGTGTGGGCTTCGTCCACGATGACGAATTCGGGGCAAAAGCGCTGGAAGGCTTCGCGCCGGCGTTCAGACTTGATGTAGTCCAGGCTGACGACGGTGAACGGATGGGCGTCAAACACCGAGGTGCCGGGCGGCAGGTCGCGCTCCAACCGCGTGGCACTGGAACTGCGCACCACCACCGCCTGGATGTGGAAGCGGTCTTCAAGTTCGCGCTGCCACTGCTCGCAGAGGTGCGGCGGGCACAACACGGCCATGCGGTGGATTTCGCCACGGTCGAGCATCTCGCGAGCAATCAATGCGCCTTCGATGGTTTTGCCGATACCTACGTCATCTGCAATCAGCAGCCGAACAGTGGGCTGCTTCATGGCCATGAGCAGCGGCACCAACTGGTAGGCACGGGGCTCTACGGCAATGTTCCCAAAGCTGCGGAACGGGCCCGCCCCGCTGCGCAGCTTGAGCTGCAGGGCGTCCATCAGCAGCTGGCTGGCAGAGTGATTGCGCGCCTGTGCCACCACAGGCCAGGGGAAGGTGGCTGGGCCGACGGGCTGAAGCTCCAGCGGCAGGTAAATCAGTGACTCGTCCTTCTCGCCGCCACCCAGAGGGCGCAGGCGCAAGGTGTCGGTAGTGGATTCGGGCAGCACTATCCATTCGCGGCCACGGGCAGAAACAAGGCTGCCGGGATAAAAGTTGACTTGCAATTGACTAGCCTTCACTCATTCGGGTCTCAACCCGGTTTGCAGCTTCAAAAATGGCGTACAGACTGACTTGCCGAAAGTCCACCTTCTTTATAAGTTCGGAGAGGTACTCCATGGATGCAACATCCAACCCCCGCCTGGAAGCCGCAAGGTAAGCCACCGCCTCTGCTTCGGTCTCGTGCACTTCGTAAGGCAAAGAGGAGCGGTCAGGCCATCGACCCTTTGGGTCTGGGCCACAGTGGCCACAAAAGATGTGACCCAATTCGTGAGCCAAAGTAGCAAAACGAGTGGGTATGGTGTGGTTTTGGTTGAGCTGCACCAACCACTCGGTTTGGGCAACGTCGGGCACCAGTGACGGTTTCGCTTGGAGGTTTCGTGCGTTTCCGGCGAGCAGCGCTCCAAAGTTACGCTCCTCAATGCGGATGGCGTTTTTTTCGCGGTGGTGTTTGAGCAGGTGCCCCCACTCCACCTCATGCATCTCACCACGGGCAACAAACGGATTGGCATCCTCCCCGGGCAAGGGAAATCCGTCTGTGTCTGCTACTTCATAGAGAAAGGAGACCGGCCCGAAAGGGCGAAGTACCACTATGGGTATCGCACCTGGTCGAACGTGGCGCTGGATTGAGTTCCACTTTTTCTCGGTCGCGACCGCTGCAGCGCCTGGCCTCTGAACGCGAACCAGCATCGCGTTGTAGACCGACAGATTGCTCATGCGACGTGCAAACTCGATGTAGGAAGTGAATGCAGTGTTGCCCTCGTGTTTGACAGCATCCTGAAACAAGCCATCAATAGCAGCAGCACATTCGGCAAACGACTGAAGCCTTCGTCGACTAGAGGATGAGATTTCAGCGAAAAGGTCTGCTTGCTTCCCCTTCACCGCCCAGCTCCAAACAGGTCAGCATTGGCCTTAAAGATGGCCGGCCATTGGTCTTGTTCTTTGGGGAAACGCACGACGATAAGTCCCAGGTTTTCCAGCTTGCGGTTGGCCTCTGTGTCCTTGACCTTTTGACTATCGGTGTCGTGATGGGGGCCGTCGATGAATACAGCCAGACTGTAGTCGTCGTAGAAAAAGTCTGCGTTCACGCCTACGGCGGTCAAGGTGTGCTGAGCACGGTCGGGCTTGAGATAGCCGTGTTCTTCCACATGGGCGAGCCAAGCCTTCTCCAGAGAACTGGCTGACATGCGCTCCAGCTCCGCGCTGTGCTGCTCAGGTGCGCGGCCTTGCGAACCACGGACTGAGGTGGATTTGGTCAATCGGCAAAGGATGTCGAGCAGCTGGCCGCCTGCCTTCTTGTCTTGCCGGTCGATAAGGGGATGGTCTGGCTGGTTGTAGTAAGAGAGCAGGCATCGGTAGCAGCCAGCCTCGCACAGCGTCTGGCCATGCTCATCCTGCTCCTGGGTGAGCTCTGACTTCTTCCAGGTCGTGCTTTCAACGGGCTTGTGGAAGTGCATGATGCTCAGTGCTTCTGCCGCAACCGTGCGCAGGGCCTGGGGCTCGGTGGCAATGCGGGTGAGCACACCTGCGCCACCTTCAGCAGCCTCAAAGAACAGGATGGACTGGCGGTTGCTACGGCCGGGCAATGGTTCTGCCACGAGTTCGCTTTCTTCCAGCTGGTACACCGCCTCAATACCACGCTTCAAGGCGTATTGCAGCGTGGTCATGGTCGTCTCTTCCAGCACCCCCAAACGGTGGTGCGGCATCACGACCAGGATGTTGCGGCGGTCTTCCACGAATGGAACGATGCGCTGTGGGGGTGTCTTGTCTGGCGGCGCTTCTTCACCTTCGCCCTCTCCCGCTTCGTTTTCACCGCCGACCCAATGACCTGTGACGGGGTTAATCATGAAGCCCAGCACTTTCTTGTCTTTGCGTCGCTTCCAGCCGTAGTTCATACGCCAAATGGTGGCGGTCGGACCGTACTGGAGTTCCAACAAGGGGCCCTGCTCATCAGAGACGATGGACGTGACCATCTGCAACTTGCCGTCGGCCTGAGCGAACTGCAGGGTGGTCTGCATCTCGTAGCCTTGACGCGTGCGCTCCTCTTCGTTGGCGGTGATGCGCTCTGCCCGTTTGGTGGAGACGTTTTCAATGCGATACAGGTTTTTGACCTCCTCGGCGCCATCCAGAGAGGCACCACAGGATACACAGCGGTCTGCATCGCGCTGGGTGCGGAAGTGGCCGTAGCCACACATGGGGCACAGGCGCGCAACTTCGGTGGGCAGTTTGGCACCGTCGGCCACCTGGTCTTGGCCACCGATGGTGAGCAGGGCTTTGGTCACCCGGTACTGACTGCCTTCGTGATAGATGAGGCTGTACGGGCCAAATTCGCTCAAGGCCAGGAATCGAGGGCGCGACAGGAAGCTTTCCCGCCCGATGTTTCCTCGGCGGGCTGGGATGTACGCCATCAGCGGCAGTCGCGGGAAGTTGTAGCCAGGCAGGAAGCCCTGGCTGGCCAAGTAGCGGTAGGTGTAGAAATCGCTGTTGAAGGCGCTGTCGCCAGCTAACAGCAGGTCTCGCTGCTTGCGCGCCTCGTTGTGGCGTTGCTGGGCCTCTCGGCGTTCGCGTTCGCTGGCGGCGGGGTTGTTTTCTTTCTTGTAATTGAGCTCGATGGCCTGGGCCGTGGCCTGGTAGAGGTCGCGCCAGCGGTTCAAAGCGCTGTCAAATTCTTTGAACGCCCTTTGGAACACAGATTCTGGCCAAGTTGGCGTGAACCAGGGAGCCCGCTCGGGCGTGAGCTCGTCTTTGAGCATGCCCAGCACTGCCAGGCCACGCTCATGCGCTTTGCGTTGGGCGGCTGGCTTGGAGAGCTCGTCAGCCAAGTCGGTGATGAGCGGTAAGTCCTGCGGCTTCTCCATATCGAGCAGGTCACGAATGCTGTTGCCCAGCTTTTTGCCCGTCTCGGCCAACCAAATGGCCTGCAGGTGGCTTTGCACCAGTTCGCGGTTGGCCAGGTCCAGCGTTGGTGCATTGACCTGACCGTGCACCATGCGCACCGGGTCGCGGAAGTAGTACTGGTCGTGTGGGGACTGACTGGCGCAGTACGTGATGACCAATGCCGGTTGCCCCGCCCGGCCTGCCCGGCCACTGCGCTGGGCGTAATTGGCTGGCGTGGGCGGCACGTTGCGCATGTACACGGTGTTAAGCGAGGAGATGTCGACGCCCAGCTCCATGGTGGGGGAGCAGAACAGCACGGGGAGCCATTCCAAGTCGTGGCTGTGCTTGTCACGCCATTCGTCCCGGTCTTTGTCGGTGAAACGGAAACGGGCTTCACGCTCCATGCGGTCGTCTTGCTCGACCTGTGCTGTGTGTTCGCGGGCCTCGAAATCGAACAGACGGTGTGCCGGTTCACTCAACAGTTTGGCAATGTTGCGGTACAGGTTGCGGAAAAACGCGTTTTCGTGGGCCTGACTGGTTGCGCTGCCATTGCCCACATGCCAGAGCATGGCGCTGCCGTTGAGCTGCCAGCCGGTCAACCCGAAGTCGGTTTCTTCCTTTCGGACGAGGCCATAGCTTTCTGCAGCCTTGAGCAATGCCGAGACGACATCGCCGTAGGTGGCATCCTTGATTTCTTTGTAGTACGGATTACCGCCACCCCAGGTGCTGCCTTTCTTGAGCTCTTTGCCGAGCCTTGAACGGCTGGAGCCGATGACCAGATACTCCTCCAGCTTTTGCCGCTTGATGCGCGCGTTGTTTTCGTCCTTAGGACGGCTGGTAACGAACCACTTAGCGGGCACGGGGCGCTCATCTTCCGTGAAGCCCCAGGGCTCGCACAGGTTGGCAAAGCTCACCGTGCGAAGCTGGTCCAGTTCCGTACGGTCCAGGTAGCGGGAGGCTACGCACAAGCCTTCACGCATAAAACCGAAAAGCAAGCGAAGCACATGCGCCCGTTCGGCAGGTTTTGCTGCGCGCAAAACCTGGGGCGCCTCACTCCACTCTTGCTCATCGGCAGCTAGGTCATCGATGTCTTGGTACTGGATGTGCATCAACCCCAGCTGTTCCAAGTTGGGGTTGTTGAAGCGCCACCCCCGACGCAGGTCGTAGAAGGCACGATACCCCAGGATGGACCGCATGGCGTCTTGCACTTGACGGCGGCTGTTGCCTTTGACGTCAGGCCGCTGCATGTACTCAGCGCGGACCGCATAGTCGTCGCGATGGAAGCCTAGAGCCTCAAACACCCCATTGGCGATGTCTTTTTCAGACAGTGCTTGTTGGGGGGCGCTCTCCAGAGCCGAGAACAAAGCTGCGCGGGTCAACAAGACTTGAAGGAAGTCGTTGAAGTGCCCAGCCTGTAATGCCGCGTCTTGGCGGTTGTCCGAGAAGCCCAGTACCTTTTTGGCTTCTGGGGAAAGCTCCTGGTCTTGCTCGTACAGGTAGCGCAGGGAAGCCAAGGTCAGCATGGTGGTCGCTGAACTCCGGCCCTCGCCAGACAGTGAGGTCAACCTCAGGGAGTCCTTGCCATTGCTGGTGTGGGTCACGCCGCAAGACAGACAAAAACGGAAGCCTCCAGGGATAAACCATGCGGACAAGCCGCCGTCGTGGGTCACAACGCCATCTGAGCGCACCTTGACGGCCTGGGGAACGAACTTCTTTTGAGCTGGCTTGACTCGCCATTCACCGTCAGCCCGCTCTTCAACCCATGTTTCTGGATAGCTTTCTGGGTCAGCTTCATCCCAGACACCAGATACATCAGGCATCAGGTAGCCGGCCTTGACGCCGTCGTCTTCGTGCTCGCGCTCTTCAATGCTGCGCACCGAGAAAGTCCGCCCCTCTACCGCGTCCTGGTCCCACACGGGGATGTACTCATGTCCACAATCCCGGCAAAAGTGGACGTTGTAGAGGTTCCGGCTTCTGTCGCCAGAGACGAATTGCTGACCATCCAGCGTGACCGCGCGTTGCCCAGGCGCCTCCAGGGTGGTGAAAACCTTGCCACCGCCAGAGATGAATTGGTGCAGCTTGAAAGCGAACAGCGACTTGCCTGAAGAGTCGGGAACGTTGTAGGCCCGCAGAAGGAAGCGCTGCAAATAGTCGCTGCAATCTGCTTTTTCCAGCCCAGAAGCGTCTGCCAGCAACTGGGCAGCATGGTCCAGGGTTTTGGGCTTGGCCCGACGAGGTTTACCGCTTTCGTACGTCAAACCCAGCGTCAGCTCCACCCAAATTGACACTGGGTGCTGCGCCATAGCGGGGAAATCAAGGTCTTGGGGAACGCCTGCTTGAATTACCGCCGCTAGGCGGGGTGTGACTGTTTCTAGTGTTTCAGTCTCCGGTGTGGTGCGCTTGAGGGTTTCGGTGATGATGTTGGTCACAGGAATCTTGGTGCCGAACAAGCGACTGGCTACCTCTGCGACTTTGGCATTGCGCTCCACCTCGGTACCGTCGGTGGCCATGGTGGCCGACGTTCCTATGCAGACCAACTTGTCAGCCAAAGCCTCACGAACCCGACGCACGAGCAGTGCCACATCAGCTCCCTGGCGGCCGCGGTAGGTGTGCAACTCGTCCAATACCAAAAATTTCAGCCCTTTTGCGTTGGCGATGACTTGCTGGTCAATTGCGTTTTGCCGGGTGAGCAGCAACTCCAGCATCATGAAGTTGGTCAGCAAGATGTCCGGAGGGTTAGCCTTCATGGCCTCCCGCTCTTCAGTGCTTTCCTGCCCCGTGAAGCGGCCAAATGTGACGGGGCGCGTTCCTGGGTCAGCGCCCAGAAATTTCTTGAGTTCCTCGAGCTGACTGTTTGCCAGGGCGTTCATCGGGTAGACCACGATGGCTCTGGTCCGGGGGGTCTTGTCCACTTGCCGGGCTTTGAGGCAATGGTCAATGATGGGGATGAAATACGAGAGAGACTTGCCTGAGCCAGTGCCTGTGGTCAGCACGTAGCTTTCGCCAGCAGAAGCGAGGCTGATGGCCTCCACTTGATGCTTGTACAGGGGCAATGAATGACCAGCTGAAGCTGCGCTCTTGCCGAAACGGAAAATCTGGGCGCATGTTTGGCTCAGTTGACCTGCCTCACACAAGGACTCTACAGAGCCGCCCGGTTGGAAGTTGGGGTTAACCTGAACCAGAGGTTCAGGCCAGTACTTTTGGGAAGCGTACTCACCATCTACGAAAGCACGGATGTCATTGGCCTTAATCCGGGTGAAGCTACGAGTGAACTCGGCGTACTCGTTGACAAGGTTTTGCCGAAAATCAAAGACGTTCAATCGTTTTCTCCCTTTATTTCGCCGTTCGCAGTGACATGCGGTGACTTGTACAGCACCTCTAAACTACTGCACTATAAATGCGCAATTTGGCTACGCTAAGTAGCACTATCAGGGGGTATTCTTCGAAACGACGGACAGCCGTCCTTGTTTGAGTTGCCGGTTCTCCTCGCGGAGGTGATACACCTCGTCGAGCAGGCACACTTCTCGTTCTAAGGCGCTGTCGAGACGTTGTTGCACCAATGCAAGCTGCTGTCGCAACTGCGGGGTGGGGTCAGTTGCCGCTTTGACTTGCTTCTGTTCCGCTGCGGCTTGCTCGATGGCTGCAATGAGCGCCGCGTAGCCCGGCCGGGACTTCTTGATGCTGCCCTTACCTGAGCCCGCCTCTTTGGCAACCGCATCGTTGTTGATGGGCTCTTTGCGGCTCTTCAGCCGTTCCAAGGCCTCGAAATACTTGTCGACTTGACTTTTGGCCGCCATTACAGGACCACCTTTTGAAGACGCTCGCGTGCCTTGAGTAGCACCTTGAGGTGACTGGCTTCAAGTCTATGCTCAACGCTGCCTGTTTCGTCGCTTGCCAGGGTGGCCACGGCCACTTCCTGATGCTTGATGACGTGCTCGAGTCGCTTGCCGTAAACCACTAAGTTCACGCAGTTGCTCTCCAGGCAATCGTAGGGGATTGGCTCCAGAGGGTCGGTTTTGCAGTCTTCTGTCGATACGCATCCGCCCAGAGGGGTCTCACGGTAGGCAAGCTTGTTCTCCTCGAAAAGGCGCAGGGTGTCCTGCCGGCTACGCGACTCCACCGTGTTGGCCATGCGTTGTGCGCCTCGCCCGAGCAGGTCCTCGTCTGAGAACAATACCCCGAAGGCGTAGGCAAAGTAGCTGCTCTCCGCCTTGGCGGCTTTCCAGTCATGAGAGAAGTGTGTCTTGTCGAACACCAGGTTCACGGCTTTTGAGAACCCATCGGCATAGTAGGAGGCCATCTCTTGGGTGATGTGCTGTAGCTGCGCCTTAAGCGCTGGCAAACTCACAATTCCAGAGCGGTGCGCATAGACGGCCAGGCTGCGACGCAGCTGGTGGAACGCCAAGGGCCACCGTGCCCCAACAACGATGTCGTCACGGGCCCAGCCACGAGCTAGCTCTAGCTGGTCAAGTTCTTCCATGTCTGAGGGCTCAATGAACGGGCAGAGTGAACCGCCCCGGGTATCGAGGAGGCCGGTTGGTTTAAGTTGACACCTTTGTCGAGGTGTCGCTGGCGGCGAGTTGCCTCCAGTAGTTTGCTTCAGCTTCTGCCGGAGGGATGCCCCCAATCGGCGTGAGCAGTCGGACGTGGTTGAACCAGTGCACCCATTGCAGGGTGGCCAGTTCCACGGATTCCCTGGTCTTCCAAGGTCCCCGGCGGTGAATCAACTCGGCCTTGTACAGACCGTTGATGGTCTCGGCCAGCGCGTTGTCATAGCTGTCGCCCCTGCTGCCCACCGAGGGCTGTATGCCCGCCTGGTCCAAGCGTTCGGTGTAGCGGATGCTGACGTACTGACTGCCCCTGTCGGAATGGTGCGTCAAGACATGGGCCGCTGGCTGGCGTTCGTACAGAGCCTGCTCCAGGGCATCGAGCACGAAGTCCGTCTGCATGCTGCGACTGACGCGCCAGCCCACGATGCGCCGAGCGTACACATCCACCACAAAGGCCACATACAACCAGCCTTGCCAGGTGGAGACATAGGTGAAGTCCGACACCCATAGCTCGTTGGGACGGCTGGCATGGAAGTGCCGGTTGACGTGGTCCAGCGGGCACGGGGCCGAGGTATCCGGCGTGGTGGTGCGCACCGCCCTGCCACGGCGTGCCCCTTGCAAGCCCATGGCACGCATCAGACGCTCGACCGTGCAGCGCGCCACCACGATGCCCTCGCGGTTCATCTGCAGCCAGACCTTATCGGCCCCGTAGACCTGCCAGTTGGCATGCCACACACGCTGGATGTCTGCCATAAGGACTTCATCACGCTGGACTCTCGCGCTGCGCAGGTGCGGGTTACGTTGCCGGGCTGCGTGGCGCCAGTAACACGACGGGGCCATCTGCAGCACCCGGCAGATGGGCTCGACCCCGTAGTCGTCACGGTGGCGGTCGATGTAGTTCTTCAAGACTTCAATCGGCGGTCGAGCTCCGCCTGCGCGAAAAACGCGCTGGCCGTCTTCAGGATGTCGTTGGCCCGGCGCAATTCTTTGACCTCACGCTCCAGTTCCTTGATGCGCAGGGCGTGTGCAGTGGTGGTGCCGGGGCGCTGGCCGCTGTCGACATCGGCCTTCTTGACCCAGTCGTTCAAGGTCTGTGGCACGCAGCCAATCTTGGCGGCAATCGATTCAATCGCTGCCCACAGCGACGGGTAGTCGGCTCGGTGCTCCTGCACCATGCGCACGGCGCGCTCGCGCACTTCCGGGGAGAACTTCGGTGACTTGTTCATAGCTCCATCTTCTCAAGTGTTGGAGCCTCCTCAAAACCCGGGGCGGTTC
>NZ_CYIG01000024.1 GCF_001298675.1 Paenacidovorax caeni
TCTTCAAGGAAGACCTCTTTGCGGGTTTTCTTGGGCAGGGGGTCAAGGCCAAGCGTGATCTGATCCATGTCCGTGATCGTCGGTCCTCATCAGGCTCTGCGCCAGTCGGAATGACCAGGGGTTTTGCAGACCTTCCTTAGCGGCATTGCCGCACTGCGGGGCCTTTTTACGGGGGCTACGGCGCAATCTTGCGCTTGAGCGCGCGCGCTACCTGCGGCGGCAGGCTGGGCAGGGCGCGCAGCAGCCAGGGCAGCACCTTGCGCTTCGGGCCGGCGAGCGACTCGGGCACCAGCGCCTCGATCAGGTGCGGCCCGGGGTGCGCCAGCGCGTATTCCAGCGCCTGGCAGAAGTCCTCGGCCGTGCTGGCGCGCACCGCATGCACGCCCATGCCCTGCGCGAGCTGGGCAAAGTTCAGCACCGGGCCCTTCAGGTCGAGCTGCGACTTGGCCTTGGGGCCCGCTTTCTCGGCGCCCACGCGCTCCAGCTCCACGTTCAGCACCGAGTAGCTGGCGTTGTTGAAGATGACTGACACCACATGCAGGTTTTCACGCGCCATGCTCCACAGCGCCTGGATGGTGTACATCGCGGTGCCGTCGCCGATCAGTGCGATCACCGGGCGGTTGGGGCAGGCGATGGCCGCGCCCACGGCATTGGGCAGGCCCTGGCCGATGGCCCCGCCGGTCAGCGTGATCAGGTCGTGGTGCGGGCAGCCCGCCGTCATCACGCCCAGCATCAGGCCGGAGGTGATGGCCTCGTCGATGAGGATGGCGTTCTCGGGCAGCAGGTGGCCCACGGCCTTGCACACTTTGGGCGCGGTGAGCGGTCCGCGCGGACGGCCGGGGCGCTGCGCCGGGGCCAGGGGCGGCTGCGTGGCGCTGGCGCCCAGCGCGGCGGACAGCTTGTCCAGGCTTGCCGCTGCGTCCTGCGCCGGGCTGCACAGGGTGTGCACCGTGCAGCCCGCGGGCACCAGGTCGCTGGCCTTGCCGGGGTAGGCGAAGAACGAGACGGGCGACTTCGCATCGACCAGCACCAGGTGCCGCGCGCCCGCCAGTTGCACGCCGGCCAGCTCGGCCAGGTAGGCCACGCGCTCCACGGCGGGCAGGCCCGCGCCGCGCTCCATGCGGGTGGGAAACACCTCGGCGAGCAACTGCACGCCGCTGTGGGCCGCAATGCGCGCGGCGCTGCGCAGCGCCCCCTCGCGCAGCGCGTGGCCGCCCAGCAGCACGATGGTCTTCTCGCCCGCGCGGATGGCCTGTGCGATGGCCTGCACGGCTTCGTCGCTGGCAGCGGTGGGCGCCGGCGGCGCTGGGGGCGGGCAGGGCTGGCCGCCCTCGCCCCACGACACGTCGGCCGGCAGGACCAGCGTGGCCACCTGGCCCGGCAGGCCGCGCGCGGCAGCAATGGCGTCTGCCGCGTCTTGGCACAGGGCCGCAGTGCTTTGCGCGGTGCGCACGAAGCCGGGCGAGACGTTGCGCGCCACGGTCTCGATGTCGGACTGCAGCTGCGCGTCGTACTGCGTGTGGTACGTGGCATGGTCGCCCACGATGTTGACCACCGGCACCTTGCCCTTGCGTGCGTTGTGCAGGTTGGCCAGGCCGTTGCCCAGGCCGCAACCCAGGTGCAGCAGCGTGGCGGCGGGCTTGTCCGCCATGCGCGCGTAGCCGTCGGCCGCGCCGGTGGCCACGCCCTCGAACAGCGCCAGCACGGCGCGCATGCGCGGCTCGCTGTCCAGCGCGGCGACGAAGTGCATCTCGCTCGTGCCGGGGTTGGTGAAGCAGACCTCGATACCGGCATCGGCCAGGGTTTTCAGCAGGGCTTGTGCGCCGTTCATGGGAATCTCCTTGCTTCTTTATTAATAGCTGTTGGCGCTTGATGGGTAAGCGCTGGAGCCGTTTTTCATTACCAATCCGTGTCGAGGTGCTGGGGTCCGATGTCGGCCACGCGCGTCACGCCCGCCAGCGTCATTGCCAGCAGCAGCTCGCGCTGCCACTGGGCCAGCAGGGTGCGCACGCCCGCCTCGCCCTGCGCCGCCAGCGCCCACACCCAGGGGCGGCCGATGAGCACGCCGCGCGCGCCCAGGGCCAGGGCCTTGAACACATCCACGCCGCTGCGCACGCCGCCGTCCACCAGCACCTCGGTCTGCGCGCCCACGGCCTGGGCGATGGCGGGCAGCTTGGCGGCGGTGGAGGCCACGCTGTCGAGCTGGCGCCCGCCGTGGTTGGAGACGACGATGCCGTCCGCGCCCACCTGCACGGCGGCCTGGGCGTCCTGCACGTCCAGAATGCCCTTGAGCAGCAGGCGGCCCTGCCACTGGCCGCGCAGCCAGTCGATGGCCTGCCACGTTACGCTGGGGTCGAACTGCGCGTCCACCCAGGCCTTGAAGGCGCCCAGGTCGCGCGCGCCGGGCACCTGCGCGGTCAGGTTGCCAAAGCGCAGCGGCTGGCCGCGCAGCGCCACGTCCTGCACCCAGCCGGGGCGCGCCAGCACCTGTGCGGCGCGGATGAGCGCCGGGCGCGCGCCGCTCGCGGCCATGCCGTGGCGGATGTCGCGCAGGCGCATGCCGGGCAGCGGCAGATCCACCGTAAAGACCAGCGTGCGGCAGCCGGCGGCCCAGGCACCGTCCAGCAGCGCGCGCACGGCGCCGCGGTCGCGCAGCATGTAGAGCTGGAACCAGGGCGGCGTACCGGCGGCCGCCGCCACCTCGGAGATGGGGCAGATGCCCACGGTGGAGAGCGTGAATGGCACACCCGCGGCGTGCGCCGCGCGCGCGGCCTGCGCCTCGCCCCGGCGCGCGGCCATGCCCGCCAGGCCGATGGGCGCCAGCGCCAGCGGCAGCGCGCAGGGCTGGCCGGCCAGGGGGGCGCGTGTGTCCACCTGGGCCACGTCCACCAGCACGCGCTGGCGCAGGCGCAGGGCGGCGAAGTCCTGCACGTTGGCGGCCAGCGTGCGCTCGTCGCTGGCGCCGCCGTCGATGTAGTCGAACAGAAAGCGCGGCAGGCGCCTCTCGGCCTGGCGGCGCCAGTCGGCGACCGATGCGGGGTAGTGGGTCATGCGCCGGCCCTCCCGGTGATGGCGCGCGCTGCGACGCGTGCGGTGAGGATGCAGCCGGGCAAAAAAGTGCCTTCCAGCGAGCGCTTGCCGCTCGCACCGCCGCCGCCAAAGCCTGCCGCCTCGCCCACGCAGTACAGGCCGTCGATGGGCTGGCCTGCGCCGTCGAGCACGCGGCTGTGCAGGTCCGTCTGCAGCCCGCCCAGGCTTTTGCGCGTAATGAGCTGCATCTGGATGGCAATGAACGGCCCCGCGCCGGGCTTTTGCAGCGGTGCGGGCGCGCAGGTGCGCAGCCGGTCGGGGCCCCACTGGCGCGCGTGCAGGATGCGGCGGATCTGGTCGTCGTTGTGCAGCTTGGCGCCGTGGGCAAAGTTGGCGTCGAACGCATCGGCCGTGGCCTGCAGCACATCCGGGCGCACGTCGAGCGACGCGGTGAGCGCGTTCATCTTCGCGGCCAGCCCCGCCAGCGTGTCGTCCACCAGGAAATGCGGGCTTTGCCGCTGCATCTGGCGCACCAGGCGGTGGTTGCCCAGCAGCGTTTCCTTGAGGAACTGCGGGAATTGCCTGTCGCGGATGCGCTGGTTGTGCTCGGCGCCGGAGATGGCGAACTCCTTGGCCGCGATGCGCCAGTTGAGCAGGTGCCAGGTCCAGGGCTTTTCCTGCGCGGCCACACGCTGGCACAGCCAGTGCGTGTCGAAGCCGGTGACCAGCGGCGCGGGGCCGATGCGCTCGCCCCGGTGGTTCAGCCACAGCGCCGACTTGCAGGGAATGGCCGACAGGCCATGCCCTTCAAAATGCGGAAAGGGGTGCGGAAAGCCGGCGGCGTAGTTCCACATTTCGCCCGCGTGCGTGATCTGCGCGCCCAGGCGGGCGGCGTGGCGGTGCAATTTGCCATCGGCGAAGGGGTGCGCGCCATTGAGCATGGCGGCGGGGCGGGGCCGGCCCTGGGGCCAGTTGGCGCGGGTCTCCTCGTGCCCGCCGTTGATGCCGCCCATGGCCAGCACTACCACCGGGGCTTGCAGGCGTACTTCCTCGCCCGTGGCTTCGTTCACCGCCACGGCGCCGGAGATCCGTCCACCCTGGTGGTCCAGTGCTGTGGCGCGGTGGCCGTGCAGCAGCGTGAGCCTGCCGCCTTCGCCCGCGCGGCGTAGCGCCGCGATCAGGCACCGCGTGAGTTCGCGCGAGGTGCCCCAGACGATGTGGTAACGCGGCAGGCTGTTGCCGTCGCCGTGCAGCCCGCGCTCCACCCAGTTCACCGCGGGCATGAACTTCACGCCCTCCTGCAACAGCCAGTCGTGCACCTGCGCGCGCGAATGCTCCACGTAGTGCCGCGCCCAAGCGCGGGGCCAGTGGTCGTCAGCGTCCAGCTCGCCAAAGCGCAGCCAGTCGGCCAGCGCGCGTTCGGGCGTGTCGGGGATCTTCATCTTCGCCTGCAGCGGCGTGCCCACCAGGGCCATGCCGCCAAAGGCCCACAGGGCCAGGCCGCCCAGGCGCTCGGGGGTGTCGCGGTCTACCAGCGTGACGCGCTGGCCTGCGCGCAGCAGCTCCAGCGCGGCCACGATGCCGGCCAGGCCGCCGCCGAGGACGACGGCGTCGGAATGTTGGGTTGCCATGCGGCTGTCTCCTGTTGCGCGCTCTGGGCGGCGCGCTGGGGATCACCTTAGCCCCTTATGATGGGTTTTTATTGACTTTAAAGGCCATCTGTTTTGACTTTGCAGGCCAGTGTGTCGATGAGCTGGGTGAATACCGTGCTGGCGGCGGGCGAGCGCGCCGGCGTGCCGCGCGAGCGCCTGCTGGCGCAGGCCGGCATGGCCCCGGCAGAGCTGGCGCGCGAGCGCTGGCCCATTGACCACATCACGCGGCTGTGGCGTGCGGCCGTGCACTGCACGCAGGACGCGGGCTTCGGCCTCAAGGCCGGGGCGCTGGTGGGGCCGGGCAGCTTCAACGTGGTGAGCTACCTGCTGCAGTCCGCGCCCAGCCTGCGCGCGGCGATCGGCATGGTGCAGCAGTACCAGCGCCTGATCAGCGACGGCGGGCGCTTCCAGGTGGTCGCGGGCGCACAGGCAGGCTGGGTGGTCTACCACCCGCGTCAGGGCGCGCTGGCGTTCAGCCCGCACCAGATCGAGGCCGTTCTGGCGGCGGTAGTGGCGTTCTCGCGCTGGGTCACGGGGCAGCCTGTGCGCCCGCTGCAGGTGCAGTTCAGCCAGCCGCGCGTGGGGCCGCTGGCAGGCTACCGCGAGGCCTTCGGCTGCCCGGTGGCGTTCGAGCAGGCATTCAGCGGCGTGCTGCTGGACAACGCGCTGCTGGATGCGCCCCTGCCCCAGGCCGACGCGCAGCTGGCGCGCCTTCACCACCAGTACGCGGCGCAGCGCCTGGCCGTGCTGCACGAGGGCGGCGCACTGGCGCAGGAGCTGCGCGCCTGGATTGCCGCCGCGCTGCCGGGCCGCGTGCCCACGCGCGCCGAGGCCGCGCAGGCGCTGGGCCTGAGCGAGCGCACGCTGGCGCGGCGCATGCAGGCGCAGCAGCTGAGCTTCTCGGCGCTGCTGGACGCCGTGCGGCGCGAGGCCGCGCTGCAGGCCGTGGCGCAGCCCGGGCGCGCACTGGCCGACATCGGCCAGGCGCTGGGCTTTGCCGAACCGGCGGTGTTCTGGCGCGCGTTCAAGCGCTGGACGGGGTGCACGCCGCTGCAGTGGCGTGCGCGGCAGGGCATGGCAGGGGGCGAAGAATAAGAGGAAAAAGCGGCTCCAGCCCTTTGCTGGAAAGCGCTGGCAGCTCTCTTTTTGATAGTTTTCAGCGCCCGCCACCCATGGGCGTGAGGCGCCCGAGCTTGTGCGCCAGCTCGATGGCTGACTCCACGCCCATCTTCTCGAAGATGTTGGCGCGGTGGAATTCCACGGTGCGCGCCGTGATGCCCAGGTGCTCGGCGATGTTCTTGTTGTAGTGGCCACGGATCAGCTCGTCGAGCACCTCGCGTTCGCGCGGGCTCAGGGACGCCAGGGCCTGGCGCAGGCGCTGGGCCTCGCGCTCGGCTTCCGTCTGCGCGCGCACGGCGCGCATGGCCTGCTCGACGCGGTCCACCAGCATGTTGTCCTGGAAGGGCTTTTCAAGGAAATCCCAGGCGCCGTTCTTGACCGCCTCCACGGCGCTGCCGACGTCGCCGTGGCCGGTGAGGAACAGCACCGGCCAGGGACAACCCAGGGCCTTGAGCTGCTCGAAGGTCATGGGGCCCGAGAGCGGCTCCATGCGCATGTCGAGCAGCACCACGGCCGCGCCCCAGGACTGGCCTTGCAGCGGGCGCAGGGCGTCGATCAGCGCCGTGCCGCTGGCCCAGGCACGCGTTTGCCAGCCGCGCGAGTCAAACAGCCAGGCCAGGCCGTCGCGCACGTCGGCGTCGTCGTCGACGATGTGGATGTCCATGCGGTGGGGGGTGTCGTTCATGGCGTGGATGCGAGGGGAAGTTGCACGGTGAACAGCGCGCCGCCAAGCTGCGTGTCCTGTCCCACCAGGATGCGGCCATGGTGGGCTTCGGTGATGGAGCGGCAGATGGCCAGGCCCATGCCCATGCCACCGGCGTGGGTGCTGAAGAAAGCGTCGAAGATGCGCGCGCGCGCTTCCTCGGGCACGCCGGGGCCGTTGTCGGCCACCGCCAGGGCCACGCAGTGGTGGCCGTTGCAGGGTTCGTTGGCGCAGGGCGCAGCGGCCAGGCGCACCTGCGCCTGGGGCGGCTCGCGTCCCTGGGGCGCCCAGGCCAGGGCGTTGCTGCACAGGTTGTGCGCCAGGTGTTCGAGCAGCAGCGCGTCGCCCTGCACCCACAGGTCTTGCGCGGGCAGCAGCAGCGTCAAGGGGGTGGCGTGGGCTTCCTGCACGCTGGTGCAGACGCGGCGCACCAGGGCCGAGAGGTTGACCTGCGTGAGGTTGAGCTCGCGCTTGCGCGCAAAGGCATTGACGCGCTGGATCACGCCGCCCGCGCGCTCGGCCAGCTGGGCCATGCGCTGCACCACGGGCTCCATCTCGTCGACGCCGATGGTGCCGGCGCGCAGGCGGTTGACCAGCCCGTTGGCGAAGCTGGCCAGCGCGCCCAGGGGCTGGTTCAGCTCGTGCGCCAGGGTGGAGGCCACCTCGCCCACGGCCACGAGGCGGCCCGAGGCCTCGAGCTTTTCCTGCTGCAGTGCGGCGAGCTGCTGGGCGCGCTTGCGTTCGCTGATGTCGAGCACGGAACTCATCCAGCCCAGCTGCGTTCCGTCGGCAGCCGTCAGGGGCGACTCGTGGATGAGCACATCCACGCGGTGACCGTCGCGGTGCTGAAACTGCATCTCTATGCCCTCAGCGCCCGTGCCCTGGCGGATCACGGAGCGGTGCAGCGCGTCGATCTCCTCGGCCTGGTCGGCAGGCCAGTAGGGCAGTGGGGCGCTGGCGCCGCGCAGCTCATGCGCAGCGTAGCCCACCATCGTGCAGAAGGCGTCGTTCACGTACAGGATGCGGCCCTTCATGTCCCAGGCACGCATGCCGATCGTCACCGAGCGCTGCATGGCCGAGCGCAGCGCCACCTCGGCCTGCAGGCGCTGCTGTACCTGCTGGCGCTTGACGATGTCGCGCCGCAGCGCCGCCAGGCTGGCCAGCATGCCCAGCAGGAACAGCAGTGCCACGACGAAGAAGATGCGTGGCACGGGCGAGCTCTGCGGGCCCTGTGGCACCACCTCCAGCATCAGGTCGGTGCCAGGCAGGTTCATCACCGCGCGGTAGGGGCCCACGGCCTGCGTGCCGGCGTCGGGGGGCGGGGCTGCGTCGTCGACCACCAGGCGCACGGTCTGGCTTTCGAGGAACCAAGGGGGCAGCAGCACGTCCACCGCCTGCTGCATGGACAGGGCGGCCACGTGCATGCCCTGCAGGCGCGTTCCGTCGAAGTACGGTACGGCCAGCCAGACGCGATCCGTGGGGTGGCCGCTGGCGTCACGCATGGGGCCGGCATAGCTGGCGCGGCGCAGGTTGCCCACGATGTCCTGCAGGGTTCGCAGCGCCTGGCGGTTGCTGTCGTGCAGGACCATGTCGTCCTCCCAGGCTGGGGGCGCGTCGCCGCTGGGCGCGCTGGTGACCCAGCCATGCGCCAGCACCACGCCAGGGGCGCGCCACAGCAGGCCGGTGGGCGCCTCGCCATCGGCACCCTGGCCTGGGCTGGGCAGGGTCTGCGGGCCGTCGAGCGCGGCACGGCGCGCGAGCAGGGCCATGTCGTCTTCCAGCCGGCGGAAGTGGAACTGCACGCTCTGCTCCAGCCACTGCGCGTCGGCGCCGCGGCGGCGTTCTTCTTCCTCGGTCTCGAAACTGTCGAGGTACCACACCAGAGCCACCACGGCACTGACGATGAGGACCGCAAAGCCCATCATCCACAGCACGGTCCGTCGGCTGCGGTCGGTCATGGGGCGGGCGCTGGCGTGCAGCAGCGCGAAGTCGTCGGGGGCTTGGGGCGTCAAGGTGGGGGCAGGCAGGGCAGAGGCGGTTTGATAATAACGGCCATGTCCTATGCCCCGCTCTCTCGCCGCCGCTGCCTCCAGGCGCTGGCCCTGGGTGGGCTGGCGCAGCGGGCGCGCGCGCAGGCCCGGGTCACCATCCGCCTGTCGCACGTGGTGGCGCGGCAAACGCCCAAGGGGCTGGCGCTGGAGCGCTTTGGCGAGCTGGTGCGCGCACGCAGCCAAGGGCGCATCGACGTCGTGGTGTACCCCAACTCGCTGCTGTTCGGCGACGCCGACGAGATGCAGGCGCTGCAGCTGGGCGCGGTGGACATGCTGGCGCCGTCGCTCTCCAAGTTCGGGCGCATTGGTTTCCCTGAATTCGAACTGTTTGACCTGCCGTTCCTGTTCGAGACGCGTGAGCAGGTGTACCGTGCCATGCAGGGAGCGCTGGGGCAGGCGCTGCTGGCAGGGCTGGCGCGCCAGCGCATGGTAGGGCTTGGCTACCTGGACAACGGCTTCAAGCACATGAGTGCCAACCGCCCGCTGCTGGCACCGCACCACTTTGCCGGGCTGCGCATGCGCGTACAGGGCTCGCGCGTGATCGCGCACCAGATGCGCGCACTGGGCGCGCGGCCCGTAGTGCTGGATTTTGGCGAGACGCGCCGCGCCCTGGCCATGGGGGTGGTGGACGGTACGGAAAACCCCATCTCCAACTTCTGGACCCAGCGCATGCACGAGGTGCAAACGCACCTGAGCCTGACGCACCACGGCTACCTGGGGTATGCGGTGGTGGTGCACCAGCGCTTCTGGGCGAATCTGGCCGGCCCGGACCGCCAGCTCGTGGCCGCAGCGCTGGAGGAGGCGCTGGCTTGGGGTAACGCCATTGCCCGCAGCGAGAACGAGCAGGCCTTGGCCACCCTGCGCGAAAGTGGCGGCATTCATATCCATGCCCCCAGCGCGGCGCAGCGCCAGCAGCTGCGCGCGGCCACCGCCGCGGTGTACCAGGGGCTGGAGCGGCGCATTGGCCGCCAGTGGCTCGACCAGGTTCAACACGACCGAAGCACGGGATAAAGGGTTAACCCTAGCTGTGGAACGCCACAGTTACGCGGGAGGCGCGCCGGGCATACAGTCCGCGCCGTTGTGATTTCTAACCCTTGAAGGAGACTCCCATGCAATTTCCCGTCAAGAAAATTTTGGCCTGCGCGCTGCTGGCCGTAGGCGCCAGCCTGGCCCAGGCGCAGACCGTCATCAAGTTCAGCCACGTCGTGGCGCAGGACACCCCCAAGGGCAAGGCTGCCGAGTTCTTTGCCAAGAAGGCCAATGAGCTGACCAAGGGCAAGGTCAAGGTCGAGGTGTACGCCAACAGCGCGCTGTACAAGGACAAGGAAGAGATGGAAGCGCTGCAGCTCGGCTCGGTGCAGATGCTGGCACCGTCTCTGGCCAAGTTCGGCCCGCTGGGCGTGAAGGAGTTCGAAGTGTTCGATCTGCCCTTCATCTTCGACAACCGCGACGATCTGCACAAGGTGACGAACGGCCCCGTGGGTGCCAAGCTGCTGAAGAAGCTGGAGTCGCGTGGCATCACCGGCCTGGCCTACTGGGACAACGGCTTCAAGGTCTTCTCGGCCAACAAGCCGCTCAAGACCGTGGCCGACTACAAGGGCCTGAAGTACCGCATCCAGTCCTCCAAGGTGCTGGAAGAGGAAATCCGCGCGCTGGGCGGCATGCCGCAGGTGATCGCTTTCGGCGAAACCTACCAGGCCCTGCAGACTGGCGTGGTGGACGGCACCGAGAACCCGCCCTCCAACTTCTACACGCAGAAGATGCACGAGGTGCAGAAGCACGTCAGCATGACCAACCACGGCTACCTGGGCTACGCAGTGATCGTCAACAAGAAGTTCTGGGATGGCTTGCCCGCCGACGTGCGTGAACAGCTGAACGACGCGATGCGCCAGGCCACAGCCTATGCCAACCAGATCGCGCAGGACGAGAACGACCAGTCGATGGAAGCGGTCAAGAAGAGCGGCAAGACCACCATCTACACGCCCACCGCCGAGGAACGCCTGGCGCTGAAGAAGGCCCTGGTGCCGGTGCACAACAAGATGTCCAGCCGGATTGGCAAGGACACCATCCAGGACGTGTACCAGGCCACGGGCTTCGATCCTTCCAAGCTCTGATCTCCTGAAACACCGGCCGGGGTGTAGCGCAACGCCCCGGTCTGGGGGTGGCACCTGCCTCCGGGGATGCCCGGCGGTGCCACCCACTGTGCGCCTTCGGGGTGCACTGCGCACTGATCTCTACGGAGAACCTCCATGAAATTCCTCAATCACCTGGAAGAGTGGCTTATCACCTTCCTGATGGGCGCTGCCACGCTCATCGTCTTCGTTTCTGTGGTCCACCGCTATGCAGCCGGCTTTGATGTGCCGGGCCTGCAAGACTGGCTGCTGTCCATCAACATGACCTGGGCGCAGGAGCTGACCATCATCATGTTCGTGTGGATGGCCAAGTTTGGTGCTGCCTACGGGGTGCGCACCGGCATCCACGTGGGCGTGGACGTGCTCATCAACCGCCTGAGCGTTGCGGCCCGCCACAAGTTCATCATCCTGGGGCTGTGCGCCGGGGCTCTGTTCACCGGCATCGTGGCCACCATGGGCGCCACGTTTGTCTGGGAAAACGGTGCGCACTACGCCGTCTTCAAGTTTCTGGGCATGAACGTGGACGCCCTCATTGAAGGCCCGACCACCCCTGACCTGGAATGGCCGACCTGGGGGGTCTACAGCGCCATTCCCTTTGGCAGCAGCCTGATGTGCTTCCGCTTCCTGCAGGTGCTGGTGGGCTTCATCCGCACCGGCGATCTGCCGCACCACGACCATGGCCACGTCGATGGCCTGGACGACGAAGAAGCACCGGCGCAGGACTACAACCCCTATGCCATGCGTGACAACCTGCATCCCGACGAAACCGACCACAGCGCAGGGGCCAAGAAATGAACGCCGCCATCATCTTCATCATCCTCACCGTGCTGATGCTCACCGGCATGCCGGTGTCCATCTCGCTCGGTCTGACGGTTCTCACCTTCCTGTTCGGCTTTACGGATGTGCCGCTGGAATCGGTGGCGCTCAAGCTGTTCACGGGCATCGAGAAGTTCGAGATCATGGCGATCCCGTTCTTCATCCTGGCGGGTAACTTCCTCACCCACGGGGGTGTTGCCAAGCGCATGATCAACTTCGCCACCGCCATGGTGGGCCACTGGTACGGTGGCCTGGGGCTGGGCGGGGTGCTGGCCTGTGCACTGTTTGCTGCCGTCTCGGGCTCCAGCCCGGCCACGGTGGTGGCCATCGGCTCCATCTTGCTGCCCGCCATGGTCAAGGCGGGCTTTCCCAACCGCTTCGGCGCGGGGGTGATCACCACCTCGGGCGCCCTGGGCATCCTGATCCCGCCGTCTATCGTGATGGTGATGTACTCCGTGGCCACCAACACCTCGGTGGGCGCGCTGTTCATGGCCGGCGTGGTGCCGGGCCTGGTGCTGGCGGCGGTGCTGGGTGGCGTGACCTGGTGGCGTGCGCGCAAGTACAACTACCCGCGCCTGCCCAAGGCCACCTGGGGCGAGCGCTGGACGGCCTTCCGCAAGTCGGCCTGGGGCCTGTTCCTGATCGTGGTGGTGATGGGCGGTATCTATACCGGCATGTTCACGCCCACCGAGGCAGCGGCCATGAGCGCGGTGTACGCCTTCGTGGTGGCCGTGTTCATCTACAAGGACATGAGCCTCAAGGACGTGCCCAAGGTGCTGCTGAACTCGGCCAACATGAGCGCCATGCTGCTGTACATCATCACCAACGCGGTGCTGTTCAGCTTCATCATGACCAACGAGAACATCCCGCAGGCCCTGGCCGACTGGATGCTCAGCAACGGCATGGGGGTGATCACCTTCTTGCTGGCCGTGAACGTGATCCTGCTGCTGGCGGGCAACTTCATGGAGCCGTCGTCGATCATGCTGATCTTCGCGCCCATCCTGTTCCCGGTGGCCATGAAGCTGGGGATCGACCCGGTGCACTTCGGCATCATCATGGTGGTGAACATGGAGGTCGGCATGTGCCACCCGCCCGTGGGCCTGAACCTGTACGTGGCCTCGGGCATCACCAAGATGGGCATCACCGAGCTGACGGTGGCCGTATGGCCCTGGCTGCTGGCGATGCTGGGCTTCCTGGTTGTGGTCACCTACTGGCCGGGCCTGAGCCTGTGGTTCCCGCGCTGGCTGGGGATGCTCTAGCCATGTGGCGCCACGCACGGCGGTTGGCGCTGGCGGTGGCCCTGGGCCTGGCGGCCCAGGCTGCCACGGCCCAGATTCGCATCGGGCAGACGGTGGGCGTGACCGGCGCGGTCGCCGCCACCGTCAAGGAATCGATGCTCGGCGCGCAGCTGTACCTCGATGCCGTCAACGCCAAGGGCGGCGTGGCCGGAGAGAAGATCGAGGTCATCACGCTGGACGACGCCTTCGACGTGCGCAAGGCCGAGGCCAATGCCCGCGTGCTGATCGAGGAGCGCGGCGTGGTGGCTCTGTTCATGAGCCGGGGCACACCGCATACCGAGGCCATCAACACGGTGCTGGAGCAGCACCGCGTACCCATGGTGGGCCCCTCCACGGGCGCCATCGTGCTGCACCAGCCGGTCAAGCCCTACATCTTCCACGTGCGCGCCACCTACCAGCGCGAGGCCCGGCATGCCATGGCGCACCTGCTGTCCGTGGGCATCACGCGTGTGGCGGTGGTGCACGTGGACGACAGCTTTGGCGCCGACGGTCTGGAGGGCGCGCGCCAGGGGCTGCAGCAGGGCCGCCTGGAGCCCGTGGCCGTGGCCAAGTTCGACCGTGCCAAGCCTGACTTCGCACCGCTGCTGCCCACGCTCAAGGCGGCCGCGCCGCAGGCGGTGCTGGTCATCGGCTCGGGCACGGCGGTGGTTGAGGGCATTCGCAGCCTGAAGGCGGCCGGCATTGGCGGGCAGCACCTGACGCTCTCCAACAATGCCTCGGAAGGCTTCGTCAAACTGCTGGGCGCCGACGCCAAGGGCGTGGTGGTGAGCCAGGTCATGCCGTCGAGCCTGAACTTCGGCCTGGTGCGCGAAGCCACGCAACTGGCCAAGGCGCGCGGGCTGGACGATGTGAGCCCGGCCATGCTGGAAGGCTTCGCCGCCGCCAAGGTACTGGTTGAAGGCCTGCGCCGCGCGGCGCCCCGCATCACACGGGCCAGCCTGCACCAGGCGCTGGACACCCTGGGGCGCTACGACCTGGGTGGGCTGGCGCTGGAGTACACCCCGGCCCGGCATTCGGGACTGGAGTACGCCGACCTGTCCATTGTCGCTGCCAACGGCAAGTTCAGGCGTTGATGCTTTTAAATTGATAGCTGCCAGCGCTTTCTGGATAAGCGCTGGCAGCTTATTTTGCTTCAAAGATCAGCTGACGCTGATGGCCTTGCTGGCGCTCGCCGTCTGGCCTGTGTCGTCCTTCCAGTGCAGGCGCAGCTCGCCGCTCTCGCGTGCGAGAAAGGTGAACTCGATGTAGGGGTTCTGCGAGATGGAAATGCCCGGCTCCCAGGCGAACAGCAGGGCCGTACCCAGGTGCGCCTCGAAACGCGTGACGATGTTGCGCGGGCGGATCTTGCCGGCCTCGTCTTGGCGCAGACCGCTTTCCATCACGTGTTCGATCTGCGCGCGCACGCGCAGCACCTCGCCCTTCTTGGGGCTGGCGTTGCTGATCCAGACGCGGGGTGGTTTCTGGTTCATGGGGTCGTCCTCACATGCCGCAGCCGCTGGCGGCCACCGTCACTGCGTGGCTGGCCGCGAGCAGCTTGCCGCTTTTCATGCGCGCCAGCGCGTGCACCGTCTGCGACTGCGACAGGCGCACGCGCACGGCGGCCTCGGCCGTGCCGGCCGCCGCCGTGAACTGCAGGCGGCAGGCCAGGGGCGCGGGGTTGAGGTCGGCCAGCACGATGATTTCCTCGCACCAGTCCTGCGCGGTGATCGGCAGCGTCACCTTGACCTTCACCGGCACGGCGGCCGGGTTGTCGGCCAGCGTGGGCACGTCCAGGTGCAGGCCTTCCGCCAGGGGCTTGCGCCCTTGGGTGAAATCGGCCATGGCCTTGCGGAACTCGGCCGGGTTCGGCGCCAGGGCCGCATTGCTCAGCGGCGTCTTGCTCTGCGGCTGGGCCAGAGCGGGGAAGGCCAGCGCGGCGGCGCTGGCGGCCATCAGGGTTCTGCGCTGCATGGGCTCAGATGGCGAGGAAGTCGCTGAACTTGGAGCGCGCCCAGGCGAAGTCTTCCTTCACCAGGTCGGCCGAGCGTACGTCCATGTCGATCTGCGTCTGGTTGACCTGGCCCTTTGCATCGACCTCGTACTCGAACTTGACCGAGATTTCCTCCTGCGGCTCGGTGTTGACCATCATGTAGCAGAGGTTGTCGGGCAGCAGCGGCTTGATCTCCTGGCCCGCCACGCGCTGGGCGATGTACTTGGCAACGATCTGGCCAATGAAGTTGGCCACATGCGCACTCTTGGGATAGTGGCCGAACTGGGGCGAGATGGCGCCCATCAGGTCGCCCACGAAGTACACGCTGTCGTCGCCGTTGGCGTGGAACAGGCGCTGGTGCATGTCGGCCCAGCCGGTGGGCTTGCCGGTGGTTGCGTCCTTGCCGATCAGGCCTGCGTGCCACACCATGTCGGCGGCCTGGTGCGGTGGCATCAGGATGGCCTCGTCAAACTTCAGCTCGCCGGCCGTGGTCTTGATGCGCTTGGCGAACGGGTCCACCTCCTGCACGCGCGCGTTGGGCACGTGGGTGATGATGTCCGGGTACAGCTCCTCGAATGCCTGCTTGTAGCCCACGCCGATGGGCGCGATCTTGGGCTTGGGGTCGAGGATGACGATCTTGCCGGGGATCTTGTTCTTCTTGATGTGCGAGGCGATCAGGCAGGCACGCTCATAGGGCGAGGGCGGGCAGCGGTGCGGCGGCGGCGGCAGCGTCATCACCAGGGTGCCGCCCTTGAAGTCCTTCACGCGCTGCTTGAGCCCGAACATCTGCTGGTTGGGGATGTAGGCGCTGGCGAAGTGCCGGCGCGTGTGCTCGATGGCGCGCTGGTCGTCGCCATACCAGGCATCCCACGCATCGCGGATGCCGCCCGAGAGGATCAGGTAGTCGTACTCGACCAGGCCGTGCGAGGTGCGCACCAGCTTCTTGTCGCGCTCGAAGCCCGTCACCTCGGTCTGCAGCAGCGTGTAGCCGTACTTGTTGGCCGGGCGCAGCATGTCGTGCTGCACGAAGTCGGTGTTCACAATGTCCACCAGCCACTTGTTGCTCATGGGGCCGGACCAGAACGTGGGGTTGCGCTCCAGCACCACCACGTCGGAATTCGGGATCAGCTCGCGCAGGTAGCGCGCGGCCGTCAGGCCGCCCCAGCCGCCGCCGCAGATCACGATGCGTGGCGCCTTGCCCTGGCGCGGCAGGATGCGCGACTGCGGGCTGATGACGGCCGGTGCGGCCAGGGCCGGGCCGGCTACGGCGCCAGCCATGGCACCCATGGCGAGCGCGGGCGGGGTGATGAGGAAGCTACGTCGTTGCATGGCGGTCTCCTTGGGTTGACGGGTTGGAAAAGGGGAGGACGAGCAGTGCGCCCGCCACGATGCCCGCGCAGGCGGGCAGGCTGGCAAAAGCCAGCGTCGAGAGGCCTGAAAGGCCCTGGCCGATGGAGCAGCCCACGGCCAGCACGCCGCCCAGGCCCATCAAGAGCCCGCCGCCCGCCGAGGCGGCCAGGCGCGCCGGGCTGTCGAAGCCCTCCCAGCGCGCTGTGCGCGTGAGCAGCGCGGTGGCACAGGCCCCCGTGAGCGTGCCCGCCACGATGGCCGGGCCCAGACTGAATTCGCGGCCCACGGCCAGTTGCAGGTAGAGCAGCCCCTCGGCCACGGGGCCGATGAAGCTCAGGGACGTGAGCGGCGCGGGCTCGAACGGATCGGCACCCACCTGCGCCGTGACCCACCAGCCAGCCGCCACCAGTGCGCCGATGGCGGCCGCGCACAGCAGCGCCACGCCGTTGCCTCGCACCTGGCGCAGCGCGTAGGCCAGCAGCGCCAGCGCGGGTACGGCCGCCGCGCCCAGCGTGGCGGCGCCCACAGGCAGGCCCTGCGCCGCCAGCCACTGCGGCAGCGCTGCGTGTTCGAGCTGCACCACGCCCCAGCCTTGCAGCCACTGGCGCACGGGTGCGAGCACCCCCGTCAGCGTGGCCTGCGCGGCCAGGCCCAGGCACAGCAGGGCCACCAGCGCGCGCAGGTTGCCCCCCGCGAGCAGCACCAGGGCGCGCGCGCCGCACTGGCGCGCCAGCGCCATGCCCGCGCCGAACAGCAGCCCGCCGATGAGCACGCCCGGCAGCGAAAAGCGCGCACGCACGACCTGCGCTGTGTCCAGGTCGGCCCATCCGGCCCAGGCCAGCGCTTGCGAGGCCAGCAGCGCCACGGCCAGCGCCAGCGCGAAGGCGCGCAACGCGGGCGCTTCGCGCAGCCCACGCAGCAGGCAGAAGCGCCCGAGCCGCGCGGCCACACCGAAGACGCAGCCCAACAGGAATCCGGCCCAGAGCAACACGTCAGTGCTCCACCGCGCCGCGCGTTGCACGCGGCCTTTGAAACTGGCACGAGCCAAGCCAGTGGCCACCGTGCAAAGGGGGCCGCCCCGCCGCACTGGCAGCGTCCCCCTTCCCGCAGCGCGCAGCGATGCGAGAGAAGGAGGAAGGCGCGTAGCGCCACAGGGGGGTGTGCATTTATCTATCCCAGATGTCGGCGGAGATGGCCGCGTACCACGCCTCCCCGTAGCGCGCTTCTGCCGCGCGGTAGCCGGCATGGCCATCCAGCGGGCTTACGCCGCCCGAGCCTGTGGGCTCGATGAGCTTGCCGCCCTCGGCGCGGTACACGCCGGCCACCGAGATGCCGTAGCCCGGCCCGATCAGGCTGTAGCAGGTGTTGGCGTAGGCGGCCGTGGGCGCGGCCCGCCCCAGCAGGTCCGCCGCGATGGCAGCGGCGACCACCTTGCCCTGCGTGTTGGCTGCGAAGCCTGACTTGGGCATGGGGGCGGCGATGGTCGCATCGCCCACTGCATAGATGCCCGCCACCTGGCGCGACTCGAAGCTCTCGGCCTTCACGGGCACCCAGCCGCTGCCATCGGTCACGCCCGCGCGTTCGGCGATGAAGCCGGCCTTCTGCGGCGGGATCACGTTGAGCACGTCGGCCTGGTGGCGCGTGCCGAAGGCGGTTTCCACCTCCAGCTTTTCAGCGTCCACGCGCATCACCTGCCCGTCGTCAGACTGCTTGACCCACTCGATCATGTCGCCGTACAGCGCCTTCCAGCCCTGCTGGAACAGCGCCTGCTTGGAAAAGCTGTCCTTGGCGTCGAGCAGCAGCACCTTGCTGCGCGGCTTGTGCTGCTGCAGGTAGTGCGCCACCATCGCCGCCCGCTCGTAGGGGCCGGGCGGGCAGCGGAACGGGTTGTCGGGGATCACCATCACGAAGCGCCCGCCGTCGGGCATGGCTTCGAGCTGGCGGCGCAGCAGCAGCGTCTGCGGGCCGGCCTTCCAGGCGTGCGGCGCTTTTTCAGCGGCGGCGGCGTCATAGCCCTCCAAGGCATTCCAGCGCATGTCCACGCCGGGCGAGAGCACCAGGCGGTCCCAGCGCAGCGTCTGGCCGTTCGACAGGCGCAGCGTGCGCGCGGCGGCGTCCACGTCCTCGGCGCGCGCATGAACCACCTCCACCCCTGCAGCGCGCAGGCCGGCGTAGCCGTGGCCGATGCTGTCCCAGGTGCGCAGACCCGCAAGGTAGAGGTTGGAGAACGGGCAGGTGTAGAAACGCTGGGCAGGCTCAATCAGCGTCACGCGCACGTCTGGCGCGCGCTGGCGCAGGTAGCGCGCAGCGGTGGCACCGCCAAAGCCGCCGCCCACCACCACCACGTGGGCAGCGCCGGCGCGGGCATGCACGAAGGCGGGCAGCGCGAGGGCGCTGGCGAGCACGGTGCGTCGGGTACAGGACATCAGCGGCCTTCCTTGTCGGCGAACCAGTGGGCGAGCGCCTCGACCTGCGCGTCGTCATAGCCTTTCATGAGGCGCGTCATCACCGTGGCGTCCGGCGCTTGTCCCGTACGGAAGGCCTGCAGGCGCTGCAGCAGGTAGCCGGCGGTGTGGCCGCGCAGGCTGGGGATGGCGCCCGCCGAGCGGCCCTCGGGGCCGTGGCAGTTCAGGCAGGTGCCCGCAAGCACCGAGGCGTCCTGCACGCGCAGCTGGGCGCCGGCCGCCAGCGGTGCGAACAGCAGCGCCAGGGCGAATCGACTCAGGAAGAAGGCGGGGGGCATAGGGACTCCGGTGCGGGCAACGCGAAACACGCAAACACGGCTTGGGCGTTGGAGCGGCCTCGGGGGCTGCAGCGCACCCCGAGGCGGGGGCGTCCCTCTTAGCCGTCACGCGGCACAAGCGGAGTTGTCTGTGGGGAGCGATTCTACGGGGCAGGGGCGGGGGGCGCTCGTTGTAGCGCTTTTTGAGGCCGGGGTGTTACGGCGTCTGTGAGTTACTGTGAGTTGGAATGAAAAGTGGCTCTAGCGCTTGCGGGATAAGCGCTGAAAGCTATCAAAAACGTATCAAGCGCGCATATCCAGCGCCAGGAAGCTGGTGCCTGGCACCGGGTTGTGGCTGACCGGCGCGGCATCCACGAAGCCCAGCGATGCGTACAGCGCCCGCGCGGCCTGGAATTCGGGCAACACGTCCAGGCACATGCGCGCGTAGCCCGCCTGCCGGGCCTCTTGCAGCATGCGCTCGACCAGTTGGCGGCCTGCTTGCAGCCCGCGCGCGGCAGGGCGCACGTACACGCGCTTGAGTTCGCAGGTCTGCGCATCGACGCGGCGCAGCGCCGCACAGCCCACGGCCTGGCCCTCGCGCCAGGCCAGCAACACCTGGCCGTCGGGCGCGGCGTATTTGCCGGGGAGCGCGGCGAATTCGGCCTCGTAGTCCTGGAATCCCAGGTCGGCCTGCGGGCTGCGCACGTATTCCTGGAAGATGGCGACGACCGTGTCCAGGTCGTCAGGAAAGCGGGCGGGGCGAATGGCGATAGCCGGGTTGTCCATCATGGCGAATTTTCAGGGTTTTTGGGCTGAAAGCATTACGGGGATTGCGCTGGCAGCTATGGTTTCAGGAGTTACGCCAGCAGCCCCACCTGGCGCAGCCGCTGCGCCAGTCCTTCGGCGAATTGGCGGTAGCCCTTGGCATTGGCGTGCACCTGGTCGGAGCGCAGGCGGGTGTCGCCCAGTACCTCGGCCCACCCGCCCTCGTACAGCGGCAGCCGCAACTCGCTGGCCAGCTCGGCGTAGAGCGGGTGGTCGGTGAGCCTGCCGGTGCTGGCTGCGAGCAGCGAGAACTGTGGCACGGCCACCAGCATTACCTGCGCGCCCGCTGCGGTAGCGGCGCGGCAGATCGCGCGGATGTTGTCCTTGGCGCCTGCAGCGCTCATCTGGCGCAGGAAGTCGTTGCCGCCAATGCCGACGATGACGAGCGCGGGCCGGTGCTGCTCCAGCAGCGTGGGCAGGCGCGTGAGCGCCTGGGCGCTGGTGTCGCCAGAGACGCCACCGTTCACGACCTGCCAGCCCGTCAGTTCCTGCAGCACGGCGGGATAGGCGGTGGCGGCATCGGCGCCGACGCCCGAGGTCAGCGAATCGCCCAGCGCCAGCACGTTGCTGCCCTGGGCAATGGGGCGGCCCTTGGGGGCGCGCTTGCCGCAGGCGGCGAGCAGTGCGGTGGCGGGCAGCAGGGCCAGCAGGCGGCGGCGGGGCAGGGGACAAGAGGGCATGCGTTGTGGTTATGCGGTGAGCGGGACAGGGGGCGACGCGCTGCCGCAGTGCACGCGCTTTGGCGTTGCACTGCGGCACCAGATTCACCGTCCAGGCGCAGCGCGGTTGCCGGGGGCGGGCGCGCCAGACGTTCTGGTGGCCTGCCCAATATAAGGTAAGGCGCCAATGTAGCCAGGAGGCTCAGGGCGGTGGCGCGGGCGGGCGGTTGGGGCTGCAGGCCATGGCTTACGGCATGGTCTTCTCGTCCAGGGGCGTGCAAGCCTCGGCTTCGTACGGGGCGGCAGGATGGATACGCACGATGCGCAGCGCGCCGGGCTGCTCCACCAGCACGCAGGTCTTGCCCGTGCGCTTGCAGTGGTCCTCCACGCGCCAGAACGTGCCGTGGCTTGCGCAGCCGGTCTGGCAGATCACCAGGTCAGCGCAGCGCAGGCTGTGTTCGAACCACTCGGCATCGGCATGGGCGTCGCCATCGGTGTGTGGCGCCAGTGCCAGCGCGGGCCCGTCGGCGATGGCCGCCAGCAGCCGCTGGCGGTCCTCGCGCTCCCAGGCCAGCGCGCTGTCGCGCTGGATGCGCTGCGCCCGCAGGCGCATGACCTGCTGCTGCAGCCGGGCGATTTCCTGCGCCTGGGCGTGGGCGTGCTCTGTGCAGCGGCGCTGCAATGCGCTGTAGCGACGCAACAGCACACCATGCTCCTGCGCCAGGTGATGGAGGTCTTCTTCAAGGTATGGCATGACGCAACGGCTCCCTGCCAGGTGGGCTTGCGAAAAGGGTGGCCCCCGCACCGGCAGGCATGGCCGGCGGCATCGTGAAAAAGTGCGTGGCTGGTGGCGAACCAGTGGCTGGCAAAAAAGTGGTCAATAGGCTGGAGTGAGCACCCTATTGACGACCCCACGATGAGAACCTTGCCGCAACGGTACGCGTTGCAGCGTGGGGTGAATCTTAATCTCAAATGAGAATGATTTTCAGTTTCTTCAGAAAATCCCAGGAGAACGCACACAAAATTCCAGATGAATTGGCTTCCATCCCTTATGCACAAAGCGCTGGAAGCTATCAAAACAGGAGTCCTGTCTGGCTTGCCTGCGGCGCGGGGCACCCCGGCCTCTACACTCCGTGCCCGGGAGGACAGGATGCAACACCCGACACAACCCGGCCCTACGCCGCACACCGTGCGCTGGCGCTGCGAGAACTGCGCGCAGCCGCTGGCCGATGCCTATACGGTCTGTGCGCACTGCGAGCCGGAGTTCAGCACACCGTGGGGCAACCGTTGGCGCGCGCCCGAGCGTGCACAGCAACCCGCGCTGCACACCTGTGCACAGTGCGGGTTCGGCTTCGACGTGGCATCCGTGCGGCTCCAGCCCGACCCCGCGCCGTGGTGGCGCATGCAGACGATGGCGCATTGCTGTCCCGCATGCAGGGGCAGACTCGACTGGATTCCCTCTGCACAGGCGCACGCTGCGGAAGTCTGGAACAGCTTCAGCGTGTGGGGGCTGGTCAGCATGCAGTGGGGCATGCAGGTGCTGGGGGAAGTGCGCGGGGCCGGACCGCACCGGGGGTGGTGGCTTGCGCTGCCGTTTGTCCTGGGCATGGTGGCCTTGCTATGGGGTGCTTTGCAGCAGCACAAACCACCGCACCAGGCGCATCCTCCGGCATGGCGTGCCACGCTGAAACAGGCGCGCCACTGGGCACTGGGGCGTTTTGTGTCCCATGGCAGCGTGGCCACGCCGCGCATGCCCTGGCCCGTGTGGCTCGTGGCCGCGGCGCTGGGTGGACTGGCGCTGCTCGCGGTGTGGTTGCGGCACAGGGGCGTGCCATCGGAATGGCCGGTGGGCTTGTATGTGTTGGGCAATGCCATCGTGTTCGCGGCGCTGGCCCATGCCACGCTGCTGCGGCGCCGGGCGCTGCGTGCCCTGGGCTGGTGAGTGCGCCCCGCGGCGCACGCACCGTGCAATTGTGTTCAATACAGTACCGCCGTGGCGCGCCAGACTGCGTGGGCCATGACGTCCTTGTTCTCTTTGCTGCTGGCGATGGCCGGCTTTTCCCTCGTGGGTGCCATCACCCCCGGGCCCGTCAACGTACTGGCGCTGCGCCACGGCAGCCAGGCGCGCCGGCGCGTGGCCCTGGGGTACGTGCTGGGAGCCAGCGCCAGCTACGCGGCGGTGGTCTGGTGCATGGGGCAGGGCGCGCAGTGGCTGGTGGACGGCCTGCCTGGCTTGGCGCCGCTAGCGCAGTGGCTGTGCGCTGCTTATCTGCTGTGGCTGGCGTGGCAGCTGGCGCGCGCGCCGGTGGAGGGCTGTGCGCTCCAGGCGGCGCAGGCGGTGCCGCCGTGGCGCGCCTTCGCCCAAGGGGCCACCGTGCAGGTTCTCAACCCTAAAGCCTGGCTGGTCGCGCTGTCCGGCGTGGGCCTGTTCGTGTTGCCCCAGGGCGAGGGCAGCGGCGCGGCGCTGGCGTGGTACTGCACGGTGTCGCTGGCGGCCTGCCTGCTGGGCGTGGGGTGCTGGGCCGTGGTGGGCCGGGTGCTGGTGCGCTGGCTGGGCACGGGCGCGCGGCAGCGGTTGTTCCAGCGGGCGCTGGCGCTGCTGCTGGTGGCAAGCGTGCTGGGCATGCTGGCATGATCGATCGTGCCATGACCGCCACCACCTTCCACCGCCATCCCGCAGCCCCGTGGGTGGAGCTGCGCGAGAGCCGCGCCGCGCCCCACTGCTACCGCCTGCACATGCATGCGGAGTACTCCATCGGCATCGTTGATGCGGGGGCGGCAGTGTTCCACCATGCCGGTGGCCCCGAGCGGGTGGAGGCTGGCAGCGTGGTGCTGATTGAGCCCGGCGTCTGGCACGCCTGCAACCCGGAGGATGGCGCGCCGTGGGCATACCGCATGCTTTTTGTGCAGGCCGACTGGCTGTGCGCGCAACTGGGGGTGCAGGCACTGCGCTTTCCCGCCCGCGCGCGGCATGATGCCGCGGCTGCGCAGACCGTGCACCGGCTGTGCCAGCCGCTGGACGAAGCCGGTGCCACGGCGTTCACCGCGGCGCTGCTGCACTGTGTGCAGCGCTTCGCCGAGCCTGCACAGCCCACGCAGGCTGCGCCCCAGGCCACAGCGGTAGCCGTGGCCTTGCGCTGCCTGCATGCGCAGCCCGAAGCCGCGCCCAGCGTGCAGGCGCTGGCCCAGGCCTGTGGCATGAGCGCGCCGCGCTTCATCCGCTGCTTCAAGGCGGCAACGGGTGTGACCCCCGGGGTGTACCGGCTAAACCTGCGCCTGAACGGCGCGCGCCGCCTGCTGGCCCAGGGAACGGCCTTGGCCGAAGCGGCACATGCCATGGGCTTTGCCGATCAGGCCCACTTGCAGCGCGCTTTCAAGGCACACCATGCGCTGACGCCGGGGTGCTATGCGCAGTCACGGCCGGGGTGCTGAGTGCTCCTGAAAAGAGAGCTATTAGCGCTTTCTGGGTAAGCGCTAGGGCCGGTTTTTATTGAAATTTTCTGCTGGACCTGTCAGCCAGCTTCACAGCAACCGCTGCAAGTGCTCCCTGAGGGTTTGCAGGCTCACGAAGCTCAGGTCGTACATGGCGCTCAGGCCTGCCGCCTGTTCCTGCGTGAGATCGGTGGACAGGATTAGGAAGCGGCCACGGTCTATGTTCAGACGCTTGCGCAGGCGCAGGTATTTGTCGATGTCGCGGCGGAATTCGCCGCTCTTGCATTCGATGCAGATGGGTGGTTGTCCTTCAGGCAGGCAGACCACATCCAGTTCGTGCAAGTCTTCGTTTGGAAAAACGACCTTGACGCCACGCGCGCACGAGAAACCGGCACCACGGCCGCGCGCGTGCTCTAGCAGGCAGACCAATGCGTACCACTCCAGCCAGCCTCCGTCGAAGAACTGGCGGATGGCCGGGGCCGTCTGCAGCGTCAGGCGCACGATCTTCTCGGGTTTCTGGTAGTGGTAGCGCGCGAAGAAAGTGTGCTCGTACAGGTTGCGGCACAGCTGGTTGACGGCCTGAGCATCCTTCTGCGGCAGGCGCGCCAGTTCCAGGTTCACCCAGCCATGGCTCTTGCGGTAGGCATAGCGCAGGCGGTCGATAAGCTCGCCGAACAGTGCGTAGTTGTCGCCCAGCCGCAGCGCAGCATCATCGAAGAAGCCGCTGGTGTCGACGTTCGCGGGGTCGATCTGCGCCTCGATCTTCTGCGCTGTGAACCACTGCTGAAGTGCCGCATGCTGCCCGACGCTTGCTAGGCTGTCGGTGCGCGCAGGCTGGGGCTCGGTAGGCGGCGGTGCGCTCACTACGGCCTGTTTGACCGCGTTAAGTTCGCGCGTTGCTGACGCCAACCGCTTGACCAGCTCCTCGACGAAGAACACGGTGCCATAGACCGTGCTTAGCGTGCCACAGCGCCCACAAGCAGCCTGGGCGCCGACGGGTGTCTGCGCGTCCTCGCTGACGAAGCCACATTTGTTGCAGCGGTAAATCGGCATAGGTTGCTAGGCCGTTCAGTGAATGCGCATGCCCGGCTGCGCGCCCGGGAACGGCTCCAGCACGTAGATGCCGGGGTGCGCCTTTTCGTCGGCGTGGCTGGCGGCCAGCACCATGCCTTCGCTGATGCCGAACTTCATCTTGCGCGGCGCCAGGTTAGCAACCACCACGGTCAGCTTGCCCTGCAATTGCGCGGGCTGGTACATGCTGGCGATGCCGGAGAAGACGTTGCGCGTTTTCCCCTCGCCCACGTCCAGCGTCAGTTGCAGCAGTTTGGTGGAGCCTTCGACGGGCTTGCACTCGACGATCTTTGCAATGCGCAGGTCGATCTTGGCGAAGTCGTCGATGGAAATCGTCGGGGCGATGTCTTCGCCGCCCGGCTGCACGGTCTCGGCGGCCGGTGCTGCCGGGGGCTCGAACAGTGCTTCGAGCTGCTTGGCGTCCACGCGCTGCATCAGGTGCTGGTAGGTGCCGATAGCGTGGCCCGCGCCGAGCAGCGTCTGGGCATCGGCAAAGGTGAGCGGCGGCACCTGCAAGAAGGCCTCCACCTGGGTGGCTACGGCGGGCAGCATGGGCTTGAGGTAGATGGTGAGCAGGCGGAAGGCCTCGATGCAGGTGCTGCACACGTCCTGCAGGCGCGCGTCCTGCCCCTCCTGCTTGGCGAGTTCCCAGGGCTTGTTGGCGTCCACGTAGGCGTTCACCCGGTCGCACAGCAACATGGCTTCGCGTGCGGCGCGGGCGGTGTCGCGGGCCTCGTAGGCCTGGGCGATGGCGTCGGCCTGCGCGCGCAGCTGTTGCAGCAGCGCCTGGCCGTCGGCACCCGGTGCGCCGAGCTGGCCGCCGAAGCGCTTGGCGAGGAAGCCCGCGGCACGGCTGGCAATGTTCACGTACTTGCCGATCAGGTCCGAGTTCACGCGCAGCATGAAGTCCTCTGCGGTGAAGTCGATGTCTTCGTTCTTGCCGTTGAGCTTGGCGCCCAGGTAGTAGCGCAGCCACTCGGGGTTCATCTTCAGCGCCAGGTACTTGAGCGGATCCAGCCCGGTGCCGCGGCTCTTGCTCATCTTCTCGCCGTTGTTCACCGTGAGAAAACCGTGCACGCAGATCTTCGTCGGCGTCTTGCGGCCGCTGAACTTGAGCATGGCAGGCCAGAACAGCGTGTGGAAGGTGATGATGTCCTTGCCAATGAAGTGGTACTGCTCCAACTGCGGGTCGGCCATATAGGCGTCGTAGTCTTCGCCGCGCCGGTTCAACAGGTTCTTCAGCGAGGCCAGATAGCCCACGGGCGCGTCGAGCCAGACGTAAAAGTATTTGCCCGGCGCGTCCGGGATCTCGATGCCGAAGTAGGGTGCGTCGCGGCTGATGTCCCAATCGTCCAGGCCGGTGCTGGTGCTGCCGTCGGGGTTCGTACGTGTGCCGAACCATTCCTTGATCTTGCTGGCGACCTCGGGCTGCACGTGGACGCCGTTTTGCGTCCACTCCGTGAGGAATTCCACGGCACGCGGGTCGGAGAGCTTGAAGAAGAAGTGCTCTGAGGTCTTGAGCACTGGCTTGGTGCCCGACAGCGCGGAGTAGGGGTTGATGAGGTCGGTGGGCGCGTAGACCGAGCTGCAGACCTCGCAGTTGTCACCGTACTGGTCCTTGGCGTGGCAGCGTGGGCATTCGCCCTTGATGAAGCGGTCGGGCAGGAACATGCTCTTCTCGGGGTCGAAGAACTGTTCGATGGTGCGGGTCTCGATGAAGCCGGCCTTCTTCAGATCCAGGTAGATCTGCTGCGACAGTTCGTGGTTTTCCCGGCTGTCGGTGTTGCTCCAGTTGTCGAAGGCGATGTGGAAGCCGTCGAGGTACTGCTTGCGGCCCGCGGCGATATCGGCCACGAACTGCTGGGGCGTCTTGCCGGCCTTCTCGGCGGCGATCATGATCGGCGCGCCGTGCGCGTCGTCGGCGCCGACGAAGTTCACCGCGTGGCCCTGCATCCGTTGGTAGCGCACCCAGGTGTCGGCCTGGATGTATTCCATGATGTGGCCGATGTGGAAATTGCCGTTGGCGTAGGGCAGCGCGGTGGTGACGAAGAGCTTGCGTTGGGACATGGAGGTGGCCTGGGAAGAAGAAGGCGAACCAGCGATTTTAGGCCGCCGCCCAGCGCACGCAGTTGCGGCCGCTGGCCTTGGCCTGGTAGAGGGCCGCGTCGGCCAGGGGGAAGAAGGCCGGGTCGGCCTCGGCCTGCATGGGCGTGCTGCTGGCACCGCCGATGCTCAGGGTCACGCTGGCCCCTACGGGCGAGGCTGGGTGCGTCAGCCCGCGTGCTTCCAGCTTGGCGCGCAGCTCCTCGGCAAGCATCTGTGCTTCCTGCGCGCCAGTCTCGGGCAGCAGCAGCACGAACTCCTCGCCGCCGTAGCGCGCGGCCAGGTCGCCAGGGCGGCGCGCGCACTGGCGCAGCACGGCGGCGACTTCCTGCAGCACGCGGTCGCCGGCGGCGTGGCCCAGGGTGTCGTTGTAGGCCTTGAAGTGGTCCACGTCGGCCACGACCAGCGACAGCGGCTGGCCGGCGCGCTGGCAGCGCCGCCACTCCAGCGCGTAGGACTCGTCGAAGCGGCGCCGGTTGGGGATGCCGGTGAGCCCGTCGAGCGCGGCGAGCTGCTCGAGCAGGCGGCGCTGGTGCACGATTTGCAGGTGGTTGCGCACGCGCACGCGCACGATTGAGGGATGGAAGGGCTTGGCGATGTAGTCCACCGCGCCCAGGTTCAGGCCCTGCTCCTCGTCGGTCGGCGAGTCGAGCGCGGTGATGAAAATGACCGGGATGTTGCGCGTGGCGTCCTCGCGCTTGAGGGCGCGGATGGTGGCCATGCCGTCCATCTCGGGCATGAGCACGTCGAGCAGGATCAGGTCGGGCGCGTGGCTGCGCGCACGCTCCAGTGCCTGGAGACCGTTCTTGGCCTGGATGACCTTGTACTCGCCCTCGAACAGTTCGGTGAGCAACAGGCGGTTTTGCTTCTCGTCGTCGACGACAAGCAGGGTGGATTCGTTGAACTGGGGGTTCATGGCCGCTGCTCCATGAGGGCGCGTAGCGCAGGCAAGGCTGCCAGCGCGTCTTCGTATTCCACGTCTTCCACCAGCTCGCGCAGCGCCGTCAGCTGCGCGCGCCAAGCGGGGTGGGGGGCGGGTGCCTGTTCGAGTGCCTCGATGACGCGCAGTGCGGCGGCATCGTCGTTTTCCAGCAGGGTTTGCAGACGCTCGAAAAGCGCGCCGCAGTCGTGCACCGGGGCGTTGCCGGGGGCGGTGGGTGTGGTGGGCAGCAGCGGCGCCAGCAGGGCGCACACGCGCTGAAGCTCGGCATGCGTGGCGGCCAGATCGGCCTCGCTGGCAGGTTGCGACTCGGCGTAGCCGTGCTCCAGCGCCTTGGCCTGCTGCGCCAGTTGCCCGGCGCCAATGGTGGCAGCGCCTGACTTGAGCGAGTGCGCCAGGCGGCGCGCCAGTGGCCAGTCTTGCGCCGCCTGGGCTGCGCCGATGGCTTGGGTGCTGGCGCCGAACTCCTTGGTGAAGTTGCCCAGGATGCGCCGGTACAGTGCAGGCCGCCCCAGGCTCTGTGCCAGGCCGCGCACGGTGTCGATGCCGTCCAGCGGCGGGATGGGCGCATCGTCCGTGGATGCACCGGCAGCGGGCGCAGGGCGAGGTGCTGTCGTGTCCTGGTGGCGCGGCCGGATCCAGCGCAGCAGCGCGGTGTAGAGCGCTTCGGGGTCGATGGGCTTGGTCAGGTGGTCGTTCATGCCTGCCTCCAGGCTGCGCTCGCGATCGCCCGTCATGGCGTGTGCGGTCATGGCGACGATGGGCAGCGTGCGCAGGCGCGCCTCCTTGCGGATCTCGCGCGTGGCCGTCAGGCCGTCCATCTCGGGCATCTGGATGTCCATCAGCACCAGGTCGTAGGGCCGGGCGCGCGCCATCTCCAGCGCCTCGCGGCCATGCGTCGCCACGTCCACGTGCACGCCGGTGTCGGCGAGGAAGGCCAGGGCCACGGTGCGGTTGAGTTCCACGTCATCGACCAGCAGGATGCGCGCGCCGGCAATGGCGCCAAAGTCGTGTACGGCGGAGCCCGGGCGCTGCGGCACCCGGTGTGCGGGCAGGTCGATGGCCCCGTTGCCCAGCAGCGCTTCGAGCATGGCATCGTGCAGTGCCGATTCGCTCACTGGCTTGGTCAGAACGTGCTCCAGCCCCACGCTGGCCACTTGGTCCGAGAGTTTTTCGTAGCTGCCTGCGGTGACCATGAGTACCGCGGGCACGCCCCCTTGCAGGTGCGCGGCGTTGATGTGGCGTGCCGTCTCGATGCCGTTCATGCCGGGCATGAGCCAGTCAAGCAGCACGAGCTGGTACGGCTCGCCGGTTGCTGCCGCATGCTGCAGGCGTTGCATACCGGGCTCGCCTCCTTCTGCGGCCTCGGCGCGCATGCCGAACTGCTCCAGCATGGCGCAGAGAATCTCGCGCGCGCTGGCGTTGTCGTCTATCACCAGCACGCGCCGCCCGCGCAGCATGCTGGAGTAACCGCGTGCGGCCGTATCGTGTGCGCAGGGCGCGCCGTCTGCCGCGTCCTGCGTTGGCAAGCCCAGCGGTACGGTGAAGGAGAACGTGCTGCCCGTGCCGACTTGGCTTTGCACTTCGATGCGCCCGCCCATCAGCTCCACCAGCTGGCGGCAGATGGCCAGGCCCAGGCCGCTGCCGCCAAAGCGCCGGGTGATGCTGCCGTCCACTTGCATGAAGGGCGAGAACAGCTCGGCCAAGCGCTCGGGCGGAATGCCCATGCCGGTGTCGCGCACGGAAAACTCCAGCTCCGCCTTGCCCGCGTGGCGCCCGCGCAGTGTTGCCTGCACCACGATCTCGCCGGATTCGGTGAACTTCACAGCGTTGTTGGCCAGATTGACCAGCACCTGGCCAAGCCGCAGCGGGTCGCCGGTGAGGTGCCGCGGCACGTCTGGCGCGATGCGGAACAGCAGCTCCAGCCCGCGCTCCTGCGCGCGCAGCGCCACTTGGCTGGAGACGCTGCGTAGCACCTGCTCCAGGTCGAAGGCGATGGTCTCAATCTGCAGTTTGCCGGCCTCGATGCGCGAGTAGTCGAGGATGTCGTTGATCAGGCCCAGCAGCATGTCCGACGCTGCCAGCACCTTCTCCTGGTAGTCGCGCTGTTGCGCCGTCAGGTTGGTCTTGAGCAGCAGCTTGCCCAGGCCGACGATGGCATTCATGGGCGTGCGGATTTCGTGGCTCATGCGCGCCAGGAAGTCGGACTTGGCGCGGCTGGCCTGGTGCGCCTGCTCGGTGGCCTCCAGCAGTGCGTGCGTGCGCTGCTCTACCAGGTGCTCCAGTCCCTGGCGGTAGTGCGCCAGCTCGCGGTCGCGCGCCTGCAGCCGGTCGATCATCTGGTTCAGGCTGCGGCCCAGTTGCGCCAGTTCGTCCTCGCCGCGCGTATCGGCGCGCTCGGCCAGCGCCGGGTCGTCGCTGATGCGTGCCATGAGCTGGTTCAGGTCCTGCAGCGGCGTGGCCATGCGCCGTGCGGCCCGGGCAGAGAGCCACAGCAGCGCCACCAGCAGCGCCAGCAGGCTGGCGCCGGTTTCCAGCGCCATGTGGTCGATGGCGTCGTGCATGGCGTCGAGCGAGGCCACGAGTTCGATGGCGGCGCCCCCGTCGCTGCCCGGAATGGGCGCCCACACGGCCAGATAGTGGCCGTGGCTCAGATCCGCATCGTCGCGGCGGCTGTTGCCGCTGCTCCAAGGCAACAGGTGTTGGCCGTGGCTGAAGTGCACACCCGCGCCTTGGGCCGGGGGCTCGGGCATGACCAATTGCGCAGCGTCGAAGCGGGCGAACTCGGCAAAGGGCTGGCGCTCGCCGCGCCGCAGCAGGCGCGCGCGCAGGATGGCCGGGTTGTTGTCGGCCACGGCGCCTAGCAGGCGTGTGGCTTCCGCGCGATCCTGGAAGTCAAACGCTGCCTGGCTGTTGGTAGCGATCAGCCGTGCCTGCGCACCCAGCGATTCGCTCCATTCGCTGCGGATCAGCCGCTGCTGCAGCAGCACCATGGCGACGTAGAGAACACACACCGCGCTGATGATGGCGATGGTGAAAAACCAGGCCAACTTGCCCCGGATGGTGCGCGGGCGCAGGCGGTGCAGCAGCTTCATTCGACGATCCTCGCCAAGCGCAGCAGCTGCGCGTTGAACTTGACGGACTGCGCGTGTGCTGCCTTGCGGTTGATGAGCACGGCCAGAGAACCGCCACCCTCCTTGTTCACGGCAAACTCCACCATGCCGCCAGCGCTGGCAAAGCCCTCAATGTCCGACACCGTGACCACCGGTTGCTCACCGAGCTTGTCCAGCGTGGCCTTGAGGTGCGCGGCTTCACTGGCAGCGACAAAGACGAAGTCGCACTCTCCTGCCTCGCTTGCCGAAGCGGGCTTGCGTACCAGGACGGCGCGCCCGTCGATCGGGGTTTGCGCCAGCTTCTCCAGCGCCCCGCCGAAAGGGTTCTGTCCGAGTACGCACAGGGTGACGCTGGTGCCACCCTCGAAACGCGGCAGGTAGACGAAGCGCGGCAGCTTGAACAGCAGTGCGGATTTGACGGCGTACTCTGACACCGCACCCGCGGTAGCCTGGGCGCGTGCGGCCAGCGGCGCCAGCATGAGCAGCAGGGCGAGCAGGGCTGGCAGGGCCATCGGCAGGGGGCTGGCCATGGTCAGAACGGGTAGTCCAGCGTCAGCATCCAACTGCGTGGCTGCTGCGGCGTATCCCAGAAGGTGCGGCTGCCCGAGCCTCCGGCGGCGTAGTAGCGCTTGTCGAACAGGTTGTAAATGTCGAGCCACAGTGTGGCCTTGCCGTTCAGCAGCTTGTGCCAGCCCAGGTGCAGGTCCACGACGGTGTAGCCCGGTGTGGTGCAGCGATCTGGTGCCACCATGGTCTGGGTGCAGGCCCCCAGGGGCAGCAGCGGGTCGCCCGGGGCTTTCTTGCGGCCATTGGTGACGGCGCCGGTCCAGTACACCTTGGGCGTGATGCTCACACGATCCAGCCAGCGCAGCGTGGCACCGAGCTTGAACTTGTGGCTGGCAGCGTAGGGGATGGCCCAGTCCACGCCGTCGCCCTCGTCGATGCGCCCGCGTATCCAGCTGGCGCTGCCCCACAGCTCGCCTGACCAGGCGCCGCCTGCGTGGAAGCGCCACTGTGCCGTCAGGTCCAGCCCGGTTTGCACTTGACGCCCGGCGTTGCCTTTGGTTTCGGGATTGACCAGGACGGCGCCGGGAATGGCGGTCACGTTGTTCGATGCCTGGGTGACCACCAGGCTGGTGATGCGGCTGTGGTACAGGTGAGCGCCCAGGTTCAGGTTGGTGGCCGGACGCCAGTCCCACGCCGCGCTGAGGGAGCGCACCTTCTCAGGTTGCAGGTCGAAGTTGGGCACGCGGAAATTGGTACCGATGTAGCGGCCCGCACCGTCGCGCACGCCGCTGAAGGAGCCAAAGGCGCTCAGGCTTTCTTCGGGGGAGGGGGCTCGGAAAGCCTCGCCATACAGCAGCTTGAAGACATGCCGCTCCAGCGGCTTCCACACCGCGCCCAGGCGCGGGTTGCTGGTGGTGCCGTAGGCGCTGTGGCGGTCGATGCGCAGGCCTGCTGTGGTGGAAAAACCCTCGCTCCACTGTGACTGCACCTGTACATAGGCCGAGAGATTGTGGAAGTCAGCGCTGTGGATCACCACCGGCAGGTCGGTGTTGGGGTAGTACAGGCCCTGGGCACCGGCGGGCTTGCTGGTGTCGTAGGGCGCGGGCAGCGAGGCTGTCTCGATCGCCGAGTACCTTTGGTAGCCCAGCCCGGCCTGCACCTGCTGGGTGCCGCTCAGGCGCCAGCTCAGGCTCTGCTCGATGCCGGTGCGCGTACCCAGCGCGTAGGAAAAGCCATCGCGGTAGGCGTTGTTGGTGTTGTTGTAGCGCGCCTTGGGGTCGACTTCCAGGCGGGCATGGTCGATCAGCAACTGCGCGTTCACGTCGGGCGCAGGGGTAAAGCGCAGGCGCGCATACACCGTGTCGGTGGTGGGTTGCCACTGTGAGCTGTCCAGGTAGCGTGCCATGGCGGGGGGGTCGCCGGTGCTGGTCAGGCTGGTGAATTGGTGGCGGAAAAAGCCCACGCTGAGTTGCTCGGCCCAGTCGGCGCGTGCGTACAGGCTGCGGCTGCCGATGCCGCCGGTGTAGTCCTCGCGTGCGTCGGCGGGCACCACCGTGGCGCCGTTGACCATGGCCGGTACCTTGGCGAACTCGCGCGGATAGTACTGGTCAAGCGGTGCACGGTCGGACTGCTGCCAGTGCCCTCCCACGGCCAGGCTCAGGCCTTCGGCGTTGCGCATGCCGGTCATGAACGAGGCTTCCTGGCTGCCAAAGCGCCCTGCGCCCACCGAGGCCCAGCTTCCCTGCGGGCCAGTGCCTGCCTCGGTAATGATGTTCACCACCCCGGCTACTGCATCAGCACCATAGAGCGCCGCAGCAGGGCCGTAGAGCACCTCGACCTGCTTGGCCATGTACAGGGCCAGGTTCTCGGCCACCGGGAAGTTGCCACCCGCGGGCGCGCCAATGCGCACCCCGTCGAGCATGACCAGCAGCTTGTTCGGCCCCACGTTGCCTTGCACCGCGAACTGGTTGTATTGCGACGACTTGGTGCCGCGCTGGATGTCCACGCCGGGCAGGTCCGCGAGCAGGTCGGCCAGGTTCTTGTAGCGCCGCTCGCGGATTTGCGCGCGCGTGATGACCATGACCTGCGCCGGTGTCTGGTCGCGCGTCTCGGTCTGGCGCGAGGCGGTGATGAGCGGCGTGGCGATCAGCTCTTGCAGCGACAGGTCCATGAGCATCGCGGCATCGCGTGCCAGCGAGTCGGCAGCCCATGCCGGGACATGCAGCAGGCAGGCCAGCGCCAGGGCGGTGCGCAGGTGGTTTCTCGGGGCCGCTGGGGGCAGGGGAGCAAGGGGTTTCACGGTGCGGCGGTATGCAAAGACGCGCCCTCGGCGTGGGGCCGGGGCTTCAAGGGAACGAGGGGCTGGCGGATGGCGGTGCGGTATTTTGCGGCAGGTGTAAATAGATATTGCAAATCATCGTACGCCCTCAAGCGTATCCGTCGGCGTCGTTGGCCGGGGGCGGCAGGGCCGTGCCCGGGTCGTTCCAGCCGAAGAAGCGGCAGACCTCGGCGCGGCGCGCCAGCGTATCGGCGCGGCCCAGGTCCATCAGTTCGCGTGTGTAGGCCTGCTCGAACAGCAGGTAGCTCACCAGGGCCGCGCCGCGCACGTCGCCTGCTTGCGAGGTCACGCCCAGTGCCCCCAGCATGGTGCGCATGGTCACGGGCAGGTCGGTGACGTGGCGCGCCGCAATGTCGTCGATGCGCTGCGAGGGCACGATCATCAGCACGTCTACGGGGCGCAGGGTGCTGTGGGCGCGCGCCTCGGGCGGGATCAGCGACAGCGTGTGGTTGATGCGCTGCGCGCGCTCCACGTCCACGCCCAGCGCGTCCAGGAAGATATTGGACAGCGCGTGCCCCGCGATCTGTGCCAGCGTGGGGTAGGTGGGCTCGGGCTGGCCTTGGCGCGGCGGCTCGTGCAGGCGCCCCGTGCCCACCACCAGCAGGCGCTCGGCCCCCAGGTGGATGGCGGGCGCCAGCGGGGCCGACTGGCGCATGGAGCCGTCGCCAAAGTACTCGGTGTGCCCGTCCACCGCCAGTGCCTGCGCCGGGAAAATGAAAGGAATGGCCGACGAGGCCAGCAGGTGCTCCGCCGTGATGCGCTCGCGCGCCGCCTTGCGCTGCGAGCGCGTCCAGCTTGTCACCTGCGGGCCACCCTCGAAGTAGGTCACATGTTCGCCCGAGCTGTAGCTCGACGCCGTGATGGCCAGCGCGTGCAGGTGGCCCTGGCGGATCAGCAGCGGCAGGCGCACCAGCGGCACCACCTGCGCCAGCAGTCGCTCCAGCGGAGCGTTGTTCAGCAGCGAATGCGGCCGCGTGCGCTTCCAGCGTGCCAGCGCCCAGCCCAGCGACAGCAGCGTGAGCCAGCGCGCGCCGCTTTGCATCACATGCAGCGAATCGGCGTGGTACACCTGGCCCGCGCGGATGTGGCTCCACATGCGTGCGATGCGGCGCACCGCGCGCTCGAAGTGGTCGGCCCCGCAAGCCAGGGCCGCGCCATTGATAGCACCCGCCGAGGTACCGGTGATGATGGGAAACGGGTTGGGCCCGCGCCCCTCGCCACAGTGGCGGCGCAGCGCCGCAATGGCTTCGAGCACGCCGACCTGGTAGGCGGCGCGTGCACCGCCGCCGGCAAGCAGCAGACCGGTCATGGGCTGCGAGGGAGAAGGGGGCGTGGGCATGGTGTGTGCTGTGCTGGCGTGGCCGCGCGGTTGCTGGGCATACCGAGTGTGCCGCCGCGCGGCGGCATCCGGGCCATGGAGAAACCCGCAGGCCGGTGATGGCCCGCCGGTGGCGAAGGGTGGGGCGCTTGGCCTAGACTAGCGCGATACCCCCCCCAAAGGAATGATGGAAACCATGGCAGTCACTGAACAAGGCCTGCTGGCGGCGCTCGCCAGCGTGTGCGACCCGCACACGGGCAAGGACTTCGTCTCTACGCGCGCAGTGCGCAACGTGCAAATCTCCGGCGGCGATGTCGCTTTCGACGTCGAGCTGGGTTATCCCGCGCAAAGCCTGGTGCCCGAGCTGCGCCGCCAGTTCATCAGCGCCGCCAAGGGCGTGGCGGGCGTAGAAAACGTCTCGGTCAACATCGCCACCAAGGTCGTGGCCCATGCGGTGCAGCGCGGCATGCCGTTGCTGCCGGGGGTGAAGAACATCATCGCCGTGGCGTCGGGCAAGGGCGGCGTGGGCAAGAGCACCACGGCCGTCAACCTGGCCCTGGCGCTGGCCGCCGAGGGTGCGCGCGTGGGCCTGTTGGATGCCGACATTTACGGTCCCAGCCAGCCCATGATGACCGGCACCTCGGGCGACGTGGAGAGCCTGGATGGCAAGCTGATGGAGCCCAAGCGCGCCATGGGGCTGCAAATCAATTCCATAGGCTTCCTCGTCAAGGACGAGCAGGCCATGATCTGGCGCGGCCCCATGGCCAGCCAGGCGCTGGAGCAGCTCATCACGCAGACGCGCTGGGACGACCTGGACTATCTTGTGGTGGATATGCCTCCGGGCACCGGCGATATCCAGCTCACCATGGCGCAGAAGGTGCCGCTGACCGGCGCGGTCATCGTCACCACGCCGCAAGACATCGCGCTGCTCGATGCCAAGAAGGGCATCACCATGTTCCAGAAGGTGAGCGTGCCCATCCTGGGCATCGTCGAGAACATGGCCATGCACGTGTGCAGCCAGTGCGGCCACGTGGAACATATCTTCGGCCAGGACGGCGGCAAGAAGATGGCGCAGAGCCAGGGCATGGACTACCTTGGCGCGCTGCCGCTGCGCCTGTCGATCCGCGAGCAGGCTGACAGCGGCCGCCCCACCGTGGCTGCCGAGCCTGATGGAGACGTGGCGCGCATCTACAAGACCATCGCCCGCGCGGTGGCGGTCAAGATCGCGCAGCAGGGCAAGGACTTCTCCAGCAAGTTCCCCACCATCACCATCAGCAAGTCTTCTTGAGCATGGCCACCACCCCCTCTCCGCGCCTGACCTCTTTGTCCCACGGCGGCGGCTGCGGCTGCAAGATTGCACCGGGCGTGCTGTCCGACATCCTGCGCTCTAGCGGTGCGGCCGGGTTCGTGCCGCCGCAGTTGCTGGTGGGCATCGAGACCTCGGACGATGCCGCCGTCTACCGCCTGAACGATGAGCAGGCGCTGGTGGCCACCACCGACTTCTTCATGCCCATCGTGGACGACCCGTACGAGTTCGGGCGCATCGCCGCGACCAATGCACTGTCTGATGTGTACGCCATGGGCGGCACGCCCATCATGGCGCTGGCGCTGGTGGCTATGCCGGTGAACCAGCTCCCGTTGGAGGTGATTGGCGCCATCGTGCGCGGCGGGCAAGACGTGTGCCGTGCCGCTGGCATCCCCATCGCGGGCGGCCACACCATCGACTCGGTCGAGCCCATCTACGGCCTCGTCGCCATGGGGTTGGTGCACCCCGATCGCGTGCGCCGCAACGCGGATGCGCGCCCTGGCGACGTGCTGGTGCTGGGCAAGCCGCTGGGGGTGGGTGTGTATTCGGCAGCGCTGAAGAAGGAGCAGTTGGGCGATGCGCACTACCGCGAGATGATCGCCAACACCACGCGGCTCAACACCCCTGGCCCGCTGCTGGCAGCGCTGCCGGGTGTGCACGCCATTACCGATGTGACGGGCTTCGGCTTGGCCGGCCATGCGCTGGAGATGGCGCGCGGCGCTGGCGTGACGGTGCACATCGACTGGGCGCGCGTGCCTCTGCTGCCCGGTGTGGAGCAACTGGCGGCCCAGGGCTTCGTCACTGGCGCCAGCGGCCGCAACTGGGCCGGCTACGGCGCGGGCGTGGTGCTGGCGCCGGGCTTGCCCGCCACGGCGCAGAACCTGGTGACCGACCCGCAGACCTCTGGTGGCCTGCTCGTGGCCTGTACGTCCGACACCGTGCAGCAGGTGCTGGACACCTTCGCGCAGGAAGGTTTTGCCCACGCCGCCGTGGTGGGGCGCGTGGAAGCGGGTCCGGCGCAGTTGCACGTCGGGTGACGTGCTTTTAATTTGATAGCTGCTAGCGCTTTTGGGGTAAGGGTTTGATGCCGATGTGGCTCTAAATTTCTTGGCCCCTCGCCCCATTGACTGTTTGGCCGATGGCGGAAGGGAGAGGGAGTCGAACCCTCCGGCCGCGCGTGGCGCAACCCGCCGGGTTTGAAGCCCGGGCGCCCCACCAGGGACGCTTCCCTTCCCAAAGACTCAATCCTGAGCCGTGAACAGCGGCGTGCCGGGGCGCAGCAGGTGCGCATCCTTCACGCGCCGTGTGAAGCCCACGCGGTCAAAAAACTCCAGCAGCTGGATGGCGCGCTTGCGGCCCAGGCCTGTCGCATCGCGAAAGGCCGCTGCCTGCACGGCATCGCTAGCGTCCATGCACTGGCGCGCCAAGGCGGCCAGACGTTCGAGCGTAGGCAGTGGATAGTACAGGTCTTTGACCACCTGAAAGGCTTCGCCGCGCCGCGCCATGCTGGCCAAGGTCTGGCGCACCAGGGCTTCGGCGGCGCCCAGGTCTTGCGCCAGGGTGCGCACCCAGGGCGGGTCGAACGCGCCCGCCAGCAGCAGCGGGCGGATACGCTGGGCCAGCGCCTCTTCGGTGGCGTTCATGCGCGCGGCGTGTTCGGGCAGGTGCAGCCAGTGGCTGCTGCGCACGACCAGTTGGTGCGCCACCATGTCCTCCACCACGTGCTGCCACAGCGCGTCGCTGGCGCGCGGCGCGGCCAGGCGGCGCAGGCGCCGTGCGTCGGGGCCGATCTCCTCGGGGCTGGCGGCGTGGAAGGCGCGTAGCCGCTCCAGCACCAGCGCTTGCAGCGCCTGCAATGCGGCTGGCGCGATGGCGAGCCCCTCGCCCGCGAGGCGAATGGCGTCTGGGGGCAGTGGCAGGTCGCCGGGGCCAGGCAAGGCTTCGGCGCGGGCGGTGTGCGCAAGGTCCAGGCCCAGCGGCGCATGCGCCAGCAAGGCTGCCACGCGCGTGGCGCGGTCAGGCAGTGCCTGGGCGGCAAGCTGTGCAAGGCGTTCGGCGGTTTTGCGGTAGCGCTGCGGCGCGAAGGGGTCGAGCACGCGCACACCGGCCAGCGTGCGCGTGGCCGAGGCATCGCGCAGCACGCCCCGGTCGCCGTGCCATGCGGCCACAGTGCCGTGCAGCACGAGCTGGGCCAGCGCGGTGGCGCCCGGCGCCAGCGTGTCGCTATCGAGCAGCACGATGCTGCCGGTCACATCGCTGGTGCCCAGGTGCACGTGCACGGGCGTGCCAGAGCGCAGTGCCTTGGGCTCGTCGGGCCAGAGCTGGCACTGCACGTCGATGCGGGTGGTGGCCAGGGCAATGGAGGGCGCGCAGACCCAGTCGCCACGGTGCACGTCTTCTTTGGCGACGCCGGCAAGCGCCAGCGCGCAGCGCTGCCCGGTGCGGGCTTCGCTGGCGGGTTGGTTTTGCGCGTGCACTCCGCGCAGGCGCGCCCCCGTGCCGTGCGGGGCGATGCACAGCTCGGCGCCCACCGGGGCGACGCCGCTGGTCACGCTGCCGGTGACCACGGTGCCCACGCCGGTGAGGGTGAAGACGCGGTCTGCCGGCATGCGGAAGGCGCGGGCGCTGTCGTGCGAGCTGGCGCTGCCGCAAGTGGCCGCGCATGCCAGCAGGTGCTGGCGCAATGCCTCCACGCCCTCGCCGGTGATGGCAGAGACAGGAAACATCGGCGCCTGGGCCAGCGCCGTGGGGGCGAGCAGTGCCCGCACTTCGGCCTGCACTTCGGCCAGCCGCGTGGCGCGCGTGGCGGGGTCGAGGCGGTCGATTTTGGTGATGGCGACGCTGCCCTGGGTCACGCCCAGCAGGGCCACCACGGCCAGGTGCTCGCGCGTTTGCGGCATTACGCCGTCGTCGGCTGCGACGATGAGCAGCGCGTGGGCGATGCCCGTGGCGCCCGCCAGCATGGTGTGCAGCAAGCGCTCGTGGCCCGGCACGTCCACAAAGCCCAGCGAGGGGCCGCCCGGTGGGTGCAGGTAGGCGTAGCCCAGCTCGATGGAGATGCCCCGGCGTTTCTCCTCCGGCAGCCGGTCGGTCTCCACGCCGGTGAGTGCGCGCACCAGCGAAGTCTTGCCGTGGTCAATGTGGCCTGCGGTGCCGATGATCATGGTGGTTTGCTATTTATTTGCTAGCTGCTTGCGCTTATCCATAAAGCGCTAGAGGTCAATTTGGCTGCTATTTATTTTTGCCTGAGTGCATCGGCCAGGGCGGGCAGCTGCGCGGTGAAGGCGGGCAGGTCAGGCGCCTCCAGGCAGCGCAGATCGAGCCAGAGGGCGTCGCTGGCGATGTGGCCGATGACGGGGCGGGGCAGGCTGCGCAGCGCGGCTTCCAGGGCGGCGAGGGCGCGGCCCGTGCGCTTGGGCGTCGTCGGCGCGATGGCCAGGCCGTAGCTGGGCAGCGTGTCCACGGGCAGGGCGCCGCTGCCGATCTGGCTGAACAGGGGGGCGGTGCGCACGGCGTATGCGGCACCCACGGCGGCCTGCAGCGGTGCCAGCAATGGCTCGGCCAGGGCACGGATGTCGGCCTGCGGGCGGGTGAACAGGCGCAGCGTGGTCAGGCGCGCGGGCAGGTGCTCGGGCGCCAGGTACAGGCGCAGCACGGGTTCCAGCGCGGCCAGCGTGAGCTTGCCCACGCGCAGCGCGCGTTTGAGCGGGTTCTTCTTGATCTTGGCGATCAAATCCTTGCGCCCCACGATCAGCCCGGCCTGCGGGCCGCCCAGCAGCTTGTCGCCGCTGAAGGTGACCACGTCGGCCCCGGCGGCCACCACGTCGCGCACCGTGGGCTCGTGCGGCAGGCCCCATTGCGACAGGTCCACCAGCGTGCCGGACCCGAGGTCGGTCACCAGCGGCAGGCCATGGGCGTGGGCAATCTGGGCCACTTCGGCCTCGGGCACGCTCTTGGTGAAGCCAGTGACGGCGTAGTTGCTGCAGTGCACCTTCATCAGCAGCGCGGTGCGCGCGGTGATGGCTTCAGCGTAATCCTTGGCGTGGGTGCGGTTGGTGGTGCCCACCTCGACCAGCTTGGCTCCGGCGCGGCCCATGATGTCGGGGATGCGGAAGGCACCGCCAATTTCCACCAGCTCGCCGCGCGAGACGATGACTTCCTTGCGCGGCGCCAGCGCGTTGAGCGTGAGCAGCACGGCGGCGGCGTTGTTGTTGACCACGGTGGCGGCTTCCGCGCCAGTGAGGTCGCGCAGCAGGTCGGTGATGAGGTCGTCGCGGTCGCCGCGTCCGCCGGTGGCCAGGTCAAATTCCAGATTCGCTGGCGTGGTGAGCGCCTGCACCACCGCCTGCACGGCGACATCGGGCAGCAGGGCGCGGCCCAGGTTGGTGTGCAGCACCGTGCCGGTGAGGTTAAACACGGCCTTCAGGCGTGGCGCAAAGCGTGCGGCCAGGTGCTGCTGTGCCTGTGCGGCCAGTGCCTCGGGCGCAAGCTGCGCGGCAGCGGCTTCGCCCGCCAGCGCGGCGGGGCGCAGCGCGTCGAGCGCGGTGCGCACGGCGGCGGTGGTGGAGGATGCGCCGTATTCGGCCGACAGGGCGCGCGCGAGCGGGGTGGAGAGCACGCGGTCCACGCTGGGCAGGCGGGCCGCGGTGTTCATGGCGCGGGGCTTTCCTCGGCTTCGGCCATCGGCAGCAGCGGGTTCATGCTGGCGCGGGCGAAGGGCGTTTCGCCCATGAGCAGGTCGAGCAGCAGCGTGGCGAGGTCGTCGGCCAGGGGCTCGGCGAGCGGGTCTTTTTCCTGGTTGGCAATCTTACGGTAGGTGTGGCATTGGTCGCAGGTCTCGGCCAGCACCACCTCGTCCTTCTGGTCGCTGCCCTCGCTTTGCAGGCCCTGGTAATGCACGCCTTTGGTCGATTCGCAGTGGCTGCATTTCACGCGCACCATGTGCCATTCGGTGCCACAGCAGCCGCAGTGCAGGTAGCGCAGCCCGGCCTCGCGCCCGCCAATGCGCAGCACGCTCGCCACCGGGGCCGTGCCGCACACCGGGCAAATGGTGGCGGGGTCGGTGTAGGGGATGTCGCTCTCTTGCAGGCGGCTGGCGCGGTCGGCGAAGACCACCTGTAGCGCCGCCATGACGATGGGGGCGGCAGCCAGGTCGGCGCTGTCGCCCAGCAGGCCGAGGAGTGCGCGGCGCGCCAGCGCGTCACGCTCTTCGCCAGACAGGGCACGCAGCCGGGCCAGCGTGGGGCGCAGGGCCTCGGGCAGCTCGGGGGCGCCGTCGAGCGCGGCCAGCAACTGGTCGAGCACGCCTTGCCAGGCCGGGTCGATGTGCTGGGCCGCGGGCAGCAGCGCCATGGAGTGCTCTTGCGCCTGGGCAATCAGCGCAGGGTCGGGCGTGGCGGTTTGCACCGTGCCCGCAGCCTGTTGCTGGGCGCGCACCAGGCGGGCGAGAAAGCGCAGGTAGTCGCCAATCGGGTTGCCCTCGGCCTTTTGCGCCAGGCGCGCGGCGCGGTCCGCGAACAGGCTGGTGGGCTGGGGCAGGCGGATGCGCGGTAGTTGGGTGCGATCCAGGGCTTCGATGTCGCCGGGTTGAAGAATGCGTTGCACGGATCAGGTCTCCAAAAATGGAACTGCCGCCGGGGCAGGGACGCTACCGGCGGCAGGAATGAAGGCAGCGTATCAGTTTTCAGCGCTGCGTGGCTCCAGGGGCTAGCTGTTATCGCCCGTCATCTTGCGGTACCAGCCACGGTGGTGCTGCTTGGCCCAGGCGCGCGTGACGGTACCGTAGAGCATGGCGCGGATGGTGCCGCGCGTCCAGATGGCAGCGTACACGTGCATGATGATCAGGCCGATCATCCACACCGCCGCTGCGGCATGCACCACCGAGGCGACGCGCACCATGTCCACAGGCAGGTGCAGCCAGGCACGCCACATGGCCACGCCCGACGCGGTGAGCGCCAGCATGCCCACCACCAGGCCCCAGAACAGCACCTTCTGGCCGCCGTTGTACTTGCCCTGCTCGGGCATGTCGTGGTCGTTGCCGTCGATCATTTTGTTGACGTTCTTCAGCCACTCGACGTCGCGCTGCTCCATCACGTTCAGGCGCCAGAAGCGCAAGAACATCATGATGAAGAACAGCATCATCACCACCCCGATATAGGGGTGCAGGATGCGCGTCCAGGGGCCGCCGCCAAACAGTTGCGTGAGCGGGAAGAAGGCCGGGTGAAAAAACGCCAGGCCCGAGAGCGCGAGCAAGATGAAGCAGATGCCGACCACCCAGTGGTTGGCACGCTCACCGGCGCTGTAGCGCTGCAGGTCGCGGGGGTTGCGTCTCATGGCTGTTTCTCCTTTTCTGCCTCACGGTCCTGGCGCTCCATCTCGTCTTCCAATTCCTTGGAGACGTCGTTGGGGCCCTTGGTGATGTAGTGGAACAGCCCGCCCAGGGCGGCCACCCCGAGCGCGGCCATGGCCAGGGGCTTGGACACCCCCTTCCACAGCCGCACGGCGGCGCTGACCTTGGGGTCGGTGGGCAAGCCCTGGTACAGCGACGGCTGGTCGGCATGGTGCAGCACGTACATGACGTGCGTGCCGCCCACACCGGCCGGGTCGTACAGGCCTGCCTGGGCAAAGCCCCGCTCCTTCAGGTCGGCAATGCGCTCGTCGGCGTGGTCCTTCATGGACTTCTTGGTGCCGAACATGATGGCGCCCGTGGGGCAGGTCTTGACGCAGGCCGGCTCCTGGCCCACGGCGACGCGGTCCGAGCACAGCGTGCACTTGTAGGCCTTGCTGTCCTTATGGGAGATGCGCGGCACGTTGAACGGGCAACCCGTGACGCAGTAGCCACAGCCCACGCACTTTTCCTGGTGGAAGTCGACGATGCCGTTGGTGTACTGCACGATGGCACCAGGGGACGGGCAGGCCTTGAGGCAGCCCGGATCCTCGCAGTGCATGCAGCCGTCCTTGCGGATCAGCCACTCCAGATTGCCCGTGGCCTCGTTGTCGTATTCGGTGAAGCGCATCACCGTCCACGCGTTCTCGGTCAGGTCGTTCGGGTTGTCGTACACACCGTGGTTCTGGCCTGGTTCCTGGCGCAGGTCGTTCCACTCCATGCAGGCGGTTTGACAGGCCTTGCAGCCGATGCACTTGGAGACATCGATCAGCTTGGCCACGTCGCCCGACTGCGGGGTGCGTGCCTGGGGCGCCGGGGTGGTGGTGGCAGACAGGCGTTTGATATCGAGGGATTGCAATGACATCTGTGCCTCCTTAGACCTTCTCCACCTTCACAAGGAAGGTTTTGAATTCCGGCGTGTTGGTATTGCCGTCGCCCACAAAGGGCGTCAGCGTGTTGGCCAGGAAGCCTGGCTTGGTCACGCCCTTGAAGCCCCAGTGGATGGGAATACCCACGTGATGCACGGTCTTGCCCTCGATCTTCATCGGCTTGATCCGCTTGGTGACCACGGCCACCGCCTTGATAAAGCCACGCTTGGAGCTCACCTTGACCTTGTCGCCTGCCACGATGCCCAGCTCCTTGGCCAGTGCCTCGCCGATTTCGACGAACTGCTCCGGCTGCGTGATGGCATTGACCAGCGCGTGCTTGGTCCAGTAGTGGAAGTGCTCGGTCAGGCGGTAGGTGGTGCCCACGTGTGGGAACTCGCTGGCCTTGCCGAAGGTGTCCCAGATGTTCTTGAACACCCGCGCCGCCGGTGAGGACGTGGCCTTGGGGTTGTCCGGGTACATGGGGTTGAAGCCCAGCGGCGTGTCGAACGGCTCGTAGTGCGTGGGGAACGGCCCTTCAGCCATGCCCTTGCGCGCGAAGAAGCGCGCCACACCCTCCGGCGTCATGATGAACGGCCCGGCGCCGGTCTCGGGTGCCAGGGTGGCGCCCATGTCCGGAATGTCGGCACCGCCCCAGGCCTTGCCGTTCCACTCGATGAGCTTGCGGCGCGGGTTGAAGGCCTTGCCCTGAACGTCGCAGGAGGCGCGGTTGTAGAGCACGCGGCGGTTCGCCGGCCAGGCCCAGGCCCAGTTCAGCGTGTTGCCGATACCGGTCGGGTCGGCGTTGTCGCGCCGCCCCATCTGGTTGCCTGCCTGTGTCCAGCAGCCCGCGTAGATCCAGCAGCCGCTGGCGGTGGTGCCGTCGTCGCGCAGCTCGCCAAAGCCCGAAAGCTGCTGGCCTGCGGGGCGCAGCACCTTGGTCGGATCCTTGGGGTCGAGCAGGTCGGCCAGCGCCTTGCCGTTGTACTCCTTGGCGATTTCCTCGGAGCTCGGGTGGTCGGGCTGGGCGTACTTCCAGTCCAGGTTCAGGATCGGGTCGGCAAACGCGCCGCCTTCCTTGGCGTAGAGCGCCTTCAGGCGGTGGTGCAGCGCAGACATGATGGCCACGTCGGTGCGCGCTTCGCCCGGGGGCTCGGCCGCCTTCCAGTGCCACTGCAACACGCGCGAGGAGCTCACCACCGCGCCTTCTTCCTCGGCGAAGCAGGTCGTGGGCAGGCGGAACACCTCGGTCTGCACGGAGGCCGCGTCGATGTCGTTGAACTCGCCGTGGTTCTTCCAGAATTCCGAGGTTTCAGTGGCCAGCGGATCCATGACGACCAGGAACTTGAGCTTGGCCAGGCCGTCGCGCACGCGCCCGCTGTTCGACAGCGAGGCGATGGGGTTGAAGCCCTGCGCGATGTAGCCGTTGACCTTGCCCTCGTTCATAAGCTGGAAGTACTGCAGCATGTCGTACTGCTTGTCCAGCTTGGGCAGGTAGTCGTAGGCCCAGTTGTTCTCGGCCGTAGCGGCTGCGCCGAACCAGGACTTCATCAGGCTGACGTGGAACTTGGGGTAGTTCTGCCAGTAGCTCATCTGGCCTGCGCGCAGCGGTTTTTGCGTGCGCGCCGCGATGTAGCCCTGGTAGTCCTGCTCCTTCTCGCCCGGCAGCGTCAGGTAGCCCGGCAGGCTGGCGGAGAGCAGGCCCAGATCGGTCAGGCCCTGGATGTTGGAGTGTCCACGCAGCGCGTTCATGCCGCCGCCAGCCACGCCGATGTTGCCGCACAGCAGCTGCACCATGGCGGCGCAGCGCAGGATCTGCGCGCCGATGGAGTGCTGCGTCCAGCCCAGCGCGTAGAGGATGGTGGCGGCACGCCCGGCCACGGCCGTGGAGGCGAACTTCTCGGCCACGTGCAGGAACTTCTCCTTCGGTGTGCCGCAGACGCTCTCGACCTTTTCGGGCGTGTAGCTCTCGTAGTGCTTCTTCATGAGCTGGTACACGCAGCGCGGGTGCTGCAGGGTCGGGTCGGTCAAGACGTAACCGTCTTCACCCAGCTCGTAGTCCCAGCTCTTCTTGTCGTAGGTGCGTTTTTCCTCGTTGTAGCCCGAGAAGATGCCATCCACGAAAGCAAAGTCATCGCGCACGATGAAGCTGAAGTCCGTGTAGTTGTGCACGTACTCGTGGTGGATCTTGTCGTTGGACAAGAGGTAATTGATGATGCCGCCCAGGAACACAATGTCGCTGCCCGACCGGATGGGGGCATAGAAATCGGCCACGGAGGCAGAGCGGTTAAAGCGCGGATCGACCACCATGAAGTGCGCCTTGTTATGCGCCTTCGCTTCGGTCACCCACTTGAAGCCGCAGGGGTGCGCTTCGGCGGCATTGCCGCCCATGATCAAAATAACGTCCGCGTTCTTGATGTCGACCCAATGGTTCGTCATCGCTCCACGGCCAAACGTCGGGGCAAGACCTGCCACCGTCGGGCCGTGTCAAACACGGGCTTGGTTGTCGAACGCCAGCAGGCCCCAGGAACGGGCCACTTTGTGGGTGATGTAACCGGCTTCGTTGCTCGACGCCGAAGCGGCCAGCATGCCAGTGGTGAGCCAGCGGTTCACCGTGAGGCCGTCTTCCGTCTTGGCCTGGAAGTTGGCGTCGCGGTCGTCCTTGAGCAGCTTGGCGATGCGCGTGAGCGCCTCGTCCCAGGACATGCGCTTCCACTCGTTTGAGCCAGGCGCACGGTACTCGGGGTACAACAAGCGGTTGGGGCTGTTGATGAAGTCCAGCAGGCCCGCGCCCTTGGGGCATAGCGTGCCGCGGTTCACCGGGTGGTCCGGGTCGCCTTCGACGTGGATGACGGAGGGCTTGGCGTTCTTCACGCCGTCGCCCAGGGAATACATCAGCAGGCCACAGCCGACCGAGCAATAAGTGCAGGTCTGCCGTGTGACGGTGGTGGCGGCCAATTTGTACTGGCGCACTTCGGCCAACGCGGTGGCGGGCGAAAAGCCCATCGCCACCAGGCTGGAGCCCACCAGGCCTGCCCCGCTAACGCGGAAGAAGTGCCGGCGGTTCATGTCCATGAGGGAACCTCCTGTCGTGGGGGAGTGGAATGTTGTAGTGTGATATTCAAGGCTTGTCCGGGAAAGTCCTACAGGGATTGCACCGATGCGCTACGCCTGCCCATCGCGGTGGGGCCGTGAGGGGCGGATCATAGGCATCCTGGCCCGATGTGGGGCCGATTCCTGACCCTGGCGCGGGGCGGTTGTCCCCGCGGGGTGCAAGCCTTCGGGTGGCTGTTAAGGTGCGAGGATGTTCATGAGCGATCCCATCGAGCCGGCCTGCCCGCTGGCGCCGGGCGCGGCAGGCGCTTGCCCGCCGCAGCCCCTGGCCGACGTGGCCGTGCAGCGCTGGCACAGCGGCGGCGGTGCGCCGCAGTTCTACGCCAGCTATGTTGCTGCCGAAGTGCCGGTGGCGCTGGTGTTCAACGGCATTTCGCACGCCGTGATGATGGCCACACCGCAAGATCTGGAGGCGTTTGCCGTGGGCTTCGCGCTGAGCGAGGGCATCGTCGAGCAGCCGCAGGAGTGCCGCGACCTCGAAGTGACCCTGCACGGGCTGGGCACGCCCGATGCCAGCTGCGCCGTGCACATGGAGATTTCGCCGCGCCAGTTCGCCCGCCTCAAGGACCGCCGCCGCACCCTGGCCGGGCGGACCGGGTGCGGGGTGTGCGGCATCGACAGCCTGCAGGCGCTGGACCTGCACCCCGCGCCGCTGGCTGCGCCCGCCTGGCGCGAGCAGCTGGATGCCGCGCGCATCTTGCGCCCCTTTGGCGCGCTGGCCGCGCGCCAGACGCTCAATGTCCAGGTCGGCTCGCTGCATGCCGCAGGTTGGGCCACACCCGAGGGTGAACTGACCGATGTGCTCGAAGACGTAGGTCGCCACAACGCGCTCGACAAGCTCTTTGGCCGCCTGGCCCTGGCGGGCCGCCTGGGCGAGCCGGGCTTTGTCATCATGACCAGCCGCACCAGCTACGAACTGGTGCGCAAGTGCGCGCGCCTGGGCGTGCCGGCGTTCGCCACCATTTCGGCGCCCACTGCGCTGGCGCTGCAGCTGGCGCAAGAGGCCGGCATGCACCTGTGGGCCATGTGTCGGCCGCCCACGGCGCTGCGCTATGCCTGAGCAATGCGTGAACATCCACGTCGTTTACTCCTGATTCAATAGCTTCCAGCGCTTGCTGGGTAAGGGCTGGAGGCCGAAAATACTATGAATCCATCGATTCTTGCCCTGGGTTGGCGCACCTTGCTGCGCGATCTGCGCGCGGGCGGGCTGCGCCTGATGTTCTGGGCCGTGGCCTTGGCCGTGGCCGCCTTGACCTCGGTGGGCTTCTTTGCCGACCGGCTGCAGGGCGGCCTGGTGCGCGATGCAGCGCAGCTGCTCGGCGGCGACGTGGTCGTGGCCAGCGACCAGCCTACGCCCGCCGCCTTTGCCCAGCAGGCCCAGGCGCTGGGACTGCGCACCAGCACCACGGTGAGCTTTCCCACCATGGCGCGCGCGCCCGACGCGCAGGGCGGTGCCAGCCGCCTGGTGGCGCTCAAGGCCGTGGCGCCCGGCTATCCGCTGCGCGGCAGCCTGCGCGTGGCCGACGCCCCCGGTGCGCCCGACGCCGCCACGCAGGCCACGCCGGCGCGCGGCGAGGTCTGGCTCGACGCCCCGCTGCTCGAAGCCCTGGGCCTGGCGATGGGCGACACGCTGCTGCTGGGCGATGCGCAGCTGCGCATCGCCCGCATCCTCACGCTGGAGCCCGACCGGGGCGCGGGCTTTCTGAGCTTCGCGCCGCGCGTCATGCTCCACGCGGCGGACTTGCCCGCCACCGGGCTGGTGCAACCCGCCAGCCGCCTGACCTACCGCTTTGCCGTGGCCGGCCCCGACGCCGCCGTGCAGCCCTACCGCGCCTGGGCACAAGAGCAGGCGCAGCGGCCCGATGTGCACGGCCTGCGCGTCGAGTCGCTCGACAGTGGTAGCCCCGAGATGCGCCAGACGCTGGAGCGCGCGCAGAAGTTCCTCAACCTCGTGGCCTTGCTGGCGGCGCTGCTCTCGGCCGTCGCCGTGGCCCTGGCGGCACGCGCCTTCGCTGCCGAGCACCTGGATGCGGCCGCGCTGCTGCGTGTGCTGGGCCTGAGCCAGCGCCGCATCGCCTGGGCCTACACGGTGGAGTTCACGCTGGTGGGCCTGGCCGCCAGCGCCACGGGCGTGCTCATGGGCTTTGGCGTGCACCACCTGTTTGTGCAGTTGCTCGCCGGGCTGATCGAGGCCGCGCTGCCGGCCCCCGGCCCGTGGCCTGCTGTGCTGGGGCTGGGCCTGGGGCTCACGCTGTTGTTGGCCTTCGGCCTGCCGCCGGTGCTGCAGCTGGCGCGCGTGCCGCCGCTGCGCGTGATCCGGCGCGACCTGGGGGCGCTCAAGCCCGCCTCCCTCGCCGTGCTGGCGCTTGGCGTGGCAGGCTTCGCCGCGCTGCTGCTGGCGGTGAGCAGCGACCTCAAGCTCGGCCTCATCGCCGTGGGCGGCTTCGCGGCAGCGGTGCTGCTGTTCGCGCTGCTGGCCTGGCTGGCGGTACGCCTGCTGCGCCGCAGCGTCAACGAAGCCACGGCGCCGCGCTGGCTGGTGCTGGCCACGCGCCAGCTTGCGGCGCGCCCGGCCTATGCCGTGGTGCAGGTCAGCAGCCTGGCCGTGGGGCTGCTGGCGCTGGTGCTGCTGGTGCTGCTGCGCACCGACCTGATCGCCAGCTGGCGCCAGGCCACCCCGGCCGATGCGCCGAACCGCTTCGTCATCAACATCCTGCCCGACCAGGCGCAGGACTTCCAGCAGGCGCTGCGTGCGGCGGGCGTGGCGCGCTATGACTGGTACCCCATGTTCCGCGGCCGCCTGGTGGCGGTGAACGAGCGCCCCGTGGGCCCGCAGGACTACACCGAGGACCGCGCCAAACGCCTGGTGGACCGCGAATTCAACCTCTCCAACGCTGCCGAGGCGCCGGGCCACAACCAGATCGTGGCCGGGCGCTGGACGCCTGGGGAGCAGGGCACGGTGAGTGTGGAGGAGGGCATCGCCCAGACCCTGGGCCTGAAGCTGGGTGACCGGCTGCGCTTTGACATCGCCGGCATGCCCAGCGAGGCGCGCATCACCAGCCTGCGCAAGGTGGACTGGGGCTCGATGCGCGCCAATTTCTTTGTCATGTACCCGGTGCAGGCGCCCGATGCTGTCTTGCCCGGACTGCCCGTGACCTACCTGGCCGCCTTCCGCGCGCCCGGCGCCGAGGGCGCAGGCGCCGGCTTCGACAACGCGCTGGTGCGCCAGTTTCCCAACGTCACCAACGTCGATCTGAGCCAGACGCTGGCGCAGGTGCAGCGCGTGCTCGACCAGGTGGTGCGCGCCGTGGAGCTGCTGTTTGGCTTCACCCTCGCCGCCGGGCTGGTGGTGCTGTTTGCTGCCGTCACCGCCACGCGCGAGGAGCGTGCGCGCGAATTCGCCATCATGCGCGCCGTGGGCGCGCGCGCCAGCCTGCTGCGCCAGGTGCAGCGCGCCGAGCTGGCGGGCGTGGGCCTGCTCGCGGGCGTGCTGGCCAGCAGCGTGGCCGTGGCCGTGGGCTGGGCGCTGGCGCGCTTCGTGTTCGACTTTCACTGGACCGCCTCGCCCCTGGTGCCGCTGGCGGGGGCCGCGGCGGGTGCGCTGCTGGCCCTGCTGGCCGGCTGGTGGGGGCTGCGCGAGGTGCTGCGCCGCCCCGTGGTGGAGACGCTGCGCCGTGCGGCTGAATGACCCCCCCCTCAGTCGCCCTCGGCGCCTTCCCCTTCTCTCGTTCGCGCTGCGCGCTGCGGCTGGCGGACGCAGCACCGTGGATACCTGCAGTGAGGATGTGCTATTGAAAAATGAGCTGCTAGCGCTTGCTGTGTAAGCGCTAGCGCCATTTTTTACCAGAAACCCTGCAGGCTTGATGTGTGTCAACGAAGGCGGCGCCGTAACTGGCATCCTGTGGCCATGACACACGACAACACCTTCCTGACCGATGCCCAACGCGAACAGTTGCGTGCCCAGCTTGAAGCGCGCAAGGAACAGCTGCTGCAAGAGTTGAACGCAGCCCAGCGCGACAATCTCTCGCTGCTGCCCAGCCGGGGCGACGCGGCCCACCCGGACGACCGCAAGGAGCATTCCGAGGACATGTTCTTCAACACCGTGCGCGACGCCGAGGCCAGCCGCGACCACGACGAGCTGGTGGCAGTGCGCGCCGCGCTGGAGCGCATCGCTGACGGCAGCTACGGCGAATGTCTCGATTGCGGCCAGGGCGTGGGCCTGGCGCGGCTGCAGGCCCAGCCCCAGGCCTTGCGCTGCGTGGGCTGCCAGTCCAAAGCCGAAACGCGCTTGAAGTGAAACGGCACCCCCCTGAGTAACCGTCTTCAAAGTCAAGCACGATGAAGAGACGGATCCCAAGGTTTGCCGGTTCTGACCATTGCGTTGAGCGTGGTCAGCAGCTTGCGCATGCATGCCACCAAGGCGACCTTGGGCAGTTTGCCCGCAGCCCTCAAACGCTCGTAGAACGCCCGGATGACCGGGTTGTAGCGCGCTGCAGTCAGCGTGGCCATGTACAGCACACGCCGTATCTCAAAGCGCCCACCCTGCACCCTGCGTCGCCCCTTCCTGTTGCCCGAGTCATTGGCCACGGGCGCCACGCCCGCCAGGGCGGCGATCTCGCGGCGGTTGAGCCTGCCCAACTCGGGCAACTGAGCGATCAACGTTGCGCTGGCCACCGGGCCGATGCCGTTGGTCGATTGCAGCAGCCCATCGAGCTCACCGAAGTGCTCGCGCACATGGCCCACCATCTGCCTCTGCAGATCATCGAGCTGTGCCTTGATCGCTGCCACGATGGCCTCGATGCTGGGGTGCAACTTGCTGGGCGTAATCTGCAGCCGCTGGCGCTCGGAATTGAGCATGGTCAGCAACTGGCGCCTGCGCGTGACCAGGGCGGCGAGCCACTGCTGGCGCTCATCGGCTACAGGGCGAAGAAAGCGTGCCAGGTCATCGCGGCGCATCAGCACCGCCGCCAACTCGGCCAGCATGCGGGCATCCACCGCATCGGTCTTGGCCAGACGGCCCATGCTCCTGGCAAAGTCGCGTGCATGGCGCGGATTGACCACCGCCACATGCAGGCCCATGGCCTGCAGTGCGCACGCCAGAGCCGCCTCGTAGCCTCCAGTGGCCTCCATCACCACCAGGCCCACATCCAGGGACTGCAAGGCAGCAGCCAGCGCACAGTGGCCATCAACATCGTTGGCAAACCGCTGGACATCGCTGTGGGTGCCCAGCACACAGACATCGACGTGTGCCTTGGCCACGTCGATACCTACCGTCACTGATAAAGCAGACATGATCTTCAACTCCCATGCTTGTACATGCGCACTCAATGGTGGCGCGCGTAACCGTTCGGGCTCAATGAAGACCAGCGCGGTGACCGTGCGTTCTGTACTCAGGGACGGGCTCGAACACCCCAGCGGCTACCAAACTGCACGGGCCGGTCTGGCTACCTTTACGGCCGTCAAACTCTACCGCGACGGTCTGGATGGAAGATACAAGCGGCTGCGCCGCTTCCCCCTTC
>NZ_CYIG01000025.1 GCF_001298675.1 Paenacidovorax caeni
CGTGATCGACGAGGCCAACCGCGAGGCCCTGGCCATCCAGGTGGCCCAGTCACTGCCGGCCTCGATGCTGATTCGCACGATGGACCGTTTGGTCGATTGGTACGGCGCGCCACTATCGATCCGGATGGACAACGGCCCGGAGATGACCAGCCACGACTTCGTCGAATGGGCCCAGCGCAAGGGCATTGCCTTGAACTACATTGAGCCCGGTGAGCCCAACCAGAACGCCTACATCGAACGGTTCAACAGGACATTCCGCACCGAGGTGCTCGATGCCTATCTGTTCAATTCCATCGAGCAAGTCCAGGCCATCGCGGACGACTGGCTAACCCAGTACAACGAGTACCGACCGCATGACGCCCTGGGTGGCGTGCCGCCCAAGCAGTTCATGCCCAGATTGATCACCACAACCGCCGCAGACTCTGGAAATCAACTGTCTGCTTGACAGGGGAGCTTACGGTCGGCGCTGGAAGCGTTCGACGCCGACGTGCTCATCGTCCAAGAGTGCGAAGACCCTGTCCTGGCCAAAGATGCCGCCTACCTGGAATGGGCCGGTCATTACCTCTGGACAGGCCCCTCCAAAAACAAAGGCATCGGCGCATTCGCCCGCCGTGGTGTGTCCTTAACACCTGCCCCCTTGGATATTCAGCCACTGCAGCTGTTTTTGCCGTGCCGCGTCAACGACGACTGGCCACTGTTGGCCACCTGGACCAGGCAGGCCCACTCTCCCACTTTCGGCTACATCGGTCAGCTCTGGAAACTTCTGCAGGCCCACAGCGCGTTTCTCGATCACCCCCGCGCCATGCTGGCCGGCGACCTCAATAGCAATGCCTGCTGGGATCAGTGGGATCGATGGTGGAACCACTCGGATGTTGTGAACGAACTTGGCAAGCTGGGGCTCGTGAGTGCGTACCACCGGTATTTTGAGGAGGACCAAGGCCAGGAGAGTCAAAAGACATTTTTCCTGCAGCGCAACCCTGCCAAGGGGTATCACATCGACTACGTGTTTGCAGCTCCTGGCTGGGGGACGGGCGTTTTATCCGTGGGGGAGCAAGACACTTGGCTGCCCCTGAGCGACCACATGCCCTTGATAGCCACCTTCCCCGCCAGCTAAGCGCGGCTCATTGCAGCACGCCTGCGCGGGGCCACCATCCCGTTCTTTCGGTCAGGCAGTCATCCGCGCATGAACACCCTGGGTGTTCGGAAAGGGGAAAAGAAACCGTGGAACCCAGCTCTCAGCCCTTGGGCGTTGGCGCATCGGGCAGCAGGCAGGCCTCGGCGATCTGCAGGTTGTTGTCCTTGGCGAAGTTCAGCACGAAATCCCAGGCCATGGGCTCGTGCGCCTGCAGGTCGCGGTGCACCACCACGCACTTCACGCCGTTCAACGTGGTGGGGATGCACCAGGGGGAATAGCTCAGGTGGCTGCCGGGGCGCGTCCCTCCGGGGCGGAACTGACTCATCACGCCGGCCAACCGCTCCGCCCAGTCGCTTGGGCGGAAGGTACGCCCCTCGTGGGTGATGCCCTGGATGAAGACTTCTCGGGTGTCAGGTTGTATCGCCATTCAGGTCGCCATCGTGCATCGTGGAGAGGGGCAGCGCCGGCGGGATCGCCACCTTGGCGCAAAACCCGGAGATTCTAACTCTTATATAAGAGTCGGCCCTCTAATCCGGTATTTCGCAACGCATCTGCATGCAACGGGGCGAACCCGTACACCGGGTGGGCTGCGCACTCTAGAATCTCGCTTCCCTTTTGAACCGGCAAGGCCCACCGGCCCGCCACCGCTTTGGAGATCGTCCGCATGTCCGCTTTCATCGAGGCTGCCTCACCCCACGTGATGAACACCTATGGGCGCGTGCCCATCGCGCTGGAGCGAGGCCAGGGCTGCCGCGTGTGGGACGTGAACGGCAAGGAATACCTCGACGCGCTGGGCGGCATCGCCGTGAACACGCTGGGCCACAACCACGCCAAACTCGTGCCCGCGCTGCAGGAACAGATTGCCAAGCTGATCCATACCTCGAACTACTACCACGTGCCCGGCCAGGAACGCCTGGCGGCCAAGCTGGTGGAGCTGTCGGGCATGAGCAAGGTGTTTTTCTGCAACTCCGGCCTGGAAGCCAACGAGGCCGCGATCAAGATCGCACGCAAGTTCGGCGTGGACAAAGGCATTGCCAACCCCGAAATCGTGGTCTACGAGAAGGCCTTCCACGGCCGCTCCATCGCCACCATGTCGGCCACGGGCAACCCCAAGATCCGCAGCGGCTTCGGCCCGCTGGTGGAAGGGTTCATCCGCGTGCCGCTGAACGACATCGACGCCATCAAGCAAGCCACCGAAGGCAACCCCAACGTGGTGGCGGTGTTCTTCGAGACCATCCAGGGCGAGGGCGGCATCAACCCCGCGCGCTCCGAATACCTGCGCGACCTGCGCAAGCTGTGCGATGAGCGCGACTGGCTCATGATGATCGACGAGGTGCAGTGCGGCATGGGCCGCACCGGCAAGTGGTTCGCCCACCAGTGGGCCGGCATCGTGCCCGACGTGATGCCGCTGGCCAAGGGCCTGGGCTCGGGCGTACCCATCGGAGCGGTGGTGGCAGGCCCCAAGGCCGCCGACGTGCTGCAGCCCGGCAACCACGGCACCACCTTCGGCGGCAACCCGCTGGCCATGCGCGCGGGCGTGGAAACCATCCGCATCATGGAGGAAGACGGCCTGCTGGAAAACGCCGCCACCGTGGGCGCCCACCTCAAGGCCAGCCTGGAGCGCGCACTGGGCAGCCTGCCCGGCGTGAAGGAGATTCGCGGCCAGGGCCTGATGCTGGGCGTGGAGCTGGACCGCCCCTGCGGCGCGCTCATCGGCCAGGCGGCCGAGGCTGGGCTGCTGTTGAGCGTGACGGCCGACAGCGTGATCCGCATCGTGCCGCCGCTGATCCTCACCACCGCCGAGGCCGACGAGATCGTGGCGCGCCTCACTCCCCTGGTCAAAGCCCTGCTGGCGCAATGATGCCGGCTGCCACCATGAAACACTATCTGCAATTCAAGGACTTCAGCGCCGATGAGTACGCCTACCTGTTCGAGCGCGCAGCGCTGATCAAGAAGCGCTTCAAGACCTACGAGAAGTACCAGCCGCTGGCTGACCGCACGCTGGCCATGATCTTTGAGAAGGCCAGCACGCGCACGCGCGTGAGCTTTGAGGCCGGCATGTACCAGCTAGGCGGCAGCGTGGTGCACCTGACCACGGGCGACAGCCAGCTGGGACGCGCCGAGCCCATCGAGGATTCGGCGCGCGTCATCAGCCGCATGACCGACATCGTGATGATCCGCACCTTCGAGCAAGCCAAGATCGAGCGCTTTGCCGAATACTCGCGCGTGCCCGTCATCAACGGCCTGACGAACGAGTTCCACCCCTGCCAGATCCTGGCGGACATCTTCACTTACATCGAGCACCGCGGCTCCATCGCCGGCAAGACCGTGGCCTGGGTAGGCGACGGCAACAACATGGCCAACACCTGGCTGCAGGCCGCCGAGATCCTCGGCTTCAAGGTGCACGTGAGCACACCCAGCGGCTACGAGATTGATGAGAAATTGGCCGTTGGCCCTGGCGGGGCAAGCGCTGGCAGCTATCAATTTTTCAGCAATCCGATGGACGCCTGCCGCGGCGCCGACCTGGTCACCACCGACGTGTGGACCAGCATGGGCTACGAGGCCGAGAACGAGGCGCGCAAGAAAGCCTTTGCCGACTGGTGCGTGGATACCGAGATGATGGCCGCCGCCAAGCCCGATGCCCTGTTCATGCATTGCCTGCCGGCCCACCGCGGCGAGGAAGTGCAAGCCGACGTCATCGACGGCCCCCAGTCCGTGGTCTGGGACGAGGCGGAAAACCGCATGCACGTGCAAAAAGCGCTCATGGAATACCTGCTGCTCGGCCGTATTGCATAAGCCCCGCCCTGAGCGACTTCGTCGCTTCTCCTTCTCTCGCGCTACGCGCAGGAAGGGAGACGACGCCAGCGCGGCAGGGCGGCGCGGCCGGCTGAGGCCCTTGCGCGGCGTCTGCTGGCCTGGGCCGCGGCGGTTTCCCCATGAACGCGCGTCTATCCGCGCCATAATGCGCCCCCAATGCCCTGCGTGGCGGTGCGTCAGCCATCCCTGACGCCTGGCCTGCAGGGCATTGGCACATGTGCACCCCCGTGTGCCCCCCGCTCCCGACAACAACGCCGCCTGCCACCCAGGCGGCGTTTGTCCATGGGGCCCGTCTTTTTCCCTTCCCCTCTTTTTTTCTGGAACGCACCATGCGCCAAGAACACGATTTCATCGGCATCAAGACCATCCCTCCCGACGCCTACTGGGGCATCCACACCGCCCGCGCCGTCGAGAATTTCCCCATCACAGGCCAGTCCGTGGCCGCCATGCCCGCGCTGATCCGGGCCTTCGCCTTCGTCAAGAAGGCCGCCGCCCATGCCAATCTGCAGCTGGGCACGATCAGCGAACCCACTGCCCGCGCCATTGCCAAGGCCTGCGACGACCTGATCGCCGGCCAGTTGCACGACCAGTTCGTCGTGGACGTGATCCAGGGCGGCGCCGGCACCTCCACGAACATGAACGCCAATGAGGTGATCGCCAACCGTGCCCTAGAGCACCTGGGATTGCCCAAGGGCCGCTACGACGTGATCCACCCAAACGACCACGTCAACGCCTCGCAAAGCACCAACGACGCCTACCCCACAGCCGTCAAGCTCGCCACCTACGCAGGCATCCAGACGCTGCTGGAAGCCCTGGCGGCGCTGCGCGGCGCCTTTGAAGCCAAGGCCGAGGAATTCGCCTCCATCCTGAAGATCGGCCGCACCCAGTTGCAGGACGCCGTGCCCATGACGCTGGGACAGGAGTTCGCGGCCTTCGCCGCCATGGTGGCCGACGACGAAAAGCGCCTGCGCGAATCCGCCTACCTGATGACCGAGGTGAACATGGGCGGCACCGCCATCGGCACCGGCATCAATGCGCCCGTGGGCTATGTGGACGTGGTCGTGCCCACGCTGGCCGCGCTGTCGGGCGTGCCGGTGAGGGCCGCCGGCAACCTGATCGCCGCCACATCGGACACCGGGGCCTTCGTCGATATCTCCGGCGTGCTCAAGCGCATCGCCGCCAAGCTGTCCAAGATCAGCAACGACCTGCGCCTGCTGTCCTCCGGCCCGCAAGCCGGCGTGGGCGACATCCAGCTGCCCGCGCGCCAGGCCGGCTCGTCCATCATGCCGGGCAAGGTGAATCCGGTGATCCCCGAGGTAATGAACCAGGTGTGCTTCGAGGTCATCGGCAACGACGCCGCCATCACCATGGCCGCCGAGGCCGGCCAACTGCAGCTCAACGCCTTCGAGCCCCTGATGGCCTGGGCGCTGCACAAGAGCCTGCACCACCTGGCGCACGCCTGCGGCACGCTGCAAAAGCACTGCGTCGAGGGTATCGTGGCCAACCAGCACCTGCTGGACGAACGCATTGCCTCCTCGGTCACGCTGGTCACCGCACTGAACCCGCTGATCGGCTACGAGAAGGCCGCTGCCATCGCCAAAGCGGCCATGGCCTCGGGCCGGCCGATTGCCGAGGTGGCGGAAAGCCTGGGCATCATGGGCCAGGCGGAAATGCAAAAACTCCTCGTGGCCGAGCGCCTGACCCAGGCCGGCGCCCTGAGCGCTGCCTGACGCCACGGCAGGGGCACCAGCTGGCCCCTGCAAGGGTTGGAGTCAAAAACGGCTCCAGCCCTTTCCCAGAAAGCGCCAGAAGCTCTCAAATCAGGAGCTTACTGCGCCTTCCGGCGGTGCGTACCGCAGCCGCTGGACGGGCTGGAGCAACCACTGCAGCCGCCGCACCCGCTCTCGCGCGCCAGCGCCGGGTGCACGCGCTGCAAGGGCTTGCGCCAGCGCGCGGGCACAAAGCGCCACACCACATAGGCCGCGGCCAGGGCCACGATCAGCCCAACGATGATTTCCTGGGTCATGGGTCAACCTCCTCCAAGCGCCAAGGCGACGCGGTAGGTGATGAAGCTCGCGCTGTAGGCCAGCGCAAACAGATAGGCCGTCATCACCAGCGGCCAGCGCCAGCTGTTGGTCTCGCGCCGCACCGCGGCGATGGTGGAAATGCACTGCGGCGCGAAGACGAACCACACCAGCAGCGACAGCGCCGTGGCCAGCGACCAGTCGGCGGCAATCAGCGGGCCGAGCTGCTCGGCCACGGCATCGTCGTCCCGGCCCGACAGGGCATACACCGTGCCCAGCGCACCCACCGCCACCTCGCGCGCTGCCATGCCAGGCACCAGGGCGATGGCGATTTGCCAGTTAAAGCCGATAGGCGCCACCACGGGCTCGATCGCCTGGCCGATGCGGCCGGCGAAGCTGTGCTCGATGGCCGGGCCCTCGGCCCCTTGCGGCGGGGCGGGAAAGCTGGAAAGAAACCACAGCAGCACCGTCACCGCCAGGATGATGCCGCCAACGCGGCGCAGGAAGATCATGGCGCGCTCATACAGCCCGATGGCCAGACTGCGCACGCTCGGCCGGCGGTACGCAGGCAGCTCCATCAGCAGCGGCGTAGGGCCTGCCTGACGGCGCGCCAGCTTGGCCACCCAGGCCACGGCCATGGCGCTGACAATGCCGCCCACGTACAGGCCGAACAGCACCAGCCCCTGCAGGTTGAAAACACCCGCCACCGTGCGCGCCGGGATAAACGCGCCGATCAGCAGCGCATACACCGGCAGGCGCGCCGAGCAGGTCATGAGCGGTGCAATCAGGATGGTGACCAGCCGGTCACGCCAGCTCTCGATAGAGCGTGTGGCCATGATGCCCGGCACCGCGCACGCGAAGCTCGACAGCAGCGGGATGAACGAGCGCCCCGACAACCCCACAGTGCCCATCACGCGGTCGAGCAAGAAGGCCGCGCGCGGCAGGTAGCCCGAATCTTCAAGCGCCAGGATGAACAGGAACAGGATCAGAATCTGCGGCAGGAACACCAGCACCCCGCCCGCGCCGGCCAGCATGCCGTCGGTAATGAGGCTGCGCAGCACGCCCTCGGCCATGTGCGCGTTGACCCATTCGGCCAGCAGCTTAGTGCCGCCTTCGATCGCCTCCATGGGCCCTGCGGCCCAGCTGAACACAGCCTGGAACATCAGGAACAGCAGCACCGCCAGCAGCGCCATGCCCCACACGGGGTGCAGCACCACAGCGTCGATGCGGTCGTCCAGCAGCTTGTGCGCTGGCGCCTCGCGCACCGCCAGGCGCATGATGCGCTGTACCTCGTGGTGCAAATCCAGCACGCGCTGGCGCGGCTCGGCGCTGAGCTGCAGGGCCATGGGCGGGGGCGCCTCGGGCGCTACGCCGTCGAGCCATTGCAGCAGCTCATGGGCGCCATCGTGGCGCACCCCCACGCTGGCCAGCACCGGCACGCCCAGCGCCTGGGACAGTGCCTCGCGGTCGATAGCGATGCCGCGCTGATGCGCCATGTCGCTCATGTTGAGCACCAGCGCCATGGGCAAGCCCAGCGCGCGCGCCTCCAGCACCAGGCGCAGGTTCAGGCGCAGGTGGGTGGCATCGGTCACGCAAAGCAGCAGCTCGGGCAGCGCCTCGTCCGCGTGCTGGCCCGTGACGATGTCACGCGTGATGGCCTCATCCAGGCTGTGCGCGTGCAGGCTGTAGGTGCCAGGCAGATCGAGCACGCGCACGCGCCGCCCGCCAGCTGTCTGCAGCATGCCTTCCTTGCGCTCCACCGTGACGCCCGCGTAGTTGGCCACTTTCTGGCGCGCGCCAGTCATCAGGTTGAACAGCGCCGTCTTGCCGCAGTTGGGGTTGCCCAGCAGCGCCACGCGCAGCGCGCCCTGGGCCTGTGCCACGCTCATGCCGCGCCCTCTGCCTGCACCTGCACCAAAGCTGCTTCATGGCGGCGCAGTGCGAACGTGGCCTGGCCAACGCGCACCGCCAGGGGGTCGCCCCCGGGAAAGCCCCGCCCGATGACGCGCACCGGCTCGCCGGGCAGGAAACCGATCTCCATGAGCCGCAGCAGCAGCTCCTGCTGCTGCGCGTCCTGCGCCGCCGCCAGCGCCACAACGTGCGCGGTGGTAGCACTCGGCAAAGCGTCCAGACCCAAAGTGGCATGCGGGCCTGCCGGCCCCCCGGTGGCGTGGGAAGTCATATGCACGGTGGTAGCGATGTAACCGCAATCAATAAAACCTATTCTCATTATCATGCAAAACCCGAAATGCCTTTTAAATGCCTTTTGACAGGCATCAGCCCAGCCACAGTTGCCGCACAATGCGGGCCCGACCCCGTTCTCCCGCCCTGCCTGCCATGAGCCACCCCTGCCTGACCTGCGGCGCCTGTTGCGCGAGCTTTCGCGTTGATTTCTCCGCCCACGAAACGCAAGCATGCGGTGGCAGCGTGCCTGACGGGCTGGTGGTGGAACTGACCACCAGCCTGTGCCGCATGCGCGGCACCGACCACAGCCCGCCGCGCTGCGCAGCCCTGACCGGCCGCCTGGGCCAGCAGGTGGCCTGCGGCATCTACGAATGGCGCCCCTCGCCCTGCCGCGAGTTCGAGGACGGCAGCGACGCCTGCCAGCGCGCGCGGCGCCGCCATGGGCTGGCGCCGCTGGGCGACAACTGACCCTTGGCCACACCGCGCACGGCCTGCGAAAGGGAGGCGGGCCGGGCATCCCGGGGTATGGCGTAGAACATGGCGGCAGGCGTGCAGGCGTGCCCGTGGCGACTTCTGGACCCAGGTCAAAATGGGTTCTAGCCCTTTCCTGACAAGCGCTAGCAGCTCCTTTAACGATAGCACTGCGGTCACCTGCGGCGCAGCACGGGCGGCGGGGCTCGGGTAGCCTTGCGGGCCATGCCCGCCACCACACCCTCTCCCCCCCTCCCCGCGCGCACCGCCTGGGCCATGCTGCTGGCCCTGATCTGCGGCTTCGCGCTGAGCCAGGCCTTTCGCACCATCACCGCCATCATCGCGCCAGGGCTGCAGGCGGAGTTCGGCCTGTCGCCGCAGGCGCTGGGGGTGTTCGCAGGCGCCTTCGCTTTCGCGTTCGGCTGCATGCAGCTGTTCATGGGTGTGGGCATCGACCTGTTCGGCGTGCGGCGCACGCTGCTCACAGCCTTCCCGCTCACGGTGGCAGGCGCCCTGCTGTCGGCCTGGGCGCCGCAATGGGGCTTAGTCCTGTTGGGACAGGTGCTGATCGGCGTGGGCTGCGCGCCCGCTTTCCTGGTGTGCACGGTGTTCATCGCGCGGTATTTCGCCCCGCAGCGCTTTGCCCTGGTGTCGGGCGTGGCCATGGGCCTGGGGGGCCTGGGCATGCTGTTCACTGGCACGCCCCTGGCCTGGCTGGTGGAGCACTCGTCGTGGCGCACGGGTTTTACCGTGCTGGCAGGGCTGGGGGTGCTGGCCTGGCTGCTGATCTTCTGGCGCGTACACGAGCCCACGCGGGCCGCCCACACGCACGCGCACGAGTCGCTGGCCCAGGCAGTGCGTGGTTTTGGGGCCCTGTTCCTGCTGCCGCACACCTGGGGCATCATGCTGCTGGCGCTGGTGACTTACGCCGCCTTTTTGGCGCTGCGCGGGCTGTGGCTGGGGCCGCTGCTGATCGCGCGGCACGGCCTGTCGCTGGTGGAAAGCGGCAACGTGGCGCTGGTGTTCTCGCTGGTCTCGCTGTTCGGCCCGGCGCTGTTCGGGCGGCTCGACCCCGGCCCGGCGCGGCGGCGGCGCTGGATCATCACGGGCACGCTGACCATGGCCGCGCTGTTCCTGGCCATGGCGTTGCTGCACAGCGTCTGGGTGGACGTGGGCGGCGCCATTGCCCTGGGCCTGCTGTCGGGCTACATGGTGCTGCAGTACGCCGACGTGCGCACGGCCTACCCCGCCGCGATGACGGGGCGCGCCATGGCCGTGTTCACCATGGCCATGTTCCTGGGCGTGGCGCTGGTGCAGTGGGCCACGGGCCTGGTGGCATCGCTTGCCAGCGCCCAGGGGGCCGACCCGTACGTGGCCGTGCTGCTGGCCATCACGGCGCTGCTGTGCGCGGGGGCGCTGGCCTTTCGCCTGCTGCCCGCGCCGGAAAATGGCAAAAACAGCCTCTAGCCCTTACCTGGCAAGCGCTGGCAGCTACTGAAAGAGAAGCAAACTTTCAGCGGTACAGCCAGGGCTGGTCGAGCAGGCGTTCGCCCAGCAGCCGCATGGACAGGTCGCGCCCCCAGCGCATCATGCCCGTGGCGTGGAAGATGCGCCCGTTGCGCAGCGAGCGCGCCTGCACGCGCGCGGCGCGCTGCCAGCGGTTGAGCGCATAACGCCGCAGGCGCAGCGGCACCTCCAGGTCGTGCATGGACAGCGCGCTCTCCAGCTCCGCCGCGTCCTCGATGGCCATGCCCGCGCCCTGCGCCAGGTAGGGGCGCATGGGGTGGGCCGCGTCGCCGCACAGCGCCACCAGGCCCTGCGCCATTTGCGCGGGCGCGCGCAGCGGCGGGCGGTCGGCCAGGGGCCACAAGCGCCAACCGCCACCGGCGGCGGGCACACCGCGCACCACGTCCTGCAGCGCGGTGCAGGTTCCGGCCAGGGCCGACTCCAGATCGGCGGCGTTGGCGCTGTGGTCCCAGGTGTCGAGATCGTCGGGCGCCGGGCCTTCGATGATGACCACCAGGTTCTGCAGCTCGCCGCGGCGCACCGGGTACTGCACCACGTGCAAACGCGGCCCCAGCCAGGTCGTGACTTCGCTGGTGCGCAGGGCCTGTGGCAGCGCGGCCTGGGGCACCACCACGCGGTAGGCCAGGTGCCCGGTCACACGCGGCGGGCCGTCGCCCAGCAGCTGTGCCCGCACGCGGCTGCGCACACCGTCGGCGCCCAGCAGGGCATCGCCCTCGATGACTTTCTTGCAATGCGTGCGCACGGTGACGGCCTCGTCTGACGCGCTGTAGCCCTCAATGGTCTGCTCCAGGTTCAGGTGCACATCGGGCTGCTGCTGCAGCGCCTGGAGCAGCAGGCCGTGCAAGTCTGCCCGGTGGATTGACGCGTAGGCGGCACCATAGCGCTGCACTGCCGTGGCACCCAAGGCCAGGGTCCCGAGCTGCGCCCCGCTGAGCGCACAGCGCACCACCAGGCGCGGCGGAAACGCCGCCACGGCCTGCAGCGCGCCCTGCAGCCCCCAGGACTGGAGCCTGCGCACCACGTTGGGCCCGAGCTGCACGCCCGCCCCCACTTCGCTGAACACCGCGGCGCGTTCGAACAGCCGCACCTCCCACCCGGCGCGCGCGGCGCCGATGCCGGCGGCCAGCCCTGCAATGCCGCCGCCAGCAATCAATACCTGCTTCTTCATGCCCGTAATTGTGCGCCCGCGCCTGCTGCGTTTTCTGCTCGCCCCACGCGGCCTGTGAAGCGGGCACGCCCCAGGCCCGCAGACGCGGCGCAAGGGCTGCCCCGCCCACGATGGCGCCGGCCACATCCCACGCGCAGTGCGAGAGAAGGGAAAGCGACGCGGGCGCTCAGGCAGGCGTCGTTGTGCCCAGCAGCTGGCGCAAAACGTAGGGCAGGATGCCGCCCGCGCGGTAGTAGTCCACTTCGATGGGGGTGTCGATGCGCAGGCGCAGCGTCGCCTCGCGCCGCGTGCCGTCGGCGCTGTGAATGACCAGGCGGGCCAGGCTCTGCGGCGCCAGGGATGCGTCCAGCAGCAGGTCGATGCGCTCGCTGCCCGTGATGCCCAGCGACTGCCACGAATCGCTGCCGAGGAACTGCAGCGGCAGCACGCCCATGCCCACGAGGTTGGAGCGGTGGATGCGCTCGAAGCTGCGCGCCACCACGGCCTTGATGCCCAGCAGCTGCGTGCCCTTGGCCGCCCAGTCGCGGCTGGAGCCGGTGCCGTATTCCTCGCCCGCGAAGACCACGGTGGGCGTGCCCTGCGCCATGTACTGCTGCGCCGCGTCGAAGATGCTGAGCGTGTGCCCGCGCTGCGCGCCCTCGCCCTGGAACAGGGTGACGCCGCCTTCCTCGCGCGCGCCGTCGGCACGGGGCGGGATCATCAGGTTCTTGATACGCACGTTGGCGAAGGTGCCGCGCACCATCACGTCGTGGTTGCCGCGCCGCGCGCCGTAACTGTTGAAGTCCGCCTTCTGCACACCATGCGCCAGCAGCCACTGCCCGGCGGGCGAACTTTCCTTGATGGAGCCAGCGGGCGAGATGTGGTCGGTGGTGATCGAGTCGCCGAACAGCGCCATGATGCGCGCACCCATGACGGATTCAGTGCCTTTTTGGCCTCCAGCGCTTTCCTGGTGCGCGCTGGCAGCTCCTGAATCGAGAGCAAAACCGTGGAAGAACGGTGGCTCGGCAATGTAGGTGCTGCGCGGCCAGGTGTAGGTGACGCCCTCGACGCCGCGGATGGCGCTCCAGAGCTTGCCCGGCGCCTTGCGCACCTGCGCGTAGTTGGCGCGGAAGGCCTTGCCTTGCATGGCGTGGCGCATCAGCGCATGGATTTCGTCGCTGCTCGGCCAGATGTCGCCCAGGTACACGTCGCGCCCGCGCCGCCCCTGGCCCACGGGCTCGGTCATCAGGTCGCGCAGCACGGTGCCGGCAATGGCGTAGGCCACCACCAGCGGCGGGCTGGCGAGAAAGTTGGCCTTGATGTTGGGGTGGATGCGCGCCTCGAAGTTGCGGTTGCCCGAGAGCACGGCGGCGCACACCAAGTCGTTGCGCGTGATGGCGTCGTTCAGCTCGGGCGCCAGGTCACCCGCATTGCCGATGCAGGTGGTGCACCCGTAGCCCGCCACGGCAAAGCCCAGCTTTTCCAGGTAGGGCAGCAACCCGGTCTCGGTCAGGTACTGGGTGACGATGCGCGAGCCCGGCGCCAGCGAGGTTTTGATGTGCGGCTGCACCTTCAGGCCGGCCTCCACCGCCTTCTTCGCCAGCAGCCCCGCCGCCAGCAGCACACTGGGGTTGGAGGTGTTGGTGCAGCTGGTGATGGCGGCGATCAGCACGTCGCCATGGCCGAGGGTGGGCACCTTGTCGCCGCCAGCGGGCAGCGCGCACACCGCGCCGGGGGCCGCCTGCGCCGCCGCCAGCGCGGGCCGGTTGCCCACCATCTCGACCACGTCGCGCGCGGCGCCGGGGCGTGGCGCGGGCGCCTCCTGCGCCGGGGCGCCCTCGCCGCAGCCCAGGCGGTGGCGCTCGGCCAGGCGCCCGGCCGGCTGGTTGAAGCCGTTTTCTGCCACCGGCTTGCTGAACAGGGCGCTGAACTGCTGCTTCACTTGCCCGAGCTCGATGCGGTCCTGCGGGCGCTTGGGGCCGGCCAGGCTGGGCGTGACCTGGCCCAGGTCCAGGCGCACCACTTGCGAATAATCAATGTCGCCCGCGCCGGGCACGCCAAACAGGCCCTGCGCCTTGAAATATGCTTCGAAGGCTTCGATCTCGCTTTTGCTGCGGCCCGTGCCTTTGAAATAGGCCAGGGTTTTCTCGTCCACAGGGAAAAAGCCCATGGTGGCGCCATACTCGGGCGCCATATTGGCGATAGTGGCGCGGTCGGGCAGCGACAGCGAGCGCGTGCCGGCACCGAAGAATTCCACGAATTTGCCCACGACCTTGTGCTGGCGCAGCAATTCGGTCACGGTGAGCACCAGGTCGGTGGCCGTCACACCCTCGCGCAATTGGCCGGTCAATTCAAAGCCCACCACATCCGGGGTGAGGAAATACACCGGCTGCCCGAGCATCGCGGCTTCGGCCTCGATTCCCCCCACCCCCCAGCCCACCACACCAATGCCATTGATCATGGTGGTATGGCTGTCGGTGCCCACCAGGGTATCGGGGTAATACACGCCGTCCTTGCCGCAGTGCACGCCGCGCGCCAGATATTCCAGATTGACCTGGTGCACGATTCCAAATCCCGGCGGCACCACGCCAAAGGTATCGAAGGCCTGCATGCCCCATTTCATGAATTCGTAGCGCTCACGGTTGCGCTGGAATTCAAGCTTCATGTTCAGATCCAGCGCCTTTTTGCTGCCGTAATGGTCAACCATGATGGAATGGTCCACCACCAGATCCACCGGCACGAGTGGCTCGATTTTGCGCGGATCGCAGCCCAGGCGCGTGGCCGCGCTGCGCATGGCGGCCAGATCGGCGAGCAATGGCACGCCGGTGAAGTCCTGCAGCACCACGCGCGATACGACAAAGGGAATCTCGTCCTTGCGCTCGGCCTGCGGCTGCCAGCGCGCCAACTGCTCCACGTGCGCGGGGGTAATTTTGCGGCCGTCGCAATGGCGCAGCACCGCTTCCAGCACGATGCGCAACGACACCGGCAAGCGCCGAATCCCCGGGTACTTGCGCGCCAGCGCGGGCAGCGAGTACAGCGTGCCACGGCGCCCCGATGCGGTCTCGAACGGTTTGCGCAGGGAAGCGAAGGGATGGCGCGCGGCCATGGACGACGGTGAGGCCATGGGAATACTCCTGACTTGGGATGACGGGCGGGTATCTGCCCTCATTCTCGACAAACCCCGCGCCCATGCAATAGCCCCTGGAATACCCACAAAACAAAAAACCCGCTAAAAGCGGGCTTTTTTGTACCAAGTGGCAACGATCAGATCGCGAACTGCTCGCGATTTTCGTTCTGAATCCAACGCGGTGGCTTGCCACGGCCCGTCCAGGTTTGGCCGGTGGCGGGGTTACGGTATTTCGGAGCGACCTTGGCGCCCGTTGTGGCGGCAGGGCGTGCAGCACGGCCAGCGGGAAACACGTCCTGGGGCGTCAGCTCGAACTTGGCTACGAGTGCGCGAACCTGGGAAATGGCGTCGTTCAAAGCGGCCTTGCGGGCTTCGCTGATTTGCAAGTCCAGGGCTTCACGCTGTTTGAGCAGCTCATCGTAAGAGATGGTCATGGTGATATAGGGATAGTGATGAAATGAAGGCCTGATTATATGGATATTCAAAACACCGCGCACAACCTCAGACGGATTTACCCATACGCAATTTCCACAATATCCCCACCGCGCGATTACATCTCCGATACGGGCTGCGGATTGTCCGGCTGCGCCCAAACCTTGTCGATACGCCGTCCATCCAAATCCACGACTTCAAATACCCAGCCCGCGCACGGAATACGTTCGCCCACGGCCGGCAAATGCCCCGATACGGAGAGCAGCAGGCCAGCAACCGTGTTGTAGCGTCCCCTGTCCTCGCCCGGTAAATCGCGTATATCAAGCCGCGCCTTCAATTCCGAAACGGGCATCTGGCCGTCCAGAAGCCATGAGCCATCCTCGCGCAGCGTGGCCCAGGTATCGTCGTCGCTGCCCGGCAGCAATTCGCCAGTAATGGCCTCCAGCAGATCGCGCGGTGTCATGGTGCCCTGCACCACGCCATATTCATCGACCACGAACACAAACCGCCCTGAGCCAATGCGCAATTGGCCCAGCAATTCCAGTCCGCTGAGGGTTTCTGGCAAAAAATGGGCGGGCTGCGCATAGTCCTGCAGCGTGCCCGGTGCGTCGGCGGGCAGGGCCAGCAGCTGCGCCACGCCCACCACCCCCACCACCTCGTCCAGCGAGCCCTGGCACACCGGGTACCAGGAGTGCGCGCCCTTACCGCCATCGGCACTGGCCAGGCGCAACGCCGTGTGCACCGAGAGCCCGGCTTCAAGCCACTGCACCTCGGAGCGCGGCACCATCAGCGAGGTGAGCGGGCGGTCATCCAGGCGGAACACGTTCTGCACCATCTGGTGCTCGTGGTGCTCGATCACGCCAGCCTCACGGCCCTCTTCCAGGCTCGCGGCGATTTCCTCCTCGGTCACGGCACGGCCCGCCGCGTTGTCGATACGCAGCAGCTTGAGCACCGCCTGGGTGGACAGCGTCAGCGCGCGCACGAACGGCTTGGCCACGCGCGCCACGCCCGCCATGGGCCGCGCCACCAGGCGCGCCACGGCCTCAGGGTAGAGCTGGCCGATGCGCTTGGGCACCAGCTCGCCGAACACGATGGTGGTGAACGTGATGGCCGAGACGACCACGGCCGTGGCCGTGATGCCCGCCGCCGCCTCGGGCATGCCAAGCTGGCGCAGCCACAGGCCGAGGTCGGCGCTGAACGCGGCCTCGCCCACAATGCCGTTGAGCATGCCGATGGAGGTAATGCCCACCTGCACCGAAGAGAGAAACTGCGTGGGGTCGTCCAGCAGCCGCAATGCCGCGCGTGCACCCTTGTCGCCGTCCTCAGCCATCGCCGCCAGGCGCAGCTTGCGGCTCGACGCCAGGGCCAGCTCCGACATCGCGAACACGCCATTGAGCAGGGTCAGCAGCGCGATCAGCAGAAAATCCATGGCTTTATTGGTAACGAAATCCTTCCATGGCACTGTACTGTATCGGCGACATCCAGGGCTGCAGCGACGCGCTTGAGCGGCTGCTGGCGCACATTGGCTTCTCGCCCAGCCGCGACACCGTGTACCTGCTGGGCGACCTGGTGAACCGCGGCCCCGACTCGGCCGCCGTGCTGCGCCGCTGCATGCGCCTGGACGGCGCGCTGCGCCCGCTGCTGGGCAACCACGACCTGCACCTGCTCGCCGCCGCGCACGGCACGCGCCGCGCCTCGCGCCGCGACACGCTGACCAGCGTGCTCGACGCGCCCGACCGCAACACGCTGCTCGACTGGCTCTGCCAGCAGCCACTGGCGCGCGCACACCAGCACGCTGGCGAGCGGCTGCTGATGGTGCACGCCGGCCTGCTGCCCGCCTGGAGCGCGGACGACACCCTGGCCCTGGCGGAGGAGGTGCAGGCCGTGCTGCGTGGCCCGGGCCTGCCCCAGTTCCTGCAGGCCATGTACGGCAACCAGCCCGACCGCTGGCACGATGGTCTGCAGGGCATGGAGCGCCTGCGCGTTATCGTCAACGCCCTGACGCGGCTGCGCTTTTGCTCGCCCGCAGGCGTGATGGATTTCGACAGCACCGAGAGCGCGGCCCAGGCGCCCGCCGGCCTGCTGCCCTGGTTCGACGTGCCGGGACGGCGCAGCGCGGACACGCTGGTCGCCTTCGGCCACTGGTCCACCCTGGGCTGGCTGAACCGGCCCCACCTGCTGGCGCTGGACACCGGCTGCGTCTGGGGCGGGTGCTTGAGCGCCGTGCGCTTCGGCGCCACGCTGGCCGAGCGCGAGCTGTGCCAAGTGCAGTGCCCACAAGCACAGCAGCCTGGCTGAACCACTGCGCCATCTACTCCTGAAAAAAGAGCTGCTAGCGCTTGATGGGAAATGATTTCAGCATCAAAAAATGTCGAAACCCTTACCCATCAAGCGCTAGCAGCTCCTGTTTTTGACGAATCAGACGGCCTGCAGCAGCGCCGCCATGTCTGGCGACTGCCACAGCGTGCCATCGCCAGCCGCAGCCAGCACGGCCACACCGGGGTGGCGCGCGCTCCAGGCTGGCACGGCGGCAGCGCCCTGCACCATCAGCGCGGTGCCCCAGCCGTTGACCGCCTCCACATCGCGCGCGAACAGCGCCACACCATGCACGCCGGTGGTAGGCCAGCCGGTGTGCGGGTCCAGCACGTGGTGCAGGCGGCGCCCGCCGCGCACGAAGCCGCGCTCGTAATCGCCTGACGAGGCCACCACGGCGCGGCCCTCGATCGCAATCGCACCCAGCAGCTGTGCCGGCGCGCGCGGGTCGCGCACGCCCACGCGCCATGGGCGGCCCTGCAGGCGGCCCGCCGTGAGCACGTCGCCACCGCCGTTGAGCAGCGCGTTTTCCACGCCCTCGTGCTGCAGCACGCGCAGGCCTGCGGCCAGGATGGGCAGCTTGGCGATGCCGCCCAGATCCAGCGCCATCCCGGGCCGCGCCAGGTAGGCTGTGCCGGCCTGGGCGTCAAGCCGCAGCGCCTGCCCGTCCACGCGGCGCAGGGCCTGTGCAATGGCGGCTGGCGTGGGCACGGCCTGCTGCCCGGGCTCGAAATGCCAGCCGTCCAGCGCCCCCACGGTGGGGTCAAACGCGCCCGCGCTCTCGCGGTACATGCGCGCTGCGCTGTGCAGCACGGCCAGCACCTCGGGCACCACGGGCACGGGTGCATGCCCGGCCGCTGCGCCGATGCGGCGCACCACGCTGTCGGCGTGGTAGCGGCTCAGCAGCGCTTCCAGGCGCTGCATCTCGGCAAAGGATTTGGCGATGGCCGCCTGGGCCAGCCGGGCGTCTGGCGCATCCACCACGATGTCCACGCGCGTGCCCATGAGGTTGCGGCTCGCGCGCTGGGGGCCTGCCGCCACGGCGCTGCCGTACGCGGCCCAGGGCAGCGCCCCGAGCAGCGGCAGCGCCAGGGCGAAACGCCGGCGCGACAGCCGCCCACTTTGCAGTGCATTGGTCATGGCACGCTCCGCAGGCATCAGATGGACTGGTCGGCCATGAAGTCCACGGCGGCCTTCACCTCATCGTCGCCCAGCGTGGCTGCGCCACCACGCGCCGGCATCATGCCCTTGTTGCCGGTGAAACCCTCGAGCGCGTGCTTGTACAGCGTGTCCTTGCCCTGGGCGATGCGCGGGCCCCAGTCGGCCTTGTCGCCCGGCTTGGGCGCGCCGGCCACGCCGGCGGCATGGCACATGGAACAGGTTTTGCCATAGACGCTCTTGCCCACGGTGTTCTCCGGCGCCGCGGGCGCGGCAGGGGCCGGCGCGGGCGCCGCAGCGACGGGTGCGGGGGCGGGGGCCGGCGCGGGTGCCTCGGTCTTGCCACAGGCAGCGAGCAGCAGGACGGCCGCTGTCAGGGTCATGGACAGGGAGATCGATTTCATGTGAATGCCTTTCTTCTAGCAGAGCAACAAACAAAAAAAGGATGGAAGACGGGCCAAACCGCGCACCGCGCAGGCCCCTTACCCAGCTTCCATCCGGCTGGCGCCAGTGTGTAAGCTTTTGACAAATATTCATTTGACATGAATCAATATATAAATGAACATTTTAGGTGACTATTTGCGCGCCCTACCGCATTCGGCGGAAGGCTTGCAACCCACCCGCCCTGATACCCCACCCGCACCATGCCCATGCACCTGCTTCGCTCCATGACCCGGCTGCGCTGGTGCGTGCTCGCGTGGTTCGCGCTGTGCTACGGGGTCGCCCTTGCCACCCCGCTGGTCAAGCCACACGCGCTGGCGCTGGTGTGTTCCAGCAGCGGCATGGCGCTGGTGTCCCATGCCGACGGCAGCCACCCGCCCCTGGCCAAGCCCGGCCTGGACTGTCCGCTGTGCCTGCTGGGCAGCGCCCCGCCATCGCAACCGAGCGCACGGCTGCCGCTGCAGCCCGCCGCCCCTGAATCCGTCGCCATGCCGCCGGGCCTGATGGCCCTGGCGCCCTCGGGGGCACCGCCCCCGGCACGCGCACCACCGTTTCCCCTTTGCCAATCAGAAAGAGGCTAACCATGAGTAAGAAGAGCGCAGACCTAAGCACCGAAACCGCCGGCATTGGCCGCCGCCGTTTCATCAACACCGCCGCACTGGCGGGCCTGACGGTGGGCGTTGCCGCGTGCAACGACAAGCCCGCTGCCGCACCCGCCGCCGCGCCTGCAGCACCGGCCCCCGCTGCACCCGCCGCCAGCCATGGCGGCGCCAACGTACACCTGAAGCCGGGCGAGCTGGACACCTACTACGGCCTGTGGAGCGGTGGCCATACCGGCGACATGCGCGTGCTGGGCCTGCCCTCGGGGCGTGAAATTCACCGCATCCCCTGCTTCGTGCCCGACGCGCTGGTGGGCTGGGGCGTGACCAACGAATCCAAAGCGGTCATGGGCACCAAGGCCGACGGCCACCTGAAGTACACCGTCGCCGACACGCACCACACGCACGCCTCGTACAAAGACGGCAACTACGACGGCCGCTACGCCTGGATCAACGACAAGATCAACAGCCGCGTCGCCCGTATCCGCCTCGACTACTTCGTCTGCGACAAGATCACCGAACTGCCCAACGTACAGGGCTTCCACGGCATCTTCCCCGACAAGGCCGACCCGGTGGATCCGGCCATCAACTACACCACGCGCGTGTTCTGCGGCGGCGAGTTCGCCATTCCCATGCCCAACGACGGCAAGGGCGTGAACGACCCAACCAAGTACCACTCCATGTTCACCTGCGTGGACGCCGAGACCATGGAAGTGCGCTGGCAGGTGCTGATCGACGGCAACTGCGACCTGGTGGCCACGTCCTATGACGGCAAGCTGGCCGCCACCAACCAGTACAACACCGAGAACGGCATCCACTACGAGGACATGATGTCCGCCGAGCGTGACGCCTGTCTGTTCTTCAACATCGCACGCATCGAGGAGGCCGTGAAGGCCGGCAAGTTCAAGACCGTTGGCAGCTCCAAGGTGCCGGTGGTGGACGGCTCCCACGAAGCCAACAAGGACCCCAAGACCGCGCTGGTGGCTTACGTGAGCGTGCCCAAGAACCCCCACGGCGTGAACGCCTCGCCCGACGGCAAGTACTTCATCTGCGCCGGCAAGCTCTCGCCCACGGCCACCACCATCGAGCTGGCCAAGGTGCTGGAATGGTTCGACGGCAAACTCGAGAAGCTCGACGACGCCATCGTCGCCGAGGTCGAGATCGGCCTGGGCCCGCTGCACACCGCCTTCGACGGCCGCGGCAACGCCTACACCACGCTGTTCCTGGACAGCCAGGTGGTGAAGTGGAACGTGGAGAAGGCCATCGCCTTCCACAAGGGCGACAAGAACGCCAAGTACGTGGTGGACCGCCTGGACGTGCACTACCAGCCTGGCCACATCAACGCCTCGCAGTCCGAAACCAAGGCCGCCGACGGCAAGTTCCTGGCCGTGGGCTGCAAGTTCTCCAAGGACCGCTTCCTGCCCGTGGGCCCGCTGCACCCTGAGAACGAGCAGCTCATCGACATCTCGGGCGAGAAGATGGTGCTACTGGCCGACCACCCGGTGCGCGGCGAGCCACATGACTTCATCATCTTCAAGCGCGACATCGTCAAGCCTAAGCAGGTGTATTCGCTCGACGACTTCCCGCTGGCCATCAAGGACCCGAAGGAATCGGGCGTGACGCGCAACGGCAAGAAGGTCACCGTCAAGCTCACCTCGCAAGCGCCGGCCTTCAGCCTGCGCGAGTTCACGGTGAAGAAGGGCGACGAGGTCACGCTGATCCTGACCAACCTGGACAAGATCGAGGACCTGACGCACGGCTTCGCCATCCCGAACTACAACGTGAACTTCATCGTCAACCCGCTGGAAACCAAGTCGGTCACCTTCACGGCTGACAAGCCTGGCGTGTTCTGGTGCTACTGCACGCACTTCTGCCACGCACTCCACCTGGAAATGCGCACGCGCATGATCGTGGAGGCGTAAGGAACACCCCCTGGGACGCTGTGGGCCGTCCCAGGGGGCATTTAGACAAATCGGCCCCAAACGCTGGCAGCGCAAGCGCTGCCGGCTATTAAATAAGTAGTGCAATGCCCACCCACGGTTCCCGGTTCGCCGCCCTTTTCCTAGCTTTGCTGCTGGCGCTCACGATGCTGCTGGCGCCCCGTGCCCACGCAGGCGCCTACGAGGCCGAGTTGCCCGCCAACCTGGCCACCGCGCCCGACCTGTGCGCGCTGCTGCCCTGCGCCGAGGTGTTTCCCGGCGCCACGCGGTTCTCCCAACGCAAGGGCCAGCCGCCCTACGTCGAGGCCTACGGCAAAGAGGGCAGCGAGGGCGACAAGCTGCTGGGCTACGTCATGCTCTCCACCGACATCACCGACACGCCCGCCTACTCGGGCAAGCCGGTGGTCACGCTCATCGGCATGGACAAGGATGGCCGCTTCGTCGGCATCAAGGTGCTCAAGCACTCCGAGCCCATCCTGCTGCTGGGCATTCCCGAATCGGCGCTGATCAACTTCAACAACCAGTACCTGGGCAAGTCGGTCACCGACACCATCGAGGTCGGCCCCTCGCGCCCCGATGAGAACGTCATCGGCGTCGATGCCATCTCCGGCGCCACTGTCACCGTGGTGGCGCAGAACCAGGTGGTCATGGCCTCCGGCGCCGCCGTGGCGCGCCAGACCGGCATCATCGCCCCCACGGTACGCGCGCAGGCACGCTTCACTACCACCGGCCAGACCTACGACTGGGCCCAGCTCGTGCAGATGGGCGCGGTGCAGCGCCTGCGGGTCTTGCCCGAGCAGGTGGGCCTGCCACGCGGCCCCGAGCCGTTCATCGAGCTGTGGTTCGGCGACCTGAACCAGCCCGACGTGGGCCGCAGCCTGCTGGGCAAGAACGGCTTCGAGAGCCTGCGCTCGCGCCTCAAGGAGGGCGAGAACGCGCTGTTCGTCATCAAGACCGCGGGGCAGGAGTCGTTCAAGGGCTCGGGCTTCGTGCGCGGCGGCATCTTCGACCGCGTGCAGGTCAAGCAGGGGGCGGACTCGTTCACCTTCCGCGACCTGGATTCGCTCAACCTCTACGGGCTCGACGCCGCCGGCGCGCCCAGCTACAACGAATCGGCCATCTTCATCATCCGCTCGCAGGCCTTCTCGGCCGCCTACCCGTGGAAGTTCGCCTTCTTGGGCAACCGCGTCGACCGCGCCACCGGCCACCGCAGCTTCGCCGTGTTCGAGGCCAAATACTGGCTGCCCGCAGCCCTGCTCGAAGGCGGCCGCCCCGAGGTCCAGGAGCCTGACGCGCCTTGGGTGCGCATCTGGAAGTCGCAGGCGTTGCCCATCGGCCTGTTTGCCCTGCTGCTGGTCGCCGTCACCGTGGTGTATGCGCTGCGCGAGAAGCTCACGCGCCTGTCCACGCACAAGAACAAGTGGCCCGTCAACGGCTTCAAGTACACGTTCTGGGCCCTCAGCATCTTCTGGATTGGCTTCGGCACCATGGCCCAGCCCTCCATCACGCAGGTGCTGACCTGGTTCCACTCCATCCTGTTCCAGTGGACCTGGTCGCTGTTCCTGTCCGATCCGTTCATTTTCCTGTTCTGGATCTTCATCATCGTCACCGTGTTCCTGTTCGGGCGCGGCCTGTTCTGCGGCTGGATGTGCCCGTTTGGCTCACTGCAAGAGGCCATCTTCAAGATCGCCAAAGCCATCGGCCTCAAGCGCTTCCAGACCCAGCTGCCGCAGAAGTGGCACGACCGCCTGAAGTGGGTGAAGTACGCCGTGTTCTTCTTCCTGCTCACGGTGTCGATGTTCTCCATGGGCCTGGCGGAAAAGCTGGCCGAGGTCGAGCCGTTCAAGACCACCTTCCTGGTCGGCGTGATGAACCGCGCCTGGCCCTACGGCCTGTTCGTGGCCGCCATCCTGGGGGTGTCGATCTTCATCGAGCGGCCCTATTGCAAGTACATCTGCCCGCTGGGCGCGTCGCTGGCCATGCCGAGCACGTTCCGCTGGTTCGGCCTCAAGCGCAAGCAAGACTGCAACAGCTGCAAGGCCTGCGCCGTGGGCTGCGGCGCCCAGGCCATCGACACCGATGGCCGCATCGACCACCGCGAGTGCCTGCACTGCCTCGACTGCATGATCCTGTACACCGACACCAAGGGCTGCCCGCCCCTGGCCAAGGAGCGCAAGCGCCGCGAGAAGGACGGCCTGGAGATCACGCCCATCGGCGCCAACGGCTACTTCATCCCCATCCACCCGGCCAAGGTGGAGGACCAGATCGCCGCCAAGGCCAAGAACGGCCCCGACCCGCGCATGCCCACCGCCCCCACCCTGCCCGCGCACAAGCGTGGCGTAGGCGCCGCCAAGTGGCTGCTGCTGGAGCTGCGCGACCACCTGTGGCCGTGGAGCAGCGAAGGCTGGCACAGCCGCCGCGCGCTGCAGATGGCCGGCATCGCCCTGGCCGTGGCGGCCAGCGTGGCGTGGGTGATGACGGCCCTGGGCCATCTGTCCTCGGGGGCCATCATCGGCTGGTGGTTCGGTTGGAGCGTGTACGAGGCGCTGATCCGCCTGTCGGGTCGCCGCTATGTCAAGGACGGCCCGTGGTGGCGCGACAACTACCGTATGTCCGGGGTGTTCGACATGATCAGCTACGTCGGCTTCAAGAACCTGATGATCGGCGCCGCGCTGTTCCTGGCGCTGCAGGCCCTGGGGTCGTTCACCCCATGAAGGGCGCCATCACCCACTTAAGCCGGGCCCTGGTGCTGTGGATCGCCGGGGCCTGCCAGGCAGCCACCCTCACCGTACGCCCGGGTGATGACCTGGCCGCCGCCGTGCGCGCGGCCCAGCCCGGCGACACGGTGCAAGTGCAGCGCGGCCAGTACCGCGCCAACCTGCTGATCGACAAGCCGCTGACGCTGCGCGGGCTGGACCGCCCTACCCTGAGCGGTGGCAACCAGGGTGACACCATCCGCGTGACCGCGCCGGACGTGGTGATCGAAGGGCTGATCGTGCGCGACTCGGGCGACGACCTGAAGGCGCAAAACGCCGGCATCTACCTCTACCCCGGCGCGCACCGCGCCGTGGTGCGCCACTGCGACCTGACGTACAACCTGTTCGGCTTGTGGATCGAGAAAGCCGACGACGTGCGCATCGAGCACAACGTCATCACCGGCAAGCGCGAGTACGCCTCGCCGCAGCGCGGCAACGGCGTGCAGCTCTACAACACAAAGGGCGCGCAGATCCTGAACAACGACATCAGCTTCGTCCGCGACGCGCTGTACGTGGATGTGTCGCACCACGCGGTGTTCAAGGGTAACCGTCTGCACCACAGCCGCTACGGCACGCATTACATGAACTCCTACTACAACCTGTGGGAGGACAACGACACCTATTACAACCGCGGCGGCCTGGCCCTGATGGAGGTGCGCGACCAGGTGGTGCGCGGCAACCGCGCCTGGGGCAACTCCGACCACGGCATCATGCTGCGCACGCTGCAGGACTCGGTGATCGAGAACAACGTGGTGGCAGGCAACAACCGCGGCTTCTTCATCTACGACGTCGAGTACATCAAGCTCAACGACAACCTGATCGTCGACAACACCGTAGGCGTGCACCTGTCGGCCGGCTCGAAGAACAACGAGGTGGAGGGCAACGACCTCATCGGCAACCGCGAACAAGTGCGCTACGTGGGCGCACGCGACGAGCGCTGGGGCACGCAGCGCGGCAACCACTGGAGCAACTACCTGGGCTGGGACCGCGATGGCGACGGCATGGGCGACGTGCCCTACGAGGCCAACGACATGGTGGACCGCCTGACCTGGCGCCACCCCAGCGTCAAGCTCCTGCTGGCCAGCCCGGCGGTGCAGGCGTTGCGCCTGGTGGGGCGGCAATTCCCGATTCTGCGTGCGCCTTCGGTGGTCGATCCCCACCCGCGCATGCAGCCCGGCCACAAAGATTGGAGTGAATGGCGTGGTAAGCACTTTCCCGGCCAGTGATGCACTGGCCATCTCGCTGCACGATGTGAGCAAGCACTACGGCGCGCTGCGTGCTGTCGATGGCGTGAGCCTGGACATCCCGCGCGGCGAAATTCTCGGCCTCATTGGCCACAACGGCGCGGGCAAGAGCACCCTGTTCAAGATGATGCTCGGCCTCACACGTGCCACCCAGGGCGATATCCGCATGGGCGGTGCCTCGGTCACCGGGCGCGATTTTCGCGCTGCGCGGCGCCAGCTCGGCTACCTGCCCGAGAACGTGGTGCTGTACGACAACCTCGACGGGCTGGAGACGCTGCAGTTCTTTGCCCGCCTCAAGGGCGCGCCGCTGGCCGAATGCCCGGCCATGCTGGAGCGCGTGGGCCTGGGCCATGCCGGCCGCCGCCCGGTGCGCGAGTACTCCAAGGGCATGCGCCAGCGCCTGGGCTTTGCCCAGGCATTGCTGGGCAGCCCACGCGTGCTGTTTCTCGACGAGCCCACCAACGGACTGGACCCGGCCGCCATCCGTGACTTCTACGCCACACTGCGCGCGCTGCAGGCCGACGGAGTCACGGTCATCATCACCTCGCACATCCTGTCGGAACTGCAGGAGCGTGTGGACCGCCTTGCCATCCTCGCTTCGGGCCGCCTGCAGGCCGTAGGCAGCGTGCAGGCGCTGCGCGAACAGACGCGCATGCCGCTGACCGTGGAGCTAGAGCTGGACGCCACCGACGCACCCGCCGCCGCCCAGGCGCTGCAAGGCGCCACCGGCATCGCGCCCGAGGCCACGCCCGCCGGCCTGCGCCTGCAGTGCCCGCGCGAGCAGAAGATGGCCGTGCTCGCTGCGCTGGCCCCGCTGGGCGCGCGCGTGCGCGACCTGAAGTTGCTGGAGCCCTCGCTGGAAGACGTGTTCTTCGGCTTCGCGGCCTAAACCCCTACGCCTTGCCCCATGGAAATCTCCCCCATCCTCACTGTCGCCGCCAAGGAATTCCGCGACCGCATACGCAACCGCTGGGTGCTGGCCGTGGCCCTGGTGTTCACCGTGTTCTCGCTCGTCATCGCCTACTTTGGCGGTGCGCAGCAGGGCGCCGTGGGCCTGCGCTCCATCGAGTTCACCATTGCCAGCCTGGTCAGCCTGGTGATCTACCTGATTCCGCTGATCGCGCTGCTGCTCGGCTTCGACGCCATCGTAGGTGAGCGCGAGCGCGGTTCGCTCGACCTGCTGCTGGCCCTGCCCATCACACGGCTGGAGCTGCTGCTGGGCAAGTACCTGGGCCTGGCGCTGGCGCTCACGCTGTCCACGCTGGCGGGCTTCGGCCTGGTGGCCGTGCTGCTGTGGCGCCACATGAACGCGAACGCCCTGTTCCACTACGTCGGCTTCATGCTCAGCTCGGTGCTGCTGGGGCTGGCCTTCCTGAGCCTGGCAGTGCTGATCTCGGTGCTGGCACGCGACCGCACGCGCGCCTCGGGCCTGGCCATCGCCGTCTGGTTCTTCTTCGTGCTGGTGTTCGACCTGCTACTGCTCGGCGTACTCGTCACCACCGGCGGGCGCTTCGCGGGCGACGCCTTTGCCTGGCTGCTGCTGCTCAACCCGGCGGACGTGTTCCGCATCCTCAACGTGTTCTCACTCGAAGACGTACGCACCCTCTACGGCCTGGCCAGCGTGGTGCCAGCCTCGCTGGGCAACCCGGCCGCCATGGGCGCCGTGATGCTGGCCTGGATCGTGGTGCCGCTCGCCCTCGCCAACTGGAGATTCAAGCCATGACCTGTTCCTGTTTCACCCGCCGCCACACCCGCCGCGATGTGCTCGGCACGCTCGGCCTGGCCGCCTTCAGCACGCTGCTCGCCGCCTGCGGCGAGAAAGCGGGCGAGGCGCCATCGCTTGCCCCCGTGGAAATCGACCGCGCCACCAGTTGCGAGCTCGACGGCATGCTGTTGGCCGACTACCCCGGCCCGAAGGCACAGATCCACTACGCCGGCCAGGACAAGCCGGCCTTCTTCTGCGACACGGTAGAGCTGTTCAACACCCTGCTGGCCGGCGAGCAGGTGCGCGCCGTGCGCGCCGTCTACGTGCAGGACATGGGCCAGGCCGACTGGAACGAACCCAAGGGCCACTGGATCGACGCCAAAACGGCCGTGTACGTGCTCGGCAGCAAGCGCCATGGCTCCATGGGCCCGACCATCGCCAGCTTCGCTCAGCAGGCCGACGCCACGAAATTCGCGGGCGAATACGGCGGCAAGGTGCTGCGCTTCGCCGACATCCAGCGCGACATGGTGGACCTGAGCGGCGGTGCGCTGCACGACACGCGCATGTAACCATGGCTGCGCCCGCCCCGCCCTCCAAGCCAACCACGCTGCGCCGCCGCGCCTGGATGGCCCTCGCCCTGGCGGGCGCGGCCACCGGCGTTGCCGGCGCCGTGGGCGCTTGGGCCGCCAGGCAAGGTGCCACACCCAAGAACAACGCACTGCTGCCCGGCGACGATGTCTGCCTCGTCGCCCCGCCCACGCCCTACGACCCAGCCAGCGGCCGCCCCCCCACCGCAGCGCGCACCGTCCCCGCCGAGGCGCGCTGCCCGGTCTGTGGCATGTTCCCTGCGCGCGCCCCCGAATGGGCGGCGCAGGTGATCTTCGCCCAGGGGGAGGCGCATTTCTTCGACTCGCCGCTGTCGCTGTTCATGTACCTGCACGACGTGGCACGCTACAGCCCCGGCCGCAGCATGCAGGACATCGCTGCGGCGTACGTACACGACAGCGCCCGCCGCGATGATGCCGCGTGGATCGACGCGCGCAGCGCCTTCTATGTGCACGGCTCCAATGCCAAGGGCCCGATGCGCGCGGGCAACCTACCCGCGTTTGCCACACAGGATGCGGCGCAGGCCTTCGCTCAGCGGCGCGGTGGTCAGGTGCGGACATTCACCCAGGTGGACGCGGCCCTGATCGCCACCCTGGCCGGGCAGGGCGGGCATCCGCACGGGCACTGAGTTCGCTACCAAAAAAATAGCTGCTAGCGCTTACCCAGTAAGCGTTAGCAGCTATTTTTGATGGGATTTCCGTCTACTCGACCGATTCGGCCACTGGCGTGGGCGCCTTGAACAAGGCTGCCACCTTGCGCTTGGGCTTGATGTTGGCCGAGATGCCGCTGCGCGCTGCAGTAGCTGCCTTCGGGGCAGCCTCCCAGCTGGCGGGGGTGGCAACGGTAGCTGCGCTGGGCTCGTAGGGCTTGTCGAAGAACGGGTCACGCGCCACGGCGGGTGCGCGGTAGCCGCTGCGCGGGCTGCGTGGTGCCGAGGCGCTGTCTTCCTCGCCAGCCTCGCGCCAGGCGCGGCGGCCATCATTGTGGCGGCTGCCACGGGCGCGGCGGTCGTCGTCCAGCTCAATGGCTTCGATCTCGATCTTTTTCTTGGTGAGCTTCTCGATGTCGGCCACCAGGCGCGTGTCGCTGTTCGACACGAGCGTGACGGCGAGGCCCGTGGCGCCCGCGCGGCCGGTGCGGCCAATGCGGTGCACGTAGTCTTCGGCGTTGAACGGCACGTCGAAGTTGAACACGGCGGGCACGTCCTTGATGTCCAGACCACGTGCGGCCACGTCGGTGCACACCAGCAGATCGACCTCGCCCTGCTTGAAGGCGTCAAGTGCCTTGAGGCGCTCGTCCTGGCTCTTGTCACCGTGCAGCGCGGCCGTTTTGAGGCCTTCGCGCTCCAGGCTGCGCGCCAGGCGGGCGCAGCCGAGCTTGCTGTTGACGAAGATAAAAGCCTGCTTGAGGCCGCGGGACTTGAGGACTTGGTGAATGGCGCGGCGCTTGTCGTCGTCGTTCGCGCTGTAGAAACGCTGCTCCACCGTGGAGGCGGTCTCGTTGGGCCGCGCGACCTCGATGGTGATGGGGTCTTGCAGGTAGCTGCCGGCCAGACGCTTGATCTCGGGCGAGAAGGTGGCGGAGAAGAGCAGCGTGGTGCGCTGCTTGGGCAGGTAGCTCAGGATGCGCTGCAGGTCGGGCAGGAAACCGATGTCGAGCATGCGGTCCGCCTCGTCGAGCACCACGTACTCGACTTGGTTGAGCACGGCGTTCTTGGCCTCGATATGGTCCAGCAGTCGGCCCGGCGTGGCCACGAGCACTTCGACACCTTTTTTCAGCTCCAGCGTCTGCGGCTTCATGTCCATGCCACCAAACACGACAGTGCTGCGCAGCTTGGTGTGCTTGGCGTACAGCGCGATCTGCTGCGCCACCTGGTCGGCCAGCTCGCGCGTGGGCAGCAGCACCAGCGCGCGCACCGGGTGGCGCGCGGGCGAGGCGGAGCTGTTCTCGTGTTTGAGCAGGCGCTGCAGCAGCGGCAGCGAGAACGCCGCCGTCTTGCCCGTGCCGGTCTGCGCCGCGCCCATCACGTCCTTGCCGGTGAGCACCACCGGAATGGCCTGCGCCTGGATGGGCGTCATGTTCTCGTAGCCCATTTCGGCCACGGCACGCGCCAGCGGCTCGGCCAGCGATAGATTGGAAAAAGAACTGGTCATGAACCTGCTATTGTCGCACCAGGCGTGGAAACCCTGGTTTTTTTCGCTTCAAGGGGGCTTAGAGACTGTTGGCCGAAAAGGTGTCGCACGCCTGCACGCTGCCCTGTTTCAAGCCCATGGAAAACCAGCGCACGCGCTGCGCGCTGGTGCCGTGGGTAAATGCGTCGGGCCGCACGGTGCCGGTCTGCTGGCGCTGCAGCGTATCGTCGCCGATCTGCTGCGCGGCGTTGATGGCCGATTCGATGTCGCTCTGGTCGAGCCAGTTCTTGGCTTGCTGCGAGTGCCGGGCCCAGATGCCTGCATAGCAGTCCGCCTGGAGCTCCAGCCGCACCGAAAGCGCGTTCTGCTCGCGCTGACTGACACGGCCACGCATCGCGTCCACCTTGCCCGTGGCCCCCAGCAGCGTCTGCACGTGGTGGCCCACCTCATGCGCGATCACGTAGGCACGCGCGAATTCGCCCGGCGCACCAAGCTGGCGGCTCATGGTGTCGAAGAAATCCATGTCCAGATAGACCTTGCGGTCGCCAGGGCAGTAAAACGGCCCCATCGCGCTTTGCCCCATGCCGCAGGCTGTGGGCGTAGTGCCACGGAACAGCACCAGCTTCGGCAGCTGGTATTGCGCCCCGCCCTGGCGGAAGATCTGCGTCCACACATCCTCGGTCGAGGCCAGCACGGTAGAGACGAACGCGGCCTGCCGATCGTCCTGCGGCGGGTGCTGGGCCGGGCCCTGCTGCACCTGCGGCGCGCCGCCGCCCGAGAGCAGGCCAATGGTGGTCAGTGGGTTGATGCCGAACACGCCCCAGCCGATCAGGGCGATGACCACCGTGCCAATGCCGATGGTGCGCCCGCCCAGGCCGCCACCACCACCGCCGCCGCTGCGGCGGTCTTCCACGTTGTCCGATTCACGGTTGCCTTCCCATCGCATCGCTGCCGCTCCCCGCCCCCGCTGCGGGGGCAAAGGGGCGATTATTGCGCTCGCGCTACCATGGCGCCATGCCCCCCATACTGCTCACGGGCTTCGACCCGTTCGACAACACCACGGTCAACCCCAGCTGGTGCGTGGCCCGCGCCCTGGCAGGGCAGCGCATCGCGGGCCACCAGGTGGTGGCGGCACAGTTGCCCACGGCATTCGGCCAGGCGCTGGAGCACCTGCGCGCGCTGCTGCAGGCGCACCGCCCGGCCCTCGTGTTGTGCCTGGGGCTGGCAGCCGGGCGTGCGGCGCTGTCCATCGAGCGCATCGGCATCAACGTCATCGATGCACGCATTCCCGACAACCAAGGCGCGCAACCCGTCGATATGCCCGTGGTGCCCCATGGCCCGGCTGCCTACTTCGCCACACTGCCGATCAAGGCCATGCTGCGCGCCGTGCGCCAGAGCGGCATCGCGGCATCGCGGCCGAGGTGTCGCAGAGCGCGGGCACCTTCGTGTGCAACCAGGTGCTGTACGGGTTGCTGCACCTGCTGCACCAGGGCGCGGGCGCACCCGGCGCGCGCGGCGGCTTCATCCACGTACCGCAGTTGCCCGAACAGGGCCTCCCCGGAATGCCGCTGCGCGACATGGTGCGCGGCGTTTACACCGCGCTGTGGGCCGCAGCCCTGGCGCGCCACGACATCCCCCTGCACGCCGGAACCGAACACTGATATGCACCAAGCCCTCCTGAGCCCCGAAGCCACCGCCGCGCAACTGCCCTGGCTGCCGCTGGCCGATGAAATCGCCGCCGTGCTGCGCGACGCCAGCGTGCAGGTGCCCGCACGCACCGTGCTGCCGCTGGCAGGTGGCGGCACCCTGTTCACCATGCCTGCCTGTGACACGCAGGTGGCCATCACCAAACTCATCACGTTCACCCCCGCCAACACGGGCACGGGCCGCGCCACCATCCAGGGCGACGTGGTGGTGTTCGACGTGGCCACAGGCACGCGCCGACTGATCCTGGACGGCCCCACCATCACCGCCCGGCGCACCGCGGCCGTGTCGCTGTACGCGGCGCAGCGGCTGGCGCGCGTGCCGCAGGGGCCGCTATTGATCGTGGGCGCGGGCGCGCAGGGCCTGGCGCACCTGCACGCCTTCGTGGCCGGCCTGGGCGTGACCGAGGTGCTGGTGGCTTCGCGCAGCCAGGCCAGCGCCCAGGCGCTGGCGCTGCAGGCGCACGCCTTGGGCGTGCAGGCCCACGTGGTGGAAGACGCCGACCGCGCGGCGGCGCTGTGCCCGCTGATCGTCACCTGCACCCCCGCCAGTGGCGTGGTGCTGCGCTCGGCGCCCCACCCCGATACCTTCCTCGCTGCCGTGGGTGCGTTCACGCCACAGATGGTGGAGCTGGATGCGGCGCTGTGCCGCGCCTTCGCGGCAAACGGTCAGATCCTGGTCGACACGGCCGATGCAGCGCACGAGGCGGGCGATCTGCTGCAGGCGGGGCTCGACGTAACCGCCCTGCCCACACTGGCCAGCCTGGAGCGCACACACTGGCGGCCCGGCCCGGGGCCGGTGCTGTTCAAGAGCTGCGGCTGGGGCGGCTGGGATCTGGCGGCTGCGCGGCTGGCGCTGCGCGGCGCGTAAGCGCGCGGTTCAGGCCTTCGGCAAGGTAACGCCGACCTGGCCCTGGTACTTGCCGCCCCGGTCCTTGTACGAAACCTCGCACACGTCGTCCTTGTCGCTCTCGAAGAACAGCACCTGGGCGCAGCCCTCGCCGGCGTAGATACGCGCAGGCAGCGGCGTGGTGTTGGAGAACTCCAGCGTCACGTAGCCTTCCCACTCCGGCTCGAAGGGCGTGACGTTGACGATGATGCCGCAGCGCGCGTAGGTGCTCTTGCCCAGGCACACCGTGAGCACGTTGCGCGGAATGCGGAAGTACTCCACCGTGCGCGCCAGCGCAAAGCTGTTGGGCGGGATGATGCAGCTGTCGCCCTGGAAATCGACGAAGCTCTTCTCATCGAAGTTCTTGGGGTCCACCACGGTGCTGTGGATGTTGGTGAACACCTTGAATTCAGGCGCGCAGCGGATGTCGTAGCCGTAGCTGCTGGTGCCGTAGCTGATGATGCGCCGGCCATCCACCTCGCGTACCTGGCCAGGCTCGAAGGGCTCGATCATGCCGTGCTGCTCGGCCATGCGGCGTATCCATTTATCGCTCTTGATACTCATGCAGTTACTCCGTTTTTCATAGCTGCTAGCGCTTGATGGTCAAGCGCTAGGGGCGTATTTTGCCTGTGAAATGACGGTTTGCTCCACCACCCGGTCGTCACCCAGCACGATTAGCGCAAACAGCAGCTCGTCCAGGCTCCGCGCCTGCGCGGAGCGCCGCGCCAGCAGCGGCGTGGCACGGGGGTCGAGCACGATGAAGTCGCCCTCGCAGCCCGGCTGCAGGTTGCCTACCACGCCGTCGAGCCCCAGGGCCTGCGCGGCGCCGCCGGTGTGCTGCCACCACAGCTGCGTGGGGGTGAGCGACAGGCCACGCTTGGCCTGCCCGCTTTCCACGCCGGTGCGCCCCACGTAGTACGCCGCCTGCATGGTGCGAAACGGCGAAAAGCTCGTGCCGCCGCCCACGTCGCTGGCCAAGCCATGGACAAAGCCGGCCTCGTGCGCACCCGCGTGGTCGAAAAAGCCGCTGCCCAGGAACAGGTTGCTGGTCGGGCACACGGCCGCTGCCGTACGGCGCGCGCGCAGCAAGGCGCGGTCTTCGGCGTCCAGGTGGATGCAGTGCGCGTAGACGGCACGTTCGCGCATCAGGCCGAAGCCGTCGTACACCGCCAGGTAACTGCGCGCGGTGGGGAAGAGCGCGCGCGCCCAGTCGATCTCGTCACGGTTCTCCGCCACGTGCGACTGGATCCAGGTGTCCGGGTAGCGCGCCGCCAGCTCACCCGCCCCGCGCAGCTGCGCGGGGGTGCTGGTGGGTGCAAAGCGTGGCGTGATGGCGTAGCCCAGGCGGTCCACGCCGTGCCAGCGCTGGATCAGCGCCTCGGAGTCGATCAGCCCCTGAACCGTGTCGTCACGCACGCCATCGGGCGAGTGGCGATCCTGCAGCACCTTGCCGGTGATGAGGCGCATGCCGCGTGCCTGGGCCTGGGTGAACAGCGCGTCCACTGACGCCGGGTGCGAAGTGGCAAACGCCATCGCCGTGGTCACGCCGTTGCGCAGCAGCTCTTCCACGAAGAACTGCGCCACCTGGGCACCATGGCCCGGGTCGGCAAAGCGCGCTTCGGCCGGAAAGGTGTAGTTCTCCAGCCAGGGCAACAGGCCCGGCGCGGGCGAGCCAATCACGTCGGTCTGCGGGTAATGGATGTGCATATCCACAAAGCCGGGCGCAATGATGCGCCCCGGCCAGTGCGTGACCGTGCGCCCTTCATAGCGGGCCCGCAGCGCCTGCCAGCTGCCCGCCGCCTGCACACGCGCGCGGCCCTGGTCGTCAGGGGCGATGGCCAGCAGGCCATCTTCGTCATACACGGCTTGGCCGTCCTGGGTGAAGCGCAACAGCGCACTGCGGTAAATCTGCATGGCCGGTACGATACCCGCGTTTAAAACCACCCAAAGGGAGACAACCCATGCCCATGTTCGTCGATACCTCGCCCCCCGGCCAATGCATTTTCTGCCGCCTGGTGGCAGGCGAGATTCCTGCAGCCCGGGTGTACGAGGATGCGTTGACCGTCGCCTTCATGGACCTGGGCCAGGTCACCCCGGGGCATGTGCTGGTGGCCACCAAGCGCCATGCGGTCACGCTGTTCGACCTCACGCCCGAAGAGGCTGCCGCCGTCATGCAGACGGCGCAGCGCGTGGCCCAGGCCATCCGCACGGTGTTTGACCCGCCGGGCCTGACGCTGCTGCAGGCCAACGGCCCGCTGGGCGGGCAGACCGTTTTCCACTTCCACATGCACGTGGTGCCGCGCCACGAGGACGACGGCATCACCTTCACCTGGCCGCGCCAAGAGCCCGGCCCAGCCGTGCTGCAGGGCTACGCCGAGCGGCTGCGCGCGGCGCTGTGACGCCGGGGCCGGTTTTCAATGAAAACCGGCCAAAACCATCACCCAGAAAGCGCCAGCAGCTATCAAAACGAAAGCAGATGCCGCTTATTCCAACGGCCCGACCCAGGCAGCAAACGTACCGTCCGCGGCCACCGCGGCATGGCGCCCTGCGCGCTTGACCACGCGGTAGCACTTCTCATCGGCACGCTGCTTGTTCCAGCGCGTGCAGTAGCCGTTGTCACCATCGCTGCGCCAAACGCCTACATCGTTGTAGTCGTTGGAAATCACAGCCTTGCCGCCGGGCTGCAGATCAACGTGGTACACCTTGCCCGCAGACGTCTGCGAGCGAAACGGCTTGGCCACGAACGCCTGGAACTCCTGCGCCGTCAACGCCACGTCAGCAGCAGGCGGCGCGTCCTGCGCTATCGCGGCCCCCGCCGACAAGGCCAGTGCCAGCCCGGCAGCCTGAGCCCAGGCCTTGCCGACGCTCCGGGAGAGGGGAAACGTATGCATATTGCGGTCCTTTCCAAAATGGATGCTTGCACGCGGCACCGATTGCACCGCGAAACCCGCCTTGAAGCCATGGTATTTACGCCCGTGCTGGGTACCGCTGCCGCACGCCCAACAGTCCCAGTACGGCCGCCAGCAGCCCCAGGGCCCGACTCCAGCGCAATGTTGACCTGTACGCCGACGATGGCTGGAAGACGGTGAACGGGCAGCAAGGCAAGACGCCCGTGGCCACCTACAAGGTGCCGCTCAGGAACGCGCCGTATCCGTTCGCACAGTTGCTGTCGGCGTCGTATCCGATGTTCAGCACCATCGCACCGGCCGACGAGTCGCTCATCGCGGCCGCCTTCAAGACAAACGGCGGCACGATCACGGCCACCCTGCAAACGGCCACGCCCCCGGCGGGCGGCCTGCCCATGGCGCGATCGTCGGTGTACTCGTTCCGCCAGGGCCCCAGGGATGCAGGGGCCTCGGGCCCGACCACCGTGCGCACGGCTGCCATGGGAGGCACGGTGGCGGCGGACGGCAAGACGGCCACCATCCCCTACGGCGGCAAGCCGGACGGGGCATCGGCCACCAGCTATGCTGAGTTCGGCCTGATCCATACCGACCGCAACGGGCGGGAGATGGTCTACACCTTGCAATACAGATGACAGAAAAGGGATGGTGAGTACTTTGGCGGAGCGCATTGCGCCCGCCATTTTTTTACCTCGATCTGCCAAAGCGATGGCGCGCGCGCCCTACTACGGCTTCAAGGCTGACGCACGATCGCGGCGCGTGGGAGCCCTTCAGCCGACGTGATGCGCTGGGGTTTGCACCTTACGCCCGGGTCGACATCAAAAGGCAATAAATGGGCCTCAAACCCTTACCCAGAAAGCGCCAGAAGCTATCAAAAATGAAGCAACACAGCGCCTGAAGCCCATCGCCCCACGGAGCCGGCGCTTGCGCCTCAGCTGTCGTACTCGTAGCAGCGGTCGAACGCTTCCTTGAGGCGGTGTTCCCAGCGCCGCTTGTCAGCTTCCGGGGCAAAGCTGGCCTCGAAGCTGTTCCAAGCCAGTTGGTAGGCGTGGCGCGCTGTCAGGCCCGTGGCGGCGAAAACCTGGGTGAAGTTCTCATTGATGTAACCGCCAAAGTAGGCTGGGTCGTCCGAATTCACCGTGGCGGCCAGCCCAGCGTCGAGCAACTGGCGCAGGTTGTGCTGCGCCAGGCTGGGGAATACGCGCAGCTTGAGGTTGGACAGCGGGCAGACGGTGAGCGCAATGCGCTCGCGCGCCAGGCGCTGCATCAGCAGGGCGTCGTGCACGGCCTGCACGCCATGGTCGATGCGCTCGGCCTTGAGCACGTCGAGCGCGCTCCAGATGTAGGCGGGCGGCCCCTCCTCGCCCGCATGGGCGACCGCGTGCAGGCCCAGCGCGCGGCAACGTGCGAACACGCGCGCAAACTTCTCCGGCGGGTGGCCGCGCTCGCTGCTGTCCAAGCCCACGCCAATGATTTTGTCCAGGTACGGCTGCGCCTGCTCCAGCGTGGCAAAAGCGTCTTCCTCGCTGAGATGGCGCAGAAAACACAAAATCAGCGCGCTGGAGATACCCAGCTCGGCACGCGCTTCCACGCAGGCGCGGTGCAGGCCGCCCACCACGGTTTCCATGGCCACGCCGCGCGCAGTATGCGTCTGCGGGTCGAAGAAAAGCTCGGCGTGCGCTACGTTATCCATAGCTGCTCGCGCAAGGTAGGCGCGGCCCATATCGTAAAAATCCTGTTCATGCAACAGCACGCTGGCACCGGCGTAGTAGATGTCGAGAAAGCTCTGCAGGTCGGTGAAGGCGTAGGCGCTGCGCAGCGCTTCAACGCTGGCGTAGGGCAACTGCACGCCATTGCGCTGGGCCAAGGCAAAGATCATCTCGGGCTCCAGCGAGCCTTCGATGTGGATGTGCAGCTCCGCCTTGGGCATGGCACGCAACAGTGCGGGCAGACGCTGCGCAGGGACGGGTGGAACTTTGAACATCGGCAATCTCCAGAAGTGGCGCAGCCATTGTGCGCCCAGCAGGCGAAAAAAATGCGCCCCGGCCTTACGGCGAGGGCGCACGCGGCCGCAAGGCCGGATCACTCGGACACGGTCACCGTCTGGTAGTTTTTGTCGGCGGTGATTTCGGCTTCGGCAAAGGGCACCCGCAGCCACTGCTGCGCGCCATAGGCCCGGGTGTAGTCGGCATAGTGGGCCGAGCCAGGGTCATCCGACAGCGAGAAGGTCAGGAAGGTGTAGGCCTGCACCCCGCCTGCCGGGAAGTTCACCACCTGCATGTAGCTGTTGCTGTAGCTGTTGCCGTGTGGCTGGCCATCCATGTTGTAGCCGCCCTGGCCGATGGGGTTTTCCGAACAGTTGATGGTGAAGTAGCCCACGGCGCTGCAGCCGCCGTAGAGAGCTGTCTTGACGCCGCCGCGCGCGGAGAACAGCACGTCGCCACGCGGCGCGTCAAGCGCAAAGCCGGAAGCCTTTACGGCTTGCACCGCTGCGCCGAATGCCTGGCGCAGCGCATCGGCCGCGCCAGGCTGCAGGCCACGCGGGGTGTTCAGCGGGTCGGCTGGGTCGAACGGCACGGCATAGAGCTGGGCCGCCGGCACCTGCACCCGGCTCCAGAACTCGTCCCACACATGCGAGCCGCGCGCACTGGTGCTCCCCCGGTTGTCCCAGGCACGCAGCGTGGCACAGGCCGCCACCACGTCCTGCGAGGCAGATGGCGCGGTGCACACCAGATCGAGCGCCGGGTCCTTGAAGCGCTCGGCGCTGAACACGCGGCTGTTCAGCACCATCTGGCGCACGACCTCGCTGGTGGCCTTGTTGCCTGGGTAGCCGTCGGTACCTGCCAGGCGCTCCAGCGCCATGGTGTGCCCCAGGCGCGTACGCAGGGACTGCGCCGCCGTACCCGCGGTGCCGAAGATGCTGGGAAAGCCGGTGAGCGGCGCACTGGCGTTGGCCAGCCAGTAGCTGTCGTTCATGTTGCCAACATAGTCGTCGCGCAGCAGGCTGGGCATGCGCGCCACGCCAATGGCGCCCTTTTGCACTGAATCGGCGTCGGTTCGCCAGTGGCACGCACTGCGCGCGCCGTCGAGGATAGGCACCTCGGGCAACGCCGCCGCCATGGCTTTACCCACAGGCGTGGTGCAGGCCGCCAGCAAGTCGGGCGGTGCATTCGGCACGGTACCAATGTCGGCATACCAGGCGCGAGCAGCGCCGCGCCCGACGGCCACGGTGTTCACCCAGGGAATGGCTGCTTCCTCTTTCTGGATCTGCATGAATTCGTCAAGCGACTTGGCCTGGTTCCAGCGCAGCCAGTTGCGCATGCTGCGGAAGTTCTCGCCGTTGATGTCGCGCATGGCGAATGCCGAGGCGGTGTTCCAGCCCAGCGCTGGGTTCATGCTGGCCAGGTTGACCATGGGCCCGTACTCGGTCTTGTAGAGCGTGCGGCTCACCATGGCGGTGGCCCCCGAGGCCTGGCGCACTTCCACCGTAATGGGGTTGGCCTTCATCTTCACGGCCTGGCCGTCGAGCAGGTAGCTGGTCGGGTCGTTGGGCGCCAGCGTGAGCTGGAAGAAGCCGAAGCGCCGCGCCGTGGAAACCGTGTGGCTCCAGGCCACGTTGTCGTTGAAGCCAATCTGCACCATCGGCAGACCGAGGAACGACGCACCGCTGACGTTCAGCTCCCCCGGGATGGTCAGATGCGCCTGGTAAAAGCGGTCGGGCCCCTTCCAGTACCAGTGCGGATTGCCGAACAGCAGCGGGCTGGCGTCGCCCGTGCCCGCCGTGCCAAAGCCGTACATGTTGCTGCCGATGCCGACGCTGCCACCCACCTGGAGCGCTGGGGCAGTGATGCTGGCGGGGTCGGGCACCTGCATGCCCTGCCCAGCCTTCGCGGCCGAGGCCTGCGGCGCCACGGCATTGGCGATGGCCGCAACGAAGTTGCTGTAGCCCGCCGCGAGGTTGGCGACATACATGCGCCGCAGCAGGTCCTGCTCGGTGATGGGGCGCACCCAGGCTTCGCCGCTACAGGCAGCGTGCGCCTTGCCGCTGGCCTGGTTGTCGCGCACATAGCGGTTGTAGCCCGCCACGAAGCCCGCCGTCAGCTTGCGCAGGCTGTCGCCTTGCTGGGCGACCATGGCATCGAGCACGTCCTGCGTGATGAGGTGGCGGTGGAAGAAGTCGGAGTCGATGTTGCGCGGGCGCGCGATGGTGCTGCTGTAGACCGCGAGCGCATCGGCACCGAAGTACTTGGAGCGCTCCCCCCGGTAGGTCAGGAACGAGTCGGCCATGGTGCACAGGTTGTCCTGCGCCTGTGCATAGCCGTAGCCGTAGCCCAGGCCGCCCCAGTCGCTGGCCTTGATGTGCGGCACGCCCATGGTGGTGCGGCGGATCTCGGCGCTGTAGCGAGCGGCGGTGTCATCGTCGCCGCTGCCGCCGCACGCGGCTAACGCCGCGAGCGCGAGCAAAGAAAGCGGCCGCAGGCCACGGGGAATGTGGTACGTCATAGGTTTGTCTCCTTCTGTTGTTGTTCCCTGGCACGCAGGGCGAGCACAGTGTACAGACAAACCAGCATGCCTGCCAGCGCCCACAAAAAAGGCCGCCCTCGGGCGGCCTTTTCAGTGCCAAAACACGGCGTGCGGCTTACTTGCCATCGCCGCCCGGCACCTTGCCTTCCACGCCCTTGACGTAGAAATTGATGCCGGTGAGGAATTTGTCGTCGGCCACGGCGTCCTTTTCCAGCACCGTCTGGCCAGCGTTGTTCACGATCGGGCCCTTCCAGATCACGAACGAGCCATCCTTCAGGCCTGCCTTGGCGGCATCGACCTTGGCCTTGGCCTCGGCGGGCACGTCCTCGGCGACGGACACCAGGTCGATCGCGCCTTCCTTCACGCCCCACCAGCTCTGGCCCGTGGTCCAAGTGCCGTCCAGCACATCCTTGGTGGCCTTGGCGTAGTAAGGCAGCCAGTTGATGACAGCCGAGGCCAGATGCGCCTTGGGACCGTAGGCGGTCATGTCGGAATCCCAGCCGAAGGCGCGCTTGCCCTTTTCCTCGGCCGTCTTGAGCACGGCGGGGGAGTCGGTGTTCTGGAACAGCACGTCAGCACCGCCGTTGATCAGCGAAGTGGCGGCCTCGGTTTCCTTGGGCGGGCTGAACCACTCGTTGACCCAGACCACCTTGGTCTTGATCTTGGGGTTCACGCTCTGCGCGCCCAGGGTGAAGCTGTTGATGTTGCGCAGCACCTCGGGAATAGGCACCGAGCCGACCACGCCCAGGGTGTTGGTCTTGGTCATGGCGCCCGCGATGATGCCAGCGAGGTAGGCGCCCTCGTAGGTTCGGCTGTCGTAGGTGCGAACGTTTTCGCTGGTCTTGTAGCCCGTGGCGTGCTCGAAGCGCACGTCCTTGAACTCCTCGCCCAGCTTCTGCATCACGTCCATGTAGCCGAAGGTGGTGCCGAAGATCACCTTGTTGCCCTGGGTGACCATGTCGCGCAGCACGCGCTCGGCGTCGGGGCCCTCGGGCACGCTCTCCACGTAAGAGGTCTGGATCTTGTCGCCGAATTCGGCCTCCAGCTTCTTGCGTGCCTGGTCATGGGCGTAGGACCAGCCGCCGTCGCCCACCGGGCCGACGTACGCAAAGCCAATCTTCAGGGGCTCGGGCTTGGGCGCCTCGGCCGCAGGTGCAGCCGGGGCCGGCGCGGGCGCCGGTTCTTCTTTCTTGCCGCAGCCCACCAAGGCTGCAGCCGCCACTGCCGACAGCGCGGCCAGCTTGAACAGGGAACGCTTGTGCAAATCCGTCATGACTTTTCCTTCAGGGGGTAAAAAACAACCGGAGCGCCACCATGGCCCACAGCCGCTCATTGCCTAGCGGCCCTGGGGTGGCACGAAACCTTTACTTGCCTTCCGTGCCGGGGACCTTGCCCTCTACGCCGGCAACGTAGAAGTTGATGCTGGTGAGAAACGGCAGGTCGCCCACTTGGCCCGCGGCCAGGACTTCCTTGCCCGTGTTGTCCTTGATCGGGCCGGTCCAGACAGCGAAGCTGCCGTCCTGCAAGCCTGCGCGGGCCTTCCTTGGCCACGCGGTCCTTGATCTCTTGCGGCACGTCGTCGGCGATCTTCAGCAGGTCGATGGCGCCTTCCTTCACACCCCACCAGTGGGCACCGCCTTGCCATTGCCCGGCCAATGTGTCCCCCACTACCTTGGTGTAGTACGGGCCCCAATCGATCACGGCAGAACCCAGGTGCGCTTTGGGCGCATAGGCGCTCATGTCGCCATCCTTGCCGAAGGCACGCACACCGCGCTCCTCGGCCGTCTTGAGCACCGAGGGAGAATTGGTGTTCTGGTACATCACATCGACACCGCCGTTGATCAGCGAGGTAGCGGCCTCGGCCTCTTTGGGCGGGCTGAACCATTCATTGACCCAGACCACCTTGGCCTTGATCGCCGGGTCCACGCTCTGCGCACCGAGCACGAAACTGTTGATATTGCGCACCACTTCAGGGATCGGCACCGAGGCCACGACACCCACCGTTTTGGTCTTGCTCATGCCGCCAGCCACGATGCCGGCCAGGTAGGCGCCCTCGAAGGTCTTGGTGTCGTAGGTGGCAACGTTCTCGGCCTGTTTGTAGCCGGTGGCGTGCTCGAACTTCACGTCTTTCAGGTCGGGCGCCACTTTCTGCACGAATTCCTGGTAGCCAAAGCTGGTAGCGAACACCAATTTGGTGCCCTGCCCCGCCATGTCGCGCAGCACACGCTCGGCATCGGCGCTCTCGGGCACGCTTTCGACGAACGTGCTCTCGATCTTGTCGCCAAACTTCTCCTGGATCGCGCGACGGCCCAGCTCGTGCTGGTAGGTCCAGCCACCGTCGCCGATCGGACTGACGTAAACAAACCCCACCTTGAGCTTGTCGGCCGCCGGTGCCGCAGCCGGTGCGGGCGCCGCTGCAGGGGCTTCTTCCTTCTTGCTGCACCCCGCCAGGGCAGCAAGAGCGAGGGCCGACAGCGCGGCTGTTTTCAGCAGGGAGCGTTTGTTCACAAGGTTCATGGGGCAAATACGGGGAAGGGAAATAACGAAAAAACTCAACTACCCGGGTAAAACGGCTTGCCGAGCGAAGCCGGCATGTTCGCACGGATCCAGACTGGATTGCGCGAGATCAAGACCAGCACCACGATGGTCGCCAGATACGGCAACATGGAAAGCAATTGGCTTGCCACCTGCACGCCCGTGGCCTGCAAATGGAATTGGAGCATGGTCACGCCGCCGAACAGGTACGCACCGAGCAGCACGCGCGCGGGACGCCAGGTGGCAAAAGTGGTCAGCGCCAACGCGATCCAGCCGCGCCCCGCCACCATGCCTTCGACCCACAGCGGGGTGTACTCCAGCGAGATGAACGCGCCCGCCAGTCCGCACAGCGCACCGCCGAACACAACCGCTCCAAGACGGATCCAGCGCACCGGGTAGCCCAGCGCATGCGCCGACTGGGGCGACTCCCCCACCGCGCGCAGCACCAGCCCGGTGCGCGTGCGGTCCAGGAACCAGATCAGCGCCACGGCCAAGACCATGGCGCCATAGACCAACGGGTCATGATCAAACAACGCAGGCCCCATCAAAGGGATGTCACGCAGGTAGGGAATGCCGTCCTGCGCCAGCTCGGGCAGCTTGGCCTGCACGAAACTCTGGCCCGCGAAGGCCGAGAAGCCCACGCCAAACAGGGAAAGCGCCAGCCCGGTGGCGTACTGGTTGGTGTTGAGCCAGATCACCAGGACACCGAAGACCGCCGCCAGGAACGCCCCTGCCAGTGCCCCGGCCGCGAAGCCCAGCCATTCGTTCCCCGTGACCACGGTCGTGGCAAAGCCCGCCAGCGCAGCGCACAGCATCATGCCCTCGGCTCCGAGGTTGACGATGCCCGCCTTTTCGTTGACCAGCAGGCCCAGCGCTGCCAGCGCAATCACCGTGCCCGCGCTGAGGGTAGAGCCGATCAGCAGTGCATACGATTCCATTACCTACCCCCCTTGGACGGCCGTGCCCAGCGCACCCGGTACGCCACCAGGGTGTCGCACGCCAGCAGCGTGAACAGCAGCAGCCCCTGGAACACGCCCGTGAGCGACTTGGGCAACCCCAGGCGCGACTGCGCCAACTCGCCACCGATATAGAACATGCTCATGAGGATCGCCGACAGCACCATGCCCACCGGATGCAGCCGCCCGACAAAGGCCACGATGATGGCCGCGAAGCCGTAGCCGGCCGGCACGTAGGGTGTGAGCTGGCCAATGGGGCCGGCAACCTCCAGCGCGCCCGCCAGGCCCGCGGCGGCGCCGGAGATGAGCAGCGCGCTCCACAGTGCCGTGCGGCTGGAAAAGCCCGCGTAGCGTGCCGCCGCAGGCGCCAAGCCGCCGACCTGCAGGGCAAAACCGGCACGCGTGCGGAACAGGAACACCCACAACGCCAGCGCCCCCGCCAGCGCCAGTGGCAGGCCGATGGTGACACGCGAGCCGGAGAACAGACGGGGCATCTGCGTCACGCGCTCGAACATCTTGGTCTGCGGGAAGTTGAAACCCATGGGGTCTTTCCACGGCCCGTAAACCAGGTAGCCCAGCACCAGCGTGGCCACGTAGACCAGCATCAGGCTGACCAGGATCTCGTTGGCGTTGAAGCGGTCGCGCAGCAGCGCCGTGATGCCCGCCCAGACCATGCCGCCAAGGATGCCCGCGAGCAGGATGGCAGGCACGATCCACGGCCCCGTGGTTTTGTCGGCCAGCAGCGCCACGCCGCCGGCCGCCACGGCGCCGATGACGAATTGCCCTTCGGCACCAATGTTCCACACGTTGGAGCGAAAGCACACCGCCAGCCCCAGCGCAATCAGCAGCAGCGGCGTGGCCTTGACGGCCAGCTCGCCCAATGCGTACGGGGTTCTGATGGGCTCCCAGAAGAACACCTGCAGCCCGCGCACCGGGTCCTTGCCGAGCAGCGCAAACAGCGCCACGCCGATCACCACCGTGATGGCCAGCGCCAGCACCGGCGAGCCATACGACCACAGGCGCGACGCCTGGGGACGCGCCTCAAGCTTGAACATGGCGGGCCTCCTGCGCATCGTGTTCGGCCATGTGGGCCAGGTGCTCCTGCACCTCGGCGTGCCACAGGCCGCTCATCCATTCGCCGATGCGCTCCACCGTGGCCTCGGCCCGCGCCACGGAAGGCGAGAGGTGGCCCTTGGCCAGCACGTGCAGGCGGTCACAGATTTCAAACAATTCGTCCAGCTCCTCGCTCAACACCAGCACCGCGCAGCCCGCGTCGCGCAATGCCAGGATGGCGCCGCGTATTTGTGCGGCGGCGCCCACATCCACACCCCAGGTGGGCTGCGAGACGATGAGCAGGCGCGGGCCGGCATCAATCTCGCGGCCCACGATGAATTTCTGCAGGTTGCCCCCCGACAGCGACTGCGCCGTGGCGTCCGGCCCACCGGCCTTGACGCCGAAGCGCGCAATGATGTCGCTGGCCTGGGCGCGCAACTGGCGCATGCGGATCCATCCGCCCGCGCCCAGCGCGTTGCCACGGGTCAAGAGCAGGTTGTGCGCCAGCCCCATACCGGGCACGGCGCCGCGGCCCAGACGCTCTTCAGGCACGAAGTGCAGACCGAGTGCGCGCCGCTGGCGCGGGTTCATGCGCCCGCTGGGCACCATGCCGCGCGGGCCACTGATTTGCACCATGGCAGGCTGCGCGCGCTGGTCTTCGCCCGACAGCGCGTACAGCAGCTCCCGCTGCCCGTTGCCCGAGACCCCGGCAATGCCCACCACCTCGCCTGCGCGAACTTCGAACTGCAGGTCGATCAGATCGACGCCGAAGGCATCGCCGCGTGGCAGTGTCAACCCCTCGACGCTCAACACTGGTGCACCGGCCTGCGCCGCGCGATAGTCCAGCGCTGGCGGCTCGGCACCGATCATCAGGCGCGACAGCGAAGCGTTCGATTCCTCGCGCGGATCGCAGACCCCCGTGACCTGGCCCGCCCGCATCACGGTGCAGGCGGTACACAGCGCGCGGATCTCGTGCAGCTTGTGGCTGATGTAAAGAATGCTGCAGCCCTCGCCTGCCAGCTTGCGCAGCACCACGAAAAGCTTTTCCACCGCCTGCGGCGTCAGCACCGAGGTGGGCTCGTCAAGGATCAGCAGGCGCGGGTTGGTCAGCAGCGCGCGGATGATCTCTACGCGCTGCATCTCGCCCACGCTCAGCGTGTGCACCGGGCGCAACGGGTCGATTTCGAGGCCGTACTCGGCCGCCTTCGCAGTGATGCGCTGCGTCACCTCGGCCAGCGACTGGGTCTTGTCCAGGCCCAGCCAGACGTTTTCGGCCACGGAGAGCGTGTCGAACAGGCTGAAGTGCTGGAACACCATGGCAATGCCCAGCTGCCGCGCCTCCTGCGGGTTGCGGATGTGCACCACGCGCCCATCCACCCGCACCGTCCCTTCGTCAGGCTTGACGGCGCCGTAGATGATCTTCATCAGCGTGGACTTGCCCGCGCCATTCTCGCCCAGCACGGCATGGATTTCGCCCGGGCGCACCGCCAGGGACACGCCACTGTTCGCCACCACGGACGGGTAGCGCTTGGTGATGCCGGCCAGTTGCAGCCGCAACGGGGGCGGCGCGGCGCCGCTGGCAAGGGGAGCGTCGGGGGAATGCATGGGGCGGATTGTCTCTCAAATTGTCACCGGCCATATGCCGCAAAGAGGCCAGACGCTTGTCCCATGCGCGCCAGCAGCTATGCTTTTGGTAGTAACGCAACAGCCAGGGGCGTGCATGTGCGCGCAAACCACACCAAGCACCGCAGTTTTGCGCGCGCATGACACAGCGGCATTTTTTGTCATAAGGTAGAGGCCTGTCCCGTACTCTGCCGCTGCCCCATGAATTCCCGCCCCCTGACGTTCGTGCACCGAGGCCAGCTGGTCACGCTTTCCCACGTTCCGCCTGACCGCACACTGCTGGAACTGCTGCGCGAAGACCTCGGCCTGACTGGCACCAAGGAAGGCTGCGGCGAAGGCGACTGCGGTGCCTGCACCGTGGTGCTGGGCGACGCCGTGCATGGCCGCGTGCGCTACCAGGCAGTGAATGCCTGCATCCGCCTGGCGCACTCCCTCAACGGCATGGCGCTGTGGACGGTGCAGGACTTGGCACAGGCCGACGGCACGCTGCACCCCGCGCAGCAGGCGCTGCTGCAGTGCCACGGCAGCCAGTGTGGTTTTTGCACGCCCGGCTTTGCGATGAGTATGTTTGCCCTGTACCAGAACAACGTCTGCCAGGGCCGCCCGGTCAGCCGCGCGCTGGCGCAGGAAGCCCTCTCGGGCAACCTGTGCCGCTGCACGGGCTACCGCCCCATCCTCGACGCCGCCCAGCAGATGGGCAGCCTGCCCCCGGTGCAGGTAGACGAAGCCGAATTGCTACAAAAATTAGAGCTTGCAGCGCTTGCCTCCGTAAGCCCGGAGGCCGATTGGATCTATATCGCCCCAACCACCCAGGCCGAGCTGCTGGCCGCGCGCGCCGCCTACCCCCAGGCCCAGGTGGTGGCCGGCGCCACCGACGTGGGGCTGTGGATCACCAAGCAGCACCGCCAGTTCGCCCAAGTGCTGGACGTGACACGCGCGGCCGAGCTGCGCCGCATTGAAGAAGACGGCGCCGGACTGCGCATCGGCGCCGCCGTGACCCTCACTGATGCCTTTGCCGCACTGCAGCGCCAGTGGCCGCAGCTGCAGCGCTTCGCCGCGCGCTTCGCCGGCCTGCCGGTGCGCAACGCGGGTACGCTGGGCGGCAACGTAGCCAACGGTTCGCCCATCGGCGACTCCATGCCGCTGCTGATCGCGCTGCGCGCCCAGGTGGTGCTGGCCAGCATGCGCGGCGAGCGCACACTGGCGCTCGAAGACCTGTACACCGGCTACCGCCAGACCGCTCTGGCGCCGGATGAGTTGCTGGTGCGCATCGTGGTGCCCCGCCCCGCCCCGGAGGGGCTGTTGCGCGCCTACAAGGTGTCCAAGCGCTGGGACGACGACATCTCCGCCGTGTGCCTGGCCCTGCACCTGGATATTGCCGACGGCGTGGTGCGCCGCGCCAGCATCGGCGCGGGCGGCGTGGCGGCCACGCCCGCGCGGGCACGCCAAACCGAGGCGCTACTGACCGGCCAGCCCTGGACCGAGGCCCTGGCCCAGCGCGCCGGCGAGGCATTGCAGGCCGAGTTCACACCCATTTCCGACATGCGTGCCAGCGGCGCCTACCGCCGCACCGTGCTGGCGGGCTTGATGCGACGCTACTGGCTCGAAAGCCAGGGCCAGACGGCCGTTTCGCTGGAGGATTTTTCGCTCGCGAACTGCGCACCGCAGGAGGAAGCCGCATGACACGCTCGCCCGCCCCCGTGGCCGCCCCTGCACACCCCCAGCCCGCCATGGGCCAGCCGCACCCGCACGAGAGTGCCCGCGCCCAGGTAACGGGCAACGCCAGCTACATCGACGACCTGCCCGAGGTACGCGGCACGCTGTACGCGGCCCCCATCCTCTCGCGCATCGCCCATGGACACCTGCACGGCGTGGACGCCTCCGCCGCGCTGCAGTTGCCCGGGGTACGCAGCGTGGTGCTGGCGGCTGACGTTCCGGGCGACAGGCTGCTCGCGGCCTTCGCCCACGACGAGCCGGTGTTCGCCATCGACCGTGTGGAGTACGCCGGCCAGGTCATCGGCCTGGTGGTGGCCGACAGCGTCGAGCAGGCGCGCCGCGCCGCGCGCCTGGTGCGCGCCGACACCACGCCGCTGCCCGCAGTGCTGAACGTGCAGCAGGCGCTGGCGCAACAGAACTACGTGCTGCCCCCGGTCTTCGTGCGCCGCGGCGATGCGGCGGCGGCACTGGCGCGCGCGCCGCACCGCCTGCGCGGCCAGCTGGAGGTGGGCGGGCAGGAGCATTTTTACCTCGAGGGCCAGATCGCCTACGCGCTGCCGCAGGAGCAGGGGCAGTGGCTCATCCACTCCAGCACCCAGCACCCGGGCGAGGTACAGCACTGGGTAGCGCACGCGCTGGCCGTGGACAACCACGCCGTGCGCGTGGAATGCCGCCGCATGGGCGGCGGCTTCGGCGGCAAGGAGACGCAGGCCGGCCACCTGGCCGTGTGGGCCGCCGTGGCGGCGCGCAAGGTTGGCCGCCCGGTCAAGCTGCGCCTGGATCGCGACGACGACTTCCTCATCACCGGCAAGCGCCACCCCTTCGCCTACGACTGGGAGGTGGGCTTCGACGACGCGGGCCGCATCCAGGGCCTGAAGCTGCGCATGGCGGCCAACTGCGGCTTCAGCGCCGACCTGTCAGGCCCGGTGGCCGACCGCGCGGTGTTCCACTGTGACAACGCCTATTTTCTGCAGGACGTGGAAATCGCCTCGTACCGCTGCAAGACGAACACGCAAAGCCACACGGCGTTCCGCGGCTTTGGCGGGCCACAGGGAGTGATCGCCATCGAGACCATCCTGGGCGACATCGCGCGCGCCCTGGGCCGCGACGCGCTGGACGTGCGCATGGCCAACCTCTATGGCCTGGGCGAGCGCAACATCACCCACTACCAGATGCCGGTAGAAGACAACATCCTGCACGATTTGCTACCAAAACTGGAGCTGTCAGCGCAGTACAGGCAACGCAAAGAGGCCATTTCGGCCTGGAACGCGCGCAATACCGTCCTGAAGCGCGGCATCGCCATCACGCCGGTGAAGTTCGGCATCAGCTTCACCGCCACGCTGTTCAACCAGGCGGGCGCGCTGGTGCATGTCTATACCGACGGCAGCGTACAGGTGAACCATGGCGGCATTGAGATGGGCCAGGGCCTGCACACCAAGGTGGCGCAGATCGTGGCCGACGAACTGGGCGTGCCGCTGGCGCGCGTGCTCGTGACCGCCAGCGACACCAGCAAGGTGCCCAACGCCAGCGCCACGGCCGCCAGCGCCGGCACCGACCTGAACGGCCGCGCGGCGCAGTTCGCGGCGCGCAACGTGCGTGCCAACCTGGCCGCCTTCGTGTGTGGGCTGGACGGCTGTGGCGCAGGAGAGATCCAGTTCCAGGGTGGGCAGGTCATCTCGCCCAAGGCGGTGCGCGCGTGGAGCGACGTGGTGCAGCAGGCCTACGCCAACCGCATCCAGCTGTGGAGCGACGGCTTCTACCGCACGCCCAAGATCCACTACGACAAGACCACCCTGACGGGCCGGCCGTTCTACTACTTCGCCTACGGCGCGGCCTGCTGCGAGGTCGCGCTGGACACACTGACCGGCGAGAGCCGGGTGCTGGCCGTGGACATCCTGCACGACGTGGGCCAGAGCATCAACCCGGCCATCGACATCGGCCAGATCGAAGGCGGCTTCATCCAGGGCATGGGCTGGCTCACCACCGAGCAGCTGGTGTGGAACGAACAGGGGCAGCTCGCCACCCACGCGCCCAGCACCTACAAGATCCCGGCCACGGGCGACGTGCCGGCACGCTTTCGCGTCGCGCTGTGGCCCGAAGCCAACCGCGAGGACAACGTGGGCGGCAGCAAGGCCGTGGGCGAACCGCCCTTCATGCTCGCCGTGGCCGTGTACGAGGCCCTGCGCGACGCTGTGGCCGCCACGCGCGCCGACGGTGCCTGCGTACACCTCACGGCGCCCGCCACGGCCGAGAACCTGCTGCGCGCCCTCGGCCGGCTCGACACCGCTGCGGGGCGCGAAGGAGGTTAAGGAAGGTCTGCAAAACCCCTGGTCATTCCGACTGGCGCAGAGCCTGATGAGGACCGACGATCACGGACATGGATCAGATCACGCTTGGCCTTGACCCCCTGCCCAAGAAAACCCGCAAAGAGGTCTTCCTTGAAGAGATGAACCAGGTC
>NZ_CYIG01000026.1 GCF_001298675.1 Paenacidovorax caeni
GCGGGCGTTCTTGTGCAGGGCTATCAACATGGCTTCACTCCCAGGGTCGATTGCAAGGACTCTATCAACTCTTGCAGAACCGCGCGGGCCATGAATAGGGGATAGCGTTTTGGGTCTATGCAATCATCTGGGATGCGACACCTAACCTGTGGCCTGAAGCCGAGGCGGCAGCTTGTCGCAGCGACTTGTAATGGCAGACGAGAACATCGGCAATGCCAAGAGGCCTTAATTGCCACCCTTGATTTGATATCAACCAGAGGCAGATAGCACTGCTGGACTATGAACTCGCAAAAAGCCATACTGCGAACAAACCGCTCATTGCCAAATCGGAATTTGGCGAGGTGTTTTAGGCAATAAAGGGAGGCGCGACAAACTGCGAGGAATCATTGACGATTCAAGCCCAAGAGACTACTTGAAGATGCATATGACAAAACAGCGAAACTAAAGTTTGTCATTTAAACGAAAATTAAGAGCCCAGGCGATAACGCCCAATATTTAATTGAGAGGAATTTTCCTTAATTTAGCAAATCTAATGTAAATATGTTATTTGGCCCAAAACCTATAGAATACCTAACACCAGATGATGATGTTTTGCCATAGTTACCACAAAAAAACACAACTGTATTTTGAATGGATTTTAGCGCACTCTCTTTGTCATACCCCCATGCCTGCAACACCCCATCCGGAGTGGTTGCCGCAAAATTAAAAAATCTATCAAACAAGATGCACTTAATTTTGCACTCCCCATAATAAAAAAATGACTCGGAAACTGCCTCCTTCAAAAAACCGCCCAATCCACGAAGTGCCTTGACAGATTTCAAATCCATTTGATTTTCTCCAGGCATTTCTATGGCGTATTTATTTTTATATAGATTTTCAAGATTTGATTCGGAAGATGTAGGCTGCATCCTAACATCAAACGAAAATGGTGCTTCTAATTTATTTTTTGTGCAGCCAAAAAATAATAGTTTCTCATCCTGCTCGATTGAATACCAAGCTACCCTCCCCTCCTTCCAATTCACATCATCAATCGTCCAGTCAGCCCAATTTTCATCCATTGATTTTTCAATTTGACGAATTGCATCCCCCCATGCAAGCAGACATACCAAGGCCGAATAATGATACTGGAGCCATGTATCATACCTATAGCTTGCAGATTGAGTAAAATTGAAATTTTGAGATTTGCCAATGAAATTTTCGAAAATGATAGCAAACTTTTTGCTATCATCGCTCAATTTCCGCCTGGGCCATCGCCATAGATATGCGTGATTTTCAAGTCGGCGAGTCCAAAGCATCTCAAGAAAAGCATTGCGTACTGTTTTTCTGCGAAAAAACTCTCTCGAAAGAGAAAATGGATCTTTAATCCTGGATGATTCTAAAACTCTCTGATCCAGATCTTCTTTTGCTTGCCTTCTGAGATGCCGCGACATTGCCCTATAAACGGAAAGTTGCGGACTATGTTCTAGCTCCGAGTAGTACTTTCCGACAATATTTTTTCCCTTGATTGATGTGCTAGCACTGTAAGGTGTCCAGTCCGCAACTGACGACTTTGTAAAAAGCCAAAATTTTTCTGCCTTTTCAAAGCAATTCGGATATGAAATACCCAACTCAGAACACCACCTCTCGGTAAGGGCCAGTTGCTCCGCCGAATCGGGTCTACTTCTTTCTTTATTTACATGCATCTTCCCCGAATTTTGCACCCATTGCGCGACTTCCGACCAAGCGTTAATTCCTTCTTGTGCTAGCGTGGGCCGCCTCATTGAATATGGACTAGCTACCCATTTCGAGCCACATCGACATCCTAAGTTGCGAACAGCAAGCCCCCCTAAGCCCATTTTAAAATTGACACCACACTTCTCACAATGACTTCGTAGTTGCACATGATGAATGGGACACTCCATAACAAGTTTAATTGACATTAACCAAGTATGGTAACCAAGTACTATGCATTGTGGACACCATCTAGGTTGTGAGCTGGCGTGATCCAGATAAAGCCATTGAGGAATTTGATTTTTTAAACAAAAATCTGAAAAAGAAGAATACGGCTCATCCAAAGCGTCAGCTACGAGCCTCACAACATCCTCGCTGCCACCACTTCTTGCATCTAAATCAAGAGCACTTACATTTTCAATTCGAGCGAATGTATATATATCACCTTTACGAAGGTCATTTAACCAAGTTGCTCGCAGCAAAGTACTCCACAGTGATGCATAAGGCAACACCGATCCTCTATACCATGTCAAAAATTTCCTGGCATGCGGCATGAAATTTAAATATATTTAATACCAAATAATTAAATGCATTATTATTTCCCCCGTAGGAGTCGTGGAGCTACGGCGCCTACAATAGACATTAGTTGTTTGTGTCCACAATAGGTGACAACCTCGCGAATAGATGATTTCGAGACAACGGAGAGCGGATCTGCGCCAGACGCAATTCTCAAAAGAATATTCCGAGAAACTTGCGATATTGTTTTCATGGGAAATTCCATTGGACCAGAATAGCCCGGTGGAAGCTCGTCAACCATGGTTTTCCAAAGTAACGAGGCACAATCAGCCATGCGAAATCCCTTTGACCACGCTAATGGCGCCACCCCCTCGGTAAAAGAAATTCCTGATCCTTTTGGCCACTCTGTGCCAGAATCATATCCTAGGAGTACAAATTCAAGCTCATCCTCGGAGGAAATTCCCAGAAATCGATACTGTGACAGCATAAATCTGGCAGCGGCATGAGCTCCGCCGGTAAGAGCGAGAGCCATGGGCTGATCGAAAATCTGGACTGAAGCAATCGAAATTACTGTTAATCTAATTCTTTCTTTTTCCAATAAACTATGTATTTCAACTAACCACAACCACTCTCTCTCCGTCATTCCTTGAGACTCGTCAATAACAAGAACAACAAAGCGCCCGCCTCCCTCGAATGCAAGATTAACAACTTTTTCTATAAGTTGATGTTTCCTTTGCAGGCTATTTCGCACATTATTGGCCAAACCATGATTTGCCGAGCGCAGAAGGCTCCCATACATTATTCCGGCAAAACTGCACTCCGAGTGACTCCAGATAATTAGAGGAATAATTTGGCCACATCTTTCCATCAACATTGATCCGAGCCAATTATCAACCCCACTGGATTTTCCAAATCTGGATGGTCCAAATACCACCCCGCCATCCATTTGATCATCGAGCCATTGCCCGATGCCCGCAACCATTGCGTTAATTGATGGGGTAAAAAGGGAGTAATCCCGAGTTACCAACGGATGATCTTTGGGCAAGTGAGGAGGGACAAGAGGTGATTCCATTGCTTCTGCCTACCTTGATTTTTAAATTTATTTTATGCCGTAGAAATACTAAAATCTACCAGATTTTCGCCTTTCGCATGGTGAGTTGCGCGGAATTCTTTGCGGGAATTGTAGCTTGCGATTTTGAATTCTGTTTGGTTTTTTTATTTTTTATTGGTGCGTCCTCTGTCTTGTTGGCTTCTGGAATTTCGCATGAGCAGCCAAAATCGGCACAATCTTTTTGCGTGTAACTATCCAGCGACATCGGATTAATTGAAGGATTGATTGCAATATTGTCTGAATACGCCTGCAAAATCCTGCGCTGCTCAAGATAGGCCGGGTGAACTGGCAATTTTTTGTCCCTCTGATTTTCGCTGTATCTAATCAACTCCTCTACAGCATCATTAGAAAATGTCAAATGCAACAATCTCTTTATTTCAAGCGCCCGAATAGCACTGCGCACATAAAGAGAATGAGGTGTGCGATGCCATGGCGGTGCAGCACGGACAGTGCATACATACAGTCCTTCTTGAGTACTGACGGTAGCCCATCGTGCATCGTCTTCATTTTCAATAGTTAACCAGAATTTGTCGCCAACAAGATCAAGTCGATGAGCCAAATCTTCCGACGAGTAACGTGCATTTTGAAAATTAAAATACGGGCGGCGTCCTGTATTTTTCCCACCATGCAATTGGCATAGTTTTCTTGTCGCTCCAAGACGCGCGACTTGGTGAGGGTCAGCTATTCTTATAAAAGCTGAATTTTTTCCACTGGCAAGAAAATTCATCTGCGCAAGAGGGCTTCGATAGCCGATGCCGTGATGAGGAACTGCATTGTAATTTGCAATAATCACATCTAGAAGCTCGAATAGATACTCGACTTGAAACTGAAGTTCATGAGCTTTTTTTGCAGGCTCGAAATCGCCCTTCAAATCATCCAGTTTTGATTTTGTTGAATTGGACAGATTGTGCAGGCCTGCCCCTCCACCCGCCAATGTTCTGAAATATGTTTCAATAAATGGTCGATCATCAAGACTTCGCCGGGAAGAAAAAGATCTTTGATCTTGAGGCTTAATTATCTTGCAATCAACTACTTCTTTTATTCTTTTTTCAACTCGACCACATGTGTTTGCCAAAGCGCCATCTACACTGAACTCGTCCCAGCACGCACCAATGAACTTCTGATCAAGAGCCGAAGGGAAATTTGCTTCTGTGCTATAAGCAAATTCGCTAAAAGAAATTGCACGCCTCTCCCATTTCCCAAGAGCATTTCGAACGGCGCGCAAAACGTCCTCAGCACCTACTTCTCTGCGCATACTCAGATAATATCCCAGTACTGCGCGCGTGGATACTTCAATAATCACTATCACCCAGAGTCTATGAATCTTCCGTTGTTCATACCCACCGTGTGGTGAGGGCACCATTACAATCATGCGCAAATCTAATTTATGCGCATCACACTCCACGCGCTGGAACAATTCAAGCATAGGTCGTTTTGTGCCGTCGCCAGCGCGTGACTTTTTTTGTGCTTCCGGCCCACCTAGAAGTGAAATGGATTTTTTTGAATTATCATTGAGAACTTTGTTTATAAATTTGCATAGTGATGTATATCCCATCTGGAATGTGTTAAAGGGCCATTCGCCGCGCCTCTCAACGCCATTTTCTCGAAGTTTTGAATAGAACCAGCGCAGAAGTACTTGTTTAGGTCTTCTTGTGCCCTCAAGCCCTTCAGGAGTTTTTAAAATTCTCTCACGAAATTCTTGCTCTAGCGTTCTGTTTTCAGGAGAAGCAAAAAGCCATTGCAAACTACCGGCGCTACCAGCACCACTTCCTGGAATGATTTTAGGAGTCGCTTGCCTGATCCAAGGATTGATCCGCATGTGGGGAATAAGTCCTCTCCATCCAAAAAGGTAACCATCGTGTGCTGTTTTAAGACAGCGCTCTGAGATGAGCCGATAGACCTGCGAGCGGCCCATGCCCCACCGCTGCTTTAACATCTGGTCAGATGCTCCATCGAAATAGTCAAGCACAGCTTTTTTCCGGCGCAGAAAAAGCTCACGCCTCTCTTCTGTGAGAGCGTCCTCATCCACTGATATCCATTTTGATGGATGGACTAGCTCTGCCGCTTGCCCATCAAATTGAATTTGGCTAGCCCAAGCTATGGAGCCAATGCGCGATTTTTTGGGCATACATGCCTCCAAGGCCAGCAAAAATTTTGCTGGAGGGTAGTTTGCAAGATTTTTACAACTTCACTTTTTTCGGCAATTGAACTACAACTTGTCTTGCGTTACAAGATGGCTAATCAATTGAATTGAGGCCATATGGCTTAGAACGTTTCATCAATCAAATCCGATGGTGTGATAGTTTTGCTAACGATCAGACAATTCAAACCATAGATGCCGCCAGATGGATGGCCCCCAGGAAGTTGCAAGCGGTCTTGCCGTAGCGCGTAGCAATGACCCGGGACTGCTGCAAGCATGCGAAGAAGTTCTCGATCAGATGCTAGAGCCTTGTAGAGGTTGCGGTCATCTCGGGGCGTCAAGGAGCTTCTGGAAGTGCTCGCTGGTGTACTGACCGTCCTGCCTGACCTAGTAGCAGGTCTTTGATGCGATTCCACTGCACATCACTGGGCGCATATCTTTGACTCATCGCATTCACTTGCGCTGGGGCTTCGACTTTCGATCGCAGAGGCATTGATTGATGACACGCCCTAGTCGTTCGCTACCTTTTCACAGCATCGATAGTTACAACTTCTGTTCCGTGAACGGCAAAGAAACTGCACGCGCGATGTTTGCGGGATACTGGGCAGACATCTCACAACTTCGAGCCGCTGCCGTGAATCTGCACATCCCCACAATGTTCGTGATGATCCTTGTGGCCACGTCGATCATGGCCGTCGCATTGGGCACTTTAGCCTTTCGCAAGTTGCCGGATCTCAGGAGTTGGTCGTTGTCCCTGTTGCTACAGGTCGTGGCTTACGTCCTGTTTAGCCTGCGCGGGCAAGTCAGTGACATATGGTCCATCGTTGTTGGCAATGCCTGCATCACCGCCTCTGTGGCGCTTTATGGCGCAGGCCTTTATCAGTTCCATCATCGTCGCACCCCAAAGTGGCTGCTGCTAGCACCCGTCATGGTTTGCATCGTGGGCTTCTTGATCTGGATCGGCGATTACCGTGCCAGGGTTGCGATCGGCAGTGGGTTGTGGCTGCTGCAAGTCCTCTATCTGTTGGGCCTGCTCGTGGCATTTCGTGACAGAACGGAAGGCTGCGGCCAATACATTCTGGGGGCTGCCGCTGTGCTCTTTGCTGGCACACAGGCGTACCGGTTGTTTGCCGTTTTAGGCGGAACAGACAGTTCGGTGCAATTCACCGATGCCACCCCCCCAGTCGTTGCAAGCTATTTTTCCTCACTAGCCTGTACGCTGCTGTTGGCGGTTGGCGCCCTGACGATGATTCAGGAGCGCTACGAGCAGGCATTGCGCGGCAGCGAAGCGCGGTACCGCAAATTGATTGATTACGCCACACAGGGCATTTGTGTGCTGCAGGATGACCGGTTTCGCTTCGTGAACCCGAAAACGTTGGACCTGCTTGGCTACAACGAAGCGGAGCTGGTGAACCAACCCCTTTTCTCGCTGATTCACCCTGATGACCAGGGGCTGGCCAAGGCCAACCACGCTTTGCGCCTTGAGGGCAAAGGCGAGGGCCTGACTTACCCGCTGCGAATGCATACACGCCAACGGGGTTGGCGCTGGTTCGAGATCAGCGGCGTGCTGTTTGACTGGCATGGCAGGCCAGCCACCCTCAATTTCCTGGCGGATGTGACCGAGCGCTTACAGGCCGCCGAACAAATGCGCGAGCTGGCTTACCACGATACGCTGACCCACTTGCCCAACCGCCGTCTGCTCTTGGACCACCTGACGCTGGCCCGGGCGGCCTATGAACGTAGCGGCAAACACGGTGCGCTGGTGTTCATCGACCTGGATAACTTCAAACCACTCAATGACCTGCATGGCCATGCGGTGGGCGACCTGCTGCTGATCGAAGTGGCCCAGAGGCTGCTGCATACCATTCGCGGAGCAGACACCGCCGCACGGTTTGGCGGTGATGAGTTTGTTGTCCTGCTTACTCAACTGAGCGAGGATGCAGTGACCGCCCGTATGCAGGCCCAGCAGTTTGCCGAGAAGCTGTTGTCGGTGCTGGGGCAGCCTTATCTGCTGTCAACCGAGCTCAACGGAGCCCGCCACACTGTTGAGCACCATTGCACTGGCACTGCGGGCGTGGTGGTGTTCAATGGGACCGGCGAGTCCAATGAAGCGCTGCTGGATCGTGCCGATGCAGCGATGTATGAGGCCAAGCAGGCCGGCCGCAACTGCATGCGCTTCAGTGAAGGTCGGCTTGGCGGCTAAGCTGGATTGAGCTGCAGCATCAAATTTTTGGCGACTAAGGCGAATGGCTTGCAGGGCTGTGATGGCCGCCGCCTGCACGCTGCGCTACCAGCCCGGATAATGCGGCACATGCGAATCCTCCACACCATGCTGCGCGTGGGCAACCTCCAGCGCTCCATCGACTTTTACACCCAGGTGCTGGGCATGCAACTGCTGCGCACCTCTGAAAACCCCGAGTACAAGTACTCCTTGGCCTTCCTCGGCTTCGAGGGCGGCAACCCCGGCCAGGCCGAGATCGAGCTGACCTACAACTGGGGCGTTGAAAGCTACGACATGGGTTCGGCCTATGGTCACATCGCCATCGGCGTGGCCGATGCCTACGCCGCCTGCGAGAAGATCAAGGCGGCCGGTGGCAGCGTGACGCGCGAGGCGGGCCCGGTGAAGGGCGGCACGACGGTGATCGCCTTCGTGACCGATCCGGACGGCTACAAGATCGAATTAATTCAACGCGCAGAGCACGCCGCAGGCGGCGGTCTGCGCTGATTTGCTCTTGTATTGATAGCTTCTAGCGCTTATCTGGCAAGCGCTAGAAGCTATTTTTGCATTATTCCTTAGTCGCCCCCTGCCCCAACTCCGCCGCCAGGAACTCGATCCACACCCGCATGCGCTGCGGCAGGTAGCGGCTACTGGGCAGCACCGCATAGATGCCTAGCGGCGGCCGTGCATAGTCCTCTAGCAGCGGCACCAACGTGCCGCGCTCGATATACCCGGCCACGATGAAATCGGGCTGAACCGTGATGCCCATGCCCTGGTGCGCGGCTTCCACCAGGGCATCGCCGTTGTTGGCCTGCATGCGAAAAGGCACATAAACGCTGTACGGCTTGCCCTCCACCCAGAATTCCAGTGGGCGGTTGCTCGCCTTGGCCGTGTAGCCCAGGGCCAGGTGCGTTACCAGTTCATCAGGGTGGCGTGGGTGGCCGTACTGCTGCAGGTAGCCGGGCGAGGCCACCGCGATCAGCCGGGTTTCGCCCAGTTTGCGCGCCACGATGCCGGGGTCAAGCCGCGGGCTGATGCGGATCGACATGTCTATGCCTTCGTCGATCAGGTTCTGCTGCCGATCATTGAAGTCCAGCGACAAGGCGATTTCCGGGTAACTCTGCAGGAAGCGCGGCAGCACCGGGGCGATGCGCTTGAGGCCAAAGCTCAGAGGCAGGGCGATGCGCAGATTGCCGCGCGGTGTCAGGCGCGCCTCCATCACGTCGGCCTCGGCACTCTCCACCAGGTCCAGGATGGTGCGGCACTTGTCCAGGTAATCGACACCGGCGCTGGTCAGGGTCAACTTGCGCGTGGTGCGCACGATGAGCTTCACGCCCAGGTGCTCCTCCAGGGCTGCGATCTGCCGCGTGACCACGGAGCGCGCGACGCCCAATTGGTTCGCCGCTGCGGCAAAGCTGCCGAGGTCCGCCACGCGAACGAAAAGCGTCATCGCTTCGAGCCGGTTCATTGTTGCTAAATTGGCAATAAAGATTTCTGGATTGTCCCCTATTTCGGCACAAAGCATCCGCCTACAGTTCACCCATCGGCAAGACGCCTGCATGTCTGTTGCCAAGGACAACCCCTATGACCACGCACTACACCACCACCGCAAAGGCCTTGCACTGGAGCATCGCCGTCCTGATTCTCGGCCTGCTTGGGCTGGGCTTCTACATGACGGGCCTGCCCCTTTCGCCCCGCAAATTGCAGCTGTACTCGTGGCACAAATGGGCAGGCGTGAGCGTCTTCCTGCTGGCCGTCGTGCGCCTGGCCTGGCGCGCCACGCACCGCCCGCCGGCACTGCCGCAGCACATGGGCCCACTGGAGCGCCTGGCGGCGCATGCAGGCCACCACCTGCTGTACGTGCTGATGTTCGCCATTCCGCTGTCGGGCTGGCTCATGAGTTCGGCCAAGGGCTTCCAGACGGTGTGGTTCGGCGTGCTGCCGCTTCCTGACCTGCTGGGCAAGGACAAGGCGCTGGGCGACCTGCTGCAGACCGTGCACATGGGCCTGAACTTCACCCTAGTGGCCGTGCTGCTGGCCCACGTTGGCGCGGCACTCAAGCACCACTTTATTGACAAGGACGACGTGCTCACCCGCATGCTGGCCCGCCGCACCTGACTCCTCCGTTTTCCCTTGAAAGGATCGTTCACCATGCAACGCACCGCAATCGCCCTGCTTTCCGCCTTCTCGCTGGCAACCGCCGCGCACGCCGTGGAATACACCCAGGTTCAACCCGACAAGAGCCAGATCACCTTCGCCTACCAGCAGATGGGCGTGGCCATGCAAGGCGCGTTCAAGAAGTTTTCCGGCCAGCTGCGCTTCGACCCGGCCGCCCCCGCAGCCGCCAAGAGCACCATCGAGGTGGAATTGGCCAGCGTGGACACAGGCAGCAGCGAAGGTGACACCGAAGTCGCCACCAAAACCTGGTTCGACACCAAAGCCTTCCCACGGGCACGCTTCGAGTCCGGCAGCGTCAAGGCGCTGGGCGGGAACAAGTACGAAGTCGCCGGCAAGCTCACCATCAAGGGCAAGACCGTCGACGTCGTGGTGCCGGCCACCTTTGCCGCCCAGGGCAAGACCGGCGTGTTCGAAGGCCGCCTGACCATCCGCCGGGGCGACTTCTCCATCGGCGACGGCGCCTGGAAGGCCTTCGACATCGTTGCTAACGACGTGGTGATCCAGTTCCGCCTTACCGCAGCGGCGCAGTAAGCCTTTTAGGCACGCTCTTTGCGCCTCCGTTTCTCCCCTTCCCTTTTCCCCTCCATCCTGAAAGGACCTTTGCCATGAACCGTATCGCCAAACTCTCCGCTGCCCTGCTCGTCAGCTTTGCCGCTGCCTCCCCTGCCCTGGCTGCGCCCGAGGTCTACAACGTGGAAGGCACGCACACCTTCCCGCGTTTTTCGTACAGCCACTTCGGCCTGTCCACCCAGCTGTCCAAGTTCGACAAGACCACCGGCACCGTCACGCTGGACAAGGTCGCCAAGACCGGCGCCGTGGACATCACCATCGACATGACCTCGGTCAACACGGGCTTTGACGTGTTCAACGGCCACATCCAGGGTGAAGACTTCCTTGACACCGCCAAGTACCCCACCGCCACGTTCAAGTCGACCAAGGTGACCTTCGAGGGCGACAAGCCCGTGGCGATCGACGGCAACCTGACCATCAAGGGCGTGACCAAGCCCGTGACGCTGAAGGTGACGCATTTCGTGAACATGCCCCACCCCATGCTGAAGAAGGATGCCATTGGCGCCAATGCCACCACCACCATCAAGCGCACCGAGTTCAACGCTGGCAAGTACGCGCCGAACGTGGGTGACGAAGTGACGATCACCGTTTCGCTCGAAGCAATCAAGAACTGAACGTAGCGCCCCAGCGGCGCCCCGAGGACAAGGACATGATGGAACTCCGCTCCGCCGCGCAGCGCGGCATCGCCAACCTGGGCTGGCTGCACTCACAGCACAGCTTTTCCTTCGGCAGCTACTACGATCCGCAGCACCAGGGGTTTTCTGACCTGCTGGTGATCAACGAGGATCGGGTGCAGCCCGGCCGGGGGTTTGACCCGCACGGCCACCGCGACATGGAGATCTTTTCCTACGTCCTCGACGGTGCCCTGGAGCACAAGGACTCCATGGGCACCGGCTCGGTCATCCAGCCGGGCGATGTGCAGATGATGAGTGCCGGTAGCGGCGTGCGCCACAGCGAGTACAACGCCTCCCGCCAGGCGCCGGTGCATTTCCTGCAGATCTGGATCGTGCCCGACCGCAAGGGCGTGGCGCCGCGCTACCAGCAGCGCCACTTCAGCGCCGAGGAAAAACGTGGCCGCCTGCGCGCCATCATCACCCCTGACGGGGCCGACGGTTCGCTGTCGGTCTACCAGGATGCGCGCGTCTACGCCGGGCTGTTCGACGGCGCCGAGCAGCAGCGCTTTGTGTTGCCGGAAAACCGTTTTGCCTACGTGCATGTGGCACGCGGTACGCTGCACATCAATGGCCAGCGCCTGGTGGCCGGCGATGCCGTCAAGCTGCGGCAGGTGCGCGAGGTGGAATTTTCCCAGGGCGAGCAGGCCGAGGTGCTGCTGTTCGACCTGCGCCCAAACGAAACGCCGCGCTACTGAAAGCAGCGCGGCGTTGTCGGGGGAGAGAAAGACCGGGAATCAGGGCGCCAGCGTCACTTCCACGCGGCGCGCCTCGGCATCGCTGCCATCGGCCAGGGTCTGCTCGGGCTTCTTCAGCTCAATGCCCTCTTCGGTGATGCCCAGGGAAAGAAGTGCATCGCGCACGGCAAAGGCGCGCTGCTTGGCCAATTCTTGGTTCACGGCCAGGTCCCCCGTGGCGTCGTGAAAACCCGACACCACGGCCTTCTTGCCTTGCAACACGCCCTTGATGACGTCTGCCAGGGCTTGCTTGGCACCCGTAGCCAGATCGGCCTTGCCAACGGCGAAATAGAACTTGACCACGCCGCCCTCGACCACCACGGAGGCCTCTTCCACCACGGCCACCCCGGGCGCAGCCGCCTCGACGGCCTGCACCACACCGGCCTTGGGCGCCGTCGGCGCATGGGCAATACCACGCTTGAACACCACGACCCCCACCACGGTGGCAACCACCAGCGCTATCAGGGCAAACAGGAACCCGAGGGCAAAACGCTGTTGGCTATCGTCGTCGGAACTGGACATTTTTGAAACTCCGTAAGGTGAATAATGAGGGCGTTGGACAAAACCCGTCATTGTAGAGTGAAGCCATGACCACCTCGCCCGCGCCGCTGCGCGATCCTGCCCCGATGCTCGCGCGCACCATGGCCGAGTGGGGAGGACAGCAGGACCTATGGGTTTTTGGCTACGGGTCGCTGATCTGGCGCCCCGAGTTTCCTTTTGTCGAACGGCATCCGGCGCGCGTGCACGGCTGGCACCGCGCGCTCAAGATGTGGAGCCGCGTCAACCGTGGCACGCCCGAGTGCCCTGGCCTGGTGCTGGCCTTGCTGCCTGGCGGCAGTTGCCAAGGCATGGCGTTTCGCATCGACCGCGCGCAGGTGGCGCGCATCCTGCCGCCTCTATGGCAGCGCGAAATGGTGCTGGGCGTGTACGACCCGCGCTGGCTGCCCTGCCGCATCACGGCCTCTGGCGCGACGCAGGGCACGGTGCGCGCGCTGGCTTTCACGCTCTCGCGCCGCAGCCCGAGCCACACCGGCGAGCTCACCGAGGCCCAGTACCGTCACATCTTCGCCCAGGCGCGCGGCATCTACGGCAGCACGCACGACTACGCCCGCGCCACCTACGACGAACTGCGCCGCCTGGGCATCCATGACCGTGCGCTCGGCCGCCTGCTGGCTTACGCCGCTGCGGACGGCGCGGCACAATGAGCGCATGAACGCAACGCACTCCTCCATCGCCGACCTGCGCAAGAGTTACGAGCGCGCGGAACTGAGCGAAGACGCCTCGCACGCCGACCCACTGCAACAATTCGACCAATGGCTGCACGAAGCCCTGGCGGCCCAGGTGCCCGAACCCAATGCCATGACCGTGGCCACCGTGGACGGCAGCTTGCGCCCCAGCACGCGCGTCGTGCTCATCAAGGGCTACGACGCGCGCGGCATCGTCTGGTACACCAATTACGACAGCCGCAAGGGCCGCGAGCTGGCCGGGAACCCCTTCGCGGCACTGCAGTTCCATTGGGTTGAACTTGAGCGCGTGGTGCGTATCGAGGGCCGCGTGGAAAAGGTGGACGCCGCTGACAGCGACGCCTACTACGCCAGTCGCCCGCTGGACTCGCGCATCGGCGCCTGGGCCAGCCCGCAGAGCCAGGTCATTCCTGGCCGCAGCGTGCTGGTGGCCAACGCCGCCAAGTATGGCGCGCAGTTCCTGCTGCAACCGCCGCGCCCGCCGCACTGGGGCGGCTACCGGCTGGTGCCCGACCGCTGGGAGTTCTGGCAAGGCCGCAAAAGCCGCCTGCACGACCGGCTGCGCTACCGCCTGGAAGGCGGCGCGTGGCTGCGCGAGCGCCTGGCGCCTTGAAGCGCCTTGCAACGCATGAAAAATGGCTCTAGCCCTTTACCAGAAAGCGCTGGCAGCTATTGAAAGCAGAGCATTCAGACCAGAAACCGTTGTGCCAACGCGAGCATCAGCGGTACCGTGAGCAGCGCCAGCGCCGTAGACACGGCGATGCTGGCCGACACCTCCTGCTGCAGCACGCCATAGCGCTGCGTGAACAGGAACACGTTGGCCCCCACCGGCAGCGAAGCGGCCATGAACATCACCGCCACGGGCAGGCCTGAAAGGCCGAACATCCAGGCCAGCGCGGCGAGCAGCAGCGGGTGCAGCACCGTTTTGGCCAGGGCAATGCCCCAGGCACTGCGCAGGTGCTGGCCCACGGGGGTGTAGGCCAAGGTCACGCCCACCAGCAGCAGCGCCATGGGGCCGAGCGCTTGCCCCAGCACCTGCAGCGAGTGATCGACCACACCGGGCAACTTCAGCCCGGTCTGCGCGAACAGCAGCCCGGCCAGGATGGGCAGCGGCACCGGGTGCAGGATGCCGCTGCGCACCGCCTGCAGCACCGTGTGCAGCATGGGGCGCGGCGCGCTCTGGCCGGACTTCTGGCGCTCATGCGCCTCGGCCAGCTCGAAGACGATGGTGACGACCGTCAGCAAGATCAGCGAGTGCAATGAAATCAGCGTGATCAGCGTCACCAGCCCTTCCTTGCCATACACCAGCCCGACCAGGGGCACGCCGATCATCAGCGTGTTGCTGAACATGTGCGCCAGCCCGCGCGCCGCCGCGCGCGTGGAAAAGCCCGACGCCACCATGGTCGCTGCGAACATCAGTCCTGCCGCCAGGAAGTACAGCGCCACGGGGCGGAAGTTCAGCTCCTGGATACGCACCGCACCCATGGTGCGAAACAGCAGCGCGGGGGTGAGTACCAGAAAAACGAGGTTCGAGAAGTCAGGAATCGCCGCGGCACGCACCCAGCCCATGCGCGCTGCGAAGAAGCCAATGCCGATGCACAGGATGACCGGAATGAGAGAGGAGAAGACGGGGGAATCCACGAAAGCACAAGCACGGCCGCTGAAGCCGACAGGTAAACGGGCATTATCCGCCGGGTGGCGTTGCGCGTAGCGCTCGCACGGCAGTCTCCGCGTAGCGCCAAGGAACTCCGAAAAGCATAGCGCCTCGCGCTTTCTGGATAAGCCCTGGCATCACTTTTCGTTCACATCGCCGCCAGGCCCTCTGCCCTGCTGGTGCGACGTGCCAAGAGGCAGGCGACTTCTTGGGCCGCAGCCTCCAGCACCTGCCGTTTTTCGAATGGCGTGGTCAACAGCACCGCATTGTTGTTGTCGGAGGAGACGCACCGCTGAATTCGCGCGGGCTTGCCTTGCGCGTCATAAAGCACGCGCAGCACGCGCGTGCTGCGGCCCGGATGCCAGTCCACCCGTTGGTAAAAATAGGTTCTTGCAATGCCGTTGTCAGCGGGCTCCGGCACCAGGCCTGCCGGGCCCGTCAGCAATGCATGAAGTTCAATGGCATTCATCCGCATGGGCCCCCATGTCCCCACCAGGCGCACGGGTGCCTGGTGGGGAGATCATGGCATCAGAACGACACCTTGACGCCCACGGTGATGTTGCGCCCCATCAGCGGTGCTGCGTTCTTGATGAACGAAGTGTGGGCGTAGCCCAGGCGGTCGGTCAGGTTGTTGCCCTTGACGTACAGCTGCCACGGCGTGCCGCCGGCCAGGCGGCTGTTGTAGGTCACGCCCAGGTTCAGCATGCCGTAGCCGGGCGTGGGGGTCTCGAAATCGGCCACACGGTTCTGGCGCGCCATCTGCACCCATTCCACCTGGCCGTCCCAGGCTTGCCAGTTGGCGTCCAGGCGCAGGCCGGCACGGGCGGCGGGAATGCGCGGCAGGTCGCCCCCCGCGTCCAGCTTGGCTCGCACCACGTCGCCAAACAGCGTCACGCCCAGGTTGCGGGTCAGGCGCTGGCGCACCTGCGCTTCCAGGCCGGTGAAGGTGGCGTCGGCCTGGCTGTACTGCAGCAATTGCAGGCCGTCCAGCGCGTCCAGCGTGCAGCCGTAGATGTAGTCCTTCACGCGGTTGTGGAACACGCTCACGCCGAAGGTGGTGTCGCCTGCCGTCTTGCGCAGCGCCAGGTCGAAGGACTGCGCCGTCTCCGGCGTGAGGTTCGGGTTGCCGCGCTCGTAGGTGCTGGTGGCCAGGTGCAGGCCCTGGGCGTACAGCTCCTCGGCCGTGGGCATGCGCCGCGCCTGCGTCCACGAGGCCGACAGCGCATAGCCAGGCGTGAATTTCCACACCGCGCTGAGCGAGGCCGAGGTGCCGTTGTGGCTGTTTGACAGGCCCGTGTTCAGCGCATCCACCGTCTGGCGCTCGTGGCGCAGCGCAGCGGCGAAACGCCACTGCTGCCACTGGTATTCCTCCAGCAGGAACAGGCCGGTGCGCCGTGTCTCGGTGGGCTGCACGTAGGCCTCTTCGCCCTCGGCGCTGAACTTGCGCTGGGTGGCCTGCACACCAAACACGCCGCGCCAGCCCGCCAGCGGGGCGTGCTGCAGCTCCACGCGCACATCGTGCGCCTTGTTGCGGAACGTGGTGGCAACCACGCCGTCCGCCACTTCGCTGTGCTGGTAATCGGTCACGCCCGCGCGCAGGCGCAGCGCCGAAAAGCCGGTGAAGGGGTTGCGCAGTTCGCCGCGCACATCCCAGCGCTCGCTGCGCAGATCCACCACCGGCACGTCCTCCGCGCCATGGCCATGGTCGTCTTCCGCGTGGTCGTGCCCGTCATGGCTGCCGCAGTGCAGGTGGTCGCCATGCGCGTGGCAGCCCTCAAAGCTGTGGTTATGCCCTGGCAGGCCGTACTTGGCGGTCTGGCGCGTGTAGGCCACGCCCAGGTAGCCCTGGTCGCCGATCCACGACAGGCCAAGGCTGCCAGCGTCGGTGCGGTTGAAACTGCCCGGCACCTTGCGCCCGCCCTCCCAGCCGCTGCCCACGCGGTAGTCGCCCGCGTCGCGTGCCAACCCTTCGACGTGTACAGCCAGGTTGCCTGCACCGCCGGTGAGCTGGACGGCGCCGGTTTTCTCGCTCGCGGCGCTGCCCAGGCGCAGCTCAGCGCTGCCCTCGTAGCCCTTCTGCGGGATGGCCGTGGGAATCTTGTCGTCCAGCACGTTGACCACGCCGCCAATGGCGCCGCCGCCGTGGATCAGCGCCGAAGGGCCTCGCAGCACTTCGACCTGGCGCGCCAGCAGGGGTTCTGCCACCACAGCGTGGTCAGGGCTGACGGTGGAGGCATCCTGCACCTGCGAGCCGTCGGACAGCACCTGCACGCGCGGGCCGTCCATGCCGCGAATCACCGGGCGGCTGGCGCCAGCACCGAAATGGCTCGACTGGATGCCCGGCTCGCTGTTCAGGGTTTCGCCCAGCGTGCCTTCGCGCCGGCGTACCAGCTCATCCCCCTCCAGCACGCTCACCGGCGTGGCCATGTCGTCGCTACCCAGTTGCAACCCACTGGCGGAGACGGTGACTTCGGACAGCGTAGCCGCCGTGTCTTGCGGCTGGGCCTGTGCCTCCTGCCCCAAAGTGGTGATGAGCAGGGCCACGGCCAGGGCGGCGGCTGTCTGCGCAGCGTGGAGTGCGCTAGAACGGGCGGCGTGGAGAGAAACGGGGTTCGAAATGTGCTTCATGGTCAAAAAATATCGAGGCGCCGCCCAGCCCCTGTTCAGGAAGACAGGCGCAGCGCGCTTTGAACTCGCGTGGAATTCAAAGCAAAAAACAACGCCAACGCTTGTCTGGCAAGCGCTGGCAGCTATGCAATCAGGAGTAAAAGAGGTTCAGGCCAGAGGCGGCGCGCGCGCCTGGAAAGGCAGCGGCGGCGCGGCGCGCAGCGGCTGTGCTGCGGGCGATGCCACCCGCTGGCCGTCAGGCGGGGCCAGCGGCAAGCTGCTTTCCGCCACGGCGGCCCCGCCGTGGTGCAGCTGGTCGAGCAGTTGGCAGTCGGCCAGACTGTGACCGCCAAACAGTGCGCCAAGGCCATGGTCATGCCCCGCCGGCTGGGCCAACCCCAGGGCCACCGGCAAGTGCAGCACCCGGTGCATTTGCCCCAGGGCCGGCGCCAGCACCAGAGCGAGCACGAGCCACGCCAACGCCAGGCGGCGTGCCAGGCGTGGGCGCGAGAGCAGGAATGGGGAGGCGGACGGCGGCATGGCTGGCGTGCGGCGCATGAAGCGCCAGGGGGCGCAAGCTTAACGCTGATCGGTGGGAGTTTCGCGAAGGTGGCGCGCAAAGACCGCCTGGAAGTGTTGCACCTTGGGGCCTACCACGAAGGCGCAATAGCCCTGGTGGGGGTGCTTGAGAAAGTAGTCCTGGTGGTAGTCCTCCGCGGGCCAGTACGCCACCAGCGGTGCCACCTCGGTCACGATAGGTACGCCATAGGCGCCACTTTCGGCCAGCTCGTGCAGCACGGCGCGGGCCACGGCCTCGTGCGCCGGATCGCTGAAGTAAATGCCGCTGCGGTACTGCGTGCCGACATCGTTGCCCTGGCGGTTGAGCGAGGTGGGGTCGTGCGTGGCCAGGAAAATCTCCAGAATGGTGCGCAGGCCGATTTGCCCAGGGTCGAAACGCAGCCGTACCACTTCGGCATGCCCCGTGCTTCCGGTGCAGACCTCCTCATACGATGGATGCGGCACATGACCGTTGGCGTATCCGCTCTCGACATCGGTCACGCCACGCACGCGGTCGAAAATCGCCTCGGTGCACCAGAAGCAGCCGCCGCCGAGCGTGATGGTTTCTTCTTGGGCCATGGCGGGTGCACTCCTTGTTGCGTTGCGATCGGTCAAGCGTAGCGTTTTTTGGACATTCGGGTGGCACCGCCGCGTTGACGCCCGGCCCGCTTGCGGGCTAATATTACTAACCAGTCAGTCATTAAAAACAGTGTCCATCCCCACCCCTCCTCCTTCCGCCGAATCGGGTAAGCGCAGCCGCCGCAAAGAGGCGCGCCCCGGCGAGCTGCTTGACGCGGCACTCGACCTGTTCGTGGAAAAAGGTTTTGCTGCCACGCGCGTGGAGGAAGTGGCAGCGCGGGCCGGTGTCTCCAAGGGCACGCTGTTCCTGTATTTCCCGAGCAAGCTGGAACTCTTCAAGGCCGTGGTGCGCCACAACATCGCAGGGCGCTTTGACGAATGGAAGCTGGAGATGCAGGCCTTTGAGGGCAGTTCCAGTGAATTGCTGCACTACTGCTTCTTCGTGTGGTGGGAGCGCATCGGTTCGACCAAGGCGTCTGGCATCACCAAGCTGATACTGAGCGAAGCGGGCAATTTCCCCGAGGTGGCGTCGTTCTACCGCAAGGAAGTGATTGATGCAGGGCAGGAGCTCATCCGCCAGATTCTGCGGCGCGGTATGGACAGTGGCGAATTCCGCAAGGTCGATCTCGATTACGCGATCTACATCGTGCTGGCGCCGATGATTTTCCTCATGACATGGCGCCATTCCATCGGCATGTGCGTGCCTGACGAGCTGGAACTGACGCCCGAGGAGTACATCCGCTTGCAGGTCGACAACATGCTCCACGGACTGTGCGCCTGCCAGAAGCCATCCTCCCCTCCTCCCACTTTCTAACAATCCTTCCATGAAACGCTGGATACCCTGGGTGGCGGCAGCCATCGTGATCGGTCTGCTGGGCAGCGGCGCGTGGCGCGCCATGTCGGCACGCAAGGCCCAGCAGCAGGCCTTGGCCCAGTCCACACAACAACGCGCAGAGACCGTCCTGGTGCTGCAGCCTGCGGAGACGGTGGTGGTGCAGCGCCAGACGCTGGCGCTGGATTTGCCCGTCTCGGGCACGCTGCGGGCACTGCGCTCGGCGGTGGTGAAGGCGCGCGTAGCAGGCGAACTGCAGGACCTTGTAGTGCGCGAGGGCGACACCGTGCGCGCGGGCCAGGTGCTGGCGCGCATCGACCCGACCGAGAGCGCCGCACGCCTGCGCCAGGCGCAGCAGCAGGCCGACGTGGCCAAAGCCCAGGTCGCCATCAACGAGCGCCAGTACTCCAACAACCGCGCCCTGGTCGCGCAGGGCTTCATCTCGGCCACGGCACTGGAGGCCGCCCAATCGAGCCTGCAGGCAGCCCAGGCGAGCTACCAAGCGGCGGCGGCCGCCGCCGATGTGGCACGCAAAGCGCTGGATGACACCACTTTGCGCAGCCCGCTGGCGGGCCAGGTGGCACAGCGGCTGGCGCAAAACGGCGAACGCCTTTCGGTGGACGCCCGCGTGGTGGAGGTAGTAGACCTCTCTCGCCTGGAGCTGGAGGCACTGGTGGCGCCTGCCGATGCTGCCCAGGTGCGCGTGGGCCTGCAGGCGCGCCTGCAGGTGGAAGGCAGCACCTTGCCTGTGACCGCCACGGTGGTGCGTATCAACCCCAGCGCACAGGCGGGCAGCCGCGCCGTACCGGTGTACCTGGAGATCGATACCGCACGTGCAGGCGCGGCTGCGCCAGTGCTGCGCCAAGGGCTGTTTGTGCAAGGACTGCTGGAGACGGGACGGGCCGAAGTGCTGGCCGTGCCGTTGGAAGCCGTGCGCACCGACAAGCCGCAGCCCTACGTGCAGGCAGTGGAAAACGGCCGCATCGCGCACCGCAGCGTGCGGCTGGGCGCGCGCGCACAGCACGAGGGAGCCACCTGGGTGGCGGCCGAGGGCCTGGCTGAAGGGGCCTTGATCGCCACCGGCGCACTTGGCGGCCTGCGCGAAGGCACGGCCGTGCAGGTTTCCCGCTGACTCTCCCACCGACGAAAGCGCCCCCGCCATGTGGTTTACCAAAGTCAGCCTGCGCAACCCCGTCTTCGCCACCATGGTGATGCTCGCCTTCGTGGTGCTTGGCCTTTTCGCGCTGCAACGCCTCAAGGTCGACCAGTTCCCGAACATTGATTTTCCGGTGGTGGTGGTCATGGTGGACTACCCCGGCGCCTCGCCCGAGATCGTGGAGAGCGAGGTCACGAAAAAGATCGAGGAGGCCGTCAACTCGGTGGCGGGTATCAAGGCTGTCACGTCACGCAGCTATGAGAGTTCGTCGGTCGTCATCATCGAATTCCAACTCCATATCGACGGGCGCAAGGCTGCCGAGGACGTGCGCGAAAAGGTCGCCACTGTGCGCCCCAACCTGCGCACCGAGGTCAAGGAGCCGCGCGTGGTGCGCTTCGACCCTGCCAGCCGCCCGGTGTGGACCCTGGCCGTGCTGCCTGACGACACACACGGCACGCCCCTCAGCGCCGTGGAACTGACGAGCTGGGCCGACCAGATCCTGAAGAAGCGCCTGGAAAACGTGCGCGGTGTGGGTGCGGTGAACCTGGTGGGCGCAACCAAGCGCGAGATCAACATCTACCTCGACCCGCGCGCGCTGGAAGCCTTTGGCATCACGCCCGACCAGGTGGCTGCCGCCGTGCGCAACGAGAACCAGGACCTGCCGCTGGGCGCCATCCGCTCTCTGGCACAGGAGCGCGTGGTGCAGATCGACGCGCGCATGCAGCGCCCCGAGGATTTCGGTCGCATCATCGTTGCGCGCAAGAACGGCGCGCCGGTGCGCGTGGAACAACTGGCGCGGGTGCACGATGGCGCGCAGGAGCTGGAGAGCCTGGCGCTGTTCAACGGCGCACGCACGTTGATGCTGTCCGTGCAGAAATCGCAGGACGAGAACACCATCGAGGTGGTGGATGGGCTGAACCACGCCATCGCCGAGATGCAGACCGAGCTGCCGCCAGGCGTTCGGCTGGAAACGGTGAGCGACAGCTCGCGCCCCATTCGCGTGGCGGTGGACAACGTGCGCCAGACGCTGATTGAGGGCGCGCTCCTCACCGTGCTCATCGTGTTCCTGTTTCTCAACTCATGGCGCTCCACCGTCATCACCGGGCTCACGCTGCCGATCGCGCTGATCGGCACCTTCCTGTTCATGCACTGGTTCGGCTTCACGGTGAACATGATCACGCTGATGGCCCTGTCGCTGTGTGTGGGCCTGCTGATCGACGATGCCATCGTGGTGCGCGAAAACATCGTGCGCCATGTGCAGATGGGCAAGAGTGCCTACCAGGCAGCCATGGATGGCACGCAGGAAATCGGCCTGGCGGTGCTGGCCACTACGCTGTCCATCGTCGCGGTGTTCCTGCCCATCGGCTTCATGGAAGGGATCATCGGCAAGTTCTTCCACGAATTCGGCATCACCATCGTGGCAGCGGTTCTGATCTCGATGTTCGTCAGCTTCACGCTCGACCCCATGCTCTCCAGCGTCTGGCACGACCCGAGCATCCACGCCCACGGTCAGCCCGGCGGCGCCCCGCGCACGCTGTACGACAAAACCATTGGCCGTGTCACCGGCTGGTTCGACAACGCCACCGAGCGCCTGGCGGAGTTCTACCAGCGCATCCTGCGCTGGTCGCTGGCGCACAAGCTGGCTACGCTGGCACTGGCCACCGGGGTTTTCGTGGTCAGCGTGCTCATGGTGCCGCTGCTGGGCACGGAGTTTGTGCCCAAGGCCGACTACTCCGAGACCACCATCAACTTCTACACCCCCGTGGGCTCGTCGCTGGAGGCCACCGAGGCCAAGGCACGCCAGGTAGAGGCGCTGGTGCGGGAGCTGCCCGAAGTGCGCTACACCCTGACCACCATCAACACCGGCAGCGCACAGGGCAAGATGTACGCCAGCGTTTACGTGCGGCTGGTGGATCGCAAGGCACGCACCCGCAACGTGGACGCCATGTCGGTCGTGCTGCGCGAGCGCTTGCGCACGGTCGCCGGCATCACCGTGACGCATGTTGGCCTGCTGGACCCCGTGGGCGGGCAAAAGCAGCTCGAGTTCTCGATCCAGGGTCCTGACCTGAAGGAGCTGGAACGCCTGACGGCACAGGTGATGGCGAAGCTGCGCGACATTCCCGGGCTGGTGGACCTGGACTCCAGCCTCAAACCCGACAAGCCCGTGATCGACGTCGAGGTGCGGCGCGACGCCGCCTCTGACCTGGGTCTGTCCGTGGCCTCCATGGCAGCCTCGCTGCGCACCCTGGTCGCCGGGCAAACTGTGGGCAACTGGCGCGCCGCCGACGACCAGACCTACGATGTGAACGTGCGTCTGGCGCCCGAGGCACGCAACCAGCCGCAGGATTTGGAAAGGCTGCCCTTCGCGCTGGCGGCCGCCGACGGCGGAACGCGCATCGTGCGCCTGAACCAGGTGGCCAGTGTGCGCGAGACCACGGGCTCGAACCAGATCAACCGCCGCGACCTGATGCGCGAGGTGGCCATCAACGGCAACGCCGACCAGCGCTCGGTGGGAGAAATCTCGGCCGACATCCGCCGTGTGCTCGACACCGTGGCCTTCCCGCCTGGCTACCGCTACCAGTTTGGTGGCTCCACCAAGAACATGCAGGAATCGTTCGGCTACGCGGTGTCGGCGCTGGTGCTGGCCATCGTGTTCATTTACATGATCCTGGCGAGCCAGTTCAAGAGCTTCCTGCAGCCGCTGGCGCTGATGACCGCCCTGCCCCTGACGCTGATCGGCGTGGTGCTGGCGCTGATGATGTTCGGCTCGGCGCTGTCGATGTTCTCCATCATCGGCGTGGTCATGCTCATGGGCCTGGTGACCAAGAACGCCATCCTGCTGGTGGACTTCGCCATCCGCGCGCGCGAGGAGCACCACGACGACACGGGCCAGACCGTCCCCGGCCTGCCGCGCGAGCAGGCCCTGCTGCTGGCCGCGCGCGTGCGGCTGCGCCCCATCCTGATGACCACGCTGGCCATGATCTTCGGCATGGTGCCGCTGGCCTTCGCCCTCAGCGAAGGCTCGGAGCAGCGCGCGCCCATGGGCCAGTCGGTCATCGGTGGGGTTGTCACTTCGTCGCTGCTGACCCTGGTGGTCGTGCCCGTGGTCTATTGCTACCTGGACGATCTGGCGCAATGGGCGCGCCGGCGCCTGGGCCACGGCGCCAGCGCCAGGGGCCAGGCCCATTAAACTCAAGGGTTTGTCCTCACACCCCCAACACCTCCCCCACCCGCTTGGAGAATGCCATGAGCCTGCCACTGAACACCACCGCAGCCCACCCCGAAGACCCGACTACGGTGGCCCGTTACCACATGATCGAGCAGCAGATTCGTCCTTGGGACGTATCTGACAGCGAGGTACTGGACCTGCTGGCGCGCCTGCCGCGCGAGGAATTCGTGCCTGCGGCCTACCGCGGCATGGCTTTCATGGACATGGAGATTCCTCTGCTGGGCCAAGCCGACGAAGCGTTGCGCCAGGGCCACTGCATGCTGGCTCCGCGCATTGAAGCGCGCTTGCTGCAAGACCTGCAGGTTCAACCCACCGACCGCGTGCTGGAGATCGGCACCGGCTCGGGCTACATGGCGGCCCTGCTGGCCTGCCGTGCCGAGCGCGTGGTGTCGCTAGAGATCCATCCCGTCCTGGCGCAGACTGCGCGCGACAACCTAAGCCGCGCTGGTATCCAGAACGCCGACGTGCGCCAAGCCGACGGCGCACGCGACCCCATTCCCGATGGCCCGTTCGACGTCATCGTGCTCAGCGGCTCCGTGGCCGAAGTGCCACAAGGCCTGCTCGCGCTGCTGCGCGAGGGCGGGCGCCTGGGGGCCATCGTCGGCCAGGAGCCGATGATGCGCGCCACCTTCGTGCGCCGCACGGGCAACCAGTTCGAGACCACCCAGCCGTGGGACACCGTGGCGCCGCGCCTGCAGGGCTTCGCCGAACCCTCGCGCTTCACGTTCTGAGCATGATCGCGCAGGTTCGCCCCAATGGACTGACGGATTGGCTGGCCCAGGCGCGCACGGCCAGCGGCACCGAACCGATGGTGTTGGACGTGCGCGAGCCCTGGGAGCTGCAAACCGCCAGCGTGCAGCCCGATGGCTTCGCGCTCGTGCACATTCCGATGGGTGTGCTGCCTGTGCGGTTGGGCGAGCTCGACCCCGACCGGCCGGTAGCCTGCCTGTGCCACCACGGCGGCCGCAGCATGCAAGTTGCGGCATTCCTGGCACACCATGGTTTCGCGCAGGTTGCCAACATCGCCGGGGGCATCCACGCCTGGGCGCTGGAGCGCGACCCTTCTGTCCCTTGCTACTGACCTCTTCCGCAGGAAAGACCATCATGATCTCGTTCCGCCGTCTCCCCATCGCGCTGGCCATGGCTGCCCTGGCCTGCTCTGCACAGGCGCAAAGCCTGCTGGCCTTGGTGGAGCAGGCCAGTGGCTACGACGCCGCCTGGCAGTCCGCCAGGGCCCAGCTGGATGCGGCCTCCAGCCGCGCCGAACAGGCGCGTGCGGGCCTGCTGCCCAGCGCGGGCCTGTCGGCGGGTGTGTCCACCGCGCGCACCGAGATCAGCCGCCCCGAGATCAACCTTTCCACACCGAACCGCAACGTTACGTTGTCGGCTTCGCAGCCCCTGTACCGGCCTGCCAACCGCATTGGCTATGAGCAGGGACAGCGCGGCATCGACGTGGCCCAGGCACAGCTTGACGCCGCGACGCAAGACCTGCTGGTGCGCGTGAGCCAAGGCTATTTCGACGTGCTAGCCGCGCAGGACACACTGGCCTTCGTGCGTGCGCAGAAGGCCGCGGTGGAGGAGCAGCTCGCCGCAGCCAAGCGCAATTTCGAGGTGGGCACCAGCACCATCACGGACCAGCGCGAAGCCCAGGCGCGCTACGACATCGTCGTGGCGCAGGAAATTGCCGCCGAGAACGACCTGCACGTCAAACGCCTGGCGCTCGACCAACTCGTGGGTCGCACCGGCACCGCCCCCCTGCCCCTGGCCCTGCCCGTACAGCTGCCCGCCGATGCAACGGGCGACGTAGGTGAATGGGTGCAGAAATCGCAGGAACAGCAGCCGGCCGTACGCCAGGCCACCGTGGCGCTCGATATCGCCCAGCTGGAGACGCAGAAGGCCCGCACCGGCCACCTGCCCACGGTCGATCTGCAGGCGGGCTACGCCATCAATCACTATCCGAAGGGCACCCTGACGGCTCAGGGCCTGAACCAGCGCAACACCACGGCGAGCGTGGGCGTGGCGCTGAACCTGCCCCTGTTCGCCGGGTTCGCCGTGCAGAACCGCATCCAGGAAACCCTGGCGCTGGAGGAAAAGGCACGCGCGGACCTCGAAGGTGCGCGCCGCGCCGTGGCCCAGGGTACGCGCGCCGCGTTCTTCGGCGTCCAGTCGCTGCGCAGCCAGGTCAAGGCGCTGGAAGCCGCCGAGGCGTCGAGCCAGAGCGCGCTGGACGCCAACAAGCTCGGCTACCAGGTGGGCGTGCGCATCAACATCGACGTCCTCAACGCGCAAAGCCAGCTCTACCAGACCAAACGCGACCTGGCCGTTGCGCGCTACAACCTGCTCATGGGCCAGCTCAAGCTGCGCCAGGCTGCAGGCACGCTCGCGCTGGACGATGTGCAGGCCATCAATGCGCTTCTGGCGCAGTAAGCATTTGCGCTTCTGTCAACGCCAGCGGGCGCGCATGTAGCTGCTCGGCGGGCATCGGGCGGCCCAGCAGATAGCCCTGCAGGTAATCACAGCCCTCTGCTTGCAGTATGGCGCGCTGCAGCGCGGACTCGACACCCTCGGCCACAACCTGCAAATGCAGGCTGTGCGCCATGGAGATGATGGCCCGCACCAGCGAATGGTTGCGGCTGTCCTCCTGCAGGTTCATGACGAAACTGCGGTCGATCTTCACCGTGTTCAGATGAAAGCGCGCCAGGTAGCTCAGCGATGAATAGCCGGTGCCGAAATCGTCCAGCGACAAGCCCACACCCGCGCCATGCAGCCGGTGCAGCAGCGCCGGCAGGTCTTCTTGGTCGCTGGCCAGCAGGGTCTCGGTCAGCTCCAGCTCGATGGCGCGCGGCGGCAGGCCATGGCGCTGCAAAAGCGTGTGCAGCAAGGCCTCGAAGCCCGGGTGTGCGAACTGGCGGGCCGACACGTTGATACTCACGACCGGCGCATCCCAGCCCTGCGCGCGCCACTGCGCCACCTGGCGGATGGCCTCTTCGAGCACCCACGCACCGACCTCCAGGATCAGGGAGGACTCCTCGGCCACCGGAATGAAGCGCCCCGGCGACACCCAGCCCAGTTGCGGACTCTCCCAGCGCAGCAGGGCCTCGGCCTTGGTCAAGCGGCCAGTGCGGGCACAGTAGATGGGCTGGTAATGCAGAAGCAACTCGCCCTGCGCCACGGCCTGGCGCAGCGCGGTCTCAATCCGCAGCGAACCGGCCAGGCGCTCGTCCATGCCGGCTTCGAAAAAGCACCAGCCGCTGCGTCCCCGCGCCTTGGCTTCGTACATGGCAACTTCGGCGCGCTGCAGCAAGACGCTGGCGGCCAGCGCCTCCTTTCCCGGAAAGGCCACGCCGATGCTTGCATCGAGCTTGAACCCCATGCCGGCATGACTGAAGTCGCGCCGCACGGCGTTCAATATGGCCTGCGCGCGCGCTTCCACCTCCAGCACGCTCATCAGCGACTGCAGGCGCGGCATGACCAGCGCGAACTCATCGCCGCTCAGGCGTGCCAGCAGGTCACCGGGCTGCAGGTGCGCCAGCAAGGCCTGTGCCGTCTCACGCAGCACCTGGTCACCGAAGGTGTGGCCCAGGGTGTCATTGACTTTCTTGAAGTGGTCCAGGTCGATCAGCAACACGGCACAGTACGTGCCCTGGTGCCGGCTCGCCCCCAGCAGGGCATCGAGCTGCTGCTCCAGAAAGTGCCGGTTGGACAGCCCGGTGAGCTGGTCGGTGTTGGCCTGCTGCTGGCGCTCTTCCTCCGCCTTTTTGCGTTCGCTCAGGTCGCGGATCTGCGCCAGGATCACGCGGTGCCCCATGTCCATATGGCTGGAAAAGATGATTTCCGCAGGAAATGGCGCCCCCTGTGCTGGCGTGATGGAACGCTCCAGCCGGACGGGCTCGTGCAGCGGGGTGGACGTGGCCAGGGCATTGACCTTGCGCGCGATGGCCTCGGCCTCTTCCTGGTCGGCAGCCAGCAGCGGCACGCTGCGCCCTGCCAGGCTGGCGGGCGAGGCCACGCCAGCGAGCTGTGCGAAGCGCTCATTGCAGAACACCACCTTGCCATCCAGCCTGCGCGCCACCAGCGCATCGGGCAAATGGCGCAGCACGTTGTGCAGACGCTGGCTCGACAGATGGATGGTGGCGTCGATCAGCGCCAGGCCCAGAAGCGCGCTCGACACCCCATTCACCGCCACGCTCAACGGGCTCTGGAACGACGTACCCACCGTGTACAGCTCGGCCACTGCGGCCAGGCATGCCAACGCCTTCACGGCGAACGCCAGGCCCGCCGCCTTGTAACCCAGGCCCAGGAGAAAACGCGCCGAGACACCGTAGACCAGTACCATCAAAGCCACGACCAGCAACCGCCCAGCCATCTGGCTCGCACCGAAACCAACGGCAGCCACGGCCAGGCTGATGCCCAGCGCGCGCAGCGCGAGTACCCGCCAACCATGCAAGCGTCCGCGCAATGACTCCGATGCCGCATGCAGCGTGGCGATGAACACCCCCGTCAGCGCGGTAGACAGCAGGCCGAGCCAGACTTGTGCCTGGAGGACGAAGCGGTGGCCCGACCATGACGCTCCCGCCAGTGCCAGGTGGGCAATGCCCCACAGCAAGGCGGCATGGTTCTGCCGCGCAGCGTTCCAGCAAACGAGAAACGCGACACCGAGCATGGCCAAGGTGGCGCCCACTATGTCATGCAAGGGAATCATGGCGTTGTTTGGTACACGAGAAAGACTGAAACAGGAAGAGCGCAAGCATCGAGCCCGTGCTGCGGGGCGCAACCCGACGCGAAACCCATGTGTGCATGCCAACGGCTCATGAATGCAGCAGGCGGCGCACAGCGTCGGCCGTGGCCTGCGCCGCCCCGCGGTGCGCTTGCGCAAAACCCTGGGCGGCGGCACGCGCGGCGGCCAGCGTCACGGCATCGCAGGCCAGCGCGCACGCAGCATCCACGCCTTGCGCCATGCCAACCACGCGCTGGGCCGCCCCGGCTGCACAGGCCTTCTGCGCAGCATCGGCAAAGTTGAAGGTGTGCGGCCCCAGAACTACAGGACAGGCACAGGCCGCGGCCTCGATGAGGTTCTGCCCCCCGAGCGGTGCAAAGCTGCCGCCGAGCAGTGCGACGTCCGCCAGGCCGTAGTACAGCGCCATTTCGCCTAGGCTGTCGCCCAGCCAGACGTCGGCCTGCGGCAGTCCACCCTGCCAGCAACTGCGCCGTGCCACCGACAAGCCCGCAGCCCGCAGCATTTGCTCGACGGCGTCAAAACGCTGCGGATGGCGCGGCACAATGAGCCACTGCACTTCTGAATTAATAGCTGCTGGCGCTTGCCCCGTAAGGGCTGGAGCCACTTTTTGCTTCAACACATCGAGCCACAGGGCTTCTTCGCCCTCGCGGCTGCTGGCCAGCAGCACCACGGGCCGCGCTTGGGTGGCGCGCCAGGCCCGACCCTGCGCCAGCTGCGCGCCGTCGGGCTCGACGTCGAACTTCAGGTTGCCAAAAACCCCCTGCACGGGGGCCCCGAGCGCGCGCAGGCGTTGGGCGTCCGCTTCGGTCTGCGCCCACACCGCCGCCAGGCCCCGGTAGGCCGGGCGCGCCAGCCAGCCCAGGCGCTGCGCCTTGCGCAGCGAGGCGTCGTTCAAGCGCGCATTGGCCAGCGTCAGGGGAATGCCCTGGCGCTGGCATGCCGCCACCAGGTTCGGCCAGACCTCGGTTTCCATGAGGATGCCCAGCGCCGGGCGGAAGCGGCGCAAAAAGCGCTGCACGGCAGCGGGCGTGTCCCAGGGTTGCCAGACCTGCACGTCGCCCGGCTGCAGCAGCTTGGCGCCCTCGGCGCGTCCGGTGGCCGTGCCGTGGGTCAGCAGCAGGCGCATGCCCGGCAGCGTACGCCGCAGCGCGGCCAGCAAGATGGCGGCAGCGCGCGTTTCCCCCAGCGAGACGGCGTGCACCCAGACGAAGCCGGAACCCGCGGGCTGGCCGTAGCGGCCGAAGCGCTCTTCCACCGCCACGGCATAGCCGGGCTCGGCCACGGCGCGGCGGCGCAGCTTGCGGCGCAGCAACGGCTGGGCGGCCCAGGTCAGGGTGCTGTAAAGCCAGCGCACGGCGCGGTCAGTGTGCGGCGCTGCCCACCTGTGCGCCGGGCTTCACACGCTCCAGCAGCGCACACATTTGCGCCTCGATGCGCCGCAGCGCCTCTTCCGTGTGGCCCTCGAAGCGCAGCACCAGCACGGGCGTGGTGTTGCTCGCGCGGATCAGGCCGAAGCCGTCGGGCCAATCCACGCGCAGGCCGTCGATGGTGCTAATCTGCGCGGGCGCGGCGAAGGCCTCGCCCGCAAGGGTCTGCAGCGCGGCCGTGAGCTGGTGCGGCTCGCCCTCGGCGCACTGCACGTTGAGTTCGGGCGTGGAGTGGCTCGTGGGCAGGGCATTGAGCACGGCGCTGGGGTCGCTGCTGCGGCTCAGGATCTCCAGCAGGCGGCAGCCCGCGTAGGTGCCGTCGTCGAAGCCGTACCAGCGCTCCTTGAAGAAGATGTGGCCGCTCATCTCGCCGCCCAGGGGCGAATCCACTTCTTTCATGCGCGCCTTGATGAGCGAGTGGCCGGTCTTGTACATCAGCGGCTGGCCGCCGGCCGCCTGGATGGCGGGCGCCAGCCGCTGCGTGCACTTCACGTCGAACAGGATGGTGCCGCCCGGCACGCGCGAGAGCACGTCCTGCGCAAACAGCATCATCTGGCGGTCGGGGAAGATGTTCTGTCCGTCCTTGGTCACAATGCCAAGGCGGTCGCCGTCGCCGTCGAAGGCCAGGCCCAGCTCGGCGCCGGAGTCCTGCAACGCGGCGATCAGGTCGCGCAGGTTCTCGGGCTTGCTGGGGTCTGGGTGGTGGTTGGGGAAGTTGCCGTCCACCTCGGAGAAAAGCTCCACCACCTCGCAGCCCAGCGCACGGAAGATGCCCGGCGCCGAGGCACCAGCCACGCCGTTGCCGCAGTCCACCACAATCTTCATCGGGCGCGCGAGCTTCACGTCGCCCACGATACGCTGCACGTAGGCGGGCAGCACGTCGGCCTGGCGCACGCTGCCGCCGGGGGCAAGCTGCCAGGACTCCGCCTCCATCGTGCGGCGCAGTTGCTGGATATCCTCACCGTAAATGGCGCGGCCGGCCAGTACCATCTTGAAGCCGTTGTAGTCCTTGGGGTTGTGGCTGCCCGTGATCTGAATGCCACTCTGGCACAGCGTGGCCGCCGCGAAGTACAGCATGGGCGTGGTGCACAGCCCGATGTCGATGACCTCGACCCCGCTTTCCACCAAGCCTTGCACCAGCGCAGCGGACAGCTCGGGCCCCGACAGGCGGCCATCGCGCCCTACGGCCACCACGGTCTGCCCCTGGGCCCGCGCGGCCGTGCCGAAGGCGCGCCCCAAGCCGAGGGCCACGGCGGCGTTCAGAGTGCTCGGAACGATGCCGCGGATGTCGTAGGCCTTGAAGATGGTGGGCGAAATCTGCACGGAAAATCCTGTTGTCGAACGCTGGAAAGAAGCCGCGCATTGTAGGCCTGCGCCTACGCGGTAAAAGCCAAGCACATGTCCGAAAACGGCGCGCCCGCAGGCAAGCAGGCGACCTATCATGCGCGCCATGTCCACCCCGCTGCCCGCCGACACCGACGACGCCCGCTACCTCGCCCTGAAGGCGCGCGATGCGCGTTTCGACGGGCGCTTTTTCACGGGCGTGACCTCAACCGGCATTTACTGCCGCCCGGTCTGCTCGGTACGCACGCCGCGGCGCGAAAACTGCCGCTTTTTTGACCTGGCGGCACAGGCCGAGCATGCGGGTTTTCGGCCCTGCCTGCGCTGCCGACCGGAGCTGGCACCGCAGGCGCTCGCCTGGTCGGTGCAGGATGCGGGCGCCATCCTGGTGCGCCAGGCACTGCGCCTGCTGGATGCCCCCCCAGCCGGTAGCCCCCTGGAGGGCGGCGCACAGGTGGCGCAGCTGGCTGCCCGCCTCGGCGTGAGCGATCGCCATCTGCGCCGCCTGTTCGACGCCGCCCTGGGCATCTCCCCGCTGCAGTACCTGCAGACACGGCGGTTGCTGGTGGCCAAGCAGTTGCTCACCGATACCCGGCTGCCCGTGACCCAGGTGGCGTTGGCCAGCGGCTTTGCCAGCGTGCGGCGCTTCAATGCCGCCTTCGTCCAGCACTATGGACTCAACCCCACGCAATTGCGACACGCGGGCCCGGCGGACGCGGGGCGCAGCCGCCCAGTGCGGCTGGGCTACCGCCCACCGTACGACGCAGCCGCGTTGCTCGCATTTTTTGCCGCGCGGCAGATCCCCGCTGTGGAAGCGGCCGACACGCGAGTGCTGCGCCGCACGGCACGTCTGTCTAGCGGCAACGCCGAACACGCCGGGTGGCTTGAAGCCACTTTCGAAGCGGCGCGCAGCCGGGTCGCGTTGACGGTGAGCGACAGCATGCTCCCGGTGTTGCCCCAGGTGATCGGGCGCGTGCGCGCAATGCTGGACCTGGATGCCGACCCGGCTGCCATCGCCACCGTGCTGCATGGTGACTTTCCGGAGGGTGATGGCCTGCGCGTGCCCGGCTGCTTCGACGGCTTCGAGCTGGCGGTGCGCGCTGTCCTCGGGCAGCAAGTCACGGTGGCAGCGGCACGCACCCTGGTGCAGCGCCTGGTGGAGCGGTTCGGCACACCCATCGAAACGCCCTGGCCTGGCCTGAACCGCACCTTCCCGGCGGCTGCCGCACTGGCTACCGCCGAGGGCTCAGCCCTGGGGCAGTTAGGCATCGTGCGCCAACGCCAGGCGGCCATCGTGGCGCTGGCACGCGCGGTAGACGGCGGCCAGCTCGCCCTGCATGCCCATGCGGATGTACAGGCCACCACGGCAGCGCTGTGCCAATTGCCAGGCATTGGCGCCTGGACGGCGCAATACATCGCCATGCGCGCATTGCGCTGGCCTGACGCATTCCCCAGCGGCGATGTGGCACTGCACAAAGCCCTGGGCGTGCAAGGCGCGCGCCAGGCCGCACGCGCGGCGGCCGAGAGGGCGCAGGGCTGGCGCCCATGGCGCAGCTACGCGGTGGTGCGCGCCTGGGCAACGCTCTGAGCAGCGGAGGGCTCTGTCCGGCACACCAGACCCATTTAGTATGTAATCAAAGGATTCCGCCATGCACTATCCCACCGACACTGTCCAAAGCCGCTGCCCTTCGCCGCTGGGCGAGGCGCGTCTGGCTGCCTCCTCCCTGGGGCTTGTGGGTCTGTGGTTCGACGGCCAGCGCCATCTTCCGGCACAGCTCGACGGGCCGGGCGCTTGGCCAGCCACCGATGCCCATCCCGTGCTGCGCGAGGCGGCCCGCCAGCTGCAGGAATACCTGGGCGGTACGCGCACATGCTTTGACCTGTCGCTGGATCTGCGTGGCGGCACGCCCTTTCAGCAGGCCGTGTGGCGGGCGCTGTGCGCCATTCCACGCGGCCGCACCACGAGCTACCTCGCTATCGCGCAGGCACTGGGCAAACCCTCCTCCGTGCGCGCCGTGGGCGCCGCCGTGGGCCGCAACCCGGTGAGCGTGGCCGTGCCCTGCCACCGGGTGCTGGGCAGCGACGGCAGCCTCACAGGCTATGCCGGCGGGTTGGAGCGCAAGCGCGCCCTGCTGCGGCTTGAAGAGGCAGCGCCTCCTCCACTTTCGACCGATTCATGACCTCGCCCACCGCTACGCCGTCCCCCTCCTGGCTCGGGGAATTTCTCTTGCTCTCTGCCCTGTGGGGCGCATCTTTCCTGTTCATGCGCCTGGGCGCGGCAGAGTTCGGCCCGCTGCCCACCGCCGGGCTGCGCGTGGCTTTGGCCGCGGCGTTTCTCCTGCCCATCCTGCTGCGCCAAGGGCAGTGGCCAGCGCTGCGCCGGCACTGGCGGCCGATTCTGTTCGCCGGACTGATCAATTCGGCCATTCCGTTCGCTTTGTTCGCCTGGGCCGTCCTGCACATCGCTACAGGGTTGACTTCGATCCTGAATGCCACGGTGCCACTGTTCGGGGCCCTTGTGGCCTGGGCCTGGCTCGGCGACCGCATCAACCGGCTGCGCTGGCTCGGCCTGGCACTGGGCTTCATCGGCGTGGCACTGCTGGCCTGGCGCGCACCCGGGGGCGTCAGCGCCGGGGGCAGCCACGCGGGCTGGGCCCTGTTGGCCTGCCTGCTGGCCTCTACCTGCTACGCAGTGGCCGCCAGCTACACGCGGCGCTATCTGACGGGCGTGCCCGCCCTGGCATCGGCCACGGGCAGCCTGCTGGGCGCGGCCCTGGTACTGGCGCTGCCCACCCTGTGGTTCTGGCCGGCCACCACGCCGGGGCTGCGTGCCTGGGGGGCGGTGGCTGCCATTGCGGTGTTGTGTACAGGCATCGCATACATCATGTACTTTCGCCTGATCGCACGTGTCGGCTCCAGCCGCGCCCTGGCCGTGACGTTTCTGGCTCCCGTGTTCGCCGTCCTCTACGGCATGCTGTTTCTAGGGGAACACGTTACGCCGTGGATGCTGGGGTGCGGGCTGGTCATCGTCTGCGGCACGCTGCTTTCCACCGGATTGATGACCTTGCGCACCGGGGCGCGCTGATTTTTTTCGTCAAGCCGTGCATGCACCAAGCCGCGTTGCGGTGCAGGCTGCGTAGGCGCCCCTACACTTATTGCCATGGACATGGCATGGGCGAGGCAATGGTGGCAGCGGCTGGCCACGCGGTGGCGCGGTGCGCCCTGCGCGGACGCAGGCACGCGCTCACAGGGGCGCGAGCAGGCGCTTTTGCTGGCCATGCAGGCTCTGGGTTGCGGCTACTGGGAGTGGAACCTGGGCACCCGGCAACTGCGCTTCGAGGGCGAGTTCTTCCGCCAGTTCGGCGTCTACGAACAGCCCGCTGAGACCGTCCAGGCCTATTGGGACAGTCTGCGCCATCCTGATGACGCCGCGCACTTGCGCCCCTACATTGCCAGTGCCCGTGCCGGTGCCGTGGAGCTGTTTGAGTCAGAGTGCCGGATACGCGACCTGGACGGCCAGTGGCACTGGGTACTTTCGCGCGGGCATGTGGTAGAGCGCGACACCGAGGGGCGCCCCCTGCGCTTCGCGGGCATGACGCAGGACGTGACGCAGCAGCGCGCGGACAAGGAAATCCTGCGTGCATCGGAGGCCAAGTCCTCTGCCATCTACCAGATGCTGCCCGATCCCGCGGGCATTTCCCGGCAATCGGACGGATGCTACGTTGACGTCAATGCCGCCTTCTGCGCGCTGCTCGGGCGCCCGCGCGATGCCTGGCTGGGCCGGACTTCGACGGAGATGGGCATTTGGGCAACCCCGCACGAACGCGAGCGCCTGCTTCAAGCACTGCAGCGCGATGGCCATGTCACCAGTCTGCCGCTGGTGGCGCGCAGTGGCGATCGGCTGGTGCCGGGCCTGATGTCGGCCCAGCCGCTGAAGCTCGACGGCGAGGACTGCCTGGTCTTTGTCTTTCACGACATGACCCAGGAGCAGCGCACACGCGACGAGTTGTTGGCCGTCAACGGACTGCTCCAGCAAGCGGGCCGCCTGGCACGCCTGGGCGCCTGGGAGGATGCGCCAGGGCAAGGAATCGTCTACTGGTCCGACGTGTGCTACGAAATCCACGGCCTGCCCAAGGGGGCGCCGCTGCCGCGCAACTACATCGATACCTACGTTGCCCCGCCCTGGCGCGAGGCCATGCGGGCCAAATTCCTGGAATGCATCCGCCACGGTATCGACTGGAACATCGTGATGCAGGTGGTGCGCGCCGACGGCGAGTGGGTCTGGGTGCGTGCGCGTGGCGAGCCTGTGGTCGAAAACGGGCGCCTGGCGCGCGTACGCGGCGTGATGCAGGACATCGACGAAGCCAAGCGCGCCGAGGAACAGCTGCGCCAGTCCGAGGAGCATTTCGCGCGCATCTTCCAGCTGGTGGACCAGCCCATGGGCATGGTGCGGCGCAGCGATGGCCGCTACCAGATCGTCAACCCCGCCTGGGAAGCGCTCACTGGCATCACACAGGACGAGGCCCTGGGCCGCAATGCGCTGGAGCTGGGCCTGTTCGCCCCCGGGGACCGGGCGGACATGCTCGCCGCCATGGCGTCCAACGGCCAGCTCAGCGACTACGAAATCACGCTGACTGCGCGCGACGGCACGCGGCGCACCGTGCTGCAGTCCCTGCGCGAAGTGGACTACTACGGCGAACCCAGCTGGCTGTTCTCGGCGCACGACATCACCGAGCGCAAGCGCAACGAAGAACGCGTACGCGAGCGCGAGGAACTGCTCTCACTCACCGTATCCGCTGCGTCCCTGGGCCTGTGGGACTGGGATTTGCACATGGGCCTGATCAGCGGCGACGCACGCTGGCGCGCCATGACCGGCCGGCAGGCCAGCGCTTCGCTCGGCTGGAGCGCTGGCCTGGCACCGGAAGACATCGAGCGTGTGCAGGCCGAGGTGCAGCGCCATGCGGGCGCGCCGGCCACCCCGTTCGACGTGACCTGGCGCGTGGCTTTGCCCCAGGGCGGCGCGCGCTGGATCCGCAACATGGGCAAGATCGTCGGCCACGACGCCCAGGGTCAGCCCGCGCGCATGCTGGGGGTGAGCCTGGACGTCACGCGCCAGCGCGAGCAACAGGAGCAGCTGCAGCGCCTGGCGCACTTCGATGCCCTCACCGGCCTGCCCAATCGCGTGCAACTGGCGCAGCGCCTGCAAGACACCATGGAAAAGGCGCGTGCCAACGGTACGCAGTTGGGCGTGGCCTACCTTGACCTGGACGGGTTCAAGCCCGTGAACGACAAGCTAGGCCACGGTGCGGGCGACCGCCTGCTGGTGATCGTGGCCGCGCGGCTGACCCGCGCGCTGCGCCCCACGGACTGCGTGGCACGCCTGGGTGGAGACGAGTTCGTCATCCTGCTGCCCGACCTGAAGACGCGCGAGGGCTGCGAGCAAAAGCTCCGGCAGCTCATGGCCCACATATCGGCGCCGTATACGCTAGAGGCCGAGCGCGTTGGCATCACCGCCAGCATTGGCTACACCCTGTACCCCGAGGACGACGCCGACGCCGACACCCTGCTGCGCCACGCTGACCAGGCCATGTACCAGGCCAAGCAGAACGGACGCAACCGCTTCCACGGTTTCGACGCCATCCTGGCGCGCAGCCAGCGCGAGCAGCATATCCAGATCCAGCGGCTGGGCCAGGCGCTGGAGCACGGTGAGTTCACGCTGTACCTGCAGCCGCAGGTGGACATGGACAGCGGCGCAGTGGTGGGTGCGGAGTGCCTGGTGCGCTGGCGCCACCCGCAAGAGGGGGTGCTGGCACCTGGCGCTTTTCTGCCGGCCCTGGAGGGCACGGAACTGGAGATTCCGTTCGGGGAATGGGTGTTTGCCGAAGCGCTGCGCTGCATTGCCACACTGCGGCGCCAGGGCCTGGCGCTGCCGCTGGGCATCAACATCGCCGCCCGGCATCTGCAGCAGCCGGGCTTTGCACGCTGGATCTTGGGCTGCCTGGACAGCCACCCAGACGCTCCGGCCGCGCTGGTCAAGCTGGAGATCACCGAGAGCGCGGCGCTGTACGACGTGGAGCACGTCGCCGCGGAGTTGGCGCAACTGCGTGCGCAGGGCATCACGGTGGCGCTGGACGACTTTGGCACCGGGTACTCGTCCCTGACCTACCTGCGCCGCCTGCCCATGGACACCCTGAAGATCGACCAGAGCTTCGTGCGCGACATGCTGGTGGATCCGGGCGACTTGGCCATCGTCCAGGGCGTGATCGGCCTGGCGCGCTCCTTCGGCCTCGGCGTGATTGCCGAGGGCGTGGAAACTGCGCAACAGGGCCAGCGGCTGCAGCAGCTGGGCTGCCCCCTGGCCCAGGGCTACTACATCGCCCGGCCTATGCCGCTGGAAGATTTTGTCCACTGGGTGGCGCACTGGAAACTGCCCGCGGGCTGGCAGGCAGAAACACCAACCTGAGCGGCTGCGCCGCTTCCCCCCGCTCTCGCAGTGCTGCGCGCTGCGGGCAAGGGGACGCATGCTCAGCGCGGCGCGGCCGGCTGAGGCCCTTGCGCGGCGTGCGCTGGCCTGGGCTGCGCCGGGCTCACAGGGGCGCCATGGATCACTGCAATACAAAAAACCCCACAGGCCTGTGCCTGTGGGGTTTCAAGGATTTTTGGGCCCTAGCCCTTATCTGGCAAGCGCTAGCAGCTCCTCTTTCAGGAGCAAACCAGCACCCTTTCAGCTGATCAGGTCCTTGATCTGCTGCAGCGCGGCCGGGTCTTCCATGGTGGTCAAGTCGCCCGGGTCGCGGCGCTCGGCCACGGCCTGCAGGGCGCGGCGCAGCAGCTTGCCACTGCGCGTCTTGGGCAGCACGGTGACGAAGTGCACCCGCGCCGGGCGTGCCACGGCGCCGAGCTGTCCGTCCACCACCTTCATGACTTCGGCCTCGAGCGCGGCGCGTGCCTCGGGCGTTTCCAGCCCGGTGGTGTTGCGCGGCACGGCAAAGGCCAGGGCCACCTGGCCCTTGAGCTGGTCGGCCACACCGACCACAGCCACTTCAGCAATGTTGGCGTGCGAGGAAATGCATTCCTCGATTTCGCGCGTGCCCAGGCGGTGGCCGGCGACGTTGATCACGTCGTCGGTGCGGCCCAGAATGAAGTAGTAGCCATCGGCATCACGGATGCCCCAATCGAAGGTGCTGTAGATTAGGCGGCCCGGAATGCTCTTCCAGTAGGTGTTGACGAAGCGGTCGTCGTCACGCCACACGGTCTGCAGACAACCCGGGGGCAGCGGGCCCTCGATGGCGACCACGCCCTTCTGGTTCGGCACCGTAAGCTCTTCGCCGGTGGCTTCGTCGATCAGCTTGACGTTGTAGCCATACACCGCTTTGCCGGGGCTGCCGAAACGTGAGGGCTGCTGCTCCACGCCGTTGCACAGCGTCAGGATGGGCCAGCCGGTCTCGGTCTGCCAGTAGTTGTCGATGATGGGCACGTTGAGCGCACCGCTGATCCAGGTGGCCGTGGGCTCATCCAGCGGCTCGCCTGCCAGCCACAACGCCTTGAGGCTGGAAATGTCGTACTTGCTGAGGTACGCGGGGTCTTGCTTCTTCAGCACGCGCACTGCCGTGGGCGCCGAGAACATGTGAGTAACCTTGTACTTCTCCACGATGCTCCACCAGATGCCGGCGTCGGGCCGGATGGGCAGGCCTTCGTACAGGATGGTGGTCATCCCGGCGATCAGCGGGCCGTAGATGATGTAGCTGTGGCCCACCACCCAGCCAATGTCACTGGTGCAGAAATAGGTGTCACCCGGGTTGCCCTGGAAGATGTGGCGCATGCTCGACGCAAGCGCCACGGTGTAGCCGCCAGTGTCGCGCTGCACGCCCTTGGGCTTGCCGGTGGTACCGCTGGTGTAGAGCGTGTAGCTGGGCTGGGTGGACTCGATCCACACGCAGGGCACCAGCGTGTCCATGTGCGATGCGCGCAGGGTGGCCCAGTCGTGGTCGCGTCCAGCGCGCAGGCTGGCCGGGGCCAGGCCGCGGTTCACCATGAGCACGGCGGCAGGCTTGTGCGCCGAGAGCTCGATAGCGTCGTCGAGCAGCGGCTTGTAAGGCACCACCTTGCCGCCGCGCGAACCGGCGTCAGCGCTGACGATGACCACCGGCTGCGCATCCTCGATGCGCGTGGCCAGCGACGACGAGGCGAAACCGCCGAACACCACCGAATGGATGGCGCCGATGCGCGTACAGGCCAGCATAGCGAACGCGGCCTCGGCAATCATCGGCATGTAGATCAGCACGCGGTCGCCCTGCTTCACGCCCAGTGCCTGCAGGCAGGCTGCCATGCGCTGCACTTCCTGGTGCAGCTCGGCGTAGCTGTAGGCGCGCTCAGTGTTGGTTTCGGTCGAAATGGCGACCAACGCGTTCTGCTGACCACGCGCAGCCAGGTGGCGGTCCACCGCGTTGTGGCACAGGTTGGTGGTGCCGCCCACAAACCACTTGGCGAACGGCGGGTTGCTGTAGTCGCAAACTTGCTGGGGTGGCGTCTGCCAGTCGATCAGGCGGGCCTGCTCGGCCCAGAAGGCGTCGCGCTCGTCAATCGAGCGCCGGTGGAAGTCGGCGTAGTGCGGCATGGTGGGGGTCTCCTTGGGCCTCTGTCCGTCCCGAGGACAGGCAATCTGAATTCATAATTATTCATGACGGCCTTGCGGGAATCTGACGGCGCCAGCATCCCCCAGCTCAGTCGCCCAGCGCAATCCCCAGGTCGCGCGCCGTCTGCAGCGTGTCACCGTCGAGCGGCACGCCCTTCATGCGCCCGGCCACCTCGGCCAGCGGCACATATTCCACATTCGGGAACGCCAGCGACACCATCACGCCCGAAAGCCCGCTCTCCAGCGCACGCACGGCCGCCGCACCGAAGCGCAGCGCGGCAAGCCGGTCGAAGGCTGTGGGCGAACCGCCGCGCAGCAGATGCCCGAGCACCACCACGCGCGCATCTTTGCCGGTGGCCCGGGCCAGCTCGCGCGCCACCTGCTCGCCCATGCCGCCAAGCCGTTCAGCGTGGCCGGCCTCGGCGGGCGCCATGAGCGCGCGTTCGCCCGCGCGGGGAAACGCCCCTTCGGCCACGACGACGATGGAATACATGCGCCCCAGCGCGTCCCGGTTGCGTACCTTGGCTACTACGCCTGCCAGATCGAACGGGATCTCCGGCAGCAAAATGGCATGCGCGCCCCCGGCAATGCCCGCGTGCAGCGCGATCCAGCCTGCGTAGCGCCCCATCACCTCCACCACCATGATGCGCTGGTGGCTCTCGGCCGTGCTGTGCAGGCGGTCCAGGCATTCGGTGGCAAACGACACCGCGGTGTCGAAGCCGAAGGTGGTGACCGTCTTGTCCAGGTCGTTGTCGATGGTCTTGGGCACGCCCACCACACGCAAGCCCTTGCGCCCCAGTTCATGGGCGATGGCGAGCGAGCCGTCCCCGCCCACGGTGACCAGGGCGTCGATGCCCTCGCGGGCGAAAGCGGCCAACAACTCGTCCGAGCGGTCGGTCTCGCGCAGGCTGCCGTCGGGCTGGCGCACCGGGAACTGGAACGGGTTGCCCTTGTTGGTGGTTCCCAGGATGGTGCCGCCCAGGTGCGCAATACCGCGCACGCGCTCGTGTGTCAGCGCAACCAAGCCCCCCTGCGGGTAGCGTTCGGGCAGCAGCAGGCCGTTGTAGCCATCGCGGATGCCCACGCATTCCCAGCCCCGGCGCGTGGCCGCCGACACGGTCGCGCGGATCACGGCGTTCAGGCCCGGAGCGTCGCCGCCGCCGGTGCTGATGGCTAAGCGGCGGATGGGTGCGGTCGTCGGTGCGGTCATGCCCTGCTTTCCTCTCTTTATCTCAGTTTTCCATGGCGCTGCGCGCCACCTGCATCGCATGAAACCGGCGCGGCCCAGGCGCGGGCAGCCGCGCAAGGGCCGCCCCGCCGCGCTGGCGTCGTCCCCCTGCCCGCCACGCACAGCGTGGCGAGAGCGGGGGGAAGCCGCGCAGCGGCTCAGGGGGGTGTTTCACTTCACAAGCCCCAGCATGTCCTTGAATGCCGGGTGCTCGCACGAGCGCAGCCACTCGAAGAGCACCATCTCGGTCGTCACCAGCTCGGCACCAGCACCGGCCAGGCGGTCAAAGGCGGCGTCGCGGTTGCGCTCGGTGCGCGAGCCGCAGGCGTCGGTCACCACCCACACGTCGAATTCATCCTCGACAAGCTGCAGCGCCGTCTGCAGCAGGCACACATGGGTTTCACAGCCAGCGATGACGATGGTCTGGCGCTCCGGCGCCTGGGCCTGGGGCTTTTGCAAGTGCTTGGGCAGGCTGCGCGCATTGCCGCCTTGCGGCTTGGCCGGCGGGCGCAGCCACTCGCCCAGGCCTTCTTCGGCGGCGCTGAAATGCATCTTGGCCAACGTCTTGTGGCACAAAGCGCGCAACGCCGCATCGTTGGGGCCGAGGCGCGAGGGATTCTGTTCCGTCCCCCACACCGGCATGTCAAGCAGCTGCGCCACCCGGGCCAGACGCAGCGCGTTGGCCAGCACGGCGGCGCCTTCGTGGATAGCGGGCATCAGGCGCTCCTGGTAGTCCACCAGAACGAGTTGGGATTCATCGGCGTCAAGCAGCATGGAGATTCTTTCTTTCGCAAACGGGCAACAAGCGGCCATTGTCGCCCACCCTGCCCCCACGCCGACGGGCGCTCACGGCCGCAGGAAAACCCTGGTAAGCCGGAACAGGGGGCCTGATGCATGTCAAATTTACGGACTGTTGTAATAGCCCTGGCAGCATGGCGTGGTAATCTCGCGCCCCATGTCCAGATGGTTATGCCTTCTCCTGCTGGTATGCGCCACCGCCCATGCGGCACCCGACGCAACACCCAGCAACGATTCCATGTCCCGCTTCCTGCACGAAAAAGCGCTGCTGGCGCAGTTCGAGGAAATGCGCAGCAACGTGGCCGGCCGCACGTCGGACCTGGTCGTCAGCGCCATGGGCTTCCTGGGCGTGCCCTACCGCCGTGGCGGCAACAGCGCCGAGACGGGCTTCGACTGCAGCGGCTTCGTGCGCGCCATGTACGAGCAGACCGTGGGCCTGATCCTGCCGCGCAATGCCGCGCAACAGGCCAAGGCCACCGAAGTGATCGACAAGCAGGATCTGCAACCCGGTGACCTGGTGTTCTTCAACACCATGCGCCGCACCTTCAGCCACGTGGGCATCTACGTGGGCGAAGGCAAGTTCATCCACGCGCCGCGCAGCGGCTCCCAGGTGCGCGTGGAAAGCATGGACGAGTCGTACTGGCGCCTGCGCTTCAACGGCGCGCGCCGCGTCACCCCCGAGGCCCTGGCACGCCAATAGGCGCCCCAACGCCTCCCCCGCACCGCAGGCCCGTTCAGGGCCTGTGTGCTTTTTGGGGCGCGCCCTGCAGCGCGCCCGCAAATGCGTACAGTCTGGGGCTTTACGACTTTGCAGGAACCTCCATGCTCTCTCTCCTGGGCACTCTCATCGTGGGCTTCATCGTGGGCCTGATCGCACGCGCGCTCAAGCCCGGCGACGACAAGCTGGGCATCGTCATGACCGCGTTGCTGGGCGTGGCGGGGGCGTTCCTCGCCAACTACGCGGGCTCCGCGCTCGGCTGGTACCGCGAGGGCGAAGCCGCGGGCTGGATCGCCTCGGTGGTCGGCGCCATCGTGCTGCTGGCGCTCTACGGCCTGGTCAAGGGCCGCGCGGGCCGCTGACGATGGCGGCCAAGGCCCCCGACGCGCGCCAGATGGCGGCCGACTCGCCGCCGCTGCTGGCCGCCGTGGAGCGCAGCCGCAAGCTGCTGCACCGCCGCGCCCTGGTGGCCGCTGCCGCCGGGGTGGTGCCCGTACCGGGTCTCGACTGGGCGGTGGACGCCGCCCTGCTCTCACGCCTGATCCCACAAATCAACGCCGAATTCGGCCTGACGCCCGCGCAGATCGACCGGCTGGCACCACAGCAGCGCGAGCAAGTGCAAAAGGCCGTGGCGCTGGTGGGCTCGGCGCTGATCGGCAAGTTCATCACGCGCGAGCTGGTGCTGCGTGCCGCGCAGGCCGTGGGCCTGCGCCTGTCGGCGCAACAGGCGGCTAAGTACGTGCCGCTGGCGGGCCAGGCCGCCTCGGCCGCGCTGGGCTATGCCACGCTGCGCTACCTGGGCGAGCAGCACCTGCGCGATTGCGTGCGCGTGGTGCAGGCAGCAGGGCTGGCGCTGCCCGCGCCCCCCGGCACCTGATATTTATCCGATCAAATCAGACGCAAAGCGTTTACAGAAAAGCGCTGAAAGCTCCTTTTTCAGGAGCACTCATGGGCACCGCCGGGCGCACGGAACACCAGCACCTTCAACGCACGCTCAGCGTCCACGTCGGCGAACACCTGCGGGTTCTCGACCCGCCCGACGAACGCCAGCTCGGGCGCCTCGGCACGCACCAGTGCCTGGAGAAAGTCACTCCCCAGCTCGGGTGCGTTCAGGCACAGCAGCGCGTGGCCGCCAGGTGCCAGCAGGTCCGGCAGGCGGCGCGCTAGGCGCGCGTAGTCCTTGGTCGCGACGAAGCTGCCCTTCTGGTAGCTTGGCGGGTCGGCGATCACCAGGTCATACGGCCCGCCGCGCGTGATCTTGCCCCAGGAGCTGAAGATGTCGTGCGCCAGAAAACGCGCGTCCGCCAGCCCGTTGAGCTGGTGGTTGTGCTGGCCGCTGGCGATGGCGCCACGCCCCATGTCCACGTTTACCACCTGGGCCGCACCGGCGCGCAGCGCCGCCACCGAAAAAGCGCAGGTGTAGGCAAACAGGTTCAGCACCTTGGCGCCCCGGCCCGTGGCGACGCGGTGCGCGGCCACGTGGCGCGCCACCCAGCGGCGGCCCTCGGCCATGTCGAGGAACAGGCCGTGGTTCTGCCCCTTGAGCACGTGCACGCGGTAGCGCGCGCCGTCTTCGGTCACCACATGCGGCTCGGGCACGCTGCCCGCCATCAGGCGGGTGTCGCTGCGCCCCTCCAGGCGCAGCGCCTCGCCCCGGTGCTGGAACACCCAGTTCAGCGCCTGCCCTGGCGCCAGTTGCGCCCAGCGCGCCTGCAGCGCGGCGCCCACGGCGTCCAGTTGCGCCTCGGTGGCGGGCGCGAAGCTGGTCAGCACAAAGACCGGCGGAAACACGTCCAGCGTCCACGCCTCACACCCTGGGTACAGACCGCCCCGGCCATGGAAGATGCGCTGGGCATCGGTAGGCAGGGGCATGGCGGCAATGGCGTCGAGCAGGGCTTGCATGGGAAGAGTTTTGGTATTTTTTTGGCCTCCAGCGCTTATCCAACAAGCGCTGGCAGCTATCAATTATGAAGCATGCTCAGTTTTGCGCATACGCCTGCACCTGTGCACTGGCCGCCAGGTGTGCCACCAGCGCCTGGGCAAAGCCGGAGAGCGGCGCACCGCGGCGGGTGCAAATCTGCAGGTCGCGCTGGGCCCAGGGTTCGTTCACCTCCAGCACCACGGGCGGCTCGCTCAAGCCAGCCTGGCGCACGGCGCTGCGCGGCACCATGCCGATGCCCACGCCCGCCGCCACCATGCGGCACACGGCCTCGAAACTGCGTACCTGGATACGCACGTCCAGGTGCCGCCCCAGCGCCGCCGCCGCGTTCATGGTGAAGGTGTGGATGGCCGAGCCGGCGTGCAGCATGACGAAGGGGTGGCCCAGCACTTCGGCGAAACCCGCCTGCGCCTGCCCTGCCAGCGCATGGCCACGGGGCACGATGAGCACCAGCCGGTCCTGGCGGTAGGGCCGCAGGTCCACCCCGGCGCTGTGCCCGCTGTCGGCCAGCACGCCCACCTCAATCTCGCCGCTGGCCACGGCCACGACGATGTCGGTGCTGGTGCGCTCCTCCAGCGTCACGCGCACCTGCGGCTGCTGGCGCAGAAACCCCGCCAAGTCATCGGGCAGGAAGGTGTGCGTGGCATGCGTGTTGGCCCACAGGCTGACGTGGCCGCGCAGCCCACTGGCAAACGGCGACAGGTTGGCGTGCAGCTGCTCCAGGCTGGCCAGCACCTGGCGCGCGTTGCGCAGCAGCGCCTCGCCCGCCGGCGTGAGGGCGACGCCGCGCGTTTGGCGCTCGAACAGGGTGGTGTGCAGCGCGTCTTCCAGCCGCCGCAGGCGGTGGCTGGCCGACGACGGCGCCAGGAACGCCCGCGCCGCGCCGCGGGTGAGGTTGCCCTCTTCGGCGATGGCGACGAACAGGCGCAGGTCGGTCAGGTCATAGCTCATGGCAATACGGCGCAGGCGATGGGGCAAGCGTTCGGAATTGACGAACGCACGCTTGCCGAATGGGCAATTGTGCCCTGCAACAAATACCCGCACCATGGCGGCCTGTGTGTGCTGCCTTCGGTTTTGACGCATGCGCACCGTGCCTTGCCCTCTTCTCCCTGCCCCATGCCCTGGAAACACTGGTCCTCCGAACGCCTTGGTCTCACCTTCGCCCTGCTGGCGGCCCTGGGGTTCTCGTTCAAAGCCATTTTCGTCAAGCTCGCCTATGCCGTGCCCCAGGCGGTGCCGGTGGACTCGGTCACGCTGCTGGCGCTGCGCATGGCGTTTTCCATGCCGTTTTTCGTCTGGGTCGGCTGGCGCGCCAGCAGCGCGCTGCAGCCGCTGCGCCCACGCGACGGGCTGCTGGTGCTGGCGCTGGGCCTGCTGGGCTACTACGGCGCGAGCATCCTCGACTTCATGGGCTTGCAGTACATCAGCGCCAGCCTGGAGCGGCTGATCCTGTTCACCTACCCCACGCTGACCATCGTTATCAGCGTGCTGTTTCTGGGCAAGACGGCCTCGCGGCGCGAAATTGGCGCGCTGCTGCTGTCGTACGCGGGCATTGGCCTGGCGTTCGCGCACGACTTGCAGCTGGCCGGCGACACGCGTGCCGTGCTCATCGGTGCGGGGTTCGTGTTCGGCTCGGCCGTGTCGTACGCCTTCTACCAGGCGGGCAGCGAGCCCGCCATCCAGCGCCTGGGCGCGGCGCGCTTCACGGCGCTGGCGCTGCTGGTGTCCACGCTGGCGTCGCTCGGGCACTTCGCCGCCACGCAGCCGCTGGGGGCGCTGGTGCAGCCGGTGCCGGTGTACCTGCATGCCCTGGCCATGGCGATTTTTTCGACCGTACTGCCGGTGTTCATGACCTCGGCGGCGATCCGGCGCATCGGCGCATCGAAAACCGCGCTCATCGGTACCCTGGGGCCGATGCTGACCATTTTCTTCAGCTGCTGGCTGCTGGACGAGCCGCTGTCGTGGTGGCAGATCGGCGGTGCCGCGCTGGTGCTGGCCGGGGTGCTGCTCATCAGCCGGCGTAAGACGGCGCCCACATTGCAAGCAAAAACAGGCTCCAGCCCTTGTGGGGAAAGCGCTGGCAGCTCTCAAAAGTAGAGTAAAAAGCAGGGCATGCCAAGGAGGCCCTGTATGCAATGGAAAAATCTGCTGTCCACGCGCAAGTTCAAGGTAGAAGACGGACTGGTTTCGGACTACCGCTCGCGCAACCAGGGCAGCAACCAGAGCCGCTCGGAATACCTGCAGGACCACGACCGCGTGGTTTTCTCGCGCGCCTTCCGCCGCCTGGGCCGCAAGACCCAGGTGCACCCGCTGGCGCAGAACGACCACGTCCATAACCGGCTGACGCACAGCGTCGAGGTGGCCGCCGTGGGCCGCAGCATTGGCATCAAGGTGGGCGAAGCGCTGAAGGCGCGTGGCGCGCTGCCTGAGGCGTTCACGCCCTACGACATCGGCGCCATCGTGCAGGTGGCGTGCCTGGCGCATGACATTGGCAACCCGCCGTTTGGCCACACGGGCGAAGACGCGCTACGCGAATGGTTCCGTCAGCCAGAGAATGCGCGCTACCTCGACGGCCTGCACGCCGCCGAGGTGTGCGACCTGCAAACCTACGAAGGCAATGCCCACGCCCTGCGCATCGTCTGCACCACCGAGATGTACACCGGCATGGGCGGCATGCGCCTGTCCTGCGCCAGCATTGGCGCGCTGCTGAAATACCCCTGGACGTCGGACCAATCCGGCCCCAAGGGCAAGTTCAACATCTACCAGTCCGAGCTGCCCTACTTCAAGGCCGTGGCTGGCGAGCTCGGCCTGAAGGCGCTGGAGGCAGACCGCCGCTGGGCCCGGCACCCGCTGTCGTACCTGATGGAGGCGGCCGACGACATCTGCTACTCGGTGCTGGACCTGGAGGATGCGGTGGAGATGGGCATCCTCTCCACCGCCGAATTCGAGGACCGGCTGCAGGCCTACCAGCCCCGCCTGGGCAGCTACCCCATGGAGCCACGCCAACGGTGTGCGACGCTGCGCAGCATTTTCATTGGCGATTGCGTGGAATACGCCAGCCAGGAATTCATGCGCAACCACGACGCCATCATGGCCGGTGACTATGCGCAGGCGGATTTCTTCCAGAACTCCAGCGCCGACTGCGCGCAGGCGCTGAAGGCCGCCAAGCAGCTCGCCGGAGAACGCATCTACACGCACCCCAGCAAAATCAAGCAGGAAATAGCCGCCTACCCCTGCCTGCACCATCTGCTGTCGATGTTCATTCCCGCCATCGACGGCTTCCACCGAGGGCAGGAACTCAGCGAACGGCAAAAACGGGTGCTGCGGCTGCTGGACAAGCCGCCGCGCACGGGCGGCAGCAAGTACCACGCCTTTCTGGAAGTGCTCGACTTCATCGGCGGCATGACCGACAACTATGCACTGGCGCTGGCACGGGAGACCTCAGGGTTTTGAGCTCACCCTAACGCCAATGCCGACAATCCGCAAAATGGTCTCCAATGCCTATCAAAAAGGGGCTGTACGCCATCAAATCAGGGGCCGCAGCGTCCCCAGATAACATGCCTGCCATCACCATCGCAGCGCACTGTCCCAAGGTGGCGCGCCGCGCTGTGGCACCGCCCACAGAGCGGGTAACCTTGAGGGTTTAAAAGCCTAGAACGTAAAGCGAAAAAGCGCGCGGCGCCCTCCTCCCCCAGAACCCGAGCACCAGCAGGCCGCCAGCCGGCCCGCCATGCATCTAGATTGGAATCACCCCATGTCTTTTGCGGACAACCTCAAAACCCTGCCCTCCATCACCCACCTGAAAGCATTGCACCTCGTGGATGCCAACGGCAACGAAGTGGCTACCATCCCGAACCAACCTGGCAAGGCGGGTTCGGTGGCCGTCTACAACGCGCTGGCCACCAAGCACGGCGCCATCAACGTCGAGGCCGCCAAGGAAGGGCTGGAAATTTTTGCCGAGCACACCGAAGACGCCAAAAACCGCCCTGGCGCGCACCCCAACATCGACCGCCTGCTGGAAGTGATTGCCACAGGACAAGGCTACACCGTGCGCTTTGAGCAGGCCTGAGCGTGAAGGCTGCGCGCGGGCATCTTTCGTCGCAGATGGGGGTGGATAGTCTTGCCGATATCCCGGCTGCTTATCCAGCAAACCCCCAAAGCTATCAATTTCAGAAATAAAAAAGGCAACCTTCGGGTTGCCTTTTTGCTTATCCGCACTTTCGCAGAAAGTGCGCTTACTTCCGAGCCGGTGGGACGTCTGTGCAGCTGCCGTGCGCCACCTCCGCTGCCATGCCGATGCTTTCGCCCAGCGTGGGGTGCGGGTGGATGGTCTTGCCGATGTCCACGGCGTCGGCGCCCATCTCAATCGCCAGCGCAATCTCACCAATCATGTCGCCGGCATGCGTGCCAACGATGCCCCCGCCCAGGATCTTGCCGTGGCCGTGGGCCTCGGGGGAATCGTCGAACAGCAGCTTGGTGACGCCCTCGTCGCGGCCATTGGCAATGGCGCGGCCGGAGGCCGTCCACGGGAACAGGCCCTTCTTGACCTTGATGCCCTGGGCCTTGGCCTGGTCTTCGGTCAGGCCCACCCAGGCCACTTCGGGGTCGGTGTAGGCCACGCTGGGGATCACGCGGGCGTTGAAGGCGGCGCTGGCCAGTTCCTTGTTGCCCTGCAATTCACCGGCGATAACTTCTGCCGCCACATGCGCCTCGTGCACCGCCTTGTGCGCCAGCATGGGCTGGCCCACGATGTCGCCGATGGCGAAGATGTGCGGCACGTTGGTACGCATCTGGATGTCGACGTTGATGAACCCACGGTCTGTGACGGCCACGCCCGCCTTTTCTGCGGCAATCTTCTTGCCGTTGGGCGTGCGGCCCACGGCTTGCAGCACCAGGTCGTACACCTGCGGTGCGGGGGCGGTGCCACCCTCCTCTGCCGGCGCAAACGTCACCTCGATGCCTTCGGGCGTGGCGCGGGCCCCCACCGTCTTGGTCTTGAGC
>NZ_CYIG01000027.1 GCF_001298675.1 Paenacidovorax caeni
AAGGAAGACCTCTTTGCGGGTTTTCTTGGGCAGGGGGTCAAGGCCAAGCGTGATCTGATCCATGTCCGTGATCGTCGGTCCTCATCAGGCTCTGCGCCAGTCGGAATGACCAGGGGTTTTGCAGACCTTCCCTAGTGGTTCGACTGTTGCGTAATCCCATCGTGCGGGGTTCAAGAATGGCTGGGTTTACGCGGGGAACCGCAGGCAACGTGCTGGCGAGGGGAAAGGTCCGGACTGTCGAGGGTGCCGGGTTGGGGCTGTGGCTGGGATACTTGGAGACTCTGTAGCTTATGAGAACCTGCCGCCCACAGCCGCAGCCGGCCTGGGCGTTGATCGCTCCGGTGCGCTGGAGCGTCTAACGTGCTTATGACCGCGCGCATCATCCACATCCATTCCGCAGCGCCGCCCAAGCCTGCGTACGGCGCGCCGTGCAATGGCTGTGGCCTGTGCTGTCTGGCCGAGCCCTGTCCGCTGGGCATGCTGGTGTCGCGCCGCCGCACTGGCGCGTGCGTGGCGCTGCGCTGGAGCGAGGCAGCGCAGTGCTACCGCTGCGGCGTGCTGGCCGATCCGCCAGACCAGCGTGTGGGGCGGGCCCTGTGGCGTGCGCTGGCGCGGCGCTGGATTGGTGCCGGGCTGGGGTGCGATGCCGATCTGGCGGCATTCCCGGCGGAGAATGCTCCTGAATAAATAGCTGCTGGCGCTTGGCTGATAAGCGCTGAAGCCCTATTTCACCCTGAATTTCGAGGGCGTACACGGAGACGCGCCCTCGGTGCCCTGGTGGCTGGCGCCAGGGCCAGCACCATGGCGTACGCTCGTCAGGGCATGGAGGACACAAAGGCCACCAGTGCCTCGATGTCGTTGTCGCTGAGCAGCTTGGTGTTGGGCGTCATGATCGAGTTGGCGCGGGTGTTGGGGCCGTCGCGGTAGCGCTTGAGGGTGGAGCGCAGGTACTCGGTCTGCTGGCCGGCGATGCGGGCGATTTGGTCGTTGCCGCGACCCATGTCGCCGTGGCAGCGGAAGCAGTTCTTGCTGAAGATGTCCTGGCCTTTGGCTGCCAGGGCTTTGTCCGCGGTGGGCTTGTGCACGACGTCCTGGGCCGAGTAGAACAGCACCATGCCGATTTTCTCGTCGCTGTTCATCGCACGGATCATGCCTTCCATGAACTCGTAACGGCGGCGTCCGTCGGCGAACTGGCGCACCTGCTCCAGCAGGTAGGCAGGGTTTTGGCCGGCCAGGTTGGGCACCGAAGGCTTGGTGCTGTTGCCGCCGTCGCCGTGGCAGTTGGCGCACACCGCCGCCACCTTGCGGCCCACCTTGTACAGCTCGTCGGCCACTTTGGGGTCGGCCATGGCCTCCTTGAAGCGTGTCTCGATATCCACCTTGTTCCGGCTGGACTGGGCCATCGCGGCTGGCTGCCATGCCAGGCAGGCCGTCAACGCCAGCACAAGAACTGCAGGGATACGCTTTGCCATGGTCAAACCCTTTTTTTGAAAAGGTCATTCTAGGGGACATGCCGGCGCTCTGACGTAGCGTGCAGGCCACGAAGTCTGCGCGATACCCCGGCTTGTCAGTTGTGCTTGACGTTGAGCAAGAGGCGCGCCATTTCGGCGAAGCCCGCGCCGCGCTCGCGCTGCGTGACGTAGCGCGGCAGGTGTTGCAGTTGCGGCACGAAGCGCGCGATGTTGGCCACGCCGACGCTGTGCGGGAAGTGCTGGAACATGCGCTGGTCGTTGGTCGAGTCACCGATGTAGACCCAGTCGTTCAGCTCGGCGTCCAGATCGCGTCCCAGCCGCTGGCGCACGATCCAGCGTGCTCCTTCGAGCTTGTCGTGCGTGCCGTACCAGCCGTTGATGTGGATGCTGCTGACGGTGGCGTTCATGCCGGCGGCGCGCATCAGCGCCACACACTGGTCGATGCGCTCCTGCGGCAGCTGCGTGAACTCGCTGTGGTCGATGGCGATGTCGCACTCACGCCCTGCCGAGTCGGCAGCGCGCTGCGCGCCGGGTACGGTGGCCTCGATATGGGCCAGTACCTGCTGCATGCGTGCGTAGTTGGCTGCGCGCGTGGCAGCGTCCTGTAGATGCAGTTTTGATAGCTGCTCGCGCTTTTCTGGCAAGGGCTGGAGAGCATTTTTTCCTTCATCCCGTGCCGGTGGCAGCAGCGCCACTGCGCCGTTTTCGGCGACGATCGCATCCACTGGCCAGACCTGGGCAAAGGGCTCGCTCCAGCCCACGGGGCGACCGGTGATGGGGATCACATGCAGGCCCGCCGCTTTCAGCGCGCCCAGTGCCTGCAGCGCGTCGGCGGTGATGGCCCCGTCGGTGGTCAGCGTGTCGTCGATATCGGTGAACACGCCGCGCAGGTGTGGTGGCTGCCAAAGGGCCAGGGGCTGCATGGTCAGCTGCTGCTTAGCGACAGGCCCGCATGCTCGCGCAGTGGGTGGAAATGGATCTTCGGAAAGCGCTCTTGCGCCAACCGCACGTCATACGGGCTGGTGCACAGGTAGGCCAGGGTGTTGGCGGCGTCGTGCGCCATGCGCAGTGGGTAGGCATTCTCGAACTCGCGCAGCTCGGCCGGCGTGTCGGCGGTGATCCAGCGCGCGCCGGTGTACTGGCAGCCTTCGAGGCGGATGTCGCAGTCGTACTCGGTTTTCAGGCGGTGCTGCACCACTTCGAACTGCAGCTGGCCCACGGCGCCCAGCAGCATGTTGCCGCCGGCGTCGGGCTTGAAGACCTGAATGGCGCCTTCCTCGCCCAGCTCCATCAGGCCCTGCTGCAGCTGTTTCGAGCGCAGCGGGTTCTTCAGCACCACGGTCATGAACAGCTCGGGGGCGAAGAAGGGCAGGCCGGTGAACTGCAGCGCTGGCCCGTCGGTGATGGAGTCGCCCAGCTGCACGCCCCCGTGGATGGTGAAGCCGATGATGTCGCCTGCGTAAGCTTCATCCACGGCCTCGCGGCGCTGGCTCATAAAAGTCACCACGGAAGTGGGGCGCAGCTCTTTGCCGGTGCGCTGCACCTTCATCTTCATGCCGGGGGTGTACTTGCCGCTGGCCACACGCACAAAGGCGATGCGGTCACGGTGGTTGGCATCCATGTTGGCCTGCACCTTGAACACCACGCCGGAGAAGCCTTTGTCTTCGGGGTGGATGGTTCTCTCCTCGCGCTGGCGGTTGACCTCGGTGTAGGCGATGCGCGTGCCCGGGGGGGGCGACATGTCGACGACGGCGTTGAGCACCTCCTGCACGCCGAAGTTGTTCACCCCCGAGCCGAAGAACACCGGTGTGAGCTTGGCGGCCAGGAACTGCGCGTGGCTCCATTCCGTGGAGGCGCCCACGGCCAGCTCCATGCTGTCCAGGGCATCGTCGAACGCCTGGCCAAAGCGCGCGCGCAGCTTGTCCTTTTCTGTCAGTGGAATGACCTCGAAGTCTTCCGGGCGCTTCTCGCTGCCGGGCTGGAACACTGTCATGCTCTGCGTGCGCAGGTCGATGATGCCGCCAAACGATTTGCCCTGGCCCACGGGCCAGGTGATGGGGCAGCAGGGCATGCCCAGTTCGCGTTCGACTTCGTCGAGGATGTCCAGCGGGTCGCGCACCTCGCGGTCCATCTTGTTGACGAAGGTGATGATGGGCGTGTCGCGCTGGCGGCAGACTTCGATCAGGCGGCGCGTCTGCGCTTCCACGCCGTTGGCAGCGTCAATCACCATCAGCGCCGAGTCCACGGCGGTGAGCACGCGGTAGGTGTCCTCGGAGAAGTCTTTGTGGCCGGGCGTGTCGAGCAGGTTGATGACGTGGTCGCGGTACTGCATCTGCATCACCGAGCTGGCCACCGAGATGCCGCGCTGCTTTTCGATTTCCATCCAATCGGACGTGGCGTGGCGCGATGCCTTGCGGCCCTTGACGGCGCCGGCAATCTGGATCGCGCCCGAGAACAGCAGCAGCTTTTCCGTCAGCGTGGTCTTGCCCGCGTCGGGGTGGGAGATGATGGCGAAGGTGCGGCGGCGGCGGGTTTCGTCGAGGAAGGACACGGCAGGGGCTCCGGGGCGCGGCGCGGGTGGCCGCGCACAGTAGGGCAAAGCCCACGATTATCCCCGCTGGCCGCGTGCAGCTTGCGCGCCAGGCGCCGCCAGCCGACCACCACGCCGGTCAGGCTCAGCGCCGTGCCGCCCAGGCTCAGGGCGATCAGCAGGGCGTCCCATGCCGGGCGGTGCTGTAGCAGCGGCAGCCAGTCCCAGCTGTGCAGCATGCCGAACAGCCAGCGGCTGGCGCGGCGGTGGCTGTCGAGGCGGCCTAGCACCGCGCCGGTGGCGGGGTCGATGTGCACCCAGGTGCCATGGGCGTCTTCGAACACGGCGCGTAGCACGGGCAGGGGTTTTCCCCCTGCGCTGGTCATGGTGTGCTCGGCGCGGTCGTAGTAGTACAGGTCATACGCCTGCAGCGTCTCCAGCCGCGCCAGCGGCGCGTCCACCAGGCGGGCGGCCTGGGCTCGCAGGCGTGCCGCGTCCACGGTGGTGGGGCGGGCGGTGGCAGCGTCCAGCAGCAGGGGCGGGCCGCTGGCGCCATGGGCCTGTACCACGGTGTCGCCCAGGGTACGCGTCCAGCGCAGCTCGCGCACGCCGGGGCCTGCTGTCTGCAGGAGCGCCTGTACGCGCGCGGCGCTGTCGGCCAGTTGCAGGGGGCCGCCGTGCAGGGCTGCGGTGCGCAGCGCGGGGGCGCCGCTGTCGAAGATTTTCCAGGGGTTCATGGACATCAGGCCGCTGAAGATCCAGGCGCAGGTGCTCAGACCGAACAGCAATCCGGCCACGTGGTGCCAGCGCATCACCGCGCCGGGGTAGGGTGTGCGCGCGCCGCTTTTGTAGCGCCCCGCGAAGCGCCAGCGCCACAGGCCCACCGTGGTGCCGGTGAGGGCCAGGGCGATGCCCAGCAGGCTCAGACCGTCGACGATGCCGGTCCAGTAGGTGCCTAGCGCGCCGCCGCGCAAGGGGTAGAGCCAGTGGAGCCAGGCGCCCAGGTAGTTCCAGGCGCGCTCGTGGCGTGGCGCGTCGCGCACCACCTCGCCGGTCTGGCTGGAGACGTAAAGCACGGTGGCCGCCGCGTCGTGCAGTTGCAGCATGTGCAGCGGGCGGTGCGTGTCCAATGCGCGCGAGTGGGTGAAGGCGTCCTCGCCGATCTCGCCCAGGTACTGTGGCGCCGCCAGCGCGGCCGAGCCGGGTGGCAGCTGCGCCTGGAATGCCAGGGCCGAGGCCTGGGCGTGTGCGGCGTCGGCGTGCGCCAGCCGCGTGCCGGTGGCGGCGTCGACCACCACCGTGCGGGCCGGGCCTTGCGCAGGCACGGGAGTGGCAAGGTACACCGCCCGCCCGCCGCTGGCCGCCGCCAGGCGCAGCGTCTGCAGCGGGCCGGTGAGCCCGGCGGCGTGCAGCGCCTGTGCGGGCTCCAACAGGCCGGTGGCGGACAGCGGCGGCAGGTGGCGCAGGCGCTCTGCGGGCGTGAGCTTCGGGTAGCCCACGTACATCATCACCACACCGGAGATGAACCACATGGCGAAGAACGCGCTCAGCAGCACGCCCAGCCAGCGGTGCGCGAGAAAGATCCAGCGTTTAGCGTGGGGCATGTCAGTTCTCCAGGGCGCTACGCGCCATCTGCGGCCCATGAACCCGGCGCAGCCCTTGCGCGGCCAGCCGAGCAAGGGCTGCACCGCAGCGAGGGCCGCGTTCCCTTCCCACGCGAAGCGTGAGAGAGGGGGACGGTTTAAAGCGACTCAGGGGGTGTTTCACGTTCAAAACGCGGTGTGCAGCGTCACGTCCAAAGTGCGCGGCGCACCCAGGTAGACCTGGCCGGCGCGTGCCTCGGCACCGTAGATGCGGTCGGTGGCGTTGCGTATGCGGCCGGTGAGCGTGGTGCCGGGCGTGATCTTCCACGCCAGGCCCAGGTCGAGCAGGGTGTATGCAGGCCAGTACTGGGTGTTGGCGGCGTCGGCGTAGGTCTTGCCCACGTGGCGCACGCCGGCGCTGGCCGTAACGGCATGGGTGATGCCGTACGACAGCCACAGGTTGGCCACGGTTTGCGGGGTGAGCGTGGGCACCATGCCAGCCAGCGAGACGCCACCCTGCATGAAGTTTTCATAGCGTGCGCGGGTGTGCATCAGGTTGCCCTGGACCTGCCAGCGCGCGCTGGGGCGCAGGCCGATGGCCAGCTCCACGCCGCGCGAGGACTGCTCACCCACCAGCTGGGTGACGCCGGGGGTGTTCGGGTCTTGCGAGGCAATGTTGCGCCGCCGGATGTCGAACACCGCCACCGTGGCCGAGCCCTTGCCGTTCCAGAAGTCCAGCTTGCTGCCCACCTCCAGCTGGCGGCCGGTGGTCAGTTCGCTGTTGGTGCGCACATCGCCGAAGGTGGCGGTAGAGAGCGAGCCCGACGGTGGGTCCGCCGCTGTGGCCGCCTGGGCGTACAGGTTGGCGTCGGGCGCAAAGTCCCACACCACGCCGATGCGGCCGGTGGTGGGCTGGTAGCTGCGGCTGAAGCTGGCCGGGTTGGCCGTGGTGACTTCGCGGCGGTTGACCAGGTCGAGCGTGATGCGCTCGTGCCGCAGCGCTGTCACCAGGCTCACCGTGGGAGCCACGCGCGTGCGGTTCTCCAGGTACAGGGCGGTCGTGGTGGTCTTGTTGTCGCGGTCCGCGCGAAAGCCTGGGGCCATGCCCGGGATGTCGAAGAAGTTCTCGGTGGTGAAGTGGTACGGGTCCACGGTGCTGACCGTCAGGCCTAGGCTGTTGGGAAAGCGCGTTTGCCGGTTCACGCTCACGTCCAGGCCAAAGGCCCAGTCGCTGGCGTGCCCCGCCAGGGTGCCGCGGTAGGTGCCTTCGATGCGGTCGCCCACCACGTCCTGGTCGTGCCGCTGCAGGAGAACGCCGCTGCGTGCCACAGCGGTATTGCTGGCGTTGAAGCGGTAGGTCTCTACGTTGCGGTAGTCGCGCAGGGCGTCGTACACGTAAAAGGTGTTGCGCAGCTGCAGTGCGTCGGACACACGCCACTGCGCCACCGAGCGCAGCCACTGCACGCGTTGTGCGTACAGGCCGTCGGCGCTGTTGTAGTTCTGGAAGCGCGTGCCTTCGTCGATGCGTTGCGCCCCCCCGGCGGGGTTGAGCACCGGCGTGCCCCAGTAGGGGCGATCCACATGGTCCGTTTGGTACTCGTAAGCCAGCAGGTGGGTGATGCCCCCGCCCAGGTCGGACAGCAGCGAGGTCGCCAACTGCGTTGACCGCGTGTGCGTTCCCTGTGTCCAGCTGCCAGCGTCGCGGTGGTTCAGGTCCAGGCGTGCGAAATGCGCTGGGCCGTTGCCACCGGGTGTGCCCGCCAGCCGGCGGTTCAGACCGACCGAAGCCTCCTTGAGGTCGTACGAGCCCAGGCGCAGTTGTGCCTCCGTGAAGTCGCTGCGCTCGGCCGTTTTGGTGATGTAGTTCAGCGAGCCCCCCACGGCGCCGGAGCCGTACAGAAAGCTGGAGGCTCCGCCAATGGCTTCGACGCGGTCGTAAATCCAGCTGTCCACCGCGCGGGTGGCGCTGCCGTAATGCACGGTGATGCCGTTGTAGAGCTGTGTGACCGCGTTGCCGGTGAAGCCCCGGTAGCTGGCCGCCATCGAGCCCGGGGCGTTGTGCGCCGTCACGCCGGGGATGGCGCGCAGGATTTCCTGCGTGTCCTGCGCCCCTCGGGCGTCAATGGTGGCGCGGTCCACCACGGTGACGGAGGCCGGCGTTTCGCGCGCCGTCAAGCCCAGGCGGCTGCCGGTTTCCACCGGGGTGTCGAGCTGGAGTTTGCCGTTGGGCGTGGAGGCTGCGTCCACCACGTTCACGGTCTGCAGGGACGGGGTGGTGTCAATGGGCGGCGTTTGGGCCAGGGCGTGGTGGCTGGGCAGCAGTGCGCAGGCGAGCGAGAAAAGGGGGAGGGCGCGCACGGCGCGGCCTGGGTAAGCAAAAGACATGGCGAATCCACGAAAGCGCGTGTGGCGCCATGGGCCTGCGGTACTGCACGGGCGGCCCATGGCGGCAAGCAAAACAGGCGGAGCCGGCCTGCCTCGCAGGGGAGGCGGGTGCGGTCCACGGACAGCCGCGCGCGGGCGCGGCGGGACGGCAAGCGCGCATGCGCGCGTGCCTGTCGCTGTCAGGCGCGCAGTGACGGGGGGCCGCGGGCGGGCAGGGGCGCCGCTGTGGCAGCGGCGATGCGGGCTGCTGGAATGGACTGCAGCGCATGCGCCAGCGGCGCGGGGGCGGGCAGGCCCAGCGCCGGGGCGGGCGGCGGCGCGCCCGGTGTGGCGCACAGAGGGCAGTCCATGCCCGTAGGGGCCAGCTCCGGTGTGCCGTCGTTCGTGGTGGTGACGAGCTTCAGGGTGCCTGCGCCGGAGCAGATGGTTTGCAGGCCCTGTGGGTTGACCCACGGCGCGGCAATGGCCACGCCGCACGACGCCATGAACCACGCCAGCACCCAAAGGCGCAAGGCGGTGAAGGTTCGCAGGGCAGACATGGGGCCGGATGATACAGGGGCGGCCACTTGCCGCACGGGGTATGGCGAGGCGCTACTTTATTGATAGCTCTTGGCGCTTTCTGGTAAAGGCTTAGGGGCGATTTTCAGGTGAATTTTGGTGCGCCGGGGCCGGGTGCGGCGCGTTGGCGTCGCCCCATGCCGTTGGGGGAGGTCGGTATAATCCCCCGCTTTCCGAGGAGCGTTGCAGCGCCCCCAGCACGGCGGGGCGCGAGGCTCGGAATCCTACTTCTGCAACGACGCTCGCCCACGCTGGTCTTGTGCGGTGAGCCCCCTTTTCCCCTGCCAAGGCGCGTGGTTTTTCCTACTTTCATGAAGGACGACACCATGAGTGCTGCAACCCCCGCCGATTCCGCCATCGCCGACATCTCCCTTGCTGCCTGGGGCCGCAAGGAAATCGCCATTGCCGAGACCGAAATGCCCGGTCTGATGGCCATCCGCGAGGAATTCGCCGCCAGCCAGCCGCTCAAAGGCGCGCGCATCACCGGCTCGCTGCACATGACCATCCAGACCGCGGTGCTGATCGAGACGCTCAAGGCCCTGGGTGCCGACGTGCGCTGGGCCTCGTGCAACATCTTCTCCACGCAGGACCATGCGGCGGCGGCCATCGCCGCCGGCGGCACGCCGGTGTTCGCCATCAAGGGCGAGTCGCTGCAGGACTACTGGGACTACACGCACCGCATCTTCGAGTTCGGCAACAAGGGCCCGAACATGATTCTGGACGACGGCGGCGACGCCACGCTGCTCATGCACCTGGGCCAGCGCGCCGAGAAGGACGCGAGCGTGCTGGCCAACCCGGGCAGCGAGGAGGAGCGCATCCTGTTCGCCGCCATCAAGGCCAAGCTGGCGCAGGACGCCACCTGGTACACGCGCATGAGCGCCGAGATCATCGGCGTGACCGAGGAAACGACGACCGGCGTGCACCGCCTGAACGAGATGTCGGCCAACGGCACGCTGCTGTTCCGCGCCATCAACGTGAACGACTCGGTGACCAAGAGCAAGTTTGACAACCTGTACGGCTGCCGCGAGTCGCTGGTGGACGGCATCAAGCGCGCCACCGACGTGATGATCGCCGGCAAGGTGGCCGTGGTGGCTGGCTACGGCGACGTGGGCAAAGGCTGCGCCCAGGCCCTGGCCGCGCTGCGCGCCCAGGTGTGGGTGACCGAGATCGACCCCATCAACGCCCTGCAGGCGGCCATGGAAGGCTACAAGGTGGTGACCATGGAGTACGCCGCCGACAAGGCCGACATCTTCGTGACCACCACCGGCAACAAGGACGTGATCCGCCACGAGCACATGGTGGCGATGAAGAACGAATCCATCGTCTGCAACATCGGCCACTTCGACAACGAGATCGACGTGGCGTCGATCGAGAAGTACCAGTGGGAAGAGGTCAAGCCCCAGGTCGATCACGTCATCTTCCCGGACGGCAAGCGCATCACCCTGCTGGCCAAGGGCCGCCTGGTGAACCTGGGCTGCGCCACCGGCCACCCGAGCTTCGTGATGTCGTCGTCGTTTGCCAACCAGACGATCGCGCAGATCGAGCTGTTCACCAAGCCCGACGCCTACCAGCCCGGCAAGGTGTACGTGCTGCCCAAGATCCTCGACGAGAAGGTGGCACGCCTGCACCTGAAGAAGGTCGGCGCCCAGCTCACCGAGCTGACCGACGCGCAGGCCGCCTACATCGGCGTGAAGAAGGAAGGCCCCTACAAGGCCGACACCTACCGCTACTGAGCATCAAAAACCATAGCTGCCAGCGCTTGCCTGCAGCCATTTTCAGGATAAAAAGTGCCTGAATGTGGCTCTGGGCAAGCGCGGCCAGCTATCGAAACATGAGAGGACAGCGCCATGCGCGCCGATGTTTTTCTGGTGGAAGGCGGCCATGCCGCCACCCGCTCGCAGGCCCAGCGCCTGATTGCCGCTGGCGTGCAATGGCGCCTGGCGCCTACCCTGCCGTGGAATGCCGTGGCCAAGAACGGCGACGACATCCCGGCCGGGGCCGAGGTGCAACTGCTCGACGCCGCCGAGGCCAAGTACCTCTCGCGCGGCGGCCTGAAGCTTGAAGGTGCGCTGGCGGCGGCCGGCGTGCGCGTGGACGGCCTGCACTGCCTGGACGTGGGCCAGAGCACGGGAGGCTTCACCGACTGCCTGCTGCAGCACGGCGCCGCCCAGGTGGTGGGCGTGGACGTGGGCCAGGGCCAGCTGCACGAGCGCCTGCGTGCCGACGTGCGTGTGATCGGCGTGGAAGGGCTGAATGCCCGCCACATGACGCCCGAGGCCTTGCGGGACGCCTGCGAGGAGGCGCTGTGCGAGCGCATCGAGGCCGAGCCCGAGGACAACGACACCCAGCCGGTGGCGCCCTATGCCTGGATGCGCAACGGCGGCCTGGTCGATGAAGACTACGACGACAGCGACGACGCCAAGGAGCAGGAGGTCGAGGCCTTCAAGGCCGAGCGCGCCGCCAAGGCCCAGGCCCGTGCCACCGGCAAGGTGGCCACGGTGCGCCAGCGCATGGCCGGGCGCGAGGACGTGGCCATTCCCGCTGCGTTCGAGCTGGTCACGGGCGACCTGTCTTTCATCTCCCTCACGCTGGTGCTGCCCGCGCTGGTGCCGCTGCTGGCGCCGCAGGGCGCGTTGCTCATGCTGGTCAAGCCGCAGTTCGAGCTGCAGCCGGGCCAGGTGGGCAAGGGGGGCATCGTGCGCGATGCGGCGCTGTTCCCACTGGTCGAGCAGCGCTTGCGCGACTGCTGCGCACAACTGGGCCTGCAGGTGCTGGGCTGGTACGACAGCGCCATCGAAGGCGGCGACGGCAACCGCGAGTTCTTTATTTACGCCAGGAGGGCCGCATGAGCCTGCCCATCAGTTTTGAGTTCTTCCCGCCCAAGACGCCCGAGGGCGCGGAAAAGCTGCGCGCGGTGCGCCAGCAGCTGTATGCGCTGCGTCCGCAGTTCTGCTCCGTCACCTACGGCGCGGGCGGCTCCACGCAAGAAGGCACGTTTGCCACGGTGTGCGCCATCCTGGGCGAGGGCATGGATGCCGCATCGCACTTCTCGTGCATTGGCGCCACGCGCGCTGGCGTGCGTGCGCAACTGGCCGAGCTCAAGGCGATGGGCGTCAAGCGCCTGGTGGCGCTGCGCGGTGACCTGCCCAGCGGCTATGGCATAGGCGGCGAGTTCCATTACGCCAGCGACCTGGTGGCTTTCATCCGTGCGGAAACCGGGCGCGACTTTCACATCGAGGTGGCGGCCTATCCCGAGGTACACCCCCAGGCGCGCTCGCCCGAGGCCGATCTGCAGGCCTTTGCTGCCAAGGTGCGCGCCGGTGCCGATTCGGCCATCACCCAGTATTTCTTCAACGCCGACGCCTACAGCCGCTTTGTGGACGACGTGCGCCGCCTGGGCCTGGATGTGCCCGTGGTGCCGGGCATCATGCCCATCATGGGATCGACCCAGTTGATGCGCTTTTCCGACGCCTGTGGCGCCGAAATCCCGCGCTGGATTCGCCTGCGCCTGCAGGGCTTTGGTGACGACACGGCCAGCATCCGTGCCTTCGGCATGGACGTGGTGGCGCAGCTGTGCGAGCAACTGCGCCGCGCGGGCGCGCCGGGCCTGCACTTCTACACCATGAACCAGAGTGCGACCACCCAGGCCCTGTGCCAGCGTCTGGGGCTGATTGGGTAATATCGCGCGTCCTTTTTCGCATTGCCGTGTTGCCGCCATGAAAGCCGTACGGATCGTCGCCTTGCTTGCCTTGCCCCTGTCGGGTGTCTTTGCCGCTGCGCCTGCAGCCGCCCAGTACTACGGGCGCGGCTATACCCCGCCGCCAGAAGAGCCGCCCTACGTGCAGTTCATGGGCGGGCGCTGCCGTGACCTGTACAACGCCTTGCGTGCCCGCACCCTGCCGTCATCGCACGAGGTCGTCGAGGGCATGCGGCGCGAGTACCGCCGTGACTGCGAGGAAGAAGAGCAGGACGCTCGCCTGCGCTACTACGACCAGCGCAACGATGCGCGCCGTGCCAAGTACGACGACCGGCGCGATGCGCGCCGGCAGGCCGATGTGCAGTACAAGGAGCGCCGCGCCGATATGCTGGCCAGCCGCCAGGAGGCGGAAATCGGGCGCCAGCTGACGGCTGAGCAATCCGCCCAGTGCGCGGAGTCGTACCGCATCCTGGCGGCCAAGAAGGCGCGCACGGATCTGTCGGTGGGTGAACTGAATGATCTGCGGCGGTTTGAAGACAACGTGGCCGCGCGCTGCCGCCGCTGAGGTGCGGCGCGCCCGTTGGCGCTGGGGCGTGCGCGCCACGGCGCTGGCGTGGTTGCTCTGGGGCGCTATGGCTGCGGGCGGCGCCTGGGCCAGCGAGGGGCTTAACCCCAAAAGCGAGGATTTTGCCCCCTTCGTCCTGACAGTGCCCGGCGAGGCCATGCTGCTCGATCCGCCCGGCGCCGTGTCGCCTGATGAAGAGGAGGCGCCCGAGCTGCCTGCCGGCAACCCCTACGAGCTGCGCGAAACGGAGCGCGGCGGTGCATCGTGGTACGGAGCGCGCTTTCACCGCCGGCGCACGGCCAGCGGCGAGCGCTTTGACATGCGCGCCTTGACGGCGGCGCACCGCACTTTGCCGTTCGGCACCCGCGTGTGTGTGCGCAGCCTGCTCACGGGGCGCGCCGTGGAAGTGCGCATCAACGACCGCGGTCCCTTTCATCCTGGGCGCGTGATCGACCTGAGCATGGCCGCCGCTGAAAAGCTGGGCAGCAAGGGGCTGGGTATCAAGCAGGTATCGCTTGCCACCATGGACGACGCCGCCGACCTGTGCCAGGACGGCCCGCCGCCCGAGCCCGAGGAAGGTGCCGAGGCGGATGGGGATTAGCCTGCGGCTTCGAGGCTGTGGGCTGCGTGGCGATCCTGCGCCAGCAGTTGCTGCATCTGCGGCAGGGCTTCCTTCAGCGCACCGTGCAGGGTGTAGGGCGGGTTGATGAGGAACATGCCGCTGGCGGGCAGACCGGGGCGCTTTTCCGACAGTGGCGTGATCTTGCTGGACTTGACCGTCAGCGTAGCGTGGAGCCAGCCCTTGCCGGCTTTGGTGGCCAACTGCTTGAGGCGGCGTGGCAGGTCATGGGCTTCCTGGCGCGCGATGATCGGGTACCAGACGGCATAGGTGCCGGTGGCAAAGCGCCGCAGCGCGTCGTCCACCATGTCCACCACGCGGCCATAGTCGCTCTTGATTTCATAGCTGGGATCGCACAGCACCAAAGCCCTGCGGGCGGGTGGCGGCAAAAATTTCTTCAGGCCCTCGAAGCCGTCCTCAAGCAGGATGGCCACTTGGCGCCCGGCCTCGAGCTGCGCCACGTTGCCCGCGAGCAGGCGGTGGTCCGTCGGGTGCAGCTCGAACAGCTTGAGCCGGTCATGCGCGCGCAGCAGGCGCTGGGCAATGAAAGGGGAGCCGGGGTAAATCTTCGTGCTGGCCGCAGAGGCATTGAACGAACGTACCAGGTCGACATACTCCTGCAGCGCAGGCGCCAGTGCGGACGCCTGCGCCAGGCGCAGAAAGCCCTCGGCGGCCTCGCCGCTGGCGTGCGCGTAGTCGCCGTCGAGCCGGTACAACCCTGCGCCCGCGTGGGTGTCCAGCACGGTGAGTGCCGCGTCCTTTTGTATCAAATGTTGCAAAACTGCAACCAGAACCGTGTGTTTGAGCACGTCGGCATGGTTGCCTGCATGGAAGGCGTGGCGATAACTGAACATGGCCCTATGGTAGCGGCGCTGGGTAGGCCACAATCTGTGCCGCACCGCAGCATTCCGCTCCTTTGCCTCCGCCTTATCGATGACAGACCCTTTTGCCGCCGCCGCCCCCGCTGTCAGCGTCGACCATGTCGACGCCTTGCCCGTGGGCGCGCGCCTGGGGGAGTTTGAGATCCTGGCCTTGCTGGGCGTGGGGGGGTTTGGCATGGTCTACAAGGCCTTCGACCATTCGCTGCACCGCCATGTCGCCATCAAGGAATACATGCCTGCGGCACTGGCCGCGCGTGTGCAGGGGCTGCAGCTGTCGGTGCGCGCCTCCGCTGATCTGCAGACATTTCAGGCCGGGCTGGCCTCGTTCGTCGAAGAGGCGCGGCTGCTGGCGCAGTTCGACCATCCCTCGCTGGTCAAGGTGTTCCGTTTTTGGGAGGCCAACAACACCGCCTACATGGTGATGCCGCTGTACCAGGGCATGACCTTGAAGCAAGCGCGTGCGTTCATGCGCAAGCCGCCGTCTGAGGCCTGGCTGCGCAAGGTGCTCTGGGCCGTGCTGGACGCGCTGCGGGTGCTGCACGAGAACGACACGCTGCACCGCGACATCTCGCCCGACAACATCTTTTTGCAGGATGCCGGGCCCCCGGTGCTGCTCGATCTGGGGGCGGCGCGCCACGCGATCTCTGCGCCCGCAGCGCAGCTCACCGCGATTCTCAAGGTCAATTACGCGCCGATTGAGCAATACACCCAGGAAAGCGGCGAGGCGCCGCTGCCCCAGGGGCCGTGGAGCGACCTGTACGCCCTGGCAGCGGTGGTTCACGGCTGCATCTGCAACGATACGCCGCTGCCGGCGACGCTGCGGGCCATCCGCGACCGAATGGTGCGCTTTGCGCGCGTTGCCCGAACCGTGAAGCGCCAGTTCGGCGTGGAGTATTCCGACGCCTTTGTGGCGGCCATTTCCCAGGCGCTGGAGGTGCAGCCAGGAAAGCGTCCGCAAAGCATCGATGCTTTCCTGGCGCGCATGGAGATGCAGGTGCCGCCCGAGGGGCTGGCCCATTTCGATTGGAAAGCCGAGCTGGGTTCGGCCTGGGAGTCCTCGCCAGAGTCGGCGCAGGAGGCTGCGGCCGATGCCGATTTGCCCACCCGGCTCATGGAGCATCCGGCGGGTGAGGCGGCGGTCGATCTGGATTTCGGCGCCATGCACCGAGACGCAGCACCGCCCGCAGCGTCCGATGGCCATGGTGATACGGTTTTTGTGGCGGAAACCGTGGCTGCGCCGCCGCCACGCATCGCGCAGCAGCGCTCCCGGGCCCGGCGGCAGGTTTGGGGGGCGGCGGCCTTGGCCGGTCTAGCGCTGGCCGTGGCCGGTTGGTGGGGCTTGCGGCCCATGGCCGCCGTGTCGTCGGATGGGCTGGCCACGCAGGTGGCAGAGCCGCCCGTACCGCCCGCAGAGGCACCCACTCCTGCAGCGCCTGCGCCTACCGAGGAGATCATTGAGGAATACGAGCCAGCGCCGGCCCCTGCGCCGGCGCCCGTGGCTGTTGCCGCGTCGGCTCCGCGCCCAGCGTTGCAGCGGCGCGCCGCGCGGCCTGCCCCCGCAGAGCCTGTGCCGACGCCGCCACCGGCTGCGGCTCCTGAGAAGCCGGTGGCGGTGCCTGCGCCGACGGTCAAGCCAGCGCCGCCCCCGCGTGGCCCCGAGGAGGCCTGCGCGGATGCCAACTTCCTGACACGGCCCATGTGCATCCACAACGAATGCCAGAAACCGGCGCTCTCCAGCCACCCTGTGTGCGTCGAGGCGCGCCGCCGCTACGAGGCCGACGCTCGCCGCCAAAGCATGAGCCCTTGAGGATTCGTCGGGCTTTTCGTATAATGATTGGCTTCGCAGCGTTTTCATAGGGTCCCGCGGCGAAGCTTTGAACCCACCTAAGAGGCTCCCTCAAGAGGAGCGCCGACCGTGGAAAAGGGCCTTCCCTCCCTCTCAACCAAGAGAAAACCATGACTACTTTCAGCGCAAAGCCCGCTGAGGTCGTGCATGAGTGGTTTGTGATTGACGCCACCGATAAGGTGCTCGGCCGGGTCGCCAGCGAAGTGGCCCTGCGTCTGCGCGGCAAGCACAAAGCCATTTACACGCCTCACGTCGACACCGGTGACTTCATCGTCGTCGTCAACGCCTCCAAGCTCAAAGTGACTGGCACCAAGTCCCTGGACAAGGTGTACTACCGTCACTCCGGCTATCCCGGCGGCATCACGGCCACGAACTTCCGCGACCTGCAAGCCAAGCATCCCGGCCGTGCGCTGGAGAAGGCCGTCAAGGGCATGCTGCCCAAGGGCCCCCTCGGCTACGCCATGATCAAGAAACTCAAGGTGTACGGCGGTGCAGAGCATCCCCACACCGCACAGCAGCCCAAGGCGCTGGAAATCTAAGGAGTCTTGAGATGATTGGTGAATGGAACAATGGCACCGGCCGTCGCAAGTCCAGCGTCGCCCGTGTGTTTCTGAAGAAGGGCTCCGGCAAGATCACTGTGAATGGCAAAGACATTCAGCAGTATTTCGGCCGTGAAACCTCCATCATGATCGCCAAGCAGCCGCTCGTGCTGACCAACCATGTCGAAACCTTCGACATCCAGGTCAACGTGCACGGCGGCGGTGAATCCGGCCAGGCCGGTGCCACCCGCCACGGCATCACCCGCGCCCTGATCGACTACGACGCAGCCCTCAAGCCCACGCTGAGCGCAGCAGGCTTCGTGACGCGCGATGCCCGTGAAGTCGAGCGTAAAAAGGTCGGCCTGCACTCTGCTCGCCGCGCCAAGCAGTTCTCGAAGCGCTAATCCGCACGAGTTGTCTGCGATATTTGCAAAGCCACCTTCGGGTGGCTTTGTCTTTTGGGGTGCGCAAAGCCCCCATCGGCAAGGCCGGCAAGGCGGGCCTTGCCTGAATTCCCGAGCGGATTGCAGTAGCATTTCGACAGTTTGGAAAACCGGAGAGATTCATGAGCGCCGTCGCCGAAAACGTCACCACCGACATGCCCACCCCCATCCATTTCACTGACAGCGCTGCAGCCAAGGTCGCGGATTTGATCGCCGAGGAAGGCAACCCTGACCTGAAACTGCGCGTGTTCGTGCAAGGCGGTGGCTGCTCGGGCTTCCAGTACGGTTTCACGTTCGACGAAATCACCAACGACGACGACACCACTATGACCAAGAATGGAGTCTCCCTGCTGATCGACGCGATGAGCTACCAGTACCTCGTGGGTGCCGAGATCGACTACAAGGAAGACTTGCAGGGTGCGCAGTTCGTCATCAAGAACCCCAATGCCGAGACGACCTGCGGCTGCGGCTCCAGTTTCTCGGTCTGAGTCCTGCTCGCGGCACCCCTGGCCGTAGCGTGCCGCCCCACCAGGGCGGCTTTTTTTTGAGCCCACGCCAACCCTATGCCCACTGGAATCGAGCGATCCCGCATGCCCTTGCTGTGGCTGGTGGCGGTGGGCTTCTTCATGCAGACGCTGGACGCGACCATCGTCAATACTGCGCTGCCTGCCATGGCGCAGAGCCTGGGCGAGAGTCCGCTGCGCATGCAGTCGGTGGTGGTGGCGTACTCACTGGCCATGGCCATGCTGATCCCTGCATCGGGGTGGATCGCGGATCGCTTTGGGCCGCGCCGCGTCTACCTGGGCGCTATCAGCGCCTTCGTGCTCGGCTCGGTCTTATGCGCCTTGTCCCCGCGCCTTGACCTGCTGGTGGCTGCTCGGGTGCTGCAGGGCTTGGGCGGGGCCTTGCTGCTGCCGGTGGGGCGTTTGGTGGTGCTGCGCACGTTTCCGCGCGACCAGTTTTTGCACGCCATGGGTTTTGTGACCATTCCCGGCTTGGTGGGGCCGCTCATTGGCCCGACGCTGGGGGGCTGGCTGGTGGAGACGGCGTCCTGGCACTGGATCTTTCTTATCAACGTCCCGGTCGGCCTGGCCGGTTGCATGGCCACGCTGCGGTTCATGCCGCAAGTGCAGGGGCCGCCTGCGGGCCGCTTCGATGCCGCGGGCTACGGCCTGCTGGCCTTTGGCATGGTCGCACTGTCCCTGGGGCTCGATGGCCTATCGGGCCTGGGCATGGGGCAGGCGGCGGTGCTGCTGCTCATGGTGTTTGGCCTTGCCAGCGTGGCGGCCTACTGGCTGCACGCGGCGCGCGCGCCGCAGCCGCTGTTTTCTCCCCACCTGTTCGCGCAGCCGTCGCTGCGTATCGGGCTGCTGGGCAATCTGTTTGCCCGGCTGGGCAGCGGCAGCATGCCGTTCCTGGTTCCTTTGCTGTTGCAGGTGAGCATGGGCTACTCACCACTGCAGGCCGGCATGATGATGCTGCCTGTGGCCGTGGCCGGCATGGGCGCCAAGCCGCTGGCCATGTGGCTCATCGACCGTATGGGCTATCGCCGCGTATTGGTGGGCAACACCCTGGCGGTGGGGGTGGTGATGGCCAGCTTCGCGCTCACGTCGCCGGACCACCCGTGGGCGCTGCGCGTGGCGCAACTGGCACTGTCCGGTGCAGTGAATTCGCTGCAGTTCACGGCCATGAACACGGTCACCCTGAAGGACCTGGCGCCCGATATGGCCAGCAGCGGCAACAGCCTGCTTTCGATGGTGCAGATGCTGGCCATGGGGATGGGGGTGGCCGCAGCCGGGGCGGTGCTGGGGGCTTTTACGGCGCTGTGGGGCGGCGCCGCGGGGCAGACGCTGCCCGCGTTCCACGCCACCTTTGCCTGCATGGGGCTGATGACCATGGCAGCGGCAGGCATCTTCGCCCAGCTCGCACCGGATGGGCCTGCCGATGGGCCTTCTCAGGCGGGATAGATGGCGCCGAGGATGCGCGGACCCGCTGCGCCGGTGACGCGGGGCAGGTTGCCGGCCAGGCCGTTCATGCAACGCTGGGCCAGCCAGGCGAACGCTGCCGCCTCGACCTGCAGGGGAGGCAGGCCATGCTGGGCTGACGACTCCACCGCCCAGCCGGGTAGCAACGCTGCCAGGCGCCGCATCAGGTGGCCGTTGTGTGCGCCACCACCGCAGACGATCAACAATTTGCTCTCGTTTCCATAGCTTCTAGCGCTTGCTGCACAAGCGCTAGCGGTCAATTCGGCCAAGGTCGCTTGCACATCTGCCGGGTTCGCCGCAGGTGCGGCGTGGAGCCGCTGCTGCAGCCATTGCGGGTGGAACAGGTCGCGTCCGGTGCTCTTGGGCGGCGGTAGCGCCAGGAACGGTTCTGCCTGGAGCGCCTGCAGCAGCGCCGGCAGCACTTGCCCGCTGGCGGCCCACGCGCCGTTGTCGTCATAGGGACGGCCCAGGTGCTGTTGGCACCAGTGGTCCATCAAGGCGTTGCCGGGGCCGCAGTCGAAGCCCAGCACCGAGCCGTCCGCGCCCAGTACGCTCAGGTTGGCGATGCCGCCCACGTTGAGCACACAGACCGTGCGGCCCGGCTGGCCAAACAGGTCCCAGTGGAATGCCGGCACCAGCGGTGCCCCCTGGCCGCCCGCTGCCACATCGCGGCTGCGGAAGTCGGCCACGGTGGTGATGCCCGTGCGCTCGGCCAGCAGCGCGGGATTGTTGAGCTGTAGCGTGTAGCCCGTGCCGTCAAACGCCTGAGGGCGGTGGCGCACTGTCTGCCCGTGGGCGCCGATGGCGCGCACGGCCTGGGCCGATACGCCGGTTTGCTGCAGCAGGGCCTGCACCGCCTGGGCATAGCATTCGGCCAGCGCATTGGCGGCCAGGGCGGCCCGGTGCAGTTCGTCGGTGCCGCTGCTGTTGAGGGCCAGCAGTTCGGCGCGCAGCGGCGCCGCGAAAGTGCGTGCCACGTGGCCGAGGACGCGCCCAGGGGGCGTGGCGAAGTCGGCCAGCACCGCATCCACGCCGTCGAGCGAGGTGCCCGACATCAGGCCGATGTAGAGCGCGCCCACGGTGACCAGATCAGTTCGCGCTGGCTTGCTGGAGGGTGTCGGCGGCGGCGAGCTGGCTGCGCATCATGCCAGCCAGGCGATCGAACGCGGGGCGCGCGGCGGCAGACACCGGCGCAGCCGCCTCGCTCTGGCGAGCGATGGTCATCGGGTCGTGCTGCTGGCCATTCACGCGGAACTCAAAGTGCAGGTGCGGGCCCGTGGCCCAGCCCGTGGCGCCAACAGCGCCCACGGTGTCGCCCTGTGCGACCGACTGCCCCTTGCGCACATCCATGCGGCTGAGGTGGGCGTAGACCGTTTCGTGGCCGTTGCCGTGCTTGACGAATACCACGTTGCCGTAGCCGTTCTGCACGCCAGCGAACTCGACCACGCCGTCTCCGACCGAGCGCACGGGCGTGCCCGTGGGGGCGGCGAAGTCGGTGCCCAGGTGGGCACGCCAGGACTTCTGGATGGGGTGAAAGCGCATGGCGAAGCCGCTGGAGATGCGCGTGAACGCCACGGGCGAGCTGAGATAGGCGCGCGCCATGCTCTGACCATCGGGCAGGTAGTAGGCCCCCTTGGCCTTGGGCGACTCCTGGAACCAGATGGCTTGGTGCGTCTTGCCGTTGTTGCGGAACTCCGCGCTGAGCACGCGGCCGCTGCGCAGCGGCTCGCCGTCGGCCTCCAGCGTTTCGTAGACGACCGAGAAGCGGTCTTCCTTGCGCAGCGCGCGGCGGAAGTCGATGCTGCCGGAAAAAATGTCGGCCAGCTGCGTGGCCACGCTGTCGGGAATGTTGGCCTCGTCCGTGGCTGCGAACAGCGAGCTGCGGATCACGCCGCCCGCCAGGCGGCTGCCCAGCTGCAGCGGGGCGGTCTCGATGCGCGAAGCCCATGCGCCGTTGGCGCCGCGCTCGATCACCAGGCGCTTGAAGTTGCCGCTGTCGTCATGGGCCCAGCGCGCGGTCAGGCGGATCAGGCGGTGGTCGTCGGTGGCCTCGGCTTTGACCTGGCGGTTGGTGCGGCCCAGCAACTGCTGGCGCGCCAGGGTGTCCGTGCGCAGGAAGGCGGCCGCGCTGGGGTCGGCCACGCCCATGCGCTGCAGCAGCGACTCGGCGGTGTCGCTGGCGCGCACCAGATCCGAGCGGTACAGCGCGTAGCTGGGCATGCTGTCGGACAGCGCAGCCAGGGTCTGGCCCTCGGCCAGCGAGGCGACGGGGTACTGCACGGTGCTGACCGGCAGGTCGGCCGGATCGGGGCCGAGCGAGGCCACGGCGAATGCGCCGCCGCCCCCGGTGAGGAGGAGGGTGGCAATAGCGGCGGTGATGCGGCGGGGGTGTTGCTGGGCTGCGCGGGCGATCCGTTCGAGCAAAGCCTTACTGGCGGTGGTCAAGCCGTTGGTCAAAGTCGTTCCCCAGGGCGTGGATGCACGTTCAGACAAAGCCTGCGCCGGGCTGTGGGGCGCGGTGCCTGAGTGTGCGGAGCAATCCGGAAATGCAAGCCTTCGACGGAGCCGAAGTGGCGGGCCTACTAGAATCCGCCTTTTGCAAAATGTGGCCCGGAGTATAGCGGCGCTCGCTTACCGGACATCCCCAGAAACCCTTATGAATCAATCTGCTGCCCCCACGAATCCGCCCAGCAATGAGGTGCGTCAAGCGCTGGAAATTTCCCTGCGCGGGGTGGACGAGCTGCTGCCCCAGGACGAATGGCTGAAGAAGCTCGTGCGCTCAGAGGCCTCGGGCCAGCCGCTGCGCATCAAGCTGGGGCTGGACCCGACGGCGCCGGACATCCACCTGGGCCACACCGTGGTGCTGAACAAAATGCGCCAGTTGCAGGATCTGGGCCACCAGGTGATTTTCCTGATCGGCGACTTCACCAGCCTGATCGGCGACCCTTCGGGGCGCAACAGCACGCGCCCGCCGCTCACAGCCGAGCAGATCAAGGCCAACGCCGAGACCTACTACACCCAGGCCGCCAAGGTGCTCGACCCGGCGCGCACTGAGATCCGCTACAACAGCGAATGGTGCGACCAGCTGGGCGCGCGCGGCATGATTGAGCTGTCGGCCAAGTACACGGTGGCGCGCATGATGGAGCGCAACGATTTCCACCAGCGCTTTTCCGAGGGCAACTCCATCAGCCTGCATGAATTCCTCTACCCGCTGATGCAGGGCTATGACTCTGTGGCGCTGAAGAGCGACCTGGAGCTGGGCGGCACGGACCAGAAGTTCAACCTGCTCATGGGGCGCCACCTGCAGCAGGAGTATGGGCAGGAGCCGCAGTGTGTGCTCACCATGCCGCTGCTCGTGGGGTTGGACGGCGAGCACAAGATGTCCAAGTCGAAGAACAACTACATTGGCATCACCGAGGACGCGAACACCATGTTTGCCAAGGTGCTGAGCATCTCGGACACGCTGATGTGGGACTGGTACACCCTGCTGTCCTTCAAGAGCCTGGCCGAGATCGCTGCGCTGAAAGCCGAAGTGGCGGGCGGGCGCAACCCGAAGGACGCCAAGGTGATGCTGGCCAAGGAGATCACTACGCGTTTCCACAATGCACAGGCGGCGGATGCTGCGGAGCAGGATTTTCAGAACCGCAGCAAGGGTGGCATTCCAGATGAAATTCCAGCCGTGAGCCTGTCCAGCGCCCCCCTGGGGATTGGCGCGGTTCTGAAGCAGGCCAACCTGGCGCCTTCGACCAGCGAGGCCAATCGCTTGATCGATGGTGGCGGTGTGCGCGTGGACGGCGCCGTGGTCAGCGACAAGGGCCTGAAACTTCCCGCTGGCAGCTATGTGGTGCAGGTGGGCAAGCGCAAGTTCGCCCGCGTCACGCTGGACTAATTGAGGGTAAAATGGCTGCTAGCCCTTTCTGGGTAAGCGCTAGCAGCTATTGAAAGAGAAGCGCCAGGAGGGGCGCAGGGTGGCCGCGCAGCTCAGGCAGCAGTGGCCTGGGCTTGCTGCGCGAAGGCGGCGCGGAAGAACGGCAAGTAGGCGCGATCGACCTTGCAGATGTGGTGGACCAGCCAGTCCTTGAGAAACTCCAGCGCTTCGATCGAGACCTCCTCGCCGTCCTCGAAGCGCATCAGCAAATCCATGGCCGTGCCCGTAAAGCGGTTGTGCTGTGCCTGGTGCGCCGGGGTTTCCGGGTAGTTGTGCTGCTGGAACAGCACTTCCTCGACGATGAAGTGATTGTGCGTGTAGTCCACCAGGCCTTCCAGCACGGCGCCAATGGCCTCGCGCTGTGGTGCGGGGCCGGAGATCTCGTCATGCAGGACGTTCGCCAGCCGCACCAGCTCCTTGTGCTGGTTGTCAATTTCCTCAATGCCCAGCTCCAGTTCGCTGGTCCACGGCATGAATGTCATTGTTTTCCTCCGTTCGCGGCCCGCCACATTGCCCGGCGCGGCGAAAGTTTGGCAGGAGGTTATTACTGATGCATGGCTGTCGTCTCGCTTTTTTCTGACTTGCATCAACCAAAAGTACTGATGCGCATCAAATGCCCGCTGGTGCAGGCTGGGGGTGGTGCGGCGGGATAATGACGGCCTCCCCGGTGCGGGCTCCTGGGCCCGCATTTTTCTTTCCCCGGATTGCTTTCCAATGACCACAGCCGCACTGGATCTCATCATCATGGCCGCGGGCAAGGGCACGCGCATGAAAAGCCGACGCCCCAAAGTTCTGCAGCATCTCGCGGGGCGCCCGCTCTTGGCGCATGTGCTGGCTGCGGCCGCACCGCTGGGGCCGCGCCGTGTGGTCGTCGTAACGGGCCATGGTGCTATGGAAGTGGAAGCTGCTTGCGCAGGCTGGGAAAGGCCTGGTGCCGGTTTTGACTTGCAATTCGTGCGCCAGGAGCCACAGCTTGGAACCGGCCACGCCGTGCAGCAGGCCATGCCCCGGCTGACCAACGATGGCACCGTGGTCGTGCTGTCCGGCGACGTGCCGTTGACGCGCCCCGAAACCCTGCAGGCGCTGGTGCAGGCCAGCGCGGGCGAGCGCCTGGCGCTGCTCACGGTGCGCCTGCCCGACCCCACGGGCTACGGCCGCATCGTGCGCGGCACGGACGGCATGGTGCAGCGCATCGTCGAGCACAAGGACGCCAGCGAGGCCGAGCGCGCCATCAGCGAGATTTACAGCGGCATCATGGCCGTGCCTGCGCGGTGGCTTGCGCCTTGGCTGGCGCGGCTGCGCAACGACAACGCCCAGGGCGAGTACTACCTGACCGACATCGTCGCCATGGCTGTGCAGGACGGTGTGCCGGTGGCAGCGCACTGCATCGCCGACGCGCTGCAGGTAGAGGGCGTGAACAGCCCGGCGCAGCTCGCCGCGCTGGAGCGCGCGCACCAGCGGCGCCAGGCCGAGGCGCTGATGGAGCAGGGCGTGCGTCTGGCCGACCCGGCGCGCTTCGACCTGCGCGACGATGCACGCAGCGGCGCGCGCGGCGAACTGGCCTGCGGGCAGGACGTGGAGATCGACGTGGGCTGCATCTTCACCGGCCGCGTGGAGATCGGCGCGGGCGCGCGCATTGGCGCTTACTGCTGCATCGGCAACGCCAGCATTGCCGCGGGCGCGGTGATCCACCCGTTCACGCACATTGATGGTGAGCAGGCCGGTGCCCGTGTCGGCGAGGGGGCACTGGTCGGCCCGTTCGCGCGCCTGCGCCCCGGCGCCCAACTGGGGCGCGAGGTGCACATCGGCAACTTCGTCGAGGTGAAGAATTCCACCCTGGCCGACGGCGCCAAGGCCAACCACCTGGCCTACCTGGGGGACGCCAGCGTGGGCGAGCGCGTGAACTACGGCGCCGGCAGCATCACCGCCAACTACGACGGCGCCAACAAGCACCGCACCGTGATCGAGGCCGACGCGCACATTGGCAGCAACTGCGTGCTGGTGGCGCCCGTCACCATCGGCGCCGGCGGCACCGTGGGCGGCGGCTCCACCATCACCAAAAACACGCCCCCGGGCGCCCTGAGCGTGGCGCGCGGCAAGCAGGTCAGCCTGGACGCAAGCAAATGGCAACGCCCGGTGAAGCAGCCCAAGACGGCTTGAATGACCGTCTGAGCGCACAGCTTGATGCGCTGCGCCAGGCGCACGACGGGCTGCTGCACGCCGTCTCGCACGACCTGCGCGCACCGCTGCGCCACATCACCTCGTTCGCGCCGCTGCTGCGTGAATCGGTGCAGGCGCTGCGCGCGGGCACGCCCGGGGCAGACGCCGAGGCCGAACAGTTCCTTGTCACCATGGAGCAGGCGGCGCGCCGCATGGCCGGCATGGTTGATGCGCTGCTGCTGCTGTCGCGTGTCCAGCGCGCACCGCTGAACCCCGGCCCGATCGACCTTGCCGCGCTGGCACGTGAAGCCAGTGCACGCCTGCACGCCGCCGCGCCACAGCGCGTGGTGGACTGGCAACTGCCTGCCGTGCCGGTGCTACTGCACGCCGACGCGGCGCTGCTGCGCCAGTTGCTGGACGCGCTGCTGGGCAATGCCTTCAAGTTCACCCAGGGGCGCGCACGCGCATGCATTGCCCTCACGGTGGAGCTGCAGCCTGGTGGCTTGTGCTGGCGCGTGCAGGACGATGGCACTGGCTTTGACCCCGCGCGCGCGCAGGGGCTGTTCGGCTTGTTCCAGCGCCTGCACCGCGAGGGCGAGTTCGACGGCGTGGGGGGCGGCTTGGCGCTGGCCCAGGCCATCGTGCAGCGCCATGGGGGGCGGATCGCTGCGACGGCGCAGCCCGGGGCTGGCTGCGTGGTGACCGTGCACTGGCCCGCGGCGCCTGCGCAGCCGTTTGCCGGGGTTCCAGGGTCAGTGGCCGCGTAGCGCCTCCAGCTGCCGCAGGCGCTGGCGCAGCAGCGCCACTTCTTCGATCAGGTCGGCGGTGAGCCCGGCGAGTTGGGGGTCGGCGTCGAAAGTGGCTTCCAGATGGGCCAGGCGGCGCGCGCGCACCACGGTGGTGGCGCTGAAATACCAGCCGCCTCCGGTGTGTTCGCCGTGCAGCAGGCCGGCCGCCAACCGTTCAGTGACCCAGTTGGGCTGCATGCAGCAGGCGCGTGCCAGTTCATCCAGGGAGAGGTGGGCCTGCTCGTCCAGCAGTTCGGCCAGGGCGTTGCTGCTGCTGTTGTCGTGCGTTGCCATGCTCATGCTCCTTGCGTACGGGGCTGGAAGTGCGGAAAGGCCTGCGCCAGCGCACGGTAGGCCGCGCGCTGGGCCTCGGTCGTGGCGGGCGGCAGGGCCACGTGCAGCTCCAGGTACAGGTCACCGGGCGTGGCGGCGGTAATGCCGCGCTCCTTCAGTCGCAGCTTGCGTCCTGGTTTCCACCCGGCCGGTATGGTCACTTCGACCGTGGCGCCGCCGGGGGTTTGCACCTGCACGGGGCCGCCCAGCGCTGCTTCCCAGGGGGCGAGGGCGAGTGGCTGGTACACGTCGCGGTCCTCGGCGCGCCAGCGTGCATCGGGCTTGAACTGCACTTCCAGGAACAGGTCGCCGGCAGGCGCACCGCCCAGCCCAGGCCCCCCTTGGCCGGCCAGGCGGATAAGCTGGCCCTCGCGCACGCCCTTGGGAATGCTGACCTGTAGCTGGCGCTCCTCGTTGACAAGGTGGCCGCCTGCGTCCAGCCGCGCACCACGCAGCGTCAGTGTGCGCTCGGCGCCGTGGTAGGCATCGGGCAGGTCGAGCTCGATGCGGGCGTGGCTGTCGCGGCCGCGCTGCGCGGCGGCCGCCCCGGCGCTTTGCGTGCCCGTGCGCCGTGCGCGCGCGGCCTGGCCGAAGAGCTGCTCGAAGAAATCGCTGAACTGCGCATCGTCCATGCCGTGGCCGCCGTTGGGCGCCGCGCCGGTGAACTCAAAGCCCGCGTCCCAGTGCGGCGGCGGGTGAAAGTCTGCACCAGCGCCGTGTTGCCGTTGCTGCGCCGCTTGGCGGCCCAGCGCGTCGTAGGCGGCGCGTTTCTCAGGGTCCGACAGCACGGTGTTGGCCTCGTTCACCTCGGCCATCCGCGTGGCGGCATCGGACTCCTTGCTCACGTCGGGGTGGTAGCGGCGCGCGAGCTTGCGGTAGGCCGCCTTGATGTCTGCAGCCGTGGCGTCGCGTGGCACGCCCAGGATCTGGTAGTAGTCCTTGAACTCCATGCCGGTTCTCCATGCAAAGGCGCCGTGCTTGGCGTCACGGACCCACTATAAAAGATCGTGAACCGGCGCTCATGGCGTGGAGGACGGCGCTACACCGGCACCGCCGTCGAGAACTTCGCCCGCTTGACGCCGAAGAACGCCTTGACGTTGCGCACGTTCGCATCCTGCGTGAACAGGCGCTGCGCCAGGGCCAGGTAGCTGGGCATGTCGCGTGTGTGGGTGACCAGCACGAAGTCCGGCCCCGGCGATACGCGCCAGCATTGCTGCACGGCGGCGTCGGCTACGGCGCGGGCTTCGAAGGCGTCCAGCTGTTCGGCATCCTGGCGGTCTAGCGTCACCTCAACGATGGCCGAGAGGCCGTGCCCCACCAGCGCTGCCAGCCGTGCGGGTGGCACGATGGCCACCTGGCGTTCGATCAGCCCCAGCGCGTGCAGCCGCCGCACGCGCCGCAGGCAGGTGGGGGGCGACACGTGCACGCGCGCGGCCAGGTCCTGGTTGCTCAGGCTAGCGTCGTGCTGCAGGGCATTGAGCAGCTGCAGGTCGATGGCATCGAGCTCATTGGATTCCATTTTTATGCTGATGATGAAATTAAATTCTGCAATTCACAATCATTGAAATTTAATTCAAAAAATCGGCAAAAAACAATCAGAAATTTTTTCTCTGCACCCCTAGCATGGCAGCTTCTTCAAGGAGCTTTCCATGTGCGGCATCGTCGGCGCAGTCTCTTCGCGCAACATCGTTCCCATCCTCGTGCAAGGGCTGCAGCGCCTGGAATACCGTGGCTACGACTCCTGCGGCGTGGCTGTGCATGGCGCCAGTCTGGGAGGGGCGCCGGGCCTGCAGCGCGCGCGCAGCACAGCGCGCGTGGCCGAGCTGCTCGCCCAGGTGCAGGCTGAGAACCTGCAGGGTGCGACCGGCATTGCCCACACGCGCTGGGCGACGCACGGCGCGCCTGCGGTGCATAACGCGCATCCACACTTCAGCCATGGCCCCGGCAGCGAAGGCCCGGGCCACGTGGCGCTGGTACACAACGGCATCATCGAGAACCATGAGGAACTGCGCGCAGAGCTGCAGGCGCGCGGCTACGTCTTTGCCAGCCAGACCGACACCGAGGTCATCGCGCATCTGGTGGACAGCCTCTATGGCGGCGATTTGTTCGAGGCCGTGCAGGCTGCCACGGCGCGGCTGCGCGGCGCCTACGCCATCGCCGTGATGCACCGCGACGAGCCGCACCGCGTCGTTGGTGCGCGTGCCGGCTCGCCGCTGGTGCTGGGCGTGGGCGAAGGTGAGAACTTCCTCGCCAGCGACGCCATGGCCCTGGCCGGGGTGACGGACCAGATCGTCTATCTGGAAGAGGGCGACTTGGTGGACCTGCAACTTGGCCGCTACTGGGTGGCTGGGCGCGATGGTCGCCCGTTGGACGCCGCACAGCGCCCCGTGCGCACCGTGCATGCGCACAGCGGTGCGGCCGAGTTGGGGCCGTACCGGCATTACATGCAAAAGGAAATCTTCGAGCAGCCGCGCGCTATCGCCGACACGCTCGAAGGCGTGCACGGCATCGTGCCCGAGCTGTTTGGTGATGGTGCCTACCGCGTGTTCAAGGACATTGACGCCGTGCTCATCCTGGCCTGTGGCACCAGCTACTACAGCGGTTGCGTGGCCAAGTACTGGCTGGAGAGCATCGCGCGTATCCCCACCCAGGTGGAAATCGCCAGTGAATACCGCTACCGCGATACCGTGCCGAACCCGCGCCAGTTGGTGGTGACCATCAGCCAGTCGGGCGAAACGGCCGATACCCTGGCCGCGCTGCGCCATGCACAGAGCCTGGGCCACCGCCACACGCTGACGGTGTGCAACGTGGCCACCAGTGCCATGGTGCGCGAATGCCAACTGGCCTACGTGACGCGCGCCGGAGTGGAGATCGGCGTGGCCTCCACCAAGGCCTTCACCACGCAGCTGGCGGGGCTGTTTCTGCTCACGCTGGCGTTGGCCCAGGTACATGGGCGCCTGACCGAAGCGCAGGAGGCTGCGCACCTCAAGGCGATGCGTCACCTGCCCGTAGCGCTGCAGGCCGTGCTGGCGCTGGAGCCACAGGTGATCCGCTGGGCCGAGGACTTTGCGCGCATGGAAAATGCGCTGTTCCTGGGGCGGGGCGTGCACTACCCGGTGGCGCTGGAGGGGGCGCTCAAACTCAAGGAAATCAGCTATATCCACGCCGAGGCCTACCCGGCGGGCGAGCTCAAGCATGGCCCGCTGGCGTTGGTGACCAGCAGCATGCCGGTGGTGACGGTGGCGCCCAACGACGCGCTGCTAGAAAAGCTCAAGAGCAACATGCAGGAAGTGCGCGCACGTGGTGGTGTACTCTACGTGCTGGCCGACGCCGACACGCGCATCGAAAGCGCCGAGGGGCTGCACGTCATCCGTATGCCCGAGCACTACGGGCCGTTGAGCCCGCTGCTGCACGTGGTGCCCCTGCAACTGCTGGCCTACCACACAGCTTGCGCGCGGGGGACGGATGTTGACAAGCCGCGTAACCTGGCGAAGAGCGTGACCGTGGAGTAGCTTTGCTACTGGGTCAACTCCCACTGACCGTAAAAATAAAAAGTGTCAAAGAAAAATAAAAAGTGTCAAAAAATTCGGGCGCCGGCTCGAGGCTCTTGGACAGGTCACAAGTGGGTGATTCTCAAATTGGCCGAAGGATTGGGCGTGACGCCTGGCGTGTTGCTGGATCAGACGGAGGGGAAGATGCGGAACGCTGATAGAGCTGCTTCGCCGACCCGCTGATCCTTCCTTGAGTGCAGTTGTCTCGCCTGATCATGTAAGCATCGCAGCATGCGAACTACGCGCACCGACAAGGGTGAAGCGCCCCGGATTTCGAGGAGGCCCCGTGTTTGAGATCATGGAGTCATCAGCCCTCTGATGTGCACCTCGTAAAGTCTTGTTTTATCTGGGAATTCACAGCGGCTCGCCGCCGCGCCCGGGCGAAATCTCGCTGGCCCATGAAGGCGTGCTGTTCCTCGACGAATTCCCGGAATTCGCGCGCAGCGCGCTGGAGGCGCTGCGCGAGCCGCTGGAGACCGGCCGCATCACCATCGCGCGCGCGGCGCAGCGTGCCGAGTTCCCGGCGCGCTTCCAGCTCGTGGCGGCCATGAACCCCTGCCCCTGCGGCTTCGCCGGGTCGCGCCAGCAGGCCTGCCGCTGCACGCCCGACCAGGTGGCGCGCTACCAGGGCAAGCTCAGCGGCCCGCTGCTCGACCGCATCGACCTGCATGTGGAGGTGCCCGCCCTGCCCGCGCAGGAGCTGCTGCATGCCCCGGCGGGCGAAGCCAGCCAGGTGGTGCGCGCGCGCGTGGTGCAGGCCCGCGAACGCGCACTGGCGCGCCAGGGCAAGCCCAACCACGCGCTGCAGGGCCAGGAGCTGGACGCGCACCTGGCGCTGGCCCCCGCGGCGCAGGACTTCCTGCAGGCCGCCGCCACCCGGCTGGGCTGGTCGGCACGCGCCACGCACTGCACGCTGCGCGTGGCGCGCACCATCGCCGACCTGGCGGCCAGCGGCGCCATCGGCACCGCCCACATCGCGGAGGCCGTGCAGTACCGCCGCGTGCTGCGCCCGGCCTCGGCCGCATGACCCCGGGGCATGCCATGGCGCCGGGGCTGCCGGCGGCGTCGGCGCGGCGCGGACGGCTCGGGCGGCTGCTCCTGCCGGGCTGGTTCGTGCTCTCCCTGGGGCTGGTGGCCCTGGCCATCCTCGGGCCCAGCCTGTGGCCCGGCGGCGCGCGCGGCCTGCAGTTGGGGCTCGGCATCCCCCTGCAGGCACTGGCCGACCCCGGGGGCACGCTGGCCCTGGCGGACGTGCTCGCCCTGCCCGATGCGGCCTTCACGCGGCTGGACGCGCCGCTGAGCCAGGGCTACACGCGCGATATCTACTGGCTGAAGGCCACCGCCCCGGCCGCCGCGCCCGGCGACGCCACACCCGCGCCCGCCCGTCGCCTGTGGCTCAGCATCCTGCCGAGCTACCTCGACAGCGTCACGCTGTACCAGCCCGGGGGCGACGGCAGCGGCCACTGGCAGGCGCAGCGCAGCGGCGACACCGTGCCCATGGCACAGCGCCTGCGCGTGCGGCAGCTCATGTTCCCGCTGCGGGAGGGCCAGCCCTTCATCCTGCGCGTGCAGACCACCAGCCCCATGCAGCTCGACGCCACGGTGTGGCGCAGCCCGGCGCTGCTGGCGCATCTCTCGGGCGTCGAATGGGCCTCCGGCGTGCACCAGGGCATCAACTTCGCGCTGGTCCTGCTGGTCGCCGGGGCCGCGCTGTTCCTGCGCCTGCGCAGCCTGTGGGCGCTGGCGGCGGGCGCCACGGCCACGCTGGTGCACGGCGCGCTGGACCGGGGCTACCTGCAGGTCTGGCTGCCGGGCGCGCCGCCCCTGTGGGGCGACCTCGCCGTCAAGCTGGGCACCCTGATGCTGCCGATCGCGCTGTCGTGGCAGTTCCGCGCGCTGCTCACGCAGGGCTCGCGCTGGCGGCGCACCGACCGCGCGCTGCTGGCGCTCGGCGTGGCGCCGCTGCTGTGCCTGCCCAGCATTCCGCTGGGCCGCTACGAGGACTGGGCCTGGATCGGCGTGGCAGCGCCCTGGGCCATCAGCGCGCTGTTCGCCGTGGTCGCGTGGAGCAACCTGCTGCGCGAACGCTGCTCGATGGTGAACGTGCTGATGGCGGGCCCTTCCACGCTGTACGGCGTGATGGGCCTGTACGTGACGGCGGCGTACACCGGGCTGGTGCAGTTGCCCCCCATCGAGACCAGCGTGCTCTGGCAGTTGAACACCCTGCTGGTCAACATCGTCGTCACGGTGGCCCTGGGCGCGGGGCTGTACCAGCGGTTCGGCGACGCCATGCGCCGCCAGGCCCACCTGTACGCGCGCCTGGCGAAGTCCGAGCATGCGCTGGAGGAGCGCGTGCGCCAGCGCACGGCGGAGCTGCAGCAGACCCAGAACGCGCTGCATGCCGCGCTGCACGGCGAGCGGGCGCTGCGGCAGGAGCAGCGGCAGTTCTTCGCCATGATCAACCACGAGTTCCGCACGCCCCTGGCGGTGGTGGACAGCGCTGCCACCGAGCAGCAGGCCTTTCCCGGCCCGGAAACCGCCCCGCAGGTGGAGCGCGCGGCCCAGATCCGCCGCGCCTGCCGCCGCCTGATGGCGCTGGTGGATAACTGCCTGCTCAGCGACCGCCTGGACGCCCAGGCCTTCAAGCCCCAGTGGCGCGACGTGCCGCTGGCCGACATCGTCGATGCGGCCGCCGAGCTGGTGCAGTGGTCGCGCCGCCACCACCTGCGCCTGGACACCGCGCGCGCCCCGGCGTGGTGGACCTGCGACCCGGCGCTGGTGCGCATCGCCCTGTCCAACCTGGTGGACAACGCCGTCAAGCACGCCCAGCCCGGGGAGATCGTCCTCAGCGCGCACAGCCCGGCGCCCGGCCTGCTGGCACTGGCCGTGAGCGACCAGGGGCCTGGCCTGCCGCCCGAGGCGGCGCAGCACCTCTTCGCGCGCTACGAGCGCGGCGCACGCACCGGCCAGGCCAGCGGCTACGGGCTGGGCCTGTGGGTGGCGCGGCGCATCGCACAGTTGCACGGCGGCGACGTGCAGGCCACGGCGTCGGCGCAGGGCGGCACCTGCTTCACGCTCACCCTGGCGAGCGGCGGGGCCGCGGCATCCGCCGGGTGCTCCTCATTCAATAGCTGACAGCGCTTGCCAGCAAAGGGCTGGAGGCCATTTTGGCTTGCAATCCACGCGCGGCCCCGCGTTCACAGGAACATGCCGCCCGACGCCTCGATGCGCTGCGCGTTGATCCAGCCCGTTCCCGGGGCCAGCAGCGCCGCGATCACGCCGCCGATGTCGTCGGGCTGGCCCGCCCGGCCCAGGGCCGTCTGCGCGGCGATGAAGGCATTCACCTGGGCGTTGTCGCGCACGGTGCCGCCGCCGAAGTCGGTCTCGATGGCGCCGGGCGCCACCACGTTCACGGCGATGCCGCGCGCGCCCAGCTCCTTGGCCAGGTAGCGCGTGAGCACTTCCACCGCGCCCTTCATCGCCGCATAGGCGGCATAGCCCGGCAGGGCGAAACGCGCCAGGCCGGAGGACACGTTCAGGATGCGGCCCCCGTCGTTCATCAGCGGCAGCAGCTTTTGCGTGAGGAAGAACACGCCCTTGAGGTGGATGGCCACCAGTTCGTCGAACTGCGCCTCGGTGGTCTCCATGAACGGGGTGTGGATGCCAATGCCGGCGTTGTTCACCAGGAAGTCGAAGCGCTCGCGCTGCCAGTGCTGGCGCAGGGCGTCCTGCACCTGCGCGGCGAACGCCGCGAAGCCGCCGCTGTGCGCCACGTCCAGCGGCAGGGCCAGCGCGCGGCGGCCCAGCGCCTCGATCTCGGCCACCACGGCCTGGGCCTCGGCGGCCTGGCTGCGGTAGGTGACGATCACGTCGATGCCGGCGCGCGCGGCATGCAGCGCCGCGTTGCGGCCCAGGCCCCGGCTGGCGCCGGTGATCAGGGCGATGGGGGTGGGTGCGGGAGTGGAGGCGGTCATGGCGAGGTCCTTTCCAGAGTGCGGGAGCCAAAGAGATGGCATGCACTTTATTGGGAGATCGAATCGAGATAAATCCCTGAAAATCGACCACATCGTTCATGCAGGAAGAACAATGAACCCCCTGGAGCGCATGCACATCTTCACGCGCGTGGCCGAACTCGCCAGCTTCACGCAGGCGGCGCAGGCGTTGGGCCTGCCCAAGGCCAGCGCCTCCACCGCCATCCAGCAACTGGAGGCGCAGCTGGGCACGCGGCTGCTGCACCGCACCACGCGGCGCGTGCAGCTCACGCAGGACGGCCAGGCCTGCTACGAGCGCTGCAAGGACCTGCTGGCCGAGGTGGATGCGCTGCAGTCCATGTTCCAGCAGGCCGACGGCGCGGGCCTGAAGGGGCGCGTGCGCATCGACATGTCCACCGGCATGGCGCGCAACGTGGTGGTGCCGCGCCTGCCCGAGCTGCTGCGCCAGCACCCCGGGCTGGCGCTGGAGCTGAGCAGCACCGAACGCCGCGTGGACGTGATCCGCGAAGGGTTCGACTGCGTGGTGCGCACCGGCACGGTGGTGGACCAGAGCCTGGTGGCCCGCCCGCTGGGCATGGCGCCGCTGGCCAACTGCGCCAGCCCCGCCTACCTGCGGCGCCACGGAACGCCGCGCGCGCTGCCAGACCTGGCGCAGCACCAGCTGGTGCATTTCGTGAACACGCTGGGTGCGCCCCCGGCCGGCTACGAGGCCGTGGTGGACGGCGCCCTGGTGCGCCAGCCCATGGCGGGCGCCATCACCGTGAACAACGCCGAAGCCTACGTGGCCGCCTGCCTGGCGGGCCTGGGCATCATCCAGGTGCCGCGCCTGGGCGTGGTGGACCTGCTGGCCCGCGGGGAACTGGTGGAGGTGCTGCCGCAGTGCGCCGCGCCGCCCATGCCGCTCACGCTGGTGTACGCCAACCGCCGCCACCTGCCGCGCCGCGTGCGCATGGTGATGGACTGGCTGGCCGAGGTGGTCGGTGCGCACCTGGGCGCGGAGGCAGGCCTCAGCCCGCCGCCCAGGCCCGCTGGTGCCACTGCGAAGGCGTGAGCCCGAAGCGCGCGCGGAACAGCTTGCTGAAGTCCGACGGGTCACCAAAGCCGCAGCGCCACGCCAGCGCGCCCACGTGCAGGCGCGGGCTCTGCTCGATCAGGCCCTGGGCGCGCTGCAGGCGCAACTCGCGCAGCGTGCCCATCACCGTCTGGCCCTGTGCGGCAAAGGCCTCGTACAGCCGCGTGCGCGAGCAGCCCGCGCCACGCGCTATCGAACCGGCGTCCAGGCCCTGGGTGTGGGCGTGCAGTTCCATGAAGCGCAATGCCGCCGCGTGGCGGCCGGCGTGCAGGCTCTCCCGCGCGTCCGGCAGGTCCACGCCCGCGCCCTGGCGGCCCAGGTTGCGCAGCATGAGCAGCGCCAGCGCGCGTGTCGCATCCAGCAGGCCGGCGTATTCGGCCGCGTCGATGCGCTGGGGCTGGCGCACGAGCAGCGCCAGGTGGCCCAGTTGCGCGGCCAGCGCCGGCGCCAGCGTGCAACGCCCGGGCGCTATCGCCAGATTGCCCGGCTCGCGCCCCAGCGCCGCCTGCGCCACGTCGCGCGGCAGTGCCAGGAACGCCTCGCGCGAGCCTTCGCTCCAGCGGTAGCTGCCCATGCGCCACGGGTCGTACAGGCCGAGCGTGCCGGGCCCGGCGCGCTGGTGCTCACCAGGCGCGGCGTCGCGCAGCATCTCGCCCGACTGGATCAGCGTGAGCACCACCATGCCGGGCGCATGCGCCATGCGCCGCGCCGCCGCGTGCATCTCGTAGGCCGAGGAGCGCATGGTGCCGAACACGCAACCACCGCCGCCGCGCAGCATCAGCAGCTCGGCGTCGAGCGCCGCGCCGGGCGGCGGCGGCAGCATTTCCACCCACTGGTGGGCGCGCTCGCGCCAGGCGTCGAAGCGCAGCGCCGGCTCCACGTCGTGGGTGTGCAGGCGCTCCAGCGTGCAGGGTGGTGCGGCGGGGGGCATGCGGCGGATTATGGGGAAGGCCGCCCAGGCATGCCCGCCGGCCTCATTTGAAGTACGGCGACAGCGCCTTCAGCAGGCCCTCGGGGTGGTCGGCGCTGGTGAGCGGCACCAGCGCATCCACATCGTAGGCAACGTCGTCGTGGAAGGAGACCCAGTAGGAGTCCTTGGCGTTCCACATGCCGAAGACGCCGGTCTTGGACTGGCACAGCACCGGGCCGTAGGCATGGATGCCGAACGTGGACTCGGTGTTGTCCGGACCGCCGTTGCGCTTCCAGTTGGAGTTCTGCCACTCGAAGATGGAGAAGCCCTTGACCAGGGACTGCGGGTTGGCATCCATGTATTCGCGCACCGCGCTGGCCTGGCCCAGCACCGCGTTCACCTTGGCATCGACCGAGCTGATGCCGATGTTGTTCGTGCCCAGCTCGGTGATGACCAGCGGCACGCCCAGGTTCAGGTTGTCGTAGGCCTGCAGGATGTTGTCGCGCAGGTCGTTGCCGGTCTTGAGCTTGAAGGTCTGCACCGCGTTGTAGAAGCGGCTCTGGTAGACATCGGCCGGCAGGTGCTTGCGCAGCTCCTCGTAGAACCTCTTCTCGTCGGCGTTGCTGACGGGCACCGTCATGTAGTGGTCCGGCGCGAGCTTGTGGAGCAGGCTGGCCACGTGCGCGGCCTTGGGGAACAGCGCCTGCCAGGTCTGGTCCTCCTTCGGCAGATCGAGCTCGTTGCCGATGCTGAAGGAGTGCACCGCCGGGTGGATGGCGCCATTCTTCTTCACGCTGGCCACGATCTGCGTGACGGTGAGGTCGATGTTGTCCCACGGGCGGTTGCTGCCGTCCTGGTTCTTGAAGTTGTAGTTCGAGACCGGGATGATGACCTTGATGCCCAGCGACTGCGCCTTGTCCAGGAAGGCGATGTGGCCGTTGCCGCCCGTAGTCCATTTGTCGGAGCCGCGCTGGTAGTTGTAGTCGTACAGGCGGATCAGGTTCACGCCCTGCGCGGCCATGGCCTCCAGGTCGTTGCGCCCGCAGCCGTCCTTGCTGCCCCACAAGGCCTGGAAGGCGCTGGAGGTGGCGTCGGAGTCGAAGAACGCCCCCGTGGGGTTGCTCTGGAACTTGGCCGGAATGGCCGAGTACGCCACGCCGCGCCACGGCTGCTCGAACACGCTGGCGGGCGAGGCGCGGTCACCCGCGTCGACGAACACGATGGCGTTGCGCAGCGTCCCCTGGCCCGGCAGGCTCGCCCCGGCCAGCGGCACGGCGGCGAAGCTCAGGCTGCGCGTGGCGCTGTCGTACACCGGGTCGGCCAGCGTCAGCGGCACGATGCCGTAGTCGCCATTGCCCGGATCGCCGGCCACGGAGGCGTTGGGCAGCGCATCGCCGAAGCGCTCGTCCCAGACGTTGACGAAGTTGCCCAGGCTCTCGAAGTCGCCCGCGCGCGCCGGCGCGTTGTTCATCCACAGCACGTCCTCATCCACGTCCTGCAGCACCAGCCGCTGGCCACCCTTGCCATCGGACTGCAGCGCGGTGCGGCCCGCCGCCATGGCAAAAGTCGAGCCCTGCGCGGGCGCCTGCAGGTTGTTCAGCAGCGTCACCACCGGCAGGGTGAAGCTGCCCGCGCTCGCCCCCAGGCCGGGGGATGCCTTGGCCACGCGCAGCTCCAGGCGCAGCGTGCGCGCGGCGCCGTCGTACTGCGCCGCCTGCACGCTGCCGAACACCGCGTGCACGCCGCTGGCGTTCTGGAATTGCAACAGGGCATTCGGCGCCACGCCGCCATACACGCGCTGCCAGTCGGCACCCACGAAGTTCTCGACGCGGGCCTCGCCAACCTCGCGCGCCGGGCGGTCGCTGTACCAGTCCACCCCGGGCTCGACGCCCGTCAGGGTCACGCTGAGCGTCTGCCCGGCAGCCACCGCGCCGGCCTGCCCGGCATCGGCGGACAGCACGTAGATGCGCTTCGTCACGTCGCCGGTGTCCGGGGTGGCGCCACCGTCGCCGCCGCCGCAGGCCGCCAGCAGCAGGGCGCAGGACAGCGCCAAGGCGCTGGCCGGGAAAAAGCGGGGGGTCTCGCGTCGTGCGGGGGTCGTCATGGTGGGTCTCCTTCTGGGAATGTGTGCGCAGGGAAGCGGCCCCCTGTCACTGGCCATCGGCCACGCGCGCGAAGCTGCCGCGCGCCGTGTCTTCGCCGAAATATTCGATCTGCATCGCTGGCACCGCGCCGTCCAGGCTGAACTGCACGGCCGACACCGAGCCGGGCGGCGCGCTCTCGCCCTCGGGCGTGAAAACGAACTGGTCGCCGCTCCAGTGGCGCAGCCGGTAGCGCACCCGCGCCGGGCCGAGCACGAGGTCGAGCGCATCGCCGCTGCGCTGCACCTCGGCGCCGCCGTAGTAGGCGCTGGCGTAGCGCCCGGCGTACTGCGCCAGCGGCTGGGGCGGCAGCGGCGCAGCGGGCGGCTGCTGGCCCGCCAGCGCGCCCAGCGGGCGGTACAGGCCGCGCATCTTTTCCTGCATCACGGCGAGCCAGTCGGCGCTGGGCGCACCTGGCGCGGCATCGCCCAGCGCCTGCTCGCCAAAGGCCAGCGCAATGGCCTCGGCCAGGCCGCGCGGCTGGGCATTGGTGAGCACGGTGATGCCCAGATCCGCCTGCGGCCAGAGGATGAACGCGGTGTGCGCGCCCAGCAGGAACGCGCCCGAATGCGAGACGCTGGGGTGGCCGTGCGGATCGGGCCCCACGTTGAAGCCATAGCCATAGGCGCCGCCGGGGCGCGCCGTCATCGCCGCCTGCAGCGCCGCCGCGTCGGCCAGTTGCCGCCCCTGCCAGCGGCCCTGGGCCAGCACCAGCGCCATCCAGCGCGCCATGTCGGCCGCGCTGGCGCTGACGCCGCCCGCGGGCGACTGCGCATCGGGCTGGCGCGGGGGCTGCTGCACGGCGTAGCGCGCCGGCTCGGCGCCGTAGCTGGCCGCGCTGATGCCGGCCTGCACGTGGCCCCAGGCACGGTTCTCGCGCGCGGCGAAATCGGCGTAGCGCGAACTGGTGCGCGCCATGCCCAGCGGCTGGTACAGCGTCTGCGCGGACAGCGTGGCCCAGTCCACGCCGCGCGCCTGGGCCATGGCCTCGGCAGCGGCCGTCAGGCCGAAGTTGGTGTAGGCGTAGCTGCCGTAGGGGTTCAGCGCCGCGTGGCGCAGGCGCTGCAGCACCTCGGCGCGCGTGTGGCCCAGGTCTTCGAGCAGGTCGCCCGCGTGCTCGGGCAGGCCGCTGCGGTGCGCGTACAGGTCGCCCAGGGTCAGGCGGGCGTTGTCCTGCGTCTCGGCGTAGCCCAGGGCGAAGCCGGGCAGCAGGTGCTGCACGGGCGTGCTCCAGCCGATGGCGGACGTGCCACCCTGCATCTGCCCGGCCATGACGGTGGCGCCCACGGACTTGGACAGCGAGGCGAGCTGGAACACCGTATCGGCGTCCACCGGCGCGTCGCCATCCACCCGGCGCACGCCGAAGCCCCGCGCATACAGCGTCTCGCCCCGGTACACCACCGCCACGGCCACGCCTGGCACGCCGGTGCGCGCCATCCACTGCGGCACCAGGGTGTCGAGGCCGGCCGCGGCCTGCCGCACCGCGCCTGGCGCCGCCGTGCCGCCGCAGGCGCCCAGTGCGCACGCCAGGCCGGAGAGCGCGCCCAGGCGAAGAAGGGAAAGGGTGGGGAACATGGCTTGCTGCGGGTGTCGTGGTTCTGTCGCTTCGACTGTAGGCACGGGCCCGGGGGCGATGGGCGACGATGTGGTGGTGATTCGTCCCAGCTTAAGGGAATGCGTCCCACCCGGAGGCGGGGTGGGACGCAGCAGGAGCGCGCGCAAGCGCGAGAGACTCTGTTTTTGATAGCTGCCAGCGCTTTCCTGGTAAGCGCTGGAGCCGTTTTTTGCCTTAATTTTTCTTAGGGCAGGTACTGTACCGGAACGGGGAAGCTCAGGTGGTTCTTGATGGCCGCCTCGTCGTTCTCGCGGCTCTGGTTGGGGTTGGCGCCGACGCACCACATGTCGGACTTGGGGTGCTTGCCGCCCTGCGGGGTCGTGACGCTGCACGCGCTGCTGTCAACGATGCTGGCCCGGTTGGACGGGCAGTTGGCCAGCGCGCCGGTGCAGGCGGCGAACTTTTCCTTGACGAGCAAGGTGTAGACGTTGTCCTGCGCGTCGGTGAAGCGCACCTTCATGGGGTACGAGGGCATGGTGCCCACGCGGAAGCCCACGATGCGGTTGGCGTCGGGCATGAGCACGTCCTGCTTGAAGTTCTCGCAGTTCGGGTCGCCTGCGTCCTGGCCCAGCGAGCAGGCACCGTACTTCTTGAGCAGCGGCTTGTTCTCGGGCACCCGGTCGGCGGGGTTGCCCAGCAGCACGTCGAAGCCGTCGTGGTAGTTGAAGGCGCGTCCGTTCTCCAGCCCCTGCACGCCGCCCACGGTGAACACCAGCCCGTTGCCCAGCTCGCTCATGAAGCCCACGGCGTCATCCACCGAGAAGCCGTAGGCGCTCATGCCCAGGTCGTCGTGGATCAGCTTGACGTAGGGGTTGAAGACCAGCCGGGGGTCGGCCTGGACGGCGCTCTGGCCGTAGTTGTATTGCAGGTCCTGGATGTACATGGCCTGCACGTAGGCGTGGTCGCGGCCCTGGGCCGTGGTGGCGCTCAGTTTGTTGGCGCCTGCGCCGCAGCCTTCGTTGTAGGGCACCCAGCCGTAAATGTGCTTGATGGCCTCCCAGTACTTGAACTCGGCGACGTGCGGCGGGATCTTGCCCGAGCCCTTGGGCTCGCCGGTGCACTGCTTGGCGTCGTACATCGCCAGGTACTTCTTGTGGTTCTCGGCGAAGAAGTCCTTGACCAGGGCCAGCTTGTCGCGCATGGCCTGCGGGGCGGGGCAGTCCTGCGGGTACTTCTTGCGGGTATAGGCGGAAATGTCCTCGCTGCCCCAATCGACGCAAGCGCCCCACAGGTCCTGGATGTTCTGCACCGACTGGCCCCATTGCAGGCTGCGCTGCTCCTCGGGCGTGCATTGCTTGTCGATGCACTTCTGCACCGTGAGCACCGGCGGGTTCTGGCCGTCCGGCGGCTGCACGGGCACGTCGGGGTCCTGGACCAGGTAACCGCCGCGCTGGGCGAAGATGTTGTAGCCGCCGGGCAGGCGCACTTCGCTCATGTTGTAGACCGGCCAGCCTTCGCCCAGGCCACCCAGGAAGCTGCGCAGCGCCTTGCGGAATTCGGCGGGCTTTTGCACCGAGCCGCTGTAGCCGATGTAGGGGTTGTCCCGGGGGCCAATGGCCACGGGCATGTAGACGTGATCGACGTAGGAAATGTTGTAGCCCACGTTGGCGGGCTTGAGCAGCCGCGCGGCCTGCCCCGCGGGGATGTCGGAGTCGCCGAAGGTGTATTCGGACAGTTGCGCGAAGGCGTCCTCGGGGAACTGCACCTTGCTGGCATACGTGGTCAGCGCGCACGCCGTGCCCTGCGCCTGGCAGGTGACTTCGGCGGGGGTGGCCATGGGCTTGTCCTCGTCGTTGCGCAGGCGCTTGTTGCGGTCGGCCAGCAGCATGCGGCCGCCGTTCCACCAGGTGATGTACTGCCTGGGGCCGAGTTCGCTGTAAAGCGGCAGGGTGATGGTGACTTCGGAGCCGGGCGGGATGCCCTGGCCGTCGTTGACGTAGAGCTTGTAGACCACGTCGGTGGGCAGCGCCTCGGTGGTGCGGAGGCACCCCTGCACCCACAGGTTCTCCGCATTGGTGCTGGTGGAGAGCACGGGGTAGATCTGCTCGTCGGCGTTGTTGCGGATGGTGATGGTCTTGGGGGCGATCGTCACGTCCTGCATGTCGTAGTCCTTGCAGACGACGGAGCCCTGGGGCGCGCCCGCGCCCGGCGGGGGGCCGGAGGTGGGGGGCGTGTCGCTGGCGTCACTGCCGCCGCCGCAGGCCGTGAGGGTGAACATGAATGCCAGCGCGGCGGCGGCGCTCACGGGGCGCCGGATCGCGCCGTTCGGGGCAGAGGGGTGCATGGCTTGAAACTCCTTGTGGTTCTACAGGTACGAATCTAGGGAGAAACGGGCCAGGGAATGAACACGATCTGCGGTGCCGGCGTCCCAGGTTGAGGAAGGGCGTCCCGCACGCCTGTCAGGTCAGAGCACTTCGTCCAGCCAGTCCATCGAGACGGCGGCGGAGTAGGCCAGGTTGCCTGTCTGGCAATGGCCGTCGGCGCCTTCCTCGGCGGTGAACAGGTGGTGCGCCACCGGCCCGGCCACGGTGTTCAGGAAGCGCGTGCACTGCGCCTGGGGCTCCTGCCCCTCGCCGCTGCCCACCAGGGCCAGCGACGGGCAGCGGATGTTGCGCAGATCGGCATCGCTGACGCGGAAGTCGCGCAGCCGCTGGTAGGCCTGCTTGAAGCTGTCACGCCCCATGCGCACCATCAGGCTGCGCATCATCTCGCGCTGCTGCGGCGGGATCGCTGTGTCGGGGATGTGGTCCAGGTCGGCCAGGCGGATGTCCTCGGCGTCGGGCCACTGCGCCGCGTCGAAGCCGACGAACGACACCATGTAGGCGTGCAGATCGACGATGGGCGAATTGGCGATCAGCGCGCGGATGCGCGGCTCGTGCGCCGCCATGCGCGTGGCGAAGTAGCCGCCGTAGCTGATGCCCATGAGCGCCACGCGGCGCGGGTCGGTGCCCCGGCGCGCCAGCAGGAAGTCCAGCGCCGCGCGGGCGATGACCTCGTACTCCGGCACGAAGGCCAGGCCGGGGTACCAGCGCAGCGTGTCCATCTGCCCCGGCCCCGTGACCAGCAGCAGGTGGTAACCGCGCTCCAGCGCCGCGCGGCCATAGGCCAGCCAGGTTTCCTCCAGCGTGCCGTCGTAGCCGCTGATGATGATCAGCGTCTTGCCCTGCCTGCGGCCCGCCTGCGGCGCGCGGAAGTAGTACGCGGGCAGCAGCTTGTCGCCGAAGGGCATGGCCGCCTCCTCGCACGCCAGCTCGGGGGTGCGCAGCATCGCCGCCAGGAAGCACTCGCGGCTCTTGAGGCCGAGCGCCGCGTGGCGCGGGTCCAGCACGCCGCAGTAGTACTCGGCGGCGCGGTAGTTGTTGCAGGCCACCAGGTACTGGTCGCGCGCGCTGAGCGCATGGCCGCGCCGCGCGCGCGCCTGCGCGTCCTCCTCCTGGCGCACGGCAGCGGCGGCGAACTCGTTCACCCAGCTCGCCGGCTGTCCGTTCTGGATGCGCTGCGCCAGCGCGAAGCACTCGCCCACCGAGGCGCCGCCGTAGCGCGCCGCGCCGAGCTGGCGCATGAGCTGGAAGTCCATCTCGGCATCGGCGAAGCCGGCCACGCGCGTCGCGCCGCGCTCGGTGCCCGTGGGCGCCGCCGTGGCCGCCCGCGCCGGGGGCGCCAGCAGGGGCAGCGCCAGCCCGGCGGCGGCCGCCGCCATGAAGCCGCGCCGCCGCGCCAGGGGGTTGTCGTAGGGGTTCATCGTTCAACTCCGTTCGTGGTGGGCGCCCGTGTGCGCCCGTTGGTGCCATTCGGTGGGCGAGAGCCCGAAGCGCGCGCGGAACAGCTTGCTGAAGCCCGAGGCATCGGCAAAGCCGCAGCGCCACGCCAGCGCGCCCACGTTCAGCCGCTGGCCCTGCGCCAGCAGCCCCTGGGCGCGCTGCAGGCGCATGTCGCGCAGCACGCCCATCACGGTCTGGCCCTGCGCCGCGAAGGCCTCGTACAGCCGTGTGCGCGAGCAGCCCGCGCCCTGCGCGATGGCCGCGGCGTCCAGGTCGTGGCGGTGCGCCTGCTGCTCCATGAAGCGCAGCGCCGCCGCATGGCGGCCGGCGTGCAGGCACTCGTTCAGATCAGGCAGGTCGGCGCCCAGGCCCTGGCGGCCCAGGTTGCGCAGCATGAGCAGCGCCAGCGCGCGCGTGGCATCCAGCAGGGCGGCGCATTCGCTGGCGTCCAGCGTGCCCTGGCGCAGCAGCAGGGCCGCGTGGCCCATCTGGCTGGAGAGCGCCGGGGCCAGCGCGCAGCGCGCGCTGAGCAGCCGGGTGGAAGGCTCCTGCCCCAGCGCGGCGGCCACGTCCTGGCGCGGCAGTGCCAGGAAGACCTGGCGCGCGCCCTGGCCCCAGCGGTACGCGCCCGCCTCGCGCGGCGCGCACAGGCTCAGGGCGCCCGGCCCCTTGCGCGGATAGGCCTGGGGCAGCAGGTCGCCGAACTGCATCAGCGTCAGCACCACCATGTCGTCGGGCTGCGCGCGCCGCGCGCCGGTGCGCATCTCGTAGGCCGACGAGCGCGTGGCGCCCAGGGAGCACACGCCGCTGGACAGGGTGGTCAGCTCGGCCTCCAGCGGCACCTCGGGCGCGGGCCGGAAGTCCACCCAGCGGTGGGCGATCTCCTGCCACGCCGCGTGGCGCAGCGCGGGCTCCAGGTCCGCCGAGGAACGGTGCTCCAGAACGCAGGCGGGCAGTGTGGGGGGCGTCATGGCGCGCAGTTTAGGAACGCACCGCCGCACCGCGAACCCGCGCGCGGCGCATTCCGGACGCATTCCCCTAACCTGGGACGCAGTCCCAGGGCCGTGCGCTCAGCGCCCCCACAGGCGCTGGTGCCACTCGGTGGGCGAGAGCCCGAAGCGCGCGCGGAACAGCTTGCTGAAATCCGACGGGTTGGCGAAGCCGCAGCGCCACGCCAGCCCGCCCACGTGCAGCCGGGCGCTTTGCTCGATGCCGCGCCGCGCGCGCTGCAGGCGCAGCTCGCGCAGCGCGCCCATCACGGTCTGGCCCTGCGCCGCGAAGGCCTCGTACAGCCGCGTACGTGAGCAGCCCGCGCCGCGCGCGATGGCAGCCGCGTCCAGGTCGTGGCGGTGCGCCTGCTGCTCCATGAAGCGCAGCGCCGCCGCATGGCGGCCGGCGTGCAGGCACTCGTTCAGATCGGGCAGGTCGGCGCCCAGGCCCTGGCGGCCCAGGTTGCGCAGCATGAGCAGCGCCAGCGCGCGCGTGGCGTCCAGCACCCCGCCGTACTCCACGTCGTCGAGCTGCCCGGGCCGGCGCACCAGCAGCGCCAGGTGGCCGAGCTGGCTGGCCAGCATGGGCGCCAGCGCGCAGTGCTGCGGCAGCAGCAGCGTGTTGCCCGGCCTGTGCCCCAGCGTGTCCCACACCAGGCGGCGCGGCAGCGCCAGATAGGTCTGGCGCGCCCCGGCGCCCCAGCGGTAGCAGCCTTCCTGCTCGGGCACGTACATGCCCAGCATGCCCGCCGTGGCGTGCTGGTGCTCGCCCGGCGCGGCGTTCAGCCGCATCTCGCCGGCCTGGAGCAGCGAGAGCACCACCATGTCCTCCGCCGGTGGCACGTGCTGCGGGCCGGTGCGCATTTCGTAGGCGGTGGAGCGCTTGGTGCCGAAGAAGCTCGCCTGGCCGCGCAGCAGCGACCAGGAGGCGTCAAGCTCCTCGCCCGGCGACAGGGGCTGCACGTCCACCCAGTTGTGCGCCACGTCGCGCCAGTAATCCAGGCGAATGGCCGGATCGACTTCGCTGGAGGACCAATGCTCCAGCACGCAAGGCGCGGGGGTGGGTGTCATGGCGACGGATTGTAGGCAGCGGCATGCCACGGCGGCAGGCTTGGCACGGGCCGCCGCTGGACAAATTTCCTCAACCTGGGACGCCGGCGCCCAAAAACGTCCACGGCGCGGCCGCCATCCGTTCCTAGACTTGCCAGCAGTGATGGCGGCCGCAGGCCGCCACTGCGGCAAGAACCATCCACCCGGCACCCCACCCCGCCATGCGCCAGCGCATGCCCCGCGCCCCGCGGGCTTGCGCTGGCGGCACTGCGTCCGCCGCACGGGGTTTTAAGCAAAATCTGCCTGAAACACCCGCCAGAAAAGCGCCAGCAGCTATCAAAACAAGAGTCCATCGAAGGAAAACACCATGCTTCCACGCCACCTGTTGCTCCCCCTGCTGCTGGCCTGCGCGGCCAGCGGCGCCCAGGCCGCCATCTGCCGTGCCGCGCCCACGGCCGGCGGCACGGCCAACGGCAGCACCTGGGCCGACGCGATGACGCTGCAAGCCGCGCTGGCCAGCAGCGGCTGCGACGAAATCTGGCTCCAGCAGGGCCTGTACAAGCCCGGCGCCCAGCGCACGGACACCTTCGACATCAGCCGGCCCGTGCAGATCTACGGCGGCTTCGTGGGCGGCGAGACGGCGCGCGGCCAGCGCGGCACCGACAGCCGCCTGACGGTGCTCTCGGGCGACATCGACGGCAACGACACCACCGATGCCAACGGCGTCGTGCTCAATGCCGACAACCAGGGCAGCGGCGGCGGCAACAGCTACAACGTGGTGTTCCTGCGGCGCAACTCTGCCAACCCCAGCCTCACCCGCGCCGACACCATCATCGACGGCCTGACCATCACCGCCGGACGGGCCGACGGCAGCAGTGCCTGGAGCGGGGGCGGCGGACTGCGCTGCAATGCGCTGGGCGGCGAATGCAGCCCCACCCTGCGCAACATCACCTTCAGCGGCAATTACGCCAGTACCGGCGGCGCCCTCTACAACGCGGGAAACGACGGCACCGCCAGCCCGCTCATCTCGCACGCCACGTTCACCGGCAACGTGTCGAACGGCACCGGCGGCGCCATCTACAACAGTGCTACCGGCGCGTACAGGGGCAGCCCCCGCGTCGAACAATCCACCTTCAGCGGCAACCGGACTGGGGCAGGCGGCGGCGGCGCCATCCTCAGCACTGGCTCCAACCTCGAACTCAGCGTTGCGTTCTCCACGTTCTCCGGCAACACGGGCGGCAACAAGGGCGGCGCCATCTCCACTGCCAGCAGCGCCCAGACCAACATCACCGCATCGGTCTTCTGGGGCAACAACGTCACCCCCGGTACCCTGGGGCAGCAGATCTTTGACGACGGCAGCGGCAGCAAAGACTTCAGCGGCAACGTGGTGGAAAGCGGGTGTGGCGGCGTGTATCTGCCCTACGGCACCTGCACCGGCAGCCTGTTGACCGGCGACCCCCTGCTCGGCGCGCTGCAAGACAATGGCGGCCCCACCTGGACCAGGCTGCCCGCCATCGGCAGCCCGGCCCTGGGCGCCGCCACCTGCGGCGCGGGCGACACCGACCAGCGCGGCGTGGCGCGGCCCACGGGCACCTGCGCCGTCGGCGCGGTGGAGCGGCAGGCCAGCGTGCCCGACGCGCCCAGCGCCTTTACCGCCACCCAGGACGAGGTGCGGCAGATCACCCTGGGCTGGGCCGCAGCCCCTGGTGCAGTGCGCTACGAAGTGCAGGAACTCACCGACAGCGGCCCCACCGTGGTTTGCAGCACGTCGGCCACCGCCTGCGTAGTGCCGGGCCTGGGCAATGGTGTGGAGCGCACCTATGGCCTGCTGGCCTGGAACGAGGCCGGGCACAGCAACGCGGGCGCCTCGGCCAACGGCAGCACCCTGGCCCTGCCGGACACGCCCGCCGGCTTCACCGCCACCCCCGGCGTGCGCCAGTTCACCCTGGCCTGGAGCGCCGCCGCCGGCGCCACCAGCTACGTGGTGACCGACGTGACCGGCGCCCCCGCCGAGGTTTGCAACACCACCAGCGCCACCTGCACCGTGACCGGCCTGGGCAACGGCGACACCCGCGCCTACCGCCTGGTGGCACACAACGCCGCGGGCGACAGCACCGCCTACGCCAGCGCCGGTGGCACCACCCAGGCCCTGCCCGCCACGCCCACGGGCTTCACCGCCACCCCCGGCGTGCGCCAGTTCACCCTGGCCTGGAGCGCCGCCGCCGGCGCCACCGGCTACGTGGTGACCGACGTGACCGGCACCCCCGCCCAGGTCTGCAGCACCAGCGCCACCACCTGCACCGTGACCGGCCTGGGCAACGGCGACACCCGCGCCTAC
>NZ_CYIG01000028.1 GCF_001298675.1 Paenacidovorax caeni
TCCAGGCCATCGCGGACGACTGGCTAACCCAGTACAACGAGTACCGACCGCATGACGCCCTGGGTGGCGTGCCGCCCAAGCAGTTCATGCCCAGATTGATCACCACAACCGCCGCAGACTCTGGAAATCAACTGTCTGCTTGACAGGGGAGCTTACGCTCACGGTTTGGCTGTCAATGGTTGCCCTTGTCCATCCCTGCTATGCAAGTGCTTGTTTTTCCAATGAAAAAGGCCGCCAGGTGGTGTTCCTTGGCGGCCTTTGTTTTGGTGGATGGTGGAGCTGGCGGGAATTGAACCCGCGTCCGCAAGCCTTCGTCGAGCAGATCTACATGTTTAGCGCTCTGTTTTGAATCTCACTATCGACATCGCGCAGACGCACGCTATGCCGATCGCCAGTACCCTTTGATCTCGCCTTCTGCCAAGGTACCCGGCAGACGACCAGCTGATGTGAATTCCCTTGCAGCCTGGAGGTATTGCTACCCCCTTGCCCAGCCCACCAGCGCGCTGTTGCAAGGCTCACCGGATTTAAGCGGCGAGTGCGAAACGTTCGTCGTTTGCAGTTACTTTAGTGAATGGAGATTTACGAGCATCACTCAAGCTCGACATGCACCGCACCGATTCCGAACCCACGTCGAAACCAGGACAGCCCCTCACGATCTATTTTAGGCTCTATTGAGCAATTGCAAGAGCTCAAGAGGAGAATTAATGATGGCATGCGCACCCCAGCCCAGCGGATCCTGTGCCACACCCAAGTAGCCATAGACAGCAGCGACCGTCCCCATGCCTGCAGCATGGCCTGCCAAGATATCGCGCTCATCGTCACCCACGTAAACGCAGTCGTTGGGGGCGATGCCCAGTCTCTCAGCGGCCTCCAGCAGCGGCGCGGGATGTGGTTTGGCATGTGGCGTCGTATCACCACTGACCACCGTCCTCGCGGTTGAAAACAAAGACATGCCACGCGTCAATGGTTCGCTGAAGCGAGTGGATTTATTGGTAACGACCCCCCAAGGCAGCCCCAAGCCTGCAAGGCCCTCAATAAGCTGAGCCACCCCGTCAAAAGGCAAGGTTTGCTTCAGCAGGCAAACTTGGTAGTTCTCGAAGAACTCCTCGCGCATCGCCGAAAAATCGGGATGATCTGGACCTATGCCAAACGCCTCGCCTAACATGCCTCGGGCACCTGCTCCGGCCATCGGCCGATAACGAGCAAGGGGTAAGGAAGGCAAACCACGCGCTACGCGCATCTTGTCAACTGCAGCCCCCAGATCGGGGGCACTGTCAACCAAGGTTCCATCGAGATCAAATAGGACCGCCTTGGCATGCGCGAACATCGCCTGCATCAAATAACCCTCTGCGTGGCAAAAAGGTAATTCACGCTGGTGCCCGCGCCCAAACTGTAACGTTTGGTCAGAGGACTGTACGAAAGCCCCTTAGCTTGGCGCAGCTCAAGCGCCGCCTCTCGGCAATACGCTGCAAGTTCATGCGGCTGAATGAGCTTGGCATATTCATGGGTACCACGCGGAAGCATCTTCAGCACATACTCCGCCGCCACGATTGCCAAGGCAAAAGCCTTCATGTTGCGATTGATGGTAGAGAAAAAAACCCAACCGCCGGGTTTGACAAGCTGCGCACAAGACCGAACGATTGATGCGGGGTCTGGCACGTGCTCAAGCATTTCCATGCAGGTCACGACATCAAATTGGCTTGGCTGCTCGGACGCCAAGGCTTCAGCGCTGATTTCCCGGTACTGGACAGAGGGCGTCTGCGTCTCGATGGCGTGCAACTGGGCAATCCGCAGCGCTTTCGTGGATAGATCGATGCCCGTCACATCAGCGCCCTTGCGCGCCATCGAGTCTGCCAAGATACCGCCACCACATCCAACGTCAAGAACCTTCTTGCCGACCAGGGGGGCAAGCCCAATGATCCACTCCAACCGCAAAGGATTGATCTGGTGCAAAGGGCGGAACTCACTCTCAGGATCCCACCAGCGATGGGCCAGCTCGGAGAATTTGGCCAACTCGGCCGGATCTGCATTGAGGGTGTCGCTCATGTTTTCATTGTCCACAGGAAAACTGGCGTAAGAGGTTGGCGCCTACGCATTAAACAAATGCAGCAAATAAAAAACCCCGCCGACCGGGCGGTGGCGAGGTTTTATGTTTGGGGTGGCTGATGGGAAACCACTAGCCACCACACAAATCCTTTTCAAATCAAGCACTTAGCTTGATATGTTACACAGCCAAAGCGAACGTCCAGTGTAGCAAATTGGACCGTTTCGCCGGCCAAATTCTAATCGAACGAAGCCCGTTCTCCTACTCCCCAGGCAACCGATTCAGCCATTCAAGCACAGCGGTCCATGCCCCCGCATTGATGACCTAGAACTTTGGCCCTGAGACCTTCGGACCCGACGAGATGGGCATAACCATCACGAGCCAAAGCTCAGAGGCTGCCTGCTCCGAGGACCGACTTCAGCGTCGGCCTTTTGTTCATGCCATCGCTACACGTCCCAAGCAGACCACGCGGGGTGGGCTGCAAAGACAACGCCCTACATCCTGAAAGCTTGGCGGCAGATGGATGCAGGGCGCGTGGGAGTACCAGTGAGACGTATAGCAACTGACTCAAGCCCTTGGGGCTCCCGTTCGGGAGGCCCAGATGGCACAAAGACAACTCGCGCTCGCGTATGAGGAGCCATTCGATGTAGCGGTCAATGAACCGCTTCTCTATCACGACGCCGAGCGCTTCGGCTTCACCGCACTTCTGCGTCCTGGCGGTAAACCGCGACAGTTGTCCGTCCGGCTGAAAGACCTGCCGACCGTTTTGCGGCAGCAGTGTCCAGGAGGCACAGACCTGTATATCGCGCAAAACGAGTTTTTTCGGCCGAACCGGCAGGTGGTTAACTGTAGCCGGCTGACGTCTTGCTACGTGGACTTGGACACTTACAAGCTTGACGCGCTTTACGGCAAGCCGGCAGAAGCGCTCACGGACCGGCTGCTGCGCCAGTGCGACGACGAACAACTTCCCCCGCCCAGCATCGTTGTGTACTCAGGCCGGGGCCTGCAGGCTAAATGGCTACTGGAGCGGCCAATCCCTCCAAGTGCCTTGCCCCGCTGGCAAGCACTCCAAGCAGAGCTCGGACGGCGATTGCTGCCAATGGGAGCGGACTTGAGAGCGCTCGATGCCTCGCGCGTGCTGCGTCTCGTCGGCTCCGTCAACAGCCGAAGCGGCGACGTCGTCCGGGTCGTTCATCTCCAGCGACTGCCGACTTTCGGAAGCACCATCGGACCTGAAGGCGTGGCCGTATACCCTTTCGACAGCTTTTTTGATGACGTACTGCCGCTGACCAGGCAAGAGTTGGCGCAGCATCGCGCCGAAATCATTGAGCGTACGGAAGTTGACAAGCGCCTCCGTCCGAAGCCCGCAGAAAGCGACAGGCCCATCAAGCGGCTTCAGCTAGTCGAGCCGGGTCGCCACTCATCCGCACGGCGCATCATCCCGTCAGAGTTGGCATGGGCTCGACTAACCGACGGGGCGACGACACGGATACGAGTACTGATTAGGACCGCTTAAAAACATGCTGCTCCAGTGGCCAGAGCCGCTGGAGCAGCATGTTTTTTGGGTAAGCACGTGGCCCACCTCGGCGATAAACTGCCAGAGGGGTCGGCGGGGGGCTCTTCCGACTCATGACCGCTGCTTGGACACCCTCTTATCGACCGTCTTACCCGCGCGAAGGTGCGGGAAGTCAACATACCCCCTGCCCGCCTCCCACGGGAGCGCCGGAATCGGTCGAAACTTCACCGCTTTGAAGTGCCGAACAAGTACATCAAATGGCAAGTCGCTGCCGTATCCGTCCGTGATAGCACCGTCGCCGCTGGTGTGCCCCATGAGCCGCTTTAGGTAGCGGGACGGCATTTCAGCGGCTTCAAGCGTGTCCTTCAGCGTGTGGCGGAACGAGTAGAGAACCTTGCGCTTGTCTTCGATGGAAAGCTTTTTCTTCAGGCGCCCAAAAAACTACGAGAAGCTCCCGGAAAGCTTGCCGTGAAAGTCCTTCTTGAGCGTCGGAAAGAGGGCTTTTGCTCCCTTGGATTTGACCCACTCGACATAGCGCAAGAGGCCAAGGTCCAACAACTCCTGTGCTACCGGTACACGGCGAATGGAGGCAGCATTCTTCAGGAGTCGGCCGTGGGCTTCTGCTTTGACTACGTCTTCATTTTCGTCTTCTTCGTCGTCGAAGAGTTCCGCGTCGTCAGGCTCAGGCCGGTCGACGAGATTCAGATACCAGCAATTCACCAGGGCGTCATAAGCAAGGTCTTCGAGCGCCAGCCCTGCGACCTCCTCGGTCCGCGCACCGGTGTAGTACATGAGCAGCGGAATCCAATAAGACGCCTCCTTCGAGCTTCCCTGGGAGCGCTTGTGCTCACCGTTGTAGATAGAGCAGCCGAAGATGGTGTTCAGGTCGCTCTGGTCGAAAGGCAGACGCTTCTTGCGGCGCTTTTCACGTGCTGACTTGCCGCGCCCGAGAACATCCTGTGCGGGATTCACTTCAAGGAGCATCCTGCCCACTGCCACCTTGTAGATAGCCTTCACTTTCGCGAGGCGCTCATTGATGGTGACTGTCGCCAGTCCACGCCTTGCCATGGCCTCAACGAACTCGTTAACCAGTTCCTTCGTCACCTGGCCTGGATACTTGACCCCAGCCGCCCGAGCCAGATGCTCGAGCTCGCGCCAAGGTGTTTGAGCGGCAATCACGGTCGGCTTCGGCCGGTCATCCACGTGCTTGACCCACTTGGCAAAAACCTCCGCCCATGTCGCCCCTTGGTGAATGCTGAGGGATTTTTTCAGGTCGGTGATGTTCATGCCCGGTGCCATGGTGGCACTGGGTTTGACTCTGCCTGCTTGGCGGTCGATTCGCACGTCAAGGGCCTGTACGACGGCTTCTAGCAGCTTGTAGGCCACCTGCCTTTCATGTTCGGGATTGAGGTCGACCTCGGCACCGAGCAGGTGAAGAAAGCTGCGCATCGCGGGCACGATGGGCTCGACTTTGCCTTGGGCGAGCAGCCTGCCTAGTTCCTGGCGCTGCTGCTGCAACTGGTCGTTCAGACTTTCGAAGTCCTCGTCGTCAAGGCCATGGCTACGTTGCAGGTCGTCCGCGAGCAGCGACTGGTGGACCCAGTTGCTGGCCATGGCCTGCACTTGCTGTTCGGTCAGCGCGGTGAGTCGACGAACCGAGCGCTGGGCACGTTGGGATGCTTTCACAGCTAGCTCACGCTCTTTTAGCGCGAACTCTTGCTGGATAGCTGCCAGTTCGGTGATGAGAAGGGCTTTGCCTTCACGGCGGTCACTCGTACCCAGCGCACGAATGATTTCAGGCTTGCGAGGGTAGGCTGGCCGAAGCTTGGAAGGTACGCGAACCCGGCAATAGAGCTTGCCGGACTTCCCGCGTGCGTATAGGTGTTCTGCGATTTGTTTCATGGTCCTGTACCACAGAGTTGTGTAACAGGCCGTGTAACAACAGCAGCTTATATGCTGCGCTAAGTTATTGATTTTCTTATGAAATCAACAACTTAGCGAGGACTTGAATAGTTTTGGGGTGGCTGATGGGACTCGAACCCACGACGACAGGAATCACAATCCTGGACTCTACCAACTGAGCTACAGCCACCGTAGAGCTTTGCATTATAAGCTGAATTTCAGCTCTTCATCCAACTTTCCGCAGTTTGATCAGGAAAGACTCAGGACTGCGGACGCGGGACCTTGATCTGAACCTTAAACCGCTCCTTGAGCATCTCGTAGTACGCAATGCCTTCCGCCGTGCCAAGCCACTGCTGGAACTGTTGGCGTTGCGCAGCCTCCTCCCCCGCCTGCTTGCCAGCTTCACGCGGCTGAACACGATTAACCTTGACCACAGCGTAGCCTTGCCCACCGAGATCAACGCCGACCCACCCTGGCAAGTTGTCGACACCTGCGTGCAGTGCTGCATCCACCACAGAGCGAGGCAGGCTCTGCAACTGGTCGCGTCCAACGGTCAGTGCGGCCGACAGACCCACAGCACCTGAGGCATCGCTCTTCCAAGAGGCCAGCTTGGCTTGGCCTTCAGCGCGGGCCAACTCTGCAGACTTTTCTGCGACGAACATGGCACGCACACGATCACGCACCTCGTCAAAAGGCAGCGTACGCGCTGGCGTATATTGAACGATGCGTCCCGAGACCAGCATGCTGGGGCCGACCTCAACAGCTTCAGTATTGCGCTTGCTCTCAATCGAGTCAGAGGAGAAAAGGGACTCTAGGAAGCGCTGGTTAGCCATTGGACCCTGAACGCCCGGCTGGGGCGTGCGCGTTACATGCTGCGCCGTCTGGATCTTTAGCTTGAGCTTCTCAGCTGTGGGCTGCAGGCTGTCAGCCTGCTCATACACGCCATTCGAGAAGGCATCCGCCGCCTCCGCGAACTTGCCCTGCGCCTGCTGCTGCTTGAGTTCCGTTTCAAGTTTGGCACGCACTTGCTCAAAGCTCGGCGGCTGTGGCGTTTTCACATCCGTGAGTTGAATGATGTGGTAGCCAAAATCGCTTTCCACCACATCGCTGATGTCCCCTTTGTGCATCGAGAACACCGCATCCTCAAAAGGTTTCACCATTGCACCACGTGCAAAGAAGCCCAAATCACCACCGCCCTGAGCGGAGCCAGAATCCTCGGAGTTTTTCTTGGCGATGTCTGCGAAGACAGCAGGATTTTTCCGCACCTGCGCCAACAGTTCCTGTGCGCGAGCCTTGGCAGTTTCGCGCGCTTGCGCGGACGCATCCTTGGTGGCATTCACAAGTATGTGGCTTGCGCGGCGCTCTTCCTTGCCAGCAAAGCGCTCCTGGTTTTCCTTGTAATACGTGCGAAGATCATCGTCGCTCAGCGTGATACCTGCGCGCACCGCATCCAGATCAAGGACAAGGTACTCCACCGTCGCCTCTTCGGGCTGCTGAAAGCTAGCCGCCCGGCTTTGATAAAAAGCCTGCAGGTCGGCATCCGAAGGAGCCACCTTGCCCGCAAAATCCTGCGCGTTGAAGCGTGCAACCTGGATCTCGCGGCGCTGGTACAAGGCATCCATCGCCTGCTTGAACTGACCATCCGTACCGAAGGAAGACTGCAGCACGCCTCCCAGCACCTGGGAAATAGAAAGATCGCGGCGCATATTGGCCTCGAAGCCCTCAGGGGTCAGTCCCTGGGCGCCGACCAACGCACGGTAAGCATCAGCATCCAGCGAACCATCGGGCCGCTTAAGCGCCGCAATCGCAGGAATCTCCTTCAGGGCACTGGCCAGCCGCGCATCGCTGGCAACGATATGCATTTTTTGCACGGCAGCTGCCATCACCCGATCACGCACCATGCGCTCTAGCGTGGCATAGCGTGCCTGCGGTGAATCCAGCAACTTGGGATCCACCGAAGGTGACTGTGAGCGGATGCGATCACTCTCAATCCGGTGCATATTGTCCCAGTCCGACTGTTTGATGTCTTGACCGTCCACCCGGGCCACGACCGGGCTCGACTCGGTGAAATAGTTGCGGTCGATGCCCACCAGGACGAACGAAGGGATGACCAGCAAGAACAACAAGATCATGCCGAACTTGGAGTGCTTGCGGATGGATTCGAGCATAGTCAACAATCTTTCTGGGCTGACAAAAGAAAAGGCGAACTCGCGTTCGCCTTTGTTCGGTGGTGGTGGGTGCTGACGGGGTCGAACCGCCGACCTACGCCTTGTAAGGGCGCCGCTCTACCAACTGAGCTAAGCACCCCACCTTAACTGACGTCAGTTCAGGGCATCCTTCAATGCCTTGCCCGGACGGAACTTTGGAACCTTGGCGGCTTTGATTTTAATCGTAGCGCCAGTACGGGGATTGCGGCCGGTGCGTGCAGCACGCTTGCCAACGGCAAATGTACCAAAACCAACGAGCGACACCGTGCCACCCTTCTTCAAGGTTTTCTTCACTGCCTCAATCGTCGACTCCAGTGCACGCGCGGCTGCAGCCTTGGAGATATCGGCATTGGTTGCGATGTGCTCAATCAGTTCGGTTTTGTTCACAAGAGGCCTCTCGGGAAATACATGGATGGGATGTCTCGTACTCGCGGATTCTTGCATGCCCGAGGCTATGCATGAAGAGGGAAGACGATCCTCCAAAAAACAGGATGCGCCGTCTTTAGCGGCGCCTGGGCGAATTCTAGTCGCATTTGCGCAGCGGCATGGGGTGGCGATGGTTTTTTGTCGTGCGAGGAGCGCGATGCGCGCCATTGCCTATTGACAAAAACCAGCCTCCGACTGTCACTTCACGCGCGCCCGAATCTCCGGCAAGGCCTTGCGCAGGTAGTACACCATGGACCACACCGTGAGCACGGCCGCCACCCATATCAGCACCATGCCCCACAGGCCGGTATCGATGCCGAAAACACGGCCGTCGTACAGCAGGAACGGGATGGCCACCATCTGGGCTGTTGTCTTGAGCTTGCCGATCATGTGCACAGCCACGCTCTTGCTCGCGCCGATCTGCGCCATCCATTCGCGCAGTGCCGAGATGGCGATCTCACGGCCGATGATGATGAGCGCCACGAACACGTCCGTGCGTCCCAGGTGCACCAGCACCAGCAGGGATGCGCATACCAAGAACTTGTCCGCCACCGGGTCCAGGAATGCGCCGAACGCCGACGCCTGATTGAGCTTGCGCGCGAGAAAGCCGTCGAGCCAGTCGGTCGCCGCGAACACCACGAACATCAGGGTGGCGATGAGGTTGCGCGTGGCCGGATCGATGGGCGCGTAGAACACCCCGACGATCAGCGGAATCGCGACGATGCGCGTCCAGGTCATCAGGGTGGGGATGGTGAAGAACATGGTGCGCGATTGTGGCATGCCACAACCCTTGGCCGCAGGCAAAGCTGCGTCAGCGCAGCGCACGGTAAATGGTGTCGGCAAGCGCCAGCGAAATACCCTCCACCTTGGCCAAATCTTCCACGCTGGCGTCTTGCACACCACGCACACCACCAAAGCGCTGCAGCAAGCGCGCCCGCTTGCGCGGGCCAACCCCCGGAATGTCCTCCAGCCGGCTCCCGCCCACGCGCGTCTTGGCACGCGCTGCGCGCATGCCAGTGATGGCAAAGCGATGGGCCTCATCACGGATCTGCGCCACCAACATCAAGGCGGCGGAGTCGCGCCCCAGGTAGACCTTCTCGCGGCCATCGGCGAACACCAGCTCTTCCAGGCCCACCTTGCGGCCCTCGCCCTTCTCCACCCCGACGATGCGCGACAGATCGAGCCCCAGTTCAGCAAACACCTCGCGCGCCATGGCCACCTGGCCTTTGCCCCCATCGACCAGTACCAGATCGGGCAGCCGCGCCTTACCGGCCTGTAGCTCGGCGCCGCCAGCCTCGCGCAGCGCCTCGGCCACGGGGCGGTAGCGGCGCTGCAGCACCTGGCGCATGGCGGCATAGTCGTCTCCACCGGTAATGCCATCGATCTTGAAGCGGCGGTATTCACTGCTTTGCATTTTGTGGTGATGGAACACCACGCACGACGCCTGCGTAGCCTCGCCCGCGGTGTGCGAGATGTCGAAGCACTCGATCGTCAGGTCATCCAGGCTCTCCACTGGCAAATCCAGCGCCTCGGCGAGCGCGCGCGTGCGCGCCTGCTGCGAACCCTCCTCGGCCAGCAGACGCGCCAGCTGAATGTCGGCGTTTTGCTGCGCCATGTCGAGCCAAGCGCGGCGCTGCTCGCGCGGCTGGTGCACCGCCACCGCACGCTGGCCGGTCTGCTGCCCAAGTGCGTCCAGCAGGTCTTTATCCACCGGTTCGCCAACGACCAGCACCGGCGGCATGGGCACACCCAGGTAGTGCTGCGCGATGAAGGCGGCCAGCACCTGCTGCTCCACCGGCGGGGGCGCTGCGTCCTCGGCGCCGTCCTCGGGCGAGTAGAGCGCTGCCGCGTCGTCCACGTGCGCCGGAAAGTAGGGTCGGTCGCCCAGATGCCGCCCGCCACGCACCATGGCCAGATTGACGCAGGCGCGCCCCCCCTGCACACGCACGGCGAGGATGTCGACGTCCTTGTCCTCAGCCGTTTCAATGGCCTGCTGGTGCAGCACCCGCGCCAGCGCCTGCATCTGGTTGCGCAGCTCCGCCGCCTGCTCGAACTCCAGCTTCTCGGCATGCGCGAGCATGCGCGCCTCCAGCCCTTGAAGCAGCTCCTGGGCCTGGCCGCGCAACAGGGCCTCGGCGCCCTGCACATCCACCGCATAGGCCTCGGGCGACACCATGCTCACGCAGGGGGCCGTACAGCGCTTGATCTGGAACAGCAGGCAAGGCCGCGTGCGGTTGGCAAACACCGTGTCCTCGCAGGTGCGCAGGCGAAACACCTTCTGCAGCAGCTGGATGGTTTCCTTCACCGCCCACCCGTTGGGGTAGGGGCCGAAGTAGCGGTGACGCTTGTCGATGGCACCGCGGTAGTACGCCATGCGCGGAAAGCGCTGCCCCGGTGCCGTACCCTGGCCATCGAGCGCCGCCACGCCAGTGATTCGGAGGAAGGGGTAGCTCTTGTCGTCGCGAAACAGGATGTTGTACTTCGGGTGCTGCGACTTGATGAGGTTGTTCTCCAGCAGCAGCGCCTCGGCCTCGGAGCGCACCACGGTGGTCTCCAGGCGCGCGATTTTGCCGACCATGTGACCGATGCGCGTCCCCCCGTGGTTCTTGCTGAAATAGCTGCCCACGCGCTTTTTCAGGTTGCGTGCCTTGCCTACGTAGAGCAACAGGCCGGCGGCGTCGAAATAGCGGTAAACGCCAGGCAATTGCGGCAGGGCGGACACCTGCGCCAGCAGTTCTTCGGGGTGCGCTTTGTGCATGGCGTTATTGTGCGCATGCCAGCATGGCCGCACCGACAATCACGGACATGAACCCCGACTCCACCACCGCGCCACTGCGCTGGGACATCTTCTGCCAAGTCATCGACAACTTCGGCGACATCGGCGTGTGCTGGCGCCTTGCGGCCGACCTCGGGGCGCGCGGCCACAACGTACGTCTGTGGACAGACGACGCCAGTGCCCTGGCCTGGATGGCCCCCGGCGGCGCGCCCGGCGTACAGGTATGCCCCTGGCCGCAGGCTGCCCCCGCTGATGGCCCCGGCGATGTCGTGGTGGAAGCCTTCGGCTGCGAAATTGCTCCCGCTTTCATAGCTGCTACCGCAGATGCCGCAAGGGCTAGACCCCAAAAACCCTTGTGGATCAACCTGGAATACCTGAGTGCCGAGGGCTATGTAGAGCGCTGCCACCGCCTGCCCTCCCCCCTCATGAGCGGGCCTGGCGCGGGGCTGACGCGCTGGTTCTTCTACCCTGGTTTCACAGCCGCCACCGGCGGACTGCTGCGCGAACCCGACCTCTGCGCACGCCAGGCCGTATTCGACCGCGCACGCTGGCGCGCGCACCGGGGCATCGCGCCGGAAGAACTCGCCGTGTCGCTGTTCTGCTACGAGCCCCCCGCCCTGCCCTCCTTGCTCGCGGCGCTGGAACACACGCCATCCCACCTGCTGGTCACCCCGGGCCGCGCCACGGCGGCAGTCCAGGCGATTAAGAACCAAAATGGCCTCAAACCCACGCCAGGAAAGCGCGGGCAGCTCACTTTTTCATACCTCGCGCCCTGCGCCCAACCCCACTTCGATGAAATGCTTTGGGCCTGCGACCTCAACTTCGTGCGCGGCGAAGACTCTCTGGTGCGCGCACTCTGGGCAGGCCAGCCCTTTGTGTGGCAGATCTATCCGCAGCATGACGACGCACACCACGCCAAGCTGCACGCCTTTCTCGACTGGCTGCAGGCCCCGCCCACGTTGCGGCGCTGGCATGCCCAATGGAACGGGCTGGAGCCCGCCACGGCCCTGCCGCCACTGGCCCGCGCCACCCTGGCCGAATGGCACGACTGCACGCGGGCGGCGCGGCAAAGACTCCTGGCGCAGCCGGATTTATTGACCCAGCTACTGGGGTTTGTAGTGGAAAAAAGCTAAAATCCGTGGTTTTGCGCTATGGAAGGTGGTACGCATCTTCGCCATGGCCGCCTTCCGCCGCGAACCGTGCGCACCGGCAGCTTCAGGGCCTACGCCCCACCCGCCCCGGCTTGCAGGCAGCGGCTCCAACCCAAGCACTACGCTATGAAAATCGCTCAAGAAATCCGCGCCGGCAACGTCATCATGCAGGGCAAGGACCCGATGATCGTTCTGAAGACTGAATACGCCCGTGGCGGCCGCGGCGCTGCCACCGTGCGCATGAAGCTCAAGGCGCTGCTGTCCAACATGGGCACCGAAGTGGTCTTCAAGGCTGACGACAAGATCGACAACGTGATCCTCGACAAGAAGGAGTGCACCTACTCCTACTTTGCCGACCCGATGTACGTGTGGATGGACACCGACTACAACCAGTACGAAGTCGAAGCCGCCAACATGGGCGACGCCATCAGCTACCTCGAAGACGGCATGGCCGCCGAAGTGGTGTTCTACGACGGCAAGGCCATCTCGGTAGAACTGCCCACCAGCGTGGAGCGCGAGATCACCTGGACCGAGCCCGCTGTGAAGGGCGATACCTCCGGCAAGGTGCTCAAGCCCGCGAAGATCGCCACCGGCTTTGAGGTGGCCGTGCCCCTGTTCGTGGACCAGGGCGACAAGATCGAAATCGACACACGCACCGGCGAATACCGCAAGCGCGTTTGACGCGGCCCGCGCAGCAGCGATCTGCACCAAGGCAAAGAGCCGGCGCCCTCACGGGCCCGGCTCTTTTTCTTTGCGCAACGTCTTTCAACGCCTGTGTTACAGGCCCAGGGCAGCGATCCCGGCACGGGCAATCTGTGCATCCTCGGAGGACTTGACGCCGCTCACGCCCACGGCGCCAAGGCATTGGCCGTCCTTCATGATCGGCACGCCGCCCTCCAGCAGGCCCTGCAACGCGGGGGCCGACAGGAACGAGGTTCGGCCGCCGTTGACGATGTCTTCGTACACCTTGCTTTCGCGGCGCCCCAGGGCTGCCGTGTGCGCCTTGGCGGGGGCAATGTGCGACGAGACGGCGGGTGCACCGTCCAGGCGCTGCAGCCACAGCAGGTGGCCGCCGTCATCGACAATGGCGATGGTCACGGCCCAGCGGTTCTGCAGCGCTTCGGCTTCGGCAGCGGCGGCGATCTTCTTGACATCGGCCAGTTCGAGTTCGGGCTTGGTTTTCATAAAGGTTGAACGATTTGGAAATACAAGAACTCGAAGGATAGCGGCGCAATCCCTGTGGCCGCAGGTAAAACAATTCCACCCAAAAAGGATGCTGTGGCTTCAGGTATTGCATAACACTCGAAAAACCACCCCCTAGAATGCCCAGCTTCCTATACCCACACGCAGACCAACCGGAGAGACACACAATGCACAACGAAATGACCACTTGGGGCTCTACGGGCTATGCCGTATCCCACGAGCAGCGCCAGAAGGTGCTGCGCAACACCTACTGGCTGCTGGCCCTGAGCCTGCTGCCCACCGTGCTCGGCGCATGGGTCGGCGTGGCCACGGGCATTACGCAGTCGCTGCGCGGCGGCCTGGGCCTGATCGTGTTCCTTGGCGGCGCATTTGGCTTCATGTTTGCCATCGAGAAAACCAAGAACTCGGCCGCCGGCGTAGGCGTGCTGCTGGGCTTTACCTTCTTCATGGGCCTGATGCTCTCGCGCCTGATCGGCATGGTGCTGGGCTTGAAGAACGGCACCGACCTGATCATGACCGCCTTCGCTGGCACCGCCGGCGTCTTCGTGGTGATGGCCAGCCTCGCCACCGTCATCAAGCGCGACCTCTCGGGCATGGGCAAGTGGCTCATGGTCGGCGCCCTGGTGCTGATGGTCGGCAGCGTGATCAACGTGTTCGTCGGCTCCTCGGCCGGCATGATGGCCATCTCGGTTGCCGCCATCGGCATCTTCAGCGCCTACATGCTGTACGACCTCAAGCAGATCATCGACGGCGGCGAAACCAACTACATCAGTGCCACACTGGCCCTGTACCTGGATCTGTTCAACGTGTTCCAGAGCCTGCTGGCACTGCTGGGCATCATGGGCGGCGAGCGCGACTGAACGCACGCGCCTCTCTTCTCTTGCAAGGCCCCTCGGGGCCTTTTTTCATGGATTCAGAGCATTTTTGGCACGGAACCCTTGTACAGCAAGCGCTTGAAGCTATCCATTCCATAGCAATCCCCCTCTTGCTCACGCCCCTGCCGCAGCCATACGGGGGCTGCGCCCTCCCTGCATGCGCACCGCCAGCGCCGCACCTGCAAACACGGTTGCCAGGGCCACCACGGCCAGCCAGCCCCAATCGGCCAGCACGAAGCTGCCCAGCGCCGCGCCGCTGGCCATGCCGATGAACATGCCCGTGAACAGCAAGGCATTGAGGCGGCTGCGGGCGGATGGATCCAGGCCATAGACCAGGGTCTGGTGCGCCACCAGTGTGGCCTGCACGCCAAAGTCGAACCCCACGGTGGCCAGCACCAGCAGGCCGATCTGCGCTGGCGCGGGCAGCAACGGGCCTAGGCCCATGAGCGCAAAGGAGACCATGCTCAACCCTGCCCCCAGCCGCGTCACCCGCTCGGGGCCCCGGCGGTCGGCCATGCGCCCGGCCAGCGGCGCGGCCAAGGCTCCCGCAGCCCCGGCCAGCCCGAAGGCGCCTGCAGCCGCGCTGCCGAGGTGAAACTGCGCATTCAACATCACGGCCAGGGTGGACCAGAAGGCGCTGAACCCCACGGCCAGAAGCCCCTGCGCCCAGGCCGCGCGGCGCAGCTCGGGATAACGCGACCACAGGGTGAACAACGACCCCATGAGACGCAAGTAGCCCAAAGGCTGGGCCACAGGAAAGCGCGGCAGCCCACGCCACGCCACCACCCCGAACAGCAGCAGCGCCACCGCCGCCGCCACGTACACGCTGCGCCAGCCGCCCTGCTGCGCGATGAGGCCGCTGGCCACGCGCGACAGCAGGATGCCCAGGAGCAGCCCCGTCATCACCGTACCCACGGTCTTGCCGCGCTGCGCCTCGGGGGCCAGCGCCGCTGCGGCGGGCACGATGTCCTGCGCCAGGGTCGCCGTAAGCCCCACAACCAGGCTCGCGCCCAGCAGGGCATACAGCCCCGGTGCCAGGCCGCTGGCCAGCAGCGCCAGGGCCAGCAGCACCGACTTCAGCAGAATCAGCGCGCGGCGGTCGTAGCGGTCCCCCAGCGGCGCCAGCAGCAAGATGCCCAGCGCATAACCCAATTGCGTCAGCGTGGGCACCAGCCCGGTAGCGCGCGCATCGGCACCAAAGCTTTGCGACAGGGCTGCCAGCATGGGCTGGCTGTAATAAAGGGACGCCACGGCCAGCCCGGCACCGGTGGCCAGCAGCAGCACCAGAGGGCGTGGAACCGCAGCGGCGCCTGCGCTGGGGGAGAAAGAGGGGTGGGTCACGAATCGCTCCGGGGCATGTGGGCAGAATGGGCTGCATTCTCTTCGTGCATCACAATCCTTTGTAGACGCCTGATGCGTAGATTAGTAATACGCCATACGCATGACCAAGCCACCCGCTCCTGGACTCGACCGCCTAGCCCTCCTGCAAACCTTCGTTCGCATCGTGGAGGCAGGGAGCCTTTCGGCAGCTGCGCTGCAGCTGGGCACCACCCAGCCCACGGTAAGCAGGCGCCTGCGCTGGCTGGAGAAATCCCTGGGACTGCAATTGCTGCTGCGCACCACCCACACCATGAAGCTCACCGAGGACGGCGAGCGCTGCTACGCCCACGCCAAGGCGCTGCTGGAAAACTGGGCTGCCATCGAGGCCGACCTGCGCGGCGCGCACGACGAGCCGCGCGGCCACCTGCGCGTGCTGGCCCCCCACGCCTTCGGCCAGGAGCTGCTGGTGGCGCCGCTGGCCGCCTTCATGGCACGCCACCCCGAGGTCACGGTGGAATGGCTGCTGCGCGACGACCCGGTGGACTTCGTGGCCCAGGGCATTGACTGCGCCATCCGCGTGGGTGCCGTGCCGGACCAGGGCCTGGTGGCACAGCGCCTGGCCGAGGTGCCTCGCATCCTGGTGGCCGCTCCCACGCTGTGGGGCCAGGGCACGCCGCCGCGCCACCCGGCCGACCTGGCCGCGCTGCCCTGGGTGGAGCTGCCACTGCTGTACCGCGAACAATTCACGCTGGTGCACACGGCCACGGGAGAGCAGGCGGTGGTGAAAATCCAGCCGCGCCTGCGCACCGACAGTCTGTACGCCGCCCGCGCCGCCGTGCGCGCCGGGCTCGGGGCGGCCCTGGCATCGGCCTGGCTGGTGGCAGAGGACCTGGCCAGCAGCCGCCTGTGCCAGTTGGTACCGGGCTGGGAAGCCGCTGCACTGCCGGTGCATCTGGTCTACCCTCACGCGCGCCTGTACCCGGCACGGCTGCGCGTGTTCGCCGACACCATGCGCCAGGCGATTCCCGGCCTGGCTGGCATGCGCGCCACCACGGGCCTGCCCAGCCTGCCCTGAACCGGGGGCGCGCCCCCCGGCGGTGCACAGCACCGCATCAGTGCACCGCCACCACGCCGGCACGCACGCAAGGCGCGCATCCGGCGCCCGGCAGGCCGCGCCATGGTGCGCGCGGCGGGTGGCACGGTATCTGCTTTATCCCTGGCACCAGCACATTCCCGCTGCGTAGCCACGGAGGGCCCCATGCCACCAGCGGCGCGGCGGGGGAGGACCCCAGCCCATGAGCGACGCAGCAGCCGACAAAACCATCACCGAACGCGCCTTCAACGAAATGCTGGACGCCCAAGGCAACGTGCGCCCGCATTACCACGCCTTTGCCCAGTGGCTTGCCAGCCAGCCTGACGAGGCCATGGCGGCGCGCCGCCTGGAAGCGGACCTGAACTTCCGCCGCATCGGCATCACCTTCACGATGGCGGGTGATGCCGATGGCACCGAGCGCCTGATTCCGTTCGATCTGATTCCGCGCGTCATTCCCGCAGCCGAGTGGCAGCGGCTGGACCAGGGGCTCAAGCAGCGCGTACGCGCGCTGAACATGTTCATCCACGACATCTACCACGACCACGACATCGTGCGCGCTGGCATCGTGCCGGCCGAGCAGGTGTTCCTCAACGCCCAGTACCGCCCCGAGATGCAGGACGTGACCGTGGCCGAGAACATCTACTGCCATGTGGCCGGCATCGACATCGTGCGCGCCAACGCCGGCGAGTTCTATGTGCTGGAGGACAACCTGCGTGTGCCCTCGGGCGTGTCGTACATGCTGGAGAACCGCAAGATGTCGATGCGGCTCATGCCAGAGATGTTCAGCCGTGCGCGCGTGGCCCCCGTGGCGCACTACCCCGACATGCTGCTGGACAACCTGCGCGAAGTGGCACCGCGCAACACGGACGACCCCACCGTGGTGGTGCTCACGCCAGGCATGTACAACTCGGCCTATTTCGAGCACGCCTTCCTGGCCCAGCAGATGGGCGTGGAGCTGGTGGAGGGCAAAGACCTGTTCGTGGACCAGAACACGGTCTACATGCGCACCACGCGCGGCCCGCAGCGCGTGGACGTGATCTACCGCCGCGTGGACGACGACTTCCTCGACCCACTGTCGTTCCGCGCCGACTCCGCCCTGGGCGTGCCGGGGCTGCTCTCGGCCTGCCGGGCGCAGCGCATCACGCTGGCCAACGCCATCGGCACCGGGCTGGCGGACGACAAGTCCACCTACCTGTTCGTGCCGGACATGATCCGCTTCTACCTGGGCGAGGAACCCATCCTCTCCAACGTGCCCACCTGGCAGTGCAGCCGCCCGGACGAGCTGTCGCACGTGCTGGCGCACCTGCCCGAGCTGGTGGTCAAGGAGGTGCACGGCGCCGGGGGCTACGGCATGCTGGTCGGCCCCACGGCCAGCCGCGCCGAGCTGGACGAGTTCCGCGCCCGCATCCTGGCCCACCCCGGCCACTACATCGCCCAGCCCACGCTGGCGCTGTCCACCACGCCCACCTACGTCGAGTCGGGCGTGGCGCCGCGCCACGTGGACCTGCGGCCCTACGTGCTGTGCGGCAAGGAAATCCGCACCGTGCCCGGCGGCCTGTGCCGCGTGGCGCTCAAGGAGGGCTCGCTGGTGGTCAACAGCAGCCAGGGCGGCGGCACCAAGGACACCTGGGTGCTGGAGGAATGACGCCATGAAAAAAAGCATGAACAGGAGCACCAAGCCATGCTGAGCCGTACCGCCGACCACCTTTTCTGGATGTGCCGCTACATCGAGCGCGCCGAAAACACCGCGCGCATGCTGCACGTCAACACCCAACTGGCCCTGCTGCCGCGCGACGAGGCGGTGCACCGCGAGTCGTGGCAGGCCATGCTGCGCCTGTTCGAGCTGGAGGGCGACTTCGCCGCGCGCTATGGCGCCCCGCAGCCGCAGGCCGTGATCCACTACATGGCGCGCGACGCCGACAACCCCTCCTCCATCTACGCCTGCCTGCGCGCCTGCCGCGAGAACGCGCGCGCCGTGCGCGGCAGCCTGACCACCGAGCTGTGGGAGACCATCAACCTCACCTGGCTGACGCTGCTGCGCGACCTGGACGACGGCGTGCTCGAACGCAGCCCCGAACAGTTCTTCGAGTGGATCAAGCACCGCGCGCACCTGGTGCGCGGCGTGACCGAGAACACCATGCTGGTGGACGAGGCATTGCACTTCATGCGCCTGGGCAGCCAGCTGGAGCGCGCCGACAACATGGCGCGCATGCTGGACGTGCGCTTTCACGAGCACGAGGCCATGGCGCCAGGCGGCAAGCCGGGCGCGGCGCAGGGCAAGGCGCTCGACACCGACGCAGGCGAGTTCTACCGCTGGTCGGCCATCCTGGGCTGCGTGTCGGCGCTGGAGGTGTACCGCAAGGTCTACCGCGACGTGGTCACCCCCTCGCGCGTGGTGGAGCTGCTGGTGCTCAACGCCACCCTGCCCAGCTCGCTGGTGGCGCTGATGCGCGGCGTGAAGGACAACCTGGCGCGCGTGGCCAACGGCCGCTCGGCCGAAACCGAGCGCCAGGCCGGCCTGCTGCTGGCCGAGCTGGAGTACGGGCGCATCGAGGACATCCTGCGCGGCCCCGGGCTGCACCGCTTCCTCACCAACTTCCTGGCGCGCGTGAACCACCTGGGCACGCGCATCGGCCGCGACTTCCTGCTGCCCTTGAGCGCCTAAGGATTTTTCAATGAAATCGGCCACCAGCCCTTATGGGGCAAGCGCCAGCAGCTATCAATCTTGATTTTGAACCACGGCAAGGAGCGACGCATGCGCCACCTCATCAAGCACACCACCCGCTACCACTACACCGACCCCGTGAGCTACAGCATCCAGGTGCTGCGCCTGACGCCGCGCCAGGACGAGCACCAGCGCCTGCTGCGCTGGCACATCGAGGCCCCCGGCCTGCTGGAGGAGCAGGTGGACGCCTACGGCAACATCACCCACACCCTCACGCTGACCCAGCCGCACGACGCCATCGAGCTGAAGGTGACGGGCCAGATCGAAGTCAGCCCGCTCGACGGCGGCGCCGTGCACGGCGAAGACAACCGACTGCCCGTGCAGGCGTACTGCGTGCCCACGCCGCTGACGGCGTACGACGACGGCATCCGCGCCTTCGCGCAAGGCGTGCTGCCCGCCGGCCTGCGCGGGCCGGACGACGCCCTGGCGCTGGCCGAAGCCATCGCGCAGCGCGTGGTCTACGAACCCGGCATGCGCACCGCGCAAACCGCCGCCAGCCAGGTGCTGGCGCAGGGCCACGGCGTCTGCCAGGACCACGCCCACCTGTTCCTGGCCTGCGCACGCGCCCTGGGCTGCCCGGCGCGCTACGTCAGCGGCTACCTGTACGCCGATGCCGACCACATGTCCGCCCACGCCTGGGCCGACCTGTGGTGGCCCCGGCACGGCTGGACCAGCATCGACGTGACGGGCCGCCAGTACGCCAGCGAACGCCATTGCCGCCTGGCCGTGGCGCGCGACTACGCCAGCGCCTCGCCGGTGCGCGGCGTGCGCACCGGCGGCGGCGAGGAAAGCATCCGCATGGACGTGCTGGTGCAGCAGTAACCGAAGAACCCGCCATGACCTACTGCATCGCCGCCTGCCTGGACGCAGGCATGGTCTTCCTGGCCGACAGCCGCACCAATGCCGGCGTGGACCAGGTCAGCACCTTCCGCAAGCTGCGCGTGTTCGAGCGCCCCGGCGACCGGCTGCTGGCGCTCATGACTTCGGGCAACCTGGCCATCAGCCAGGCCATCGTGGCGCTGCTGGCGCAGCGCGGCGCGGACGACCCGCATTCGCTCTGGAACGCCACCACCATGCAGGAGGCCGCGCAGTGCGTGGGCGACGCCGTGCGCGCCGTGCACGCGCGCGACGGCCAGGCGCTCAAGGCGCAGGGCATCGACTTCAACGTCAGCCTGCTCCTGGGCGGGCAGATCGGTGCCGCGCCGTGCCAGTTGTTCCAGGTGTACGCGGCGGGCAACTTCATCGCCGCCAGCCCCGAGAGCCCGTACCTGCAGATCGGCGAGGCCAAGTACGGCAAACCCATCGTGGACCGCGTGCTGCAGGCGCAGACCTCGCTCGACGAAGCCGCCAAGTGCATGCTGATCTCGATGGACTCGACCCTGCGCTCGAACATCTCGGTCGGCCTGCCGCTGGACCTGCTGGTGTATGAGCGCGGCACGCTGCGCGTGACGCGCTTCGCCTGCCTGGACGAAACCAGCGAGTACCTGGCGATGATCCGCCGCACCTGGGGCGAGCAGTTGCGCCAGGTGTTCGCTGGCATTCCCAACCCGCGCTGGACCACCCCCGCAGCCCCCCCGGCCGAGGACACCGCGCCCCTGCCCTTCGCCCGCCGGCACCAGCCCGTGCGCATCGGCACCGGCAACGCCACCGACCTGCCGCCCGCCGTGCACCAGGTGCTGGCGCAGGGCACGGGCGACGGGCAGGCGCAGTAGCCACCCCCCATTCCGGCCACACCACCCCATCGCACACGCCATGTCCATTCACGCCGCACTCCACCACGTCACCCACTACACCTACGACCGCCTGGTCGGGCTGGGGCCGCAAACCGTGCGCCTGCGCCCCGCGCCGCACTGCCGCAGCCGGGTGCTGTCGTACGCGCTGAAGGTCGAGCCGGCGCAGCACTTCATCAACTGGCAGCAGGACCCGTTCGCCAACTACCAGGCGCGGCTGGTGTTCCCGGAGAAGACGCGCGCCTTCAAGGTCACGGTGGACCTGGTGGTCGAAATGGCGGTCTACAACCCCTTCGACTTCTTCCTGGAGCCCGAGGCCGAGCACTTTCCGTTCAGCTACGCTGCCACCGTCAGGCAGGAGCTGGCCCCCTACCTCGCCGCCGGGCCGCTCACGCCGCAGCTCAAAAGCTACCTCGGCAAGATCGACCACGGCGAACAGCGCACCATCGACTTCCTGGTCCACCTCAACCGCCAGGTGGCGCAGGACATCCGCTACCTCATCCGCATGGAGCCGGGCGTGCAGACGCCCGAGGAAACGCTGGAAAAAGCCAGCGGCTCCTGCCGCGATTCGGGCTGGCTGCTGGTGCAACTGCTGCGCCACCTGGGGCTGGCGGCGCGCTTCGTCTCGGGCTACCTGATCCAGCTTGCGCCCGACGTGAAGTCGCTCGACGGACCGAGCGGCACCGCAGTGGACTTCACCGACCTGCACGCCTGGTGCGAGGTCTACCTGCCCGGCGCGGGCTGGATCGGGCTGGACGCCACATCGGGCCTGCTCGCGGGCGAGGGCCACATTCCGCTGGCGTGCACGCCCCAGCCCTCGGGCGCCGCGCCCATCGAGGGGCTGGTGGACGAGGCCGAGGTGACGTTTAGCCACGAGATGCGCGTGACGCGCATCCACGAGTCGCCGCGCGTCACCAAACCCTACAGCGACGGCCAATGGCAGGCCGTGCTGGCCCTGGGCGAAAAGGTGGACGCCGACCTGGCGGCGGGCGACGTGCGCCTGACCATGGGCGGCGAACCGACCTTCGTCGCCATGAACGACCGCGACGCGCCCGAGTGGAACACCGACGCGCTCGGGCCGACCAAGCGCGGCTTCGCCATGGAACTCACGCACAAGCTGCGAGCCGAATACGGGCAAGGCGGCTTCCTGCACTTCGGCCAGGGCAAGTGGTATCCGGGCGAGCAACTGCCGCGCTGGGCGCTGTCCATCTGCTGGCGCGCCGACGGCCAGGGCACGTGGCGCAACCCTGCCCTGTTCGCCGACGAGCGCGACCCCTCGCACTACACCAGCGAGGACGCGCGCTGCTTCACCCACACGCTGGCGCGCAAGCTGGGCCTGGCGGACAGCCACATCCAGCCCGGCTACGAGGACGTGTTCTATTACCTCTGGCGCGAGCGCCGCCTGCCCGTCAACGTCGATCCGTTCGACGCGCGGCTCGACGACGAACTGGAGCGCGCGCGCCTGCGCCGCGTGTTCGCGCAGAAGCTGGACAGCGTGGTCGGCTACGTGCTGCCCTTGCAGGCCGAGGGCGCGGGGCGGTGGAGCACCGGGCCGTGGTTCTTCCGCGACGAACGCATGTACCTCGTGCCCGGCGACTCGCCCATGGGCTACCGCCTGCCGCTCGACAGCCTGCCCTGGGTGAGCCAGGGCGACTACCCCTACCTGATCCCGCAGGACCCCGGCGCGCCGCAGCAGCCGCTGCCCGATGCCGACGTGCTGCAAGCGCGCTACCGCGCGGGCGAGGCGCCGCGCGTGCTGCAGCACGCCAGCGCCGCCGCTGCCGCCCCGCAGGCCATGCCGCAGCGCTTCGCGTCAGCGGGCGGCCTGACGCGCACCGCGCTGTGCGTCGAAGCGCGCGACCCCACGCGGGCCAACGGCCCGCAGGCCGAGCAGCAAGGAGGGCAAACCGGCGTGCTCTACGTCTTCATGCCCCCGCTCGCGCAGCTCGACGACTACCTCGACCTGCTCGCCGCCGTCGAGGCCACGGCGGAAGAACTGGGCGTGAAGATCGTCCTCGAAGGCTACCCGCCGCCGCGCGATGCACGCCTGAAGCTGCTGCAGGTCACGCCCGACCCCGGCGTGATCGAGGTGAACATCCACCCCGCGAGCAACTGGGCCGAACTGGTGCAGCACACTGAATTCCTGTACCAGGCGGCGTTCGAGGCGCGCCTGTCGGCCGAAAAGTTCATGACCGACGGCCGCCACACCGGCACCGGCGGCGGCAACCACTTCGTGATGGGCGGCGCCACGCCCGCCGACTCACCCTTTTTGCGCCGGCCCGAGCTGCTCGCCAGCCTGCTGCTCTACTGGCACAACCACCCGAGCCTGTCGTACCTGTTCAGCGGCCTGTTCATCGGCCCCACGAGCCAGTCGCCGCGCGTCGATGAGGCGCGCAACGACCAGCTCTACGAGCTGGAAATCGCGCTGCGCGAAATCCGCGAGAACCGTGCGCGCCACGGCCAGAACATGCCGCCGTGGCTGGTGGACCGGCTGCTGCGCAACATTCTCATCGACGTGACCGGCAACACGCACCGCAGCGAGTTCAGCATCGACAAGATGTACTCGCCCGATTCGGCGACGGGCCGGCTGGGCCTGCTGGAGCTGCGCGCGTTCGAGATGCCGCCGCACGCGCGCATGAGCGTGGTGCAGCAGCTCTTGCTGCGCGCGCTCATCGCCCGCTTCTGGAACGCCCCGTACCAGGCCCCCGCCACGCGCTGGGGCACCGAACTGCACGACCGCTGGATGCTGCCCACCTTCATCCACATGGATCTGCACGACGTGCTGGCCGAGATGGCCGAAGCGGGCTACGCCTTCGACCCCGCGTGGTTCGCGCCGCACTTCGAGTTCCGCTTCCCGTTCGTCGGCGCGGTGCAGTCGCGCGGCATCGAACTCACTTTGCGCAACGCGCTGGAGCCCTGGCACGTGATGGGCGAGGAAGGCGCCGTCGGCGGCACCGTGCGCTACGTCGATTCGTCGCTGGAGCGCATCGAGGTGCGCGTGACGGGCCTCAACGACAGCCGCTACACCGTCACCGTCAACGGCCAGCCGCTACCGCTGCAGCCCACCGGCACGCAGGGCGAATTCGTCGCCGGCGTGCGCTACAAGGCGTGGAACCCGCCGAGCAGCCTGCACCCCACCATCGGCGTGCATACGCCGCTGACCTTCGACATCGTGGACACCTGGATGAACCGCTCGCTCGGCGGCTGCCAGTACCACGTGGCGCACCCTGGCGGGCGCAACTACGGCACCTTCCCGGTCAACGCCTACGAGGCGGAAAGCCGGCGCCTGGCGCGCTTCGCGCGCATGGGGCACACTGCGGGGCCGCTCGCCGTGCCACCCGCCACCATCGACCTGCCGGGCAGCCGCGAATTCCCCTTCACACTCGACCTGCGGCGGCAGATGCGGCCTTGATTGATCCGTGCACACCAACCACCCCGACAGCGCGGCCACCCTGGCCGCGGCCCTGGCCGCAGCCGCTGCGCCGGGGCATTTCGACGAACTGCGCGGCTGCGCAGGGGCTGAACACGCTCCTGAATCGATAGCTTCCAGCGCTTGCCTGGCAAGCGATTGGGCCGAATTTTTCCATCACACGGGCCGTGCCGGCCTGCGTGACATGGACCGGCGCATGCACAGCCTGCAGCGCCAGGTGCGCGACAACGGCATCACCTACAACGTCTATGCCGACGCCCACGGCCCGCAGCGGCCCTGGGCGGTCGATCTGTTCCCGCTGCTGCTCACACCCGGCGACTGGCAGCGCATCGAAGCCGGGGCGCGCCAGCGCGCGCGCCTGCTCGACGCGGTGATGGCCGACTGCTACGGCCCCCAGGCGCTGCTGCGCGCCGGCCTGCTGCCCAGCGCGCTGGTGCACGGCCACCCCGGCTACCTGCGCGCGCTGCACGGCGTGCGGCCCGTGGGCGGCACGCACCTGCACATCGCCGCGTTCGACATGGCGCGCGACGCACGCGGCGACTGGTGGGTGGTAAGCCAGCGCACGCAGGCGCCCTCGGGCCTGGGCTACCTGCTGGAAAACCGGCTGCTCATCTCGCGCCTGTTCCCCGAGGCCTTCGGCCAGATGCGGGTGCAGCGCCTGGCGGCCACCTACCACGCGCTGCTGGCCAACCTGCGCGCCATGAGCCCCGAGGGGGAGGATGCGCGCATCGTGCTGCTGACCCCCGGCCCTTACAACGAGACCTACTTCGAGCACGCCTACCTCGCGCGCTACCTGGGCCTGCCGCTGGTCGAGGGCGGCGACCTCACCGTGCGCGGCGACCGGCTGTTCCTGCGCACGCTGCACGGCCTGCAGCCGGTGCACGGCATCCTGAAGCGCCTGGACGACGAATTCCTCGACCCGCTGGAGCTGCGCAGCGACTCGCGGCTGGGCGTGCCGGGGCTGCTGCAGGCCATCCGCGCGGGCCATGTGCTGGTGGCCAACGCGCCGGGCTCGGCGTTTCTCGAATCCAGCGCGCTGCTGGGCTTTCTGCCCGCACTCTCGCAGCACCTGCTGGGCGAGGAACTGAGCCTGCCCTCGCTGCCCACCTGGTGGTGCGGCGAGCACGCCGCGCTGCGCGATGCACTGCCGCGCCTGGCGCACAGCGTCATCCGCCCCACCTGGCCGGGCACGCCGGGCCTGGATGGCGCGGTGCTGGGCAGCACGCTCTCGCGCACCGCGCTGCAAGAGTGGAGCCGCCGCATCGAACGCCAGGGCAGCGCCTTCACCGTGCAGGGCCACCTGCCGCTGTCGCAAATGCCGACCTGGCACGGAAAGCGCCAGCGGCACCCCATCGTGCCGTGCTCGACCATGCTGCGCGTGTTTGCCGTATGCGACGGGCCGCAGTCCTGGCGCGTGCTGCCTGGGGGCCTGGCGCGCATCGCCGCCGAAGGACACGGCATCGCCTCCATGCAGCGCGGCGGCAGCAGCGCCGACGTGTGGGCGCTGACCGACGGCCCCGTGGATTCCACCACGCTGCTGCCCCACCAGCAGAGTGGCCCGGCCGTGGCGCAGCGCAGCCGCCAGGTAGCGAGCCGCGCGGCAGAGAACCTGTTCTGGCTGGGCCGCTACACCGAGCGCACCGAGAACACCACGCGCCTGGCGCGCCTGGCGCTGCAATGCCTGAGCGGCGAGGGCCAGACCTCGCGGCCGCTGCTGGCCTGGATCGGCGCCATGGCCACGCAGCACGGCATGCTGCCAAAGGACACGACCCCGGCACCGCAGGCGCGGCGCGCGTTCGAGCGCGCCCTCATCGCCGGCCTGGCCGACACCGCGCACGCCACCGGCGTGGGCTTCAACCTGCGCGGGCTGCGCGGCGCGGCGGCGTGCGTGCGCGAGCGGCTGTCGCAGGAGCACTGGAGCCTGATCGTGCGCGCCGAAGCCGAGTTCTTCCAGCACCTGGGCGCGCGGGGCAGCGAAGGCGAAGACGTGCTGGAGGCCCTGCGCGTGCTGAAGACACTCAGCAGCCACACCGCCGCCATGACCGGCGCGCAGACCGACCGCATGACGCGCGACGACGGCTGGCGGCTGCTGTCCATAGGCCGCCATCTGGAGCGCCTGGGCTTCCTGGCCGACGCACTGGCGCGCGCCATCGAGACCGGCGCGGTATTCGAGGCGGGCGGCTTCGAAGCCGTGGTGGCGCTGTTCGACAGCACCATCACCTTCCACGCCCAGTACCAGTTGCGGCGCGACATGCCGGCGCTGCTCGACCTGCTGGTGATCGACCACGACAACCCGCGCGCGCTCGCCTGGGTGGCGCAGACGCTGCGCGGGCGCATCGCCAAGATCGAGGAAGCCGCGGGCGCCGACGCCCGGCCCCTGGTGCAGGACATTCCCATGCCGCCGCCGCTCACGGTGCTGTGCGCGCAGGACAACGGCCATGCCGCGCTGCGGGCCTACCTGCGCCAGTGCGTGGCGGGCGCGTGGCAGTTGTCGGACCTGTTGGCCACGCGCTACTTCACCCATTCGGCCGGTACGCTGCCCCACAGCCTCGGAGCCTGAACGATGCTGCTGCGCGTCATCCACGAAACCGCCTACGAATACGACCCGCCCGTGCAGCACGCGCTGCACGTGGCGCACCTGCGCCCGCTGGGCCATGGCACGCAGCGGCTCCTGGAACATGCGCTGCACATCGACCCCACGCCGGACCAGTGCACGCAGGACGTGGACGCGCACGGCAACGCGCGCGCCTACTTCGGCCTGCCGTTCACGCACGGCACGCTGCGCGTGCGCGCCGACAGCGTGGTCGACACCCTGGCGCGCCCCGCGCCCGCGCCGGGCCTGCCCTGGGAGGCGGTACGCGAGCACCTGGCCTACCGGCGCGGCGCGCCTTACGTGGAAGCGGCGCAGTTCTGCTTCGCCTCGCCCTACGTGCCGCTGCACGAGGACTTCGCGCACTACGCGCACGCCTGCTTCACGCCCGGCCGCCCGCTGATGGAGGCGGCAGCGGCGCTGATGTCGCGCATCCACCAGGACTTCGCGTATGCCCCCCAGGCCACCGACGCGGGCACGCCCGCGCTCGAAGCGCTGCGCCTGCGCCGCGGCGTGTGCCAGGACTTCGCGCACGTGATGACCGGCTGCCTGCGCAGCCTGGGGCTGGCGGCGCGCTACGCCAGCGGCTACCTGCTGACCAGGCCGCCGCCGGGCCAGCCGCGCCTGGTGGGGGCCGACGCATCGCACGCCTGGGTGTCGGTATGGTCGCCCGGCCCGGATGGCGGGGCGTGGTATGACCTGGACCCCACCAACGACCGCGCGCCAGGCGAGGATTACGTCACCCTGGCCCTGGGCCGCGACTACGCCGACGTGGCCCCGTTGCGCGGCGTGATCCACGGCGGCGGCCGCCACGTGCTGCACGTGGCGGTGACAGTCGCGCCGCTGCAGGAAATGGCTTGAAAACCAGGGGATTTTTGCCCCAAACGACCGCCCAGCAATCGCCAGCAGCTATCAAAAACAAAGCACCCAAAAGCAAAAACCCGCGCAAACCTCGCGGTTTGCGCGGGAAGGCCTTGGAGCCTAAAACGGATGTTTTACAGCACTTCGAACACGCCAGCGGCGCCCATGCCGCCGCCGATGCACATGGTCACGCACACGCGCTTGGCGCCACGGCGCTTGCCTTCGATGAGGGCATGGCCCGTCAGGCGCTGGCCGGAAACGCCGTAGGGGTGGCCCAGGGCGATGGCGCCGCCGTTGACGTTCAGGCGATCGTTGGGAATGCCGAGCTTGTCGCGGCAGTAAAGCACCTGCACGGCGAACGCCTCGTTCAGCTCCCACAGGTCGATATCCTGCACCGTCAGGCCCAGCTTCTTCAGCACCTTGGGCACGGCGAACACCGGGCCGATGCCCATCTCATCAGGCTCGCAGCCCGCCACGGCAAAGCCGAGGAAGCGGCCCAGGGGCTGCAGGTTGTTGCGGCTCGCAAAGTCTTCGCTCACCACCACGCAGGCACCCGCGCCGTCGCTGAACTGGCTGGCGTTGCCGGCCGACACCAAGCCGCCGGGCAGCGCCGAGCGCAGGCCACGAATAGCCTCGACCGTCGTGCCTTCGCGCGTGCCTTCGTCCTTGCTCACGGTGACCTGCTTGGTCGTCAGGCCCATGACCTTGTCGGCCACGCCGGCGGTCACGGTGATGGGAGCGATCTCGGCGTCAAACAGGCCAGCAGCCTGGGCGGCACAGGCTTTTTGCTGGCTGGCCGCGCCATATTCGTCCATGGCTTCACGGCCAATGCCGTAGCGCGTGGCCACCTGTTCGGCGGTCTGCAGCATGCTCCAGTAGATCTCGGGCTTCTGCTTTTGCAGCGCCAGGTCGAACAGCATGTGCATGTTCATCTCCTGCTGCACGCAGGAGATGCTTTCCACGCCGCCGGCCACGTACACGTCGCCCTCGCCGGCGATGATGCGCTGGCTGGCGGTGGCGATGGTCTGCAGGCCCGAGGAGCAGAAGCGGTTGATGGTCATGCCCGAAGTGGTGATGGGCAGGCCCGCCTTGAGCGCGATCTGGCGCGCAATGTTCATGCCGGTGGCGCCCTCGGGGTTGGCGCAGCCCATGATGACATCGTCAACCGTGGCCGGGTCGATGCCAGCACGCTGCACAGCATGCTGTACGGCATGGCCGCCCAGGGTGGCGCCATGGGTCATGTTGAAGGAGCCCTTCCAGCTCTTGGCGAGCGGCGTGCGGGCGGTGGAAACAATCACTGCGGAGGTCATGTCAAATCCTTGCGTTCAGTATTCGTGTGCGCACGCGCTCACTGGAAGTTCTTGCCTTCGGCCACCAGGCGCGCCAGCAGGGGCGCGGGCTGCCAGAACTTGGCGTCGTCCAGCGGGTTTTGCGCGAAGCGCTTCATGGCGGCCGCCACGTTGAACAGGCCGACCTCGTTGGCGTAGTTCAGCGGGCCACCACGGTGCACCGGGAAGCCGTAGCCGAAGATGTAGACCACGTCGATGTCGCTGGCCTTGTTGGCGATGCCTTCTTCCAGGATGTGTGCGGCCTCGTTCACCAGGGCGAACACCAGGCGCTGCACGATTTCCTCGTCGGAAATCTTGCGCGGCGTGATGCCCAGGGACTTGCGGTGCTCTTCGATCATCTGCACCACCTCGGCGTTCGGGATGGCGTCGCGCTTGCCGGGCACGTAGTCGTACCAGCCGGCACCGGTCTTCTGGCCGAAGCGGCCCTTCTCGCACAGCAGGTCGGCGGTTTTGCTGTACTTCATGTCGGGCTTTTCCTGGTAGCGGCGCTTGCGGATGGCCCAGCCGATGTCGTTGCCGGCCAGGTCGCCCATGCGGAACGGGCCCATGGCGAAGCCAAACTTTTCGATGGCCTTGTCCACCTGCGCGGGGGTGCAGCCTTCGTCAAGCAAGAAGCCACCCTGACGGCCGTACTGCTCGATCATGCGGTTGCCGATGAAGCCATCGCACACGCCCGAGACCACGGCCACCTTCTTGATCTTCTTGGCCACGGCCATCACGGTGGCCATGACGTCCTTGGCGGTCTTGTCGCCACGCACCACTTCGAGCAGCTTCATCACGTTGGCGGGGCTGAAGAAGTGCAGGCCCACCACGTCTTGCGGACGCTGGGTGAAGGCGGCGATCTTGTTCACGTCCAGCGTGGAGGTGTTGGAGGCCAGGATGGCGCCAGGCTTCATCACGGCGTCGAGCTGCTTGAACACGGCCTCCTTGACGCCGATCTCTTCGAACACGGCCTCGATCACGAGGTCGGCGTCCTTCAGGTCGGCGTAGTCGAGCGTGGTGCTCAGCAGGGCCATGCGCTGCTCGTACTTGTCCTGCTTGAGCTTGCCCTTCTTGACCTGGGCTTCGTAGTTCTTGCGGATGGTGGCAAGGCCGCGGTCCAGCGCTTCCTGCTTCATTTCCAGCATCTTCACGGGGATGCCAGCGTTCAGGAAGTTCATGGCAATGCCGCCACCCATGGTGCCGGCGCCGATCACGGCCACGGCCTTGATGTCGCGCTTGGGAGTGTCGGAGGGCACGTCGGGGATCTTGCTCGCGGCGCGCTCGGCCAGGAACAGGTGGCGCAGCGAGCGCGACTCGGCCGTCCACATCAGGTTGATGAAGATCTCGCGCTCGGTGGCCAGGCCATCGGCAAACTTCTTCTTGGTGGCGGCCTCCACGGCGTCCACGCACTTGGCGGGGGCCGGGAAGTTCTTGCTCATGCCCTTGACCATGTTGCGCGCGAACTGGAAGTACGCGTCGCCCTGGGGATGCTTGCACGGCAGGTTGCGCACCAGGGGCATGGGGCGCACGTCGGCCACGCTCTGCGCGAAGGCCAGGGCCTCGGCGGCCAGCACTTCGGGCGATGCCACCAGCTTGTCGAACAGCTTCTGGCCGGGGAGCATGGCGAGCATTTCGCTCTTGATGGCTTCGCCGCTCACGATCATGTTCAGGGCGGGTTCCACGCCGAGCACACGGGGCAGGCGCTGCGTGCCGCCGGCGCCGGGCAGGATGCCCAGCTTCACTTCAGGCAGGGCCACGCTGCAGCCGGGGGCCGCGACGCGGTAGTGGCAGCCCAGGGCCAGCTCCAGGCCGCCGCCCATGGCCACGCTGTGGATGGCCGCAACCACGGGCTTGTCCGAGTTCTCGATGGCCGCGATCACGGAGTTCAGGTTAGGCTCCTGCATGGCCTTGTCGGTGCCGAACTCCTTGATGTCCGCGCCACCGGAGAACGCGCCCCCGGCGCCGGTGATGACGATGGACTTCACGGCGCTGTCGGCATTGGCCTTCTCCAGGCCGTCCACGATGCCCTGGCGGGTGGAGAGGCCCAGACCGTTCACCGGTGGGTTGGCCAGCGTGATCACGGCGACGTTGCCGTGGACTTTGTATTCAGCGGTCATGCTGTTGTTCCTTGGAAAGTAAAAAAGAACGATCGTGCGATTTTTATTGTAGACAACGCTGCTGGCGCTCGCTTGTCCCGCCTGGGACAAGCGCCGGCTAGGGTATTTCCCTAGACCTCCAGCCACTCCTTGCGCACGTAGCTATTAGCACGCAATTCGTCGGGTGTGCCCTCAAAGACGATGCTGCCGTGGCCCATCACGAGCGTGCGGTCTGAAATGCCCAGGGCAATGGTGAGCTTTTGTTCGATCAGCAGCACCGACACGCCGCGCTCCTTGATCTTGGTGAGGTACTCCCCGACCAACTCGACGATCTTCGGAGCGAGCCCTTCGGTGGGCTCATCGATGATGATGAGGTCGGGGTCGCCCATGAGCGTGCGGCACAGTGTCAGCATCTGCTGCTCGCCGCCGGACATCACACCGGCCTCAATGTTGCGCCGCTCGTGCAGGCGCGGGAACATGGCGTACATGTCGTCGAAGCCCCAGCGGCTGCCTTTGCCGCTGCCCTTCTGGCCCAGCAGCAGGTTCTGGTGCACCGTGAGGTTGGGGAACACGTCGCGGCTCTCTGGCACGTAGCCCAGGCCCAGGTGGGCCACCTCGTAGGCTTTCTTGCCCGAGAGGCTTTGGCCCTTCCACTGCAGCGTGCCCTCCCAATCCACCAGGCCCATGATGGCCTTGGCCGTGGTCGAGCGGCCCGAGCCGTTGCGACCAAGCAAGGCCACGATCTCGCCAGGACGCACGTCGAAGCTCACGCCATGCAGCACATGGCTCTTGCCGTAATAGGCGTGCAGGTTCTCGATTTTCAGCATGTTCAGTGGCCCTCCGCCTGCTGCGCGGCGATGACGGAGCCCAGGTAGGCTTCCTGCACGCGCGGGTTGGCGCGCACGTTTTCCGGCGTGTCGAAGGCAATCACTTCGCCATACACCACCACGGCGATCTTGTCGGCCAGGCCGAAAACCACGCCCATGTCGTGCTCCACGGTCAGCAATGTGCGCCCCTCGGTGACCTGCTTGATGAGATGGATGAAGCGCGTGGTTTCGCTCTTGCTCATGCCGGCCGTGGGTTCGTCGAGCAGGATCACGCTAGCGCCGCCCGCGATGGTGATGCCGATCTCCAGCGCACGCTGTTCGGCGTAGGTCAGGTTCATGGCCAGGGTGTCACGCTTCTTCTGCAGCTGGATCATCTCCATAAGCTGCTCGGCGCGCTCGTTGGCGTCCTGCAAGTTCGACAGAAAGCGCCAGAACGCGTAGCGGTAGCCCAGGCTCCACAGCACGCCGCAGCGCAGGTTCTCGAACACGCTCAGCTTAGGAAAGATGTTGCTGATCTGGAAGCTGCGCGACAAGCCCATGCGGTTGATCTCGAACGGCGCCTTGCCGTCGATACGCGCGCCGTGCAGCAATACTTCGCCGCTGGTGGGCGCAAAGCGCCCGCTAATCAAGTTGAACAGCGTGGATTTGCCTGCCCCGTTGGGGCCGATGATGGCCACGCGCTCGCCAGCGTGCACTGCCAGATTGGCACCGCGGATGATCTCGGTCTTGCCGAAGCTCTTGCGCAGCTCGCGCAGCTCCAGGGCGTAGGTCGATGGATTGGCCATGGCTTACAGCGCCTCCCCACGCTGGATTTCATGCTCTATTTCTTCCTGGATGCGGCTCCACTGCTGCAGGAACTGCCGGCGGCACAGCTCGAACAGGCCCAGCCCGGTGAGCAACACAAGGCCCGCACCAAACCAGCTCGCCAGCCCCGTGGCGTTGAGCGTGGCACCGAGGAAGTTGAATTGCGGCCCCAACGCGGCGTTGAGCTGCAGGTGGTAGGTCATCTCCACCATGGCGGCGGCGCCCAGCACCACCACCAGACCCGTCCCAGCCAGGCCCAGGTACGACACCCAGAGCTGGCGCAGCTTGCCGAACTTGGCCAGGCGCAGGTTCATCATGATCAGGCTGGCAATACCGCCGGGCGCATACATCACCATGAACAGGAACACCAGGCCCAGGTACAGCAGCCAGGCCTTGGACAGCTCCGACAGCAGCACCGAGGCAAATACCAGCAGCACCGCGCCGATGATGGGGCCGAAGAAGAACGTGGCGCCGCCCAGGAAGGTGAACAGCAGGTAGCCACCCGAGCGGATCACGCTCAGACTGTCAGCGCCGGTGACGATCTCGAAGTTGATGGCCGCCAGCGCCCCGCCCACGCCCGCGAAGAAGCCGGCGATGATGAAGGCGAAATAACGCACGCGCTGCGTGTTGTAGCCAATGAACTCCACGCGCTCGGGGTTGTCGCGCACTGCGTTCAAGATGCGGCCTAGCGGCGTGCCCGTGAAGGCAAACATGAGCGCCGTGCACACGAAGCAGTACACCGCGATCAGGTAGTACACCTGCAGCGCAGGCCCGAAGGTGATGCCAAAAAGCCCCTTGCCATAGACGCGGTCGGTGGTGATGCCCCCCTCGCCGCCAAAGAACTCGGGGAACATCAGCGCCATCGAGGCCACCAGCTCGCCAATACCTAGCGTGATCATGGCGAAGGTGGTGCCCGACTTCTTGGTGGTGACGAAGCCCAGCAGCGTGGCGAAGAACATGCCCGCCAGCCCGCCGACGATGGGCATGAGCCACAACGGCAGCGGCAGATCGCCGCGCCCGGCCATGTTCATCGCGTGGATGGTGATGAACGAGCCCAGGCCGGTATACACCGCGTGGCCGAACGAGAGCATGCCGCCCTGCCCCAGCAGGATGTTGTAGGACAGGCAGATGATGATGAGGTAGCCGATCTGCGAGAGCATGGTCAGCGCCAGGCTGCTCGTGAACAGGTGCGGGGCAGCAATCAGGATGGCGGCGAACAGCGTCCAGATCACGAAGCGCCCAATGTTCAAGGGCTTGAAGCGGTAGTAATTTGCCATCGTTCAGTCCTCCCGTGTGCCCAGCAGGCCCTTCGGGCGGAAAATCAGGATCAGAACCAGGAAAAGGTAGGGCAGGATGGGCGCCACCTGCGAGACGGTGAGCTTGAGCAACGGCCAGCCAACGGTCTGCTCGTCCACGGTGACGCCAAACTGCGCCAGCATGCTGGCCGCGGAATAGTCCAGCGCCACCGCAAAGGTCTGCACCACACCGATGAGCAGCGAGGCGAGGAAGGCACCGGTCAGCGATCCCATGCCACCGACCACCACCACCACGAAGATGATGGAGCCGACCGACGCCGCCATGGCCGGTTCGGTCACGTAGGTGTTGCCGCCAATCACGCCGGCCAGCCCGGCCAGCGCGCAACCGCCGCCGAACACCAGCATGAACACGCGTGGCACGTTGTGGCCCAGGGCCTCGGCCATGTGCGGATGCTTGAGCGCAGCCTGGATCACCAGGCCGATGCGCGTACGCGTCAGCAGCAGCCACACCGCCACCAGCATCAGCACCGCCACCAGCATGATGAAGGAGCGCGACTTGGGGAACTGCGTGCCGTACAGCGTGAACAGCGGCCCCTGCAGTTGCTCGGGCAGCCCGTACGGCACAGTGGAACGGCCCCACACCAGTTGCACCAGCTCCAGAATCAGGTACGACAGGCCAAAGGTCACCAGCAGCTCGGGCACGTGGCCGAACTTGTGCACACGGCGCAGGCTGTAGCGCTCGAACGCGGCGCCCAGCACTCCCACGCACAAGGGCGCCAGGACGAGCGCGGGCCAGAAGCCCACCACGCCCGAGATCGTGTAGGCGAAATAGGCTCCGAGCATGTAGAAGCTCGTATGCGCGAAATTCAGGACGCCCATCATGCTGAAGATCAGCGTGAGGCCCGAACTGAGCATAAACAGCAGCAGCCCGTAGCTGACGCCGTTGAGCAACGAGATCGTGAAAAATTCCAGGCTCATCGGAACTCTTGGTTGCAGGGTAAAAAAAAGGCCCGAGGCAAAGTCGGGCCTCCAAGAAAAACCGCCAGGGTCAGGACGGACGCTTCATCTGGCACGACGTGGGCGTGCTCGCCACGTAGGGCTCGTAGTACTTCACCGGCACGAAGGTGTAGCCCGTGCTCTCAGAGTCGATGGGGTACTTGCCGCCCGCCTTCTCCCACTTGGAGATGAACAGGCCCTGCTGCAGCTGGTGGTCGGTCTTGCGCATCTCGACCTCACCGTTGAAGCTGTTGAACTTCATGCCCTCCATGGCAGCCGCCACCTTCACAGGATCGGTGGACTTGGTCTTGGAGAAGGCCGTGTCCAGGATGGTGAAGGCGTGGTACACCGCGCCGGTGTACATGTCGTCGTTGAACTTCTTCTTGTAGTCCACGACGATCTGGTGCAGCGGCCCCGGCAGGTTCATGTGGGCGTAGGCCACCATGTACACGCGGCCTGCGGCGCCAGCGCCCATGGCGGTGGGCGTGCCGGAAACGGAGCCGTAGTAGGTGAAGAAGTTGACGTTGTTCAGGCCCGCATCGTTGGCGGCCTTGATGAGCAGCGCCAGGTCGGAACCCCAGTTGCCGGTAATCACGGTGTCTGCGCCCGACGCCTTGATCTTGGCGATGTAGGGCGAGAAGTCACGCACCTGGGCCAGCGGCGCCATGTCGTCGCCGACGAACTGCACGTCGGGGCGCTTGCGCTTCATCATTTCCTTGGCGAACTTGGAGACCTGGTGGCCGTGCGAGTAGTTCTGGTTGATCAGGTAGACCTTCTTGACCTCGGGCAGATCCTTCATGTAGGTGGTCAGCGCCTCCATCTTCATCGACGTATCGGCGTCGAGGCGGAAGTGCCAGTAGCTGCACTTGCTGTTGGTCAGGTCAGGATCCACGGCGGCGTAGTTGAGGAACAGCACCTCCTTGCCAGGATTGCGGGCATTGTGTTTTTCCAGCGCATCCATGATGGCCAGCGCCGGGCCCGAGCCGTTGCCCTGCACCACGTAGCGCGCGCCCTGGTCCATGGCCGAGCGCAGGGCGCTGGTGGTCTCTTGCGGGCTGAGCTTGTTGTCGATGCCAATGATCTCGAACTTCACGCCCGAGGTGTTCTTTTTGTTGAACTCTTCAGCGATGAACTGGTAGCTCTTGAGCTGGTTCGTGCCCACGGCGGCCATCAGGCCGGAGAGCGGGTCCAGCCAGGCGATCTTGACGGTCTCGCCCTTTTGAGCGAAAGCGCCTCCAGCGCTTACTAGGATTGCGCTAGCAGCTACTGCTTTGATAGCGAATTTCATGCTTTGTCTCCTTTATTGATCAACACGCCGCAGCGTACAAGGTTGCATTGCGCCATCGCACAGGGATTGCCCCTACCGGCTATCGCCCATGCGACTGCGTGCACTAACGAGTGCGCCGCGCCCCCCCGGGCATGGCGCACTCTCCCAGGGTCACAAGCCGGGCAGCTTGTAGCCCTGCAGCTGCTCGCGCAGCTTGGTCTTGAGCATCTTGCCGGTGGCCCCCAGCGGGATGGCTTCGACGAACACCACGTCGTCGGGGATCTGCCACTTGGCCGTCTTGCCTTCATAGAACTTGAGCAGTTCCTCGCGTGTCACGCTGGCGCCCGGCTTGAGCGACACGGCCACGATCGGACGCTCGTCCCACTTGGGGTGGGGCATGCCGATGCACGCCGCCATGGTCACGGCGGGGTGGGCCATGGCGATGTTCTCGATGTCGATGGAACTGATCCACTCGCCGCCCGACTTGATCACGTCCTTGCTGCGATCCGTGATCTGCATGAAGCCGTCGGCATCGATCGTGGCCACATCGCCCGTGGGGAACCAGCCCACGCCGTTCTCGTCCTTGATGAGCGGGCTGTCGCCCTTGAAGTAGCTGTCCAGAATCCACGGGCCGCGCACCAGCAGGTCGCCGTAGGTCTTGCCGTCCCAGGGCAGCTCCTTGCCGTCACCGCCGACGATCTTCAAGTCCACGCCGCAAATGGCGCGGCCCTGCTTCTGCTGCAGCAGTTCCTGCTGCGCGCGCGGCAGTTGCAGGTGCTTGTTCTTGAGCGTGCACAGGGTGCCCAGCGGGCTGGTCTCGGTCATGCCCCAGGCATGCAACACGTTTACGCCAAACTCTTCCTGGAACGCCGTAATCATCGCGGGCGGGCAGGCTGAGCCGCCGATCACCGTGCGCTTGAGGGTGCTGAACTTCAGGCCGTTGGCGCGCACATGGGTGAGCAGCATCTGCCACACCGTCGGCACACCGGCTGCAAAGGTCACACCCTCGGCCTCAACCAGCTCATACACCGACTTGCCATCCAGCGCCGGACCGGGGAAGACCACCTTGCAGCCCGTGAGCGCTGCGGAGTACGGAATACCCCAGGCATTGACGTGGAACATGGGCACCACCGGCAGCACCGCATCGCGCGCCGACAGGTTCATCACATCGGGCAGCGCCGCGGCATAGGCATGCAGCGTGGTGGAGCGGTGGCTGTACAAAACGCCCTTGGGGTTGCCCGTAGTGCCACTGGTGTAGCACATGCTGGAGGCGCTGTTCTCATCGATCTGCGGCCAGGCATAGGTGCTAGAGGCCGCGCCGATCCACTCCTCATAGCTGGTCAGGCCGGGAATGCCGCTGTCCGCGGGCAGCTTGTCGGCGTCGCACAGGGCCACCCACTTCTTCACCGTGGGGCACTTGGCGTGAACGGCCTGCACCAGGGGCAGGAAGGTCATGTCGAAGCACAGCACCTGGTCTTCGGCATGGTTGACGATCCACGCCACCTGCTCGGGGTGCAGGCGCGGGTTGATGGTGTGCAGCACACGGCCCGAACCGGAGACACCGAAGTACATCTCCATGTGGCGGTAGCCGTTCCAGGCAATGGAGGCCACGCGCTCGCCCTGCGGCACGCCCAGCGCTTCCAGCGCATTGGCGAGCTGGCGCGAACGCTGGGCCAGCTCGCGGTAGGTGTAGCGATGGATGTCGCCTTCGACCCGGCGCGAAACGATCTCGCCGTCACCGTGGTGGCGTTCGGCGAACGTGATCAGCGACGAAATCAAGAGCGGTTGGCTCTGCATCAAACCCAGCATAAATGCTCCTTCAAGGTATCAAATGAATGGTGATAGATAGCAAATGGCATCCTAGCGGGCGAACTTCCCGCCCGCGCCGATGGTGGTGAAATTGAGGGACTTCGGGCCCTGGCACATGCGCTTGCCGTAGTCCGCCTCGAACCCCACCGATGTCCAGGCGCCGCAGCGACTCTAGCGCCTGCACGGCGCGCGAACGGCTCAGGTCGCGCCCCGCGCAGCGCAGCCCTTCGAGCAGCACCTTGGTATTGATGTAGGGTTGTAGGCCGATGAACGACACGGGGCCCGCAGCGCACGCCCCTAGCGCGCGCATCGCCGACTGCGTGCCCATGACCGACAGCATGTAAACCAGCCTCTGGACACGCTTTACCGAGGCATCGAGCCGGTCACCGTCGTCAAATGCCACAGCGCGCAACAGCCGACCAAGCACACCGCCCTGCGCGTTCACGGCATCAAACCAAGCCTGAGTGGCCAGCACCATGTCCGGTGCCACCTAGGCCAGCAGGCCGTTCAGGTCAAGCGTCTGCCCGACCACGCTCTCTGTGTTGCTCTCACCTTGAGCGGCGTGCGCCAACGGCCATGGACCCAGTGCCGCCGCTCCGGCACCCGCCAGGAATTCGCGTTTGTTCAACATGGTTGCCTCCCCTGCCCTGGTTATACCCGCCGGAATAAGCCCGCAGTGTCACGCGCCCCCCGTTGGCCGGCAATACCTGTCGCCAGGCTGACATCTCCCGCGAGATTTCCCTAACCTCACCCGGGGGCAATGCAGAAGCCTTCAACCACGCCCCACATTCACAGGCCGTTCCCATCGCCTGGAATGCAGGTCCGCCCTCAAACGCGCTCCAGCACCAGCGCGATACCCTGCCCCACGCCAATGCACATGGTGCACAGCGCATAGCGCCCGCCCGTGGCATGCAGGCGGTTCACCGCCGTGGTGGCCAGGCGCGCGCCGCTGGCGCCCAGCGGGTGGCCCAGCGCGATGGCGCCGCCCCAGGCGTTCACCCGTTCGTCGTCGTCCGGCAAGCCCAACTGGCGCAGCACCGCCAGGCCCTGGGCGGCGAAGGCTTCGTTGAGCTCGATCACGTCCATCTGCGCCAGCGCCAGGCCGGTCTGCGCCAGCACCTTCTGCGTGGCCGGCACCGGGCCGATGCCCATGAGGCGCGGCGCCACGCCCGCCACCGCCATGCCCACCACGCGCGCGCGTGGCGTCAGGCCGTGGCGCGCGGCACCGGCCTCATCGGCCAGCAGCAGCGCGCAGGCGCCGTCGTTCACGCCGCTGGCGTTGCCCGCGGTCACCGTGCCGTCCGGGCGCACCACACCCTTGAGCCGTGCCAACGCCTCCAGGCTGGTCGCGCGCGGGTGTTCGTCCTGGTCCACGACCAGGGGCTCGCCCTTCTTCTGCGCAATATGCACGGGCACGATCTCGCGCGCCAAGTGGCCGGCCTGCTGCGCGGCCAGGGCCTTGCTCTGGCTGGCCAGGGCCATGCGGTCCTGCGCCGCACGCTCGATGCCGAATGCCTGCGCCACGTTTTCCGCCGTCTCCGGCATCGAATCCACGCCGTACTGCGCCTTCATCAGCGGGTTGATGAAGCGCCAGCCAATGGTGGTGTCATACACCGCGTTGGCCCGGCTGAAGGCGCTTTCTGCCTTGGGCATGACGAAGGGTGCGCGGCTCATGCTTTCCACACCGCCGGCGACCATCAAATGCGCCTCGCCCGCCTTGATGGCGCGCGCGGCGCTACCCACGGCGTCCAGGCCCGAGCCGCACAGGCGGTTGATGGTGGCACCCGGTACATCCAAGGGCAGCCCCGCCAGCAAGCTGGCCATGCGGGCGACATTGCGATTGTCCTCGCCGGCCTGGTTGGCGCAGCCGTAGAGCACATCGGCCACGGCGGCCCAGTCCACACCAGGGTTCCGCGCCAGCAGGGCCTTGAGCGGCAGGGCGGCGAGGTCGTCGGTGCGTATGCTGGAGAGCGCGCCGCCATAGCGGCCGAAGGGGGTGCGGATGGCGTCACAGATGAAGGCTTGGGGCGTCTGGGGCATGGCAGGCAGGTGGTGGGTAAAAGGTGGCACCGATTGTTCGGCCTGGGCTGGGCTTTGACAATGACAAAGAAAGTGAACATTCCGTCAAATGGCTTTGACCGATTCGCCAGGTTCCGCAAGGGCGTTTGTGATGTTTTTTGCCTCCAGCCCTTTACCAGCAAGCGCGGGCAGCTCTCATTTTTGACTCTGGAGCGGTGGGCCTATCCACCGTGGCAGGGCATGCAGCGCGGCCGTGTAGACTGGCGGGTTTTTTGATCCGGCACGATGGCGCAGCGCACCAGCATTACCAGCTCGGCCCTGGTTCGCCTGCTATCCAGCATGGGCGGCCCGAAGGCGCATGCCCGCGGCGGCGCGTTCGCGGACGGCCTGAGCCAATGGACCGGCTGGACAGATGCGATTGCCCTGTCCGCCGCACTCGAACGCCCGGGCGCCGCTCCGCCCGTGGCAGCCAGCGATGACGCACAGGCCCGCTATGCGGCCCAGCATGCCGCCTGCGAGCAACTGCGCAGCCTGTTGGCCCAGGCCATTGCGCGCGAAACGCAGGCCGTGGGCCGCTCGCCACTCGAGGCGGGGCTGGGCTTTGCCGCCTACCGGCAGTGCCATGTGGCGCGCCAGCAGGCCATGGAGCTGGCCATTGCGCCATTGCGCGAACGCGTGCGCGAGGCCCTGGCCGCCTGTGGCCCGCAGCAGGCCCGCCTGGCGGCCGTGGACGCCGTGATGGCCCAGGCCCTGGCGCCGCACGAGCGCCGCCTGCTCGGTGGCCTGCCCGGCTGGCTGGAAAAGCGCAGCCAGCGCATGGCCCAACAGGGCGTGCCTGAGACTGTGCTGGCCGACACCCTGCGGCAGGAGCTGCAGGCGCTGCTGCTGGCCGAGCTGGAACATCGATTGCAACCGGTCGAGGGGCTGATCGCAGCCCTGCGTCCTTCCCCCACCTCTCCTTCGCCATGAAGAAACTTTTTTCCGCCGCTGCATTCGCCGCAGGCCTGTCCGTCGTAGGCTGGGTGGGTACAGGCTACCTCGCGTCGCACCCTCTGGCGCTGGCCACCACGCTGCTCATCGCGGGCTTCTATGTGCTGGGGGCGTTTGAGCTGCTGCGCTTCATGCATGCCACCGATGCCTTGCGCGAAGCCCTGCAGGCGCTGCAAGACACGCCCCAACGCCTGGCAGACTGGCTGGCGCCGCTGCCCGACACCTTGCGCAGCGCAGTGCAGCAGCGCATCGAAGGCACCCGCGCCGCGCTGCCCGGGCCGGTGCTGGCGCCCTACCTCAGCGGATTGCTGGTGCTGCTCGGGATGCTGGGCACTTTTGCCGGCATGGCCGTGGCGCTGAACGGCACCGGCGCCGCGCTGGAAGGCGCGCAAGGGCTGGCCGCCATCCGCGATGCGCTCTCGGCCCCGGTGCGCGGCCTGGGCCTGGCCTTCGGCACCTCGGTGGCGGGCGTGGCGGCTTCGGCCGCGCTTGGGCTGATGACTGCGCTGGCGCGACGCGAACGCATCCAGGCCGCACAGCAGCTCGAAGCGGCAATGTCCGCAGCCCTGCGGCCATTTTCCAGCCAGCACCAGCGCGAAACCCAGCTGCGCCTGATGGAGCAGCAGGCCAACCTGCTGCCCGACGTGGCCGAACGCATCCAGGCCTGCATGGACGCCCTGGAACGCCAGCAGCAGGCCCTGGGCGATCGCCTGCAGGCCGAGCAAACACGCTTCTACCGCGACACCGAGCAGGCCTTCCAAGGCCTGGCAACGTCCGTACAACACACCCTGAGCACCAGCGCCGCCGACAGCGCCGAGCGCGCAGGCGCCGCGCTCCAGCCCGCGGTACAGACCGCCTTGGCCGGCCTGGCACAAGAAAGCATGCGCCTGCAGGATGCGATGGCCCAGCAATTGCGCCAGCAGCTCGACGGGCTGGCATCGCAGTGGGGGCAATCCACAGCGGCTACCGCTGCCCATTGGCGCGAAGCGTTGACTGCACACCAGCAGGCCCAGGACGCGCACACCCACGGCTTAGGTGTAGCACTGACGCGGTTCACCGAGGACTTTACACAGCACGCCCATACGCTGGCACAGCAGCTGGCGCAGCAGACCACCGCGCAGGCCGAGGCGCAAAGTGCGCGCTGGGAGACCTTGCTGGCGCAGCAGAGCCAGCAGGCCGGGCAACTGGCAACGCAGCAGCAGCAGGCGCTACGGGCCGCCACCGACGGCTTGGCTGGCCACGCCGCCGCCTTGCAGGCCACCGTGGAACAAGCGCACGACGCGCTGCAGACCCGCTGGGTCGCACAGGACGAAACCCGCCTCGCAGCCTGGACCCAGGCCCTGCAGACCCAGGCGGCCGCACTGCACGCCCAGTGGCAAACGCAAGGCGCCGAGGCACATGCCCAATTGCAGCAGGTGCACGAAGCCCTGGCGCAGACGGCGCAAGCGCTGCGGGCCCAGGGCGACGCACAGCTCCAGCAGCAGGCCGACACCCAGGCCCGGCGCAGCGCACAGGATGAACAACGCCTGGCCGCCTGGACCGAGGCCCTGCAGACGCAGGCGGCAGGCCTGCTGGCCCAGTGGCAAGCGCACGGTGCCCAGGCCCAGGGGGAGATGCGGCAACTGCACGAAACCCTGGCGCGCACGGCCGAGCACATCACCGCGCAAAACGCGGCCCAGGCGCAGCATCTGCTGAACAGCCTGGCCCAGCGCGCCGTGCAGGACGAACAGCGCCTGGCCGCCTGGACGCAAGCCCTGCAGGCCCAGGCCGAAACCCTGCGCACGCAGTGGCAAGACGGCAGCGCACAGACGCAGGCACACCTGCAGCAACTGCAGGACACCCTGGCCCGCGCGGCCCACGACATCCACACCCAGGGCAGCGCCCAGGCCCAGCACCTGCTGGACGGCCTGGCCCAGCGCGCCGCGCAGGACGAACAGCGCCTGGCAACCTGGGCGCAAGCCCTGCAGGCCCAGGCGGTACAGCAGCACGAGGCCCTGCGCCAGACTGCCGCCGAGGCCACACGGCAACAGCAGCAGGTGAGTGCTGCGCTGGCCGATGCAGCGGGCGAGATCACGCGCCAACTGCATGCCCAGGCCCAAGGCACCCTGGGCGAGGTGGCGGCTTTGCTGCAGGCCGCGGGCGAGGCGCCGCGCGCCGCCGCCGAGGCCATGGGCGAGCTGCGCGCCAAGCTGGCCGACAGCATGGCGCGCGACGACGCCATGCTGCAGGAGCGCGGGCGCATCCTGGAGGCACTGGCCGCACAGCTGGAGGCCGCGCGCGCCGCCACCGCCGAGCAGCGCAGCGCCATCGATACGCTGGTGCAGGGCGCTACCGACATGCTGGCGCAAGCCCACGCACGTTTTGAGAGCACGCTGCAGGCCCAGGCCGCCCAGATGGAGGACGTCGGCGCCCACGCCCGCGCCAGTGCCGTCGAAGTTGCCAGCCTGGGCGAGGCCTTTGGCGGTGCGGTGCAGCTCTTTGGCGATGCCAACGCGCAGACCTTGGCGCAGTTGCAGCGCGTCGAGGCGGCGCTGGCCCAAGCGCTGGCGCGCAGCGACGAACAATTGGACTACTACGTGGCCCAAGCGCGCGAGGTGATCGAGTTGAGCGTGGGCGCGCAAAAGCAAATCATTGATGCGCTGCAACAACTGGCCGCGCGCGGCGAGGCCGCAGCATGAGTGGCGACGCGCTCGACGATGGACTGGAAGGCAGCGTGCCCGTCTGGGCCGCCTTTGGCGACCTGATGGCCGGGGCGCTAGGCGCGTTCGCGCTCATTCTGGTGGCGGCGCTGGGCATGCAGATGGAACTGGCCGAGCGCCTGCGCACCGAGCAGGCACAGCGCGCCGAGCAAGCGCAGCGCCTCGTCAGCCTGGAGCAGGCACTGGCCGGCCCGCTGGCGGCCGGCCGCGTCACGCTGGCCCATGGGCGCATCGGCATCAGTGGCAGCGTGTTGTTCGCCTTCAACTCCGACGAACTCCAGCCCGAAGGACGGCAACTGCTGCACAGCCTGGCGGGGCCGCTGGCGGCCTACCTGCAGCAGCGCGGGGAGATCCTCATGGTCAGCGGCTTCACCGACGACCGGCCCATGCGCGGTGGCGCTGGTGGTGCAGCGCGCTTTGCCGACAACTGGGAGCTGTCCGCACAACGCGCGCTCACCGTCACGCGTGCGCTGATTGACGAAGGCATCCCCTCCTCTGCAGTGTTTGCCGCCGCCTTTGGCGCCGAGCAGGCCGTGGCCTCAAACCACGACCCCGCCGGCCGCGCGCTGAACCGCCGTGTGGAAATGGCCCCCATGGCGCGCCCTGCGCGCGAAGCAACTGCCTCGCCATGAGCCAGCGCAACAACGCCGCGCTGCAGCCGGGTGCCGCAGCGGTGCGCCAGCTCTGGGCCGAAGCCCTGGCGCGCCGCGCCGCAGCGCAGCCCGAGCCCGTACGCCGCAGGCTCGCGGTGCGTCTGGCCACCCTGGAGCAAGGCGCCGCGGATGTTGCGGCCCTGCCGGCCGCGCCCCACGCGCGCGGGCCTTTGGGCCGCTTGGCCGATGCGCTGGCACGGGGCAGCGATGCGCCAGGGGCACTCTCCTCTGAAACCGCGCCACACAGCCTGCAGGTGCCCGAGACCTCGCCACCAGAGTTACAGGCACTGCAGCGCTTTCGCGCCACATGGTCGCGCTTGGCGGCTGAGGAGCGCGTGCAGCAGGCCCTGGCCCATGTGCCCCCGCAGGCCGGGCCGTTGAATTCAAGCCATCTGGTCTACCGGGCCCTGCTGCTGATGCGCGAGACAGCGCCCGAGTACCTGCAGCGCTTCGTGCCCTATGTCGATGCCCTGCTCTGGCTGGAACAAATGCAGGCCCCCAGCGTGCCGCCAGCCGCAGCGGCGCGCAGAAAACCCCGGGCCAAGGCGGCCAAGCCGCGTCCGACCTGAGAGCCTGTTCACGATCTTTTCCTAGTGCCCGTCGCCCCGCAAAAGTGGCAGATGCAAGGCGCAAAGCGCAGCCGTGCTGGTGGCACGGCGAGCCTTTGCAACGCCGCAGATGCCACTTTTGCGAGGCCGACGTCCCCCCGGATTTGAGTAGCGTCTGACTCTGGAGTCCAATCCCGAAGACAGGAGATTGGACGTGAAGAAGAGATTTACAGAAGAACAGATCATTGGCTTCCTGCGCAAAGCCGAGACAGGCCTGCCGGTGGCCGAGTTATGTCGTCGGCACGGTTTCTCGGAAGCCAGCTACTACCTCTGGCGCAACAAGTTCGGCGGCATGAGCGTCTCGGACGCCAAACGGCTCAAGGATGTTGATTTCCACGCAGAAGTGACCCACTAACCCCCAGGATTTCCATCTAAATCTGACCCACGTACTAACCCTAACCTGCTGCTTTGTTGAGCAGCAGGAGACCAGGAGTGATAGACGTGGCAACACTGAGTGTCATCAGGCGCTGGGCCCTGCGAGAGCAGCTGTCCATCAGGGAGATCGCCCGCCGCACGGGCCTCTCGCGCAACACCATCCGCAAGTACCTGCGCGCAGGCGAGGCCGAGCCGCACTATGCCAAGCGGGTCAGCCGTTCCAAGCTCGACCCCTTTGCCTTGAAGCTCGCCAGCTGGCTCAAGACGGAAGCTGGCCGATCCCGCAAGCAGCGGCGTACCGTCAAGCAGATATACGCCGATCTGCAGGCGCTGGGCTATACCGGCTCCTACAACCGGGTCGCGGCCTTTGTCCGCCTCTGGCAAGAACAACGCCTGGTGGCCCAGCAGACCACCGGCCGCGGCACCTTTGTGCCTTTGGCCTTCGGCCCCGGCGAGGCGTTCCAATTCGATTGGAGCGAGGACTGGGCAGTGCTCGCAGGTGTGCGCACCAAGCTGCAGGTGGCTCACTTCAAGCTCAGCCACAGCCGAGCGTTCTACCTGCGCGCCTACCCCCTGCAGACGCACGAGATGCTGTTCGATGCCCACAACCATGCATTCGTAGTCCTGGGTGGCGTGCCACGCCGTGGCATCTACGACAACATGCGCACCGCTGTAGACCGGGTGGGCCGTGGCAAGGAGCGCGACGTCAATGCGCGCTTTGCAGCCATGGTGAGTCACTTCCTGTTCGAAGCCGAGTTCTGCAACCCGGCCTCGGGCTGGGAGAAAGGCCAGGTGGAGAAGAACGTGCGCGATGCCCGCCATCGCCTGTGGCAGGTGGTGCCGCTATTCCCAAGCCTGCCCGATCTCAATGCCTGGCTTGAGGAGCGCTGCGTGGCGCTGTGGCACGAGATCGAGCATGGCAAGCTGGCTGGCACCGTCGCGGACGTCTGGGCCGAGGAGCGGGCAGCCTTGATGCCTGTGCCCCGCCCCTTCGATGGCTTTGTGGAGCACACCAAGCGCGTCTCACCCACCTGCTTGGTCCACTTCGAGCGCAATCGCTACAGCGTGCCGGCGCCGTATGCCAACCGGCCTGTGAGCCTGCGGGTCTACGCGGACCGCCTGGTGGTCGCTGCCGAAGGCCAGATCATCTGTGAACACCAGCGCCTGATCGAGCGCAACCACCATGGCGCTGGGACAGACCGTGTACGACTGGCGCCACTACTTGGCGGTGCTGCAGCGCAAACCAGGAGCTTTGCGCAACGGCGCCCCATTCCTGGAGCGGGCGTGTCCGAATTTTTGTGTAAACGGGTCGGACTTCAATTGACGGAGATGCGGTCTCCGAACTGAATGGTAAAGCGGGTCAGCGCGGCCTTCCAATCCCGGATGGGCAGGGTCCACTTCTGGCTGATGTTGCGCAGGGCCAGGTAGAACAGCTTGGTCAGCGCCTCGTCGCTGGGGAACGAGCCCCGGTTCTTGGTCAGCTTCCTCAGGCTCATGTTCACCGACTCGATGGCATTGGTGGTGTAGATGACCTTGC
>NZ_CYIG01000029.1 GCF_001298675.1 Paenacidovorax caeni
CGCCGCCTCGACGGCGGCGTTCAGCGCCAGGATGTTGGTTTGGAAGGCAATCGAGTCGATCAAGCCAATGATGTCGCCGATCTTGCGGCTGGAGGCCGAAATCTCATGCATGCTGCCCACGGCCTGCTGCACCACGGCGCCGCCGCGCGTGGCCTCGCCCGAGGCCGATGCGGCGAGCTGGTTGGCCATTTGCGAGGACGAGGCCGTCTGCTGCACCGTCGACGTCAACTGCGCCAGCGAGGCCACGGCCTCTTGCGCGTGGCTGGCGGTCTGCTCGGTGCGCGCCGACAGGTCCTGGTTGCCCGTGGCAATCTCGGCGCTGGCCGTGGCGATGCTGCTGCTGGCGTCGCGCACCTGCGAGACGATGGCGCCCAGGCTCTGCTCCATATGCACCAGGGCACGCTGCAGGTCGGCCACCTCGTCGTGGCCGACGACCTCGATGCGCTGCGACAGGTCGCCTCCGGCAATGGCCTGCGCCATCTGGCGCGCACGCTCCAGCGGACGGCAAATCGACACCATGTTCAACAGCGTCAACGGCACCACCACCAGCACCGTGATGACCACCGCCAGCACGAACAGCCATTTGGTCTGGTTCGAGGTATCGCGCTGGCGCTGCACGGTGCGCTGCACCTCCTGGCGCAAATGCGTGTCCAGTTCTTCCAGGCGCTGGCCGGTGGCCGTGAATTCGGCAGCCGCTTCGGTGCTCATGCGGTGGGCCACCGCCGCCGACTCATAGCCGCCCGACAGCAGCAGCTGTGCCACGGGGGCAAACTGCGTGCCGTAGCGGTCCAGGTGGCCGACGAAAGCGCGCGCGATGGCGCTGTCCTCGCCTTGCGGCCCTTCCATGAAGCGCCCCGCCACCTTCTTGGCCTGCTCCAGGCTGGCCAGCCACTGCGTATGGGCCTGCTTGGCGGCGTCAGGCCGGTCGTAAGCAATGACCATGTCCTTCTCGTGCTGGCGGATGGCGCCGACGGCACCGCGCAGCTCGCCCAGGGCCACGGTCTTGGCGAAGCCCTGCGTCATGAAGTCCTCGCTCATGCCGTGGATGCGCAGCATCCCGAACATGCCGGCACTGCCCAGCATGCCCAGCAGGACCAGCACAGCGACAATGGCGCCCAGCATCCGCAGACGGATGGTGAAATGCCGCATGAGTGCAAAAACATCCATGGTCTTTCTCTCCAAAACCGCGGGCGGCACGAAAGACCGCACGCCCACTACTGCAACAAAGCGTTGCAGTTTGCCAGACAAACACCGCTAGCTCGCCGTTTGTCGCCTATGCATGGGCTTTTCTTGGGGAAGGTCCGGCCTCCAGAACGCCCCCACGGCCTTGGAAGACGCGCTTTACAGGCGCCACCGCTTCAGCAGCAGGGCATTGGTCATCACGCTCACGGAACTGAGTGCCATGGCCGCCCCCGCCACCATCGGGTTCAGGTACCCCAGCGCGGCCAGTGGAATGCCCGCTACGTTATAGGCGAAGGCCCAGAACAGGTTCTGGCGGATCTTGGCCACAGTGCGGTGCGAGATGTCGAGCGCTGCCGCCACCAGGCGCGGGTCGCCGCGCATCAGCGTGATGCCCGCCGCATGCATGGCCACGTCGGTGCCGTTGCCCATGGCCAGGCCCACGTCGGCGGCGGCCAGGGCCGGGGCGTCGTTCACGCCATCGCCCACCATGGCGACGGTGTGCGCGCCGCCGCCCTGCTGCTGCAGCTGGCGCACCGCCACGGCCTTGTCGCCCGGCAGCACCTCGGCCATGACCTCGCCGGCCTCGGGCTGCAGGCCCAGGCGGCGCGCCATGGCCTCGGCGGCGCCGCGGTTGTCGCCCGACACCATGACGCAGCGCACACCGCGCGCACGCAGCAGCGCCAGCGCCTCGCGTGCGCCGGGCTTGGGTTCGTCGCCAAAAGCCAGCAGCGCGCGCAAGGCATAGCGCGTGCCCACGTCCGGGCCTTCCGGCACGCACTCGGCCAGCGCCGAGACGGTGGCACCCTCACGCTGCCACTGCGCGGCCTGCGCCTGCAGCGGCCCCAGGTCCACGCCCAGTTCCTCCATCCAGCGCAGGCTGCCGACCAGGAAGCTGCGCCCGCCCGCCTCGCCCTCGGTGCCCCGGCCCGGCACAGCGCGCACGCCCTCGGGCGCGGCCAGCGCCAGGCCACGCTCGTGCGCTGCCGCCACCACGGCACGCGCCAGCGGGTGCTCGCTGCCGCTTTGCACACTGGCCACGGCGGCGAGCAGCGCCGCTTCATCCTGCCCCGGCACGGCCTGGAACGCTGTCAGGCGCGGTTGCCCCACGGTCAGCGTGCCGGTCTTGTCGAAGGCCACGGTGTCCACGCGGTGTGCCGTCTCCAGCGCCTGCGCGTCCTTGATGAGAATGCCGTGGCGCGCCGCCACGCCCGTGCCGGCCATGATGGCGGCCGGCGTGGCCAGCCCGAGCGCGCAGGGGCAGGCGATCACCAGCACCGCCACGGCGCGGATCAGCGCCGTCTCCAATCCCACGCCGGCCCACAGCCAGCCCAGCAGCGTGAGCAGCGCGATGGCCAGCACCGCAGGCACGAACACGGCAGCCACCTTGTCGACCATGCGCTGAATCGGCGCCTTGGCCGCCTGCGCGTCTTCCACCAGGCGGATGATGCGCGCCAGCACGGTCTCTGCGCCCACGGCCCGCACCTGCATGACGATGCGCCCTTCACCATTGATCGCCCCCCCGGTCATCTGCGCGCCCGGCTCCTTGGCCACGGGCAGCGGCTCGCCCGTGAGCATGGACTCATCCACCTGCGTGTGCCCTTGCGTCACCACGCCATCGACCGGGATGCGCTCGCCGGGGCGTACCACCAGGCTGTCGCCGGCCATGACTTCGGACACCGGCACGTCGACCTCACCGTCGCGCCCCACCAAGTGCGCCACGTCCGGGCGCAGCGCGTGCAGCGCGCGAATCGCCGCCGTGGTCTGGCGCTTGGCGCGCGCCTCCAGCCACTTGCCCAGCAGCACCAGCGTGATGACCACGGCCGAGGCCTCGAAGTACAGGTGCGGTGCGTGCCCCGCATGCGCCGTGGCCCATAGCCAGAGCGACAGGCCGTAGCCCGCGCTGGTGCCCAGCGCCACCAGCAAATCCATGTTGCCCGTCAGCGCCTTGGCCGCGTGCCAGCCCGCCTTGTAAAAGCGCGCGCCCAAAATGAACTGCACCGGCGTGGCCAGCAGGAATTGCGCCCAGGCCGGCAGCATCCAGTGCAGGCCGAACAGGTCGCCCAGCATGGGCAGCACCAGCGGTGCCGACAGCAGCAGGCCCATGGCCACGGGCGCAAACCCCGCCCAAGGGCCGGCGGCGTCGGCCTCGGCCTCCTGCGCGGCCAGCGCGCGCGGCTCGTAGCCCGCATTGCGCACAGCACGCCGGGCCAGCGCGTCCACGTCCGGGCGCGTGGCGTCGTAGGTCACATGGACCGACTCGGTGGCCAGATTCACCGCCGCATCCTGCACGCCGGGCACCTTGCGCAGCGCGCGCTCCACGCGGGCCACACAGCTCGCGCAGGTCATGCCGCCCACGCCGAAATCGAGCGTGGCGGGGGTGTTTTCAGCCGTCGTCGTCATGGCGAAACCTCTGCGTTTTTCACAATGGCGGCCAGCTTAAACCTTGCCATGCTGGCAAGGTCAACCCCACCCTGCTTGCAAATCCGCTTGACTCTGCCACCATGGCAGGGTTCATCATCGTGGCCTTAGAGCCTGTTCACGATCTTTTCATAGTGCCCGCAAAGCAGCAAAAGGCCGCAATCTAGGCGCGCGCCGCAGGCCATGCTGGCGGCCTGGCCAAGGTGCGCAACGACGAGTGTGGCTTTTTGCTGCTTTGCCCGAAGGGTTGCCCCGCAAAAGTGGCATCTGCGGCGTTGCAAATGCTCGCCGGGCCACCAGCCCGGCTGCGCTTTGCGCCTTGCACCTGCCACTTTTACGGGGCAACGGGCACTAGGAAAAGATCGTGAACAGGCTCTTACCACCATCCCACTCTGGAGGACTTTTCCATGCAATACACCTTCACCGTCCAAGGCATGACCTGTGGCCACTGCGAGCGCGCCGTGGTGCACGCCGTGCGTACGCTCGACAACGAAGCCCTCATCAAGGTCGACCTGCCCACGGGCCAGGTCGTGGTCGAAAGCGAGAAATCGCGCGACGCCATCGCCAACGCCATCCAGGAAGAAGGCTACAAGGTCGCCGCATGACCGTCGCCATCGGCGAGGCCGCCCGGCGCGCCGGTATCTCGGCGCGCATGGTGCGGCACTACGAATCGCTCGGCCTGCTGGCGCCGGTGGCGCGCACCGACAGCGGCTACCGCCAGTACACCGAGGCGGACGTCCACACCCTGCGCTTCATCCGCCGCGCGCGCGACCTGGGTTTCTCCATGGACGAGATCGCCGCCCTGCTCGGCCTGTGGCAAGACAAGCAGCGCGCCAGCAGCCAGGTCAAGCAGATTGCGCAAAAGCACATCGCCAACCTGAGCGAGCGCATCGCCGCCATGCAGGCCATGCAGCGCAGCCTGCAGGCCCTGGTGGGCTGCTGCCACGGCGACGGCCGGCCCGACTGCCCCATCCTTGACGACCTGGCGGGCTGACCGTCCAACGCCCCACAACGCCCATGCTCGACCTCCTGATCACCAACGCCACCCTGCCCGACGGCCGCCAATCCATCAGCGTGGCCGTGCGCGACGGCCGCATCGTCGAGGTTGCTCCGGGCCTACAGGCGCCCGCCCACGAAACCATCGACGCCGGCGGGCTGCTGCTTTCGCCGCCGTTTGTCGATGCGCACTTCCACCTCGACTCGGCGCTCACCTACGGCCAGCCGCGCGTCAACGCCAGCGGCACGCTGCTCGAAGGCATTGCCCTGTGGGCCGAACTCAAGCCCACGCTCACGCACGAGGCCATCGTCGAACGCGCCCTGGCCTACTGCGACGGGGCCGTGGCCCAGGGCCTGCTGGCCATCCGCAGCCATGTGGACACCAGCGACCCCCGCCTGCTGGCCGTGCAGGCACTGCTGGACGTCAAGCAGCGCGTGGCCCCGTACCTCGACCTGCAGCTCGTGGCCTTCCCGCAAGACGGCGTGCTGCGCCACCCCGGCGGGCTGGACAACCTGCAGCGCGCCCTGGCCCTGGGCGTGGACGTGGTGGGCGGCATTCCGCACTTTGAGCGCACCGCCGCCCAGGGCAGCGAAAGCGTGCGCCTGCTGTGCGAGCTGGCCGCCGCCCAGGGCAAGCGCGTGGACATGCACTGCGACGAAAGCGACGACCCGCTGTCACGCCACGTCGAAACCCTGGCCCACGAAACCCAGCGCCTGGGCCTGCAAGGCCGCGTCACGGGCTCACACCTCACCTCCATGCACAGCATGGACAACTACTACGTCAGCAAGCTCATCCCGCTGATGGCCGAGGCCGACCTGGGCGTGGTGGCCAACCCGCTCATCAACATCACCCTGCAGGGCCGCCACGACAGCTACCCCAAGCGCCGGGGCATGACCCGGGTGCCGGAGCTGCTGGCCGCCGGCCTCACGGTGGCCTTTGGCCACGACTGCGTGCGCGACCCCTGGTACGCCGGCGGCAGCGCCGACATGCTGGAAGCCGCCCACATGGGCCTGCACGTGGCCCAGATGACCAGCGCCCAGGCCATGCGCCAGTGCTTTGACGCGGTCACCGTGCACCCCGCCCGCCTGCTGGGCCTGGAGGGCTACGGCATCGCCCCCGGCTGCCACGCCGACTTCGTGCTGCTGCACGCGCGCGATCCGCAGGAGGCCATCCGCCTGCGCGCCACGCGCCTGGCCGTCTGGCGCCGCGGCCGCCGGGTGGCCCACACCCCCGCCCCCGTGGCCCAGCTCACCCTGCCTGGCCGCCCGGCGCAGGTGGGCTGGCTGCCACCTGCCGTCGCCCCGATCTAAAGCGCTTTAGCGCCGCCGGCGCGCCCACAGCCCGCCAAACTGGTTGATCGCCATGCCCAGCAGCACCGCCGCCGTGCCCAGCCACTGCACAACCGTAGGGCGCTCGCCCAGCAGCAGCATGGCCGACAGCAGGCCAATCACCGGCACCAGCAGCGACAGCGGCGCCACCGTGCTAGCGGCGTAGCGCTGCAGCAGCCGCGTCCACAACCCATAGCCCAACAGCGTGGACAGCACCGCCAGGTAAGCCACCGCACCCAGCTCGCGCCAGCCGATGCCCTGCAGCTGGCGCTGCACGCTCTCGGCACCGTCCACCCACAACGCCAGCAGCGCCAGCGGCAGCACCGGGAACACGCTGGTCCACACAATGAACGACACCGGCTCGTACGGCCCCTGGCGCGCCGCCACGCGCGTCAGCAGGTTGGAGGCCGCCCACATCGCCGCCGCCCCCACCGTGAAGACAAAGCCCAGCAGCGTCATGCCCGCCGCGCCGTCTCCGTGCGCCGCGCCAATCAGGCCCAGCCCGCCAATGGCAATGCCCAGGCCCAGCCACTGCCAGCGCTGCGGCTGCTCGCCCATCAGCAGCGCCGCCAGCAGCATGGTGATGAACGCCTGCGTCTGCAGCACCACCGAGGCCATGCCCGCCGGCATGCCCAGCTTCATGCCCGTGAACAGCAAGCCAAACTGCCCCACCCCCTGCACCAGCCCGTAGGCCGCCAGCAGGCCCCAGCCAACGCTGCGCGGCGGCCGCACGAACAGCAGCAGCGGCACCGACGCCGCGACGAAGCGCAGCGCGCACAGCAGCAACGGCGACAGCGTGGCCAGGCCCCACTTCATCACCACGAAGTTCAGCCCCCAGATAACGATCACCACCAGGGCGCTGGCCCAGTCGGCCCGGCCCATGGCGGAGGGGGAGGAAGCGGCAACAGCGGTCATGGAGGCTTTCAGAATCGGGCAAGTGCTCCGGTAATCGTAGCTGCCAGCGCTTTCCCCATAAGGGTTCTATATGGAAAACACTCCAAACCCTTTTGCCATCAATCGCTGGCTGCTCTCTTTTTAGAACGCTTGGCTGGCGCGGCCGGCGCCCCCAGCACGCCGTGCATCAGCGTGGCGATGCACTGCTCGGCCACCTGGGCGGCGCTGTACTCGCCCTCGGGCTGGTACCAGCGCCCGATCCAGCTTAACGCGCCGGCGATGACGAAGGCCGTCATCTTCGGGTCGCAGGCGCTGAGCGAGCCCTCCTGCACGCCCTGCGCCACCAGGCGGCGGAAAGCCAGGTCGATCTCGGACTTCATGCGGCGCAGCTCGGTGCGACTGGGCTCGGGCACCTCCTCGTCGCCAATGCGGATCAGGCACATGCCAAACGGCTGGGTGACGATGTCGGCATACACCAGCATGCAGGCGCGCAGCTGGTCCACGGCGTTGCCGCCCGCCGCGCGCGAGGCCTCGATGCCGTCGAGCGTCATGTGCAGGCCCTTCTTCACGCACTCCAGCAGGATCTCGTCCTTGTTCTTCACGTAGTAGTACAGCGTGGGCTTGCTGACGTGCAGCCGCGCGGCGATGTCGTCGAGCGAGGTGGCGTGAAAGCCGCGCTCGGTGAACATCTGCGCCGCCGTGGACAGCACCGCGTTGCGCTTGGCCTCGCGCTGCGCCTCGCGCGCGGGCGCCTGGGCCCAGGGCGAAGCCGGGGCCGCAGCGCGCGGCGCGCGGCGCGCGGCCTGCGGATTTGTGCGTGATGTGCCCATACGGGAAATCCTTCGTGGATCGGGTAAGTACTGATTTTCCAAAATCGCCGCTGCACCAGAATCTACTTTCAAGTAACAAGTCTACGTAAAAGTAGGCAATCTTCCTTTCGCACAAACCCGTAGAGGAGCCCGATGGAGACAACGCTTGCGCACGGCGCAAATTCCGCTGCCCAGCCCTTGTTGCAGGTTGACAGCGTGACGCTGGCCTTCGGCGGCGTGCGCGCGCTGTCGGGTGTGGGCTTTGGCGTGCAGCCGGGCTCTATCACCGCCGTGATTGGGCCCAACGGCGCGGGCAAGACCTCGCTGTTCAACACCATTTCTGGCTTTTACCGCCCCACCAGCGGCAGCATCCGCTTCCGTGGCCAGGACATCACGCGCATCCCAGCACCGCAGCGCGCCAAGATGGGCCTGGGGCGCAGCTTTCAGAACATTGCGCTGTTCCGTGGCATGACGGTGCTGGACAACATCAAGCTGGGCCGCCACGCGCACCTGAAAACCAATGTGTTCGACGCGCTGTTCTATATGGGCCGCGCGCGCCGCGAAGAGGCCGAGCTGCGCCGCGACATTGAGGAGCGCATCATCGACTTCCTCGAAATCGACCATATTCGCCACGCGCCCGTCTCGGCCCTGTCCTACGGCCTGCAAAAGCGCGTGGAAATGGCGCGTGCCCTGGCCATGCAGCCGGAAATTTTGATGCTCGACGAGCCCGTGGCCGGCATGAACCGCGAGGAGACCGAAGACATGGCGCGCTTCATCCTCGACGTGCGCGCCGAGTGGGGCGTGACGGTGCTGATGGTGGAGCACGACATGGGCATGGTGATGGACCTGTCCGACCACGTGGTGGTGCTCAACTTCGGCCAGGTGATTTCGCAGGGCGTGCCCGCCGTGGTGCAGGCCGACCCCGAGGTCAACCGCGCTTACCTGGGCTCGGGCAACGTCGATGAACTGCGCGCCAAGCTGCGCGCCGCCGCCCGCATCCCCACTTCTGCTGGAGCCGCCGCATGATGGACTGGGCCTACCTGTTTGAAATCAGCCTCACCGGCATTGCCAGCGGCGGCCTGTATGCGCTGGCCGCGCTGGCCTTCGTCATGGTTTACAAGGCCACGCGCGTGGTGAACATTGCCATTGGCGAAATGCTCATGGCCGGGGGCTATTTGTTCTTCACCTTCGCCGCCATGTGGGCGCTGCCGCTGTGGCTGGCCATTCCGGCGGCCGTGCTGGCCTGCGGCCTGCTGGGTGCGGTGATTGAGCGCACCATGATCCGCCCGCTGCTGGGCGAGCCACCCATCTCCGTCTTCATGGTCACGGTGGGCCTGTCGTCGGTGCTCATCGGCCTGGTGGAAATGGTCTGGACGGCCGACCAGCGCCGCCTGCCCGAGTTCATGCCCACCAACCCCATCATGGTGGGCGACGCCTTCCTCGCGCCCAAGGTGTTCTGGGGCGCGGTGATTGCCGCCGTGTTCATTGCCGCCGTGCTGCTGGTGTTTCGCTACTGGCGCGGCGGTGTGGCGCTGCGTGCCACGGCGTCTGACCAAGCGGCGGCGTACTCGGTGGGCATCAACGTGCCGCGCGTGTTCTCGCTGGCCTGGGTGGCCTCTGCCATGCTGGCGGCCATCTCCGGGATCATCGTCGGCTCGATTGGCGGCATCTCTTCCAGCATGGGCGTGTTCGGCCTGTCGGTGCTGGTGGTGGTGATCGTGGGCGGCCTGGACAGCGTGCTGGGCGCGCTGGTGGGCGGCATCCTCATCGGGCTGGTGGAGGCGCTGGCCGGGGCCTACCTGGGCGGCGAATACAAGCTGCTGGCCACCTTTGTGGTGCTGGTCGTCATCCTGATGGCGCGGCCCTACGGCCTGTTTGGCACCCACGAAATCGAACGTCTTTAAGGGCTCATCACCATGCGTATCGGAACCCTCAAGGAAAGCTACGTCGCCGACGCGGCGCTGTTCGACTCACGCACCCAACATGCGTGGCTCGCCATCGCTGCCGTGCTGCTGGTGCTCTTTCCCTTCATCGCCAGCGATTACTGGCTCTACCTCGCCTGCCTGGTGGCCATCAATGTGGCCAGTGCCACAGGGCTGAACATCCTCACCGGCTACACCGGCCTGGTGAGTCTGGGCCAGGCCGCCTTCATGGGCCTGGGTGCCTATACCGTGGCCATTTTGCAAACGCGCTACGGCACGCCCATGCTGCTGAACCTGCTGGCGGGGGGTGTGGTGGCCATGCTGGGCGGCATCATCGTGGGCATTCCGTCGCTGCGCGTGAAGGGGCTGTACCTGGCGATTGCCACCATCGCCGCCTCGTTCATTGCGCACTTTCTGTTTGCCAACTTCGAGTTCACCGGCGGCACGGCCGGGCTGTCGCTGGCCCCGGCGCGCGTGCTGGGCGTGGATTTGGACACCTCGTTTCGCCTGTACTGGCTCATCGTGCCGGTGACGGTGCTGATGCTGCTGGGCGCGGCCAACCTGTTTCGCACCCGCATTGGCCGCGCCTTCATCGCCATCCGCGACCGCGACATTTCGGCCGAGGTGCTGGGCATTGCCCTGCTGCGCTACAAGCTGCTGAGCTTTGGCCTGTCGTCGTTCTACGCTGGCATTGCGGGCGGGCTGTGGGCCTACTTCTTTCGCGTGGTCACGCCCGAGAGCTTTCCGCTGTCGATGTCGATCTTCTTCCTTGCGGCCATCATCGTCGGCGGCATGGGCAGCATTTTGGGCGGCATTTTGGGCGCGGTGTTCATGACCATGGTGCCCGAGCTGCTCAAGCTGCTGGTTGATCTGCTGCCCGGCGGCGCCAGCCTGGCGGTGTTCCTCTCGCCCGTGCGCCTGGTGATTTTTGGCGCGCTGATCATCGGCTTTCTGGTGTTCGAGCCGCTGGGGCTGGCCGAGGTGTGGCGCCGCGTGCGCCGCTTCTTCCACCTGTGGCCCTTCCGCAATTGATGCGCCTTGGCGCAGCCGCTTTCGCTCCTTCCCTTTCTTGTTTTCATGCCATCACATAACCAACCCAAGGAGACACGCATGGACCAGCAACACAACCAGCCACACATCTCGCACCAGCGCCGCAACCTCATGCGCGGCGCCGCCGCCCTGGCCGGTGCTGCCGCCCTCACGCACCCGCTGTCGGTGCTGGCGCAGGGCGCCGAAGAGATCGTCATTGGCGGCTCCATTCCCATGACGGGCGTGTTCGCCTTCGCGGGCGTGGGCATCAACGCCGGTATCCAGGACTACGTGAAGATCATCAACGACGCCGGTGGCATCAAGGGCCGCAAGGTGAAGTACGTGCCGGAAGACACGGGCTACAAGGTCGATGTGTCGGTGGCCACGTTCAAGAAAATCACCAGCCAGAACAAGGTGAATCTGTACTACGGCGACTCCACGGGCTTTTCCAAAACCATCAACCCCGAGCTGGAGCGCAACGGCAACATCCTGATGGCCGGTGCCTCGTTTGCCTCTGAACTGAACGACCCGAAGAAGTACCCGAACCAGTTCCTGGTCGGTCCCGACTACACCGAGATGTTCAGCATCCTGCTCAAGCACATCGCCAAGGAAAAGCCGGGCGCCAAGGTGGCCTTCGTCTATTCCGACTCCGAGTTTGGCCGCGACCCGATTGAAAAGAGCGAAGCCGAGGCCAAGCGCCTGGGCCTGTCGGTGCCCATCAAGATCATGACGCCCGCAGGCAGCGTGGACGTGTCCACCGAGGTCATCAAGCTGCGCCGTGCCGCGCCCGACTACACCATCTTCCACGGCTACATCCTCGCGCCCATCCCCGAGTTCATCACCCAGGGCAAGCAGCAGGGCATGAAATCGAAGTGGATGGGCACGTTCTGGACCATGGACAGCTCCACCGTCATGAAGATGGGCGAGGCGGCCGACGGCTTCATGGGCGTGATGCCCTACCGCTACTACTACGACACCGAAAAGGCCCCCATGCTGGAAAAGATCCGCGCCATGCGCCCGGAGTACCAGAGCACGGCCTACATGCAGGGCTTTCTGGCCGCCATGCTGTTCCTGGAGTCGGCCAAGCGCTGCCTCGATGGCAACAAGCCGCTCACCGGCGCCCACCTCAAGGCCGCGCTCAACAGCCTCAAGGACTTCGACACCGGCGGCCTGATTGGCGTGCCCATCACCATCAGCGGCAACTCCATCCCCGTGGGCCGTGTGTACCAGGCGGACGTGAAGGCGCAAAAGATGGTGGCCGCGTCCGACTGGATCAAGCTCTGAATGCACTCTGTTTTTTATAGCTGCTTGCGCTTGCCCTGTGGGTGTTTGAGGTTGAAAACAACCCGAACACCTCACACAACCAGCGCAAGCCGCTATCAAAACAAGAGCCCCGCGCCCTCCTGCCAAGTTGCCATGACACAAGCGTCCCCCGCCACCATCCTCGAAGTCAACAACATCGAGGTCATCTACAACAAGGTCGTGCAGGCCCTGCGCGGCCTGTCGCTGGCCGTGCCGCGCGGCCACATCGTGGCGCTGCTGGGCAGCAACGGCGCGGGCAAAAGCACCACGCTCAAGGCCGTCTCGGGCCTGCTGCCGCTGGAAAACGGTGCGCTCGAAGCGGGCAGCATCACCTTCAACGGCCAAAGCACCACTTCCATCGCACCGCAGCTGCTGGTGCGCCGCGGGCTGTCGCACGTCATGGAAGGGCGGCGCGTGTTCGAGGACCTCACCATCGAGGAAAACCTCATCGCCTCCACCTACGCGCTCAGCGGGCGTGAAAGTGCGGCCAAGCCCGACTTTGACCTGGTGTACGAATACTTTCCGCGCCTGCACGAGCGGCGCAAGGGTCTGGCCGGTTACCTCTCGGGCGGCGAGCAGCAAATGCTGGCCATTGGCCGCGCACTCATCGCCCAGCCCGAGCTGATTTTGCTGGACGAGCCCTCGCTGGGCCTGAGTCCTAAGCTCACCGAAGACATCTTCGGCATCATCGCCCGCATCAACGCCGAGCGCGGTACCTCCATGCTGCTGGTGGAGCAAAACGCCACCGTGGCGCTGGCCGTGGCGCACAGCGGCTACATCATGGAGAACGGCAAGATCGTCATCGACGGCAGCGCCGAGCGCCTGGCGAACGACCCCGACGTGCGCGAGTTCTACCTCGGCATGGGCGGCGGCGGCGAAGCCAAGAGCTTCAAAGACATCAAGCACTACAAGCGCCGCAAGCGCTGGCTGTCATGAACTACATCCCCCTGAGGCGCTGCGCGCCTTCCCCCTTCTCTCGCGCTTGCGCGCGGGAAGGGGGACGCCACCAGCGCGGCGGGGCGGCCCTTGCGCGGTGGCCACTGGCCTGGGCCACGCCAGTTTTCAAGGCTGCGCCCCAACCGACGCGCATTGGATGACCGACATGAACCTTCCTGAACTCACCTTGCCCCAGATGCTGCGCCAGCGCGCGCAGCGCGACGCCCAGCGCGTGGCCATTCGGCAAAAAGACTTTGGTATCTGGAAGCCCGTCACCTGGGCGCAGTACTACCAGCGCGCCTGCCACTTCGGCCAGGGCCTGCAGCAGCTGGGCCTGCCCGCAGGCGGCCATGTGGGCGTGATTGCCGAAAACCGCATCGAATGGGTGCTGGCGCAAATGGGCGCGGGCCTGGTGGGCGGCATCACCGTGGGCGTGTACCCCACCAGCCCGGCCAACGAAGTGGCCTACGTGGTGGGCCATGCCGACATCGACATCATGGTCTGCGAAGACCAGGAGCAGACCGACAAGGTGCTGGAAGCCCTGAGCGCGCTGCCACGCCTGAAAAAAATCATCGTCATGGAGACCAAGGGGCTGCGCAGCTTTGCCCCCGAGCACCGCGAACTCATCGCGACCTTCGACGAGGTGGAGCGCCTGGGCGCGGGCATCCACAGCCAGGCACGCATTGACGAAGTGCTGGCCAAGCAAACGCTGGACGACATCGGGTTGATGATCTACACCTCCGGCTCCACCGGTAAACCCAAGGGCGCCATGATTTCGTGGCGCAATATGCGCGGCGTCAGCCCCGGCATCATCGAGCGCCTGCGGCTCAATGCGCATACCACGCACCTGTCGTACCTGCCGCTGTGCCACGTGGCCGAGCAAATGCTCACCACCTTTTGCCCCATCTACCTGGGCTCGCAGGTGAACTTTGGCGAATCCATCCGCACCGTGCAGGAAGACCTGCGTGAGGTGGCGCCCACCATGTTCCTGGGCGTTCCGCGCATTTGGGAAAAGCTGCACTCGGCCATCAGCATCAAGATGCAGGAAACCGGCGCGCTGCGCCGCGCGCTTTACCAGCGCGCCCTGGCCGACTGCGCCCCGCTGGCGGAAAAGCCGCGCAGCCAGTGGAGCCTGGGCGAGCGCCTGCGCTACGCCGCGCACTACTGGCTGGTGCTGCGCGCGCTGCAAAACTTCATCGGCCTGCGCGAAGCCCAGGTGGCGCTGACCGGCGCCGCGCCCATTGCGCCCGATGTGGTGCGCTTTTTCCGCACGCTGGGCGTGCCACTGATCGAGGTCTATGGCCTGACCGAATCCACCGGCATGGTCACCGGCCACGAACTCGACCGCGTGAGCGTGGGCACCGTGGGCATTCCCACCCAGGGCGTGCAGTGGCGCATTGCCCAGGGCAGCGACGACGACATGGGCGGGGAGTTCCAGATCAAGGGCGACATGGTGTTCGCCGGGTACTACAAAAACCCCGAGGCCACGGCGCAAAGCATCCAGGACGGCTGGCTGCACACCGGCGACGTGGTGCGCCTGGTGGACGGGCAGATCAAGATCGTTGATCGCCTGAAAGACATCATGATCACCGCGGGCGGCAAGAACCTCACGCCCTCCGAGATCGAGAACACCATGAAGGCCAGCCCCTACATCAAGGAGTGCGTCATCGTGGCCGAGGGGCGCAAGTTCGTCGGCGCGCTGGTGATGATCGACTACGAGACCGTGGGCAAATGGGCCGAGGCACGGCGCATTGCCTTCACGCATTTCCGCTCGCTGGTGGAAACGCCCGAGGTGCGCCAGCTCATCGACGCCGAGATTGCCAGCGGCAACGCCAAGCTGGCCCAGGTTGCGCAAATCCGCAAATTCCACATGCTCACCAAAGAGCTGGACCACGACGACGGCGAAGTCACCGCCACCATGAAGGTGCGGCGCAGCAGCATCTACAAGACCTACGCTGCCGAGATCGAGGCGCTGTACCGCTGAATTTCAAGCCTTTTGGGGCTGCAAGGCTTGCTGGGCAAGCGCAAGCAGCTCTTTTTTCAGGAGCAAATAAATGAGCGCTACCCCTACGGATGCATCCACGGATGCGCCGCTGCTGATCGAGCGCGACGGTGCCATCGTCACCCTGCGCTTTCACCGCCCCGGTGCGCTCAACGCCGTGGATGTGCCCATGGCGCAGGCGCTGCGCGACGCCGCACGCGCCCTGGCGCAGGACGCCAGCGTGCGCTGCGTGGTGCTGTGCGGTGCGGGCAAAGGCTTTATGGCGGGGGGCGATCTGGCCACGCTGCGCGCCGACCCGGTGCAAGGCGCGCGCGATTTGTTGGAGCCGCTGAACGAGGCCGCCACGCTGCTGGCACAGCTCGATGCGCCCGTCATCGCCCAGGTGCATGGCGTGGCCGCCGGGGCGGGGCTGTCGCTCATGCTGCAGGCCGACTTTGCGCTGGCGGCGGACAACGCACGCTTTAACCTCGCCTACATCAACCTGGGCACCAGCTGCGATGTGGGCGCCTCGTGGGCGTTGCCGCGCCTGGTGGGCTTGGGCCGCGCGCTGGAAATTGCCATGCTGGGCGAAGCCTTCACCGCGCCGCAAGCGCAGCAGTGGGGGCTGATCCACCGCGCCGTGCCCGCCGCCGAGCTGGACGCCGCCGTGCAGCAGCTGGCCCAGCGCCTGGCCAGCGGCCCCACGCGCGCCTACGGCCACATGCGCCGCCTGATGCGCGCCAGCCTCACGCGCGACCTGGCCACGCAATTGCAGGCCGAGGCCCAGGCGTTTGACGACTGCGCCCACAGCGCCGACCTGCGCGAGGGCATCGAGGCTTTCTACGCCAAGCGCCCCGCGGCCTTCCAGGGCCGCTGAATCGTTTTTTCTTTTGGAGCTTTCCCCATGTCCCACCGCGACGTTTTTGTTGTCAGCACCGCCCGCACCGCCATTGGCACCTTTGGCGGCAGCCTGAAAGACGTGCCCAACACCCAGTTGGCCACCACCGCCGTCAAGGCCGCCATCGCCCGCTCAGGCCTGGCGCCCGACGCCGTGGGCCATGTGGTGATGGGCAACGTCATTCCCACCGACACCAAGGACGCGTACCTCTCGCGCGTAGCCGCCATCGATGCGGGCTGCCCCATCGAGACACCAGCCTTCAACGTCAACCGCCTGTGCGGCTCCGGCCTGCAGGCCATCATCAGCGCGGCGCAGGCCATTGGCTATGGCGACTGCGACGTGGCCGTGGGCGGCGGCAGCGAGAGCATGAGCCGCGGCCCCTACTTCGACCAGGCAGCGCGCTACGGCGCACGCATGGGCGACGCCAAGAGCATCGACTACATGCTCGGCATCCTGCACGACCCCTGGCAAAAAATGCACATGGGCATCACCGCCGAGAACGTTGCCGAGCGCTACAAAATTTCGCGCGAGATGCAGGACGAACTCGCCCTGCAAAGCCAGCAGCGCGCCGCCGCCGCCATCGCTGCGGGCTACTTCAAGGAGCAGATCGTTCCGGTGGAAATCGCCACACGCAAGGGCACCGTGCTGTTCCAGGAAGACGAGCATGTGCGCGCCAGCACCACCCTGGAAGTGCTGGCGGGCATGAAGCCCGCGTTCAAGAAAGACGGCGGCACCGTCACGGCGGGCAACGCCTCGGGCATTAACGATGGCGCCGCTGCCGTGGTGCTGGCTGCGGGCGACCGCGTGGCCGCCCTGGGCCTGAAACCCCTGGCGCGCCTCGTCGGCTACGCGCACGCGGGCGTGGACCCCGCCTACATGGGCATCGGCCCCGTGCCCGCCACGCAAAAGGTGCTGGCACGCACCGGCCTGAAGGTGAGCGACATGGATGTGATCGAAGCCAACGAAGCCTTCGCCGCCCAGGCCTGCGCCGTGGTGCAAGAGCTGGGCCTGGACCCGGCCAAGGTCAACCCCAACGGCTCGGGCATTTCGCTGGGCCACCCCGTGGGTGCCACCGGCGCCATCATCACCACCAAGGCCATTGCCGAGCTGCACCGCACCGGCGGGCGCTATGCGCTGGTGACCATGTGCATTGGCGGCGGCCAAGGCATCGCTGCCATCTTCGAACGGGTTTGAGTCTTTTTGGCCTCTAGCGCTTGCTAGCCAAGCGCGAGCAGCTCTTTATTCCATAGCAACCATGCTCCCCAACACCCTCCTCACGGCCGAGCAGAAGGCCGAACTGCAAGTCTTCACCGCATCGCTGGAGCGCTTTTGCGACACCGAGATCGAGCCCCACTACCGCGACTGGGAAAAGGCCGGCCTTGTCAGCCGCGAACTGTTCCGCAAGATGGGCGAGAACGGCTACCTCTGCGCCGACGTGCCCGAGCCGTACGGCGGCGCGGGTGCCAGCGTGCACTTCTCGTTCGCCGTGGTGGAGGTGCTCTCGCGCCGGGGCTATGGCGGCTTTGTGGGCGGGCTGCAGGTGCACAACGACATCATCCCGCCCTACCTGCTGCACTGCGGCACCGAGGCGCAGCGCCAATACTGGCTGCCGCGCATGGTCAGCGGCGAGGCCGTGGCGGCGATTGGCATGACCGAGCCCGGCGCGGGCAGTGACCTGAAAGCCATCCGCACCACCGCACGGCGTATCAGTGACAGCGATGGAGATGGCTACGTCATCAACGGCAGCAAAATTTTCATCAGCAACGGCCAGCACTGCGACCTGCTGGTGCTCGCCGCCAAGACCGACCCGGCGGCAGGCGCCAAGGGCGTGAGCCTGTTCCTGGTCGATACGAAAAGCCCCGGCTTCACGCGCGGCCAGAACCTGGAAAAAATCGGCCAGCACGCGGGCGACACGTCCGAGCTGTTCTTCAACGACCTGCGCGTGCCGCAGGATGCCCTGCTGGGCGGCGTGGAGGGCCAGGGCTTTGTGCAGATGATGCGCGAGCTGCCGCGCGAGCGCCTCATCATCGGCGTGCAGGCGGTGTATGGCGCCAAGGGCGCGCTCGATGCCACGGTGAAGTACGTGCAGGAACGCCAGGCGTTTGGCCAGGCGATTGGCCAGTTCCAGAACACGCGCTTCACGCTGGCACAGTGCGCCAGCGACATCGCCGCCGCCAAGGCGTTTTTGAACGCCAGCGTGGCCGCCTACGAGCGCGGCGAACTCACGCCCGAGGCGGTGAGCGCGCTCAAGCTGCACACCACCGAGGTCTTCGGCCGCGTGGCCGACGCCTGCTTGCAGCTCTTTGGCGGCTACGGCTACATGGCCGAATACCCGATCTCGCGCTTCTGGACCGACGCGCGCGTGCTGCGCATCTACGGTGGCACCTCGGAGATCATGAAAGAGCTGGTGGCGCGATCGCTGCTGGGCCGCTGAACCAGCGGGCTGCCACCCACAAGCCACCCGGTCCCGCCGGGTGGCTTTTTTTAGGCCGCCGTTTCCGGCTTGTAGAACACCTCCACGCTGCCCTTGAGCGTGATGAGCAACGGCCGGCCCTTGCGGTCGACCGTCTTGCCGGCGGGCACCTTGATCCAGCCCTCGCTGACGCAGTACTCCTCCACGTCGAAACGCTCCTTGCCGTTGAAGCGGATGCCGATGTCGGCGTCCTGCTGAAACACGGCCGCCACATGGTGGGGGCTGCGCGGGTCAATGGCCAGGCGGTCGGGCAACGGAAGGCGGGCGGTATCGGTCACGGGTGCAATCTCGCAAAAAACACAAAGGCGCCATTGTCCTGCAACCGCCGCACCGTCACAAAACTCCTGAAACCATAGCTGCTAGCGCTTTCTACGTAAGGGTTTGAGTCGTTTTTCATGCCTAAATCGGCCCTGTGGATAAACCTGGGCGCAGCGCTGGCATAAGCAACGGCTTATCCACAGCACAGGCCTGCGCGCACGCTTTATCCCCATTTGCAGTGCAGTGCGCGCCTATCTTCCTCCCCATGCTTTGGCATGACCCAATACCTTGATGGAAAAGGAGATTTTTCACTTATCCACAGAAAAGGCCGCCCTCTACTACTACCACTATCTTTAAATAGTGAATGCAATGGATAACAACAGCCGTAGTAGCGCCGCTGCCCCAGCCCAAGGGAAAACAGGCAAAAAAAAGCGCCCTACCGGGCGCAAGAAGGAAAAAACGGAAAAAAGAGGGGGCGCAGGTCAGCGCAGCAGCGCGTAGCCCACCGCAATGGCGGCCAGAATGCCCACGGCATCGGCAAACAACGCGCAGGCCAGCGCATGGCGCGTGTTTTTCACGCCCACACTGCCAAAGTAGACGGCCAGCACGTAGAAGGTGGTCTCGGTCGAGCCTTGGATGATGGCGGCCAGCCGTGCAGGGAAGGAATCAACGCCGTAGGTCTGCATCACGTCCACCATCAGGCCGCGCGCCCCGGCACCGGACAGCACTTTCATCAGGCCCACGGGCAGCGCGGGCAGGAAGTCGGTGTTCCACCCCGCCCAGGCCACTGCGGTGCCGACGGCGCCCAGCAGCGCATCCATGCACCCGGCGGCGCGGAAGACACCAATAGCCGCCAGGATGGCAATCAGGTACGGCACCACCTGGATGGCCACGCCAAAGCCTTCCTTGGCCCCTTCGATGAAGGCGTCGTACACATTCACGCGCCGCCAGGCTCCGGCCACGATAAACAGCAGCACCACGCCCAGCACCACGGCGGCGCCCATGGTGCTGGCAATGCGTGCCGCCTGCTCTGCCGGCAGCCGCGCCAGCGCCGTGACGGCGGCTGCCAGCAGGCCGGCCACGGCCAGCATCGGCACAGCCAGGCGCGCGCGCCACAGCGGCAGGCGCTGGACCACGGCCACGGCAAGCACGCCCGCGAGCAACGAGATGAAGGTGGCCAGCAGCGTGGGCAAAAAAATGTCGGCGGCATTGAAGCCCGCACCCAGTCCCTGCTTGAGCGCCACGCTCTGGCGTATGGCAATGACCGAGGTGGGAATCAGCGTCAGCCCCGCCGTGTTCATCACCACGAACATGATTTGCGCATCGCTGGCGGTGCCGGGCGGTTCGCGGTTCAGCGTCTGCAGCTCGCGCATGGCCGTCAGCCCCAGCGGCGTGGCGGCGTTGTCCAGGCCCAGCAGGTTGGCCGAGATGTTCATGGTCATGGCGCCTTGCGCCGGGTGGCCCTGCGGCACGCCCGGGAACAGCTTGCGCAGCAGCGGCGCGGCCACGCGCGCCAGCAGCGCAATCATGCCGGCCTGCTCGCCCACACGCATCAGTCCCAGCCACAAGGCCATGATGCCGGCCAGGCCCAGCGCAACCTCAAAGCCTGCGCGCGCACCGTCGAACAAGGCGGCGAGCAGGGCGGTGAAGATTCCCTCGTCGCCCAGCCACCAGCGCACGACGGCGGTGGCGCAGGCAGTGACGAAGAAGCCGATCCAGACCCAGTTCAATGCCATAGCGGCCGGGGGTTACAACTTAGAAAGGCGCGCTGTCGGGGTCGGTGTCCACAGGCGCCTGTGCCGGGCCCGTCACGGCGCCGCCGCGCGACGTGGCGGCCGGGGCCTCGCCCGTGACACTGCGGCCCTCGCCGCCCAGCGCTTCCACCAGGTCGGGGATGAGCTTGGTCAATTCGCCGGTGGCAATGGCCACGTCGGTGTCGAAGCCCTGGTCGTCGGGCGCCTGGCCCTCGAACACCGTGTCAAGGAAACTGATCTTCTTCAGCTGCAGCCCCTCGGTCAGCACAAAGCTCACGCGGTCGTCCCAGGTCAGCGCCAGCTTGGTCGGCAGCTTGCCGGCTTCGATGTGCGCGCGCACCTCGTCGATGTCCAGCGGGTGGCGCGCGTAGCGCACCACGGCTTTGGCCTCGTCGGCGCTTTTCAGCTCGCACTCGCGGTCCACACTGAAGCCGGCGGGCGGCTCCTGCTCCTTGAGCCAGTGCGCCATCGCGGCCTGTGGACTGGTCTGCGTGTCCAGCAGTGCCACGGCGAAGCCGGGCATCAGCTCCACCAGCAGGCTCACCACCTCGTCGGCACGGCCCTGGCTTCCTGTGTCAAGCACCAGCCAGCGCGCCTGCGGGTCGATCCACACCCACATCGAGCCCTGCTTGGTGAAGGCCATGGGCAGCAGGTCGAGCTTGGCCTCGTCCTTGAGTTCACGGCTTTCCTTCTTGCCGGGCTTGCGGCCGGTTTCCTGCTCAATGCGCGCAGCTTTTTCCTTCACCTTGCGTGCCAGCACGCTGGCGGGCAGCATCTTGGCCTCGGTCATATAGCGCAGCACCCACTGCCCGCCCACGCTCTCGGCCAGCAGGCCGTGCGCATCGCCGCGCGGCGGCACGAAGCCGCTGGACTGCTCCTGCGTGGCGCCGCATTCCTGGAACAGCGCCTTCTGCAGTGCCGCCTCGACTTCTTCCAACCCCATCTGCCATGGCGGCGCGATGCGGTACACGATCATGTTCTTGAACACGCGGATTCCTTTGTGGTGCTTTTTCCTGGGCGCAACTTTACACAGCCTGACAAAGCGCGCATGGCGCGCTTACACAACGGGCGCACACTGACTTTCAATCGCTGGCGTAGCCGCCAGCGGGTTTCTCAACCGTCTGAAAGGAATCCACCATGACTTTCCTGTCACGCCGCATCGCAACCTCCGCTGCCGCAGCCACGCTGCTCGCCGCCCTGTCCGTACCCACGCTGGCGCAAACGCCCCCGCCGGGACCGCAGGCACGCAGCGAGCAGATGCAGGAAATGCGCAAGGAGCGCATGGAAAACTGGGCTGCGAAGTTCAAGCAGCAGCTGCAGCTCACGCCTGCCCAGGAGGGTGCCTGGTCCACCTACATGGAAGCCATGAAGCCGCGCGAGCATGCGCGCCTGGGCACGGACTGGAAAGACCTACGCGCCCTGCCAACCCCCGAACGCATCGACCGCCTGCGCGCCCTGCGCGAGCAGCACGCGGCCGACGCCGACCGCCGGGGCGAGGCCACCAAGGCCTTTTACGGCCAGCTGACGCCGGCGCAGCAAAAAACTCTCGATACGCAGTCGCTGCGCTGGATGGAAGGCATGCGCGGCAAGGGCATGCACCACCCTGACCACCAGGGCGGCCCGCGCCACGGCGGCCCTGGACACCGGATGGCGCCGCCACCGCAGCAGCAGTAACGCGCTGCCGCCACAGCGGCTGTGGATAAAACTGGGCCCATCGCTGGTACAACCGGACAGCTATCCACAGCCGCAGTGCCCAAAGCGAAGTTGTCCCCGTTCACGGGACAGCAGCGCCGGGGCACCGCGCACAGGCTTGTGCATCAATGCAAGTACCTGTCAAAAAACGGAAATTTCAGGTTATCCACAAAATTTCCGGCCTTCTACTACTACCACTATCTTCTTTAATACAAGAAGAAGGAATATCCGCAATCGGATACCGCGCTGCCGCGTTCAGCCGACGCGGTCGCGCACAAAGCGCTGCAGCGCGTCTTCGGACAGCGCCGGGCTGCACAGATAGCCCTGGTAGAAGTGGCAGCCTGCGCGGGCCAGCATGTCGCGCTGCTCGATCGACTCCACCCCCTCGGCAATCACTTCCAGGCCCAGGCTGCGCGACAGCGCAATGATGGTGTGGATGATCGCGGCGTCGTTCGGGTCGGTCAGCAGGTCGCGCACGAAACTGCGATCGATCTTCAGCTGCGTCAGCGGCATGCGTTTGAGGTACGTGAGCGAGGAATAGCCCGTGCCGAAGTCGTCCAGCGCGAAGCCCACGCCATGTGCGCACAGCGCTTCCATGGTGGCGATGGTGGCCTCCATGTTCTCCACCAACAGGCTCTCGGTCAGTTCCAGCTTGAGCCGGTTCGCTGGTGCGCCGTTCATGGCCAGCACGCGCAGCACGTCCTCCACGAAGCTGGTGTCGCGAAACTGCAGGGAACTGACGTTCACCGCCATCGTCAGTTGGGCCAGGTAGGGGTCGCTCTGCCAGCGCGCCAGCAGCTTGCAGGCCTGGTTGAGCACCCAGCGCCCCAGGGGCAGGATCAGCCCGGTTTCTTCAGCTAGGCCGATGAATTCGGCCGGCGCCACCAGGCCGCGCCCGGGGTGGCGCCAGCGCACCAGCGCTTCCACGCCCACCACACGGCCACTGCGGTCGCTTTGCGGCTGGTACTGGAGCAGGAATTCGTCTTTGGCAAAGGCGGCGCGCAGTTCGCCCTCCAGCGTGGCGCGCTGCGTCACGGCGGCCTGCATGTCGGGGTCGAAAAAGCGCAGCGTGCTGCGCCCGGCCGTCTTGGCCTGGTACATGGCCAGGTCGGCCTGCTTCAGCAGCTCGCCCACGCTGGTGCGTCCGTGGTCGAACGGGGCGATGCCAATGCTGGGCGTGCTGCGGTACTGGTAGCCAGCCAGAAGGTAGGGGGCCGAGAGCAGTTGCAGAATCTTTTCGCCCACCGCGCGCGCCGCGCGTGCCAGCTCCGCGGGCTCGCTGCTGAGCTGTTCGATCAGCACCACGAACTCGTCGCCGCCCAGGCGCGCCACGGTGTCGATGCTGCGCACGCAGCTGCCCAGGCGCTGTGCCACGTGCTGCAGCAGCAGGTCGCCCATGTCATGGCCCAGGGTGTCGTTCAGGGTCTTGAAGTTGTCCAGGTCGATGAACAGCAGCGCACCGCCCTGGCGCTGGCGCTCGGCGCTGGCCAGTGCCTGCTGCATGCGGTCCATCAGCAGCATGCGGTTGGGCAGTCCGGTGAGCGCGTCGTAGAAGGCCAGGCGCTGCACCTCGCGCTCGCTGGCCTTGCGCGCGCTGATGTCGGTGTTGATCTCCAGGATCGACGGCGGTTGTCCGTCCTCGCCAGGAATCCGCGTCCAGTGTGCTTCCATGTCGAGCGTGTCGCCGTGGCGGTTGTGCTGGGTGATCTCGCCCACCCACTCGCCCTTCTCCAGTGCGGTGTGCGTGGCGCGCGCGAACACTGCGGGGTCGTCGTACAACAGCGCCTGGGCACTCTGGCCCAGCGCCTGCAGCCTGGTCCAGCCGTAGAGGCGCTCGGCGCCCTGGTTCCAGAACAGGATGCGGTGCGCCAGGTCGCGCACGACGATGGCGTCCTGCGCCTTGTCCAGCAGCGAGGCCTGGTAGCGGATGCGCGCCTCGGCCTGCTGGCGCTGAATCTCGGCTGCGGCGCGCGCGGCGAAGATTTGCAGCATCGAGGTGATGAACCCGGCCTGGTGCAGCGGTTCGCGGAACAGCACGAAGATCAGGCCCAGCGGCTCGCCGTCGGCGTTGCACAGCTGCTGGCCCACGTAGCCCTGGGCGCCGAGTTCGCGCAGCACGGGTGCGGCGGGGTAGCGCCCGGCCACGTCGCGCTCCACCACGAACTGGCGCTGCGTTAGCAGCTGTGCGCTGGGCGTGCCGTCAAGCAGGTAGTCGCGGTTGGGCTTGAGGGTGCCGTTGACGCTCAGCGCCAGCGTCATCACGCGCGCAGGCTGCTGCGCCGCCGCGGGCAGCAGCCGCGCCACGCAGCCCGCCTGTGCACCCAGCGCATCGGTCATGTAGTGCAGCAGGCGCTCGAAGAACGCGGTGCCGGTGCTGGCCGACACGGCGCTCGCCACCTTGAGGGCGAAGGCCTGCATGCGCTGCTCGGCCTGGCGCGCGCGCAGCAGCGCCAGGCCGTGCGAGAGGTCGTCCGCCGCCTCGCGCAGCCATGCCTGTTGACCGGCGTCCCGCGAACGGTATTCGGGGGCGTGCAGGCACAGCGCGCCAAGCGGTTCGCCGCTGCCATCGTGCAGTGGCAGCGCCAGCGTGCCGGGGTCGCCGGGCGCGGGGAGGCTGTCGTCCACAGGGCCGGCCCGGGCCACGGTTTGCGGCGTGCCGTCGTGCGCCAGCGTGGCCCAGGCCAGGCGGCAGCCGCCCTGGTGCACGGCCCAGTCACAAATGGCCTGCAGGATCTGCGCCTCGCCGCTGCCGCGCACCAGGGCCTGGTTGCAGACCGCCAGCAGGCGCAAGGCCATGTCATCTGCGGGGCGGGCGGGGCAATCCATGCGGCTTCAGGGCACTGAGAGGATCTCAAAAATGAGAGCTGCTCGCGCTTGATGGAAAAGGGCTAGCGCCATTTTTATGCCTTATTTTTTGCACGCCGCGTGCGCACAGCGGCGGCCAGTTGCTCCAGCACCGGCACGGTTTGCGCAAAGCTGATGCAGGCGTCGGTGACGGACACGCCGTGCTTCAGCGGCTGGCCGGGTTCGATGTCCTGGCGCCCTTCCTCCAGGTGGCTCTCGATCATCACGCCGGTGATGCGTGCATCGCCAGCGGCGATCTGCGCGGCCACGTCCTGCGCCACGTCGATCTGGCGGCGGTGCTGCTTGCTGCTGTTGGCGTGCGAGAGGTCGATCATCACCTGCGGGCGCAGGCCCGCCTTGTGCAGCATGTCGCAGGCGGCCTGCACGTCGGCGGCGCTGTAGTTGGGCGCCTTGCCGCCGCGCAGGATCACGTGGCAGTCCTGGTTGCCGCGCGTCTCGAAGATCGCGGCCTGGCCCATCTTGGTCATGCCCATGAAGGCGTGTGCCGACTGTGCGGCCAGGATGGCGTCGCTGGCTACCTTCACGCCGCCGTCGGTGCCGTTCTTGAAGCCCACGGGGCAGGACAGGCCGCTGGCGAGCTGGCGGTGGCTCTGACTCTCGGTGGTGCGCGCGCCGATGGCGCCCCAGCTCACCAGGTCGCTGATGTACTGCGGCGAAAGCAGGTCAAGAAACTCGGTGCCCACGGGCAGGCCCAGCGCCAGCACGTCGAGCACCAGCGCGCGCGCCATTTCCAGCCCTTCGTTGATGGCGAAGCTGCCGTCCATGCGCGGGTCGTTGATGTAGCCCTTCCAGCCTACGGTGGTGCGTGGCTTCTCGAAGTACACGCGCATCACCACCAGCAGCTCCTGCGACAGCGCTGCGGCCTGCGCCTGCAGCAGCCGGGCGTAAGCCATGGCTTGCTCGTGGTCGTGGATGGAGCAGGGCCCGACGACGACGATGAGCCGGTCGTCCTGCCCGTGCAGCACGCGCGAGATGGCGGCGCGGCTCGACTCCACCAGGCGCTGCGCGGCCACGGGGGCAGGCAGCCACTCTTCGAGGATGGCCGGTGTGATGAGCGGGCGGACAGACTTGATGCGCACGTCGTCAATGCGCGTGGCGTCGTGGGTGGAAAGCGGGGTGGCGGGGCGGTGGGCGTGCAAGGTAGTCATAACCCGCCATTCTCGCGCGGCCCCGGCCTTTTCAGTGAATGGTGTCTTGTGTTTGCGCGCCACCCGCAGCCCATGATAGAGAGAGGGGGAAGGCGCCGAAGGCGACTCAGGGGGTGTTTCATCTCAAGGACGCCGGAACGCCACGGTCTGGCGCGACCAGTAGGGGCCATTGAGCCGGTCCAGCCGTACCTCGCCGCCCGTTGAGGGTGCGTGCACAAAGCGCCCCTGCCCGACGTAGATGCCGGCGTGCGTGGGCCGCGCACCGCCGAACACCACCAGGTCGCCGGTGCGCAGGTCGTCACCGTCCACCGGCGCGCCAAAGCCATTGAGCTGTGCCACGGTGCGCGGCGGCGCCACGCCGGCGCGGCTTCGGTACACATAGCCGATCAGGCCACTGCAGTCAAAGCCGCCCTCGGGCGTGTTGCCGCCGTAGCGGTAGGGCGTGCCCACCAGGCCCAGGGCGTGAATGGCAATGTCGCTCGCCTGCTCGTGCGTCAGGTGCGAGGGCAGTGGGGTGGCGCGTTGCGGCGGCGCACTGCCGCACGCGGCCAGCAGCAGTGCGCCGCCCCATGCTGGCAGCTGGGCCAGCAGGTGGCGGCGTGGCAGAGGGGACGTGGGCTGGGCAGACATGGCCGCGAGCTTATCCCAGGGTGGGCCGTGGCATCAAACCATGGCTGTGGCCCGCGCCGGGTGCACGGGGCGTGCCTGGGCGTGGCGCCGCTGCAGCAGCCGGTTGGCAACACCCACCACCGCCTGCACCGAGGCGGTGACGATGTTGTGGTGCAGGCCCACGCCGAAGGTGGCGCCGGGCAGGCCGTGCAGGCTGGCCTCGACGATGGCCAGCGCCTGCGCGCCCGCGCCGGTGCCGGTGGCGCGCTCCTCGTAGGCGTGCACCGACAGCGGCAGGCCCAGCGCATCCACTGCCGCATCAATCGGGCCGCTGCCCTGCCCTTGCAGCGTGAGCCGGGTGCCGTCGATCGCCACGTCGATCTCAATGCCGCGGCCGTCGCCAGCCAGGCGGTGCGCGTGGTACGTCACCAGGCCCGGTACGCCCTGGGGCTGGCGCAGGTAGGTGGCTTGGAACAGTGCCCAGAGGGCATCGCCGGTCATCTCGGTCTCGCTCGCGTCGGTGGCGCGCTGCACCACGGCGCTGAACTCCACCTGCATGCGCCGTGGCATGACCACGCCCTGGTCGCGCTCCAGCAGGAAGGCGATGCCGCCCTTTCCCGACTGGCTGTTCACGCGGATCACGCTGTCGTAGGTGCGGCCCAGGTCCGCCGGGTCGATGGGCAGGTAGGGAATCTGCCATTGGCCCTCGGGGTCGTGCACGGCAAAGCCCTTCTTGATCGCGTCCTGGTGCGAGCCCGAGAACGAGGTGAACACCAGGTCGCCCGCGTAGGGGTGGCGCGGGTGGATGGGCAGGCCCGTGCACTCTTCGGCCACGCGCGCCACGGCGTTGATGTCGGAAAAATCCAGTCCCGGGTGCACACCCTGGGTGTAGAGGTTCAGCGCCACCGTCACCAGGTCGAGGTTGCCGCAGCGCTCGCCGTTGCCAAACAGGCACCCTTCCACACGCTGGGCGCCCGCCAGCAAGGCCAGCTCGGCCGCCGCCACGCCCGTGCCGCGGTCGTTGTGCGGGTGCACCGAGAGCACGATGTGCTCGCGCGGCGCGAGGTGGCGGTGCATCCACTCGACCTGGTCGGCGAAGCGGTTGGGCGTGGCGTTTTCCACCGTAGTGGGCAGGTTGATGATGACCTCGCGCCCGGGGCCCACACCCCAGGCGGCCAGCGCGGTCTGGCAGGCCTTGAGCGACACCTCCAGCTCGGTGGCGTTGAAGGTTTCGGGTGAGTACTGCAGCGTCCAGCGCGTTTCGGGGCGCGCGTCGGTCAGGCGCTTGAGGTGCGCCACATGGTCCTCGACGAAGGCCAGCATCTGCGTCACGTTCATGCCGAACACCACGCGGCGCCACACCGGCGCAGTGGCGTTGTACAGGTGCACGATGGCGCGGGGCGCACCCTGCAGGGCCTGCACCGTGCGCTCGATGAGGTCGCTGCGCGACTGCGTCATGACCATGAGGGTCACGTCCTCGGGCACCAGGTCTTCGTCGATGAGGCGGCGCACGAAGTCGAAGTCGGTCTGCGAGGCGGCAGGAAAGCCGACCTCGATCTCCTTGAAGCCGATGCGCACCAGCTCCTGGAACAGCTTCATCTTGCGCGCGCCGTTCATGGGCTCGAACAGCGCCTGGTTGCCGTCGCGCAGGTCGGTGGAGAGCCACACGGGTGCGCGGGTGAGGGTGTTGGCGGGCCAGCGGCGGTCCGCGAGGGCGATGGGGGCGGCGGCCTGGTACTTGCGGCAGGGTTGGTCGATCACGATGGGCTCCACGAATCAGGGGGCGCTGGCATGCCTTGGTGGCGCCAGCGCGGTGTTGGAAAAACCGAAGGCGACATCCCCTGCAGCCCTCCACAGGCGTGGAGGCTGGTTCGTGGGCCGGGGTCAGGGGGGTGTCGGGTGGTGTGCGCTGAAGCGAATCAGGCAACCGAAGCAGCGAACGCAGGCAGACCCCGGCCAGGCACTAGGCCTAGGGCTAGGGTGGACAGGGTCATGCGGCGTTGCATAAGCGTGAAATGGTAGCACGGCACCTTGGCCTGGTGCGTTACCCCTGCATGCGCCGGTCCCAGTCTTCCACCTGCCCGCGCTCCAGCCGCCCCTGCACGATGCGCTGCCACGACGGCGGCAGGTGCAGCCGGGCCAGGCCCTGCAGTGCCTCGCGGTCCAGCGGGCGGTGGTACAGCAGGTCCACCACGCGCGCCAGCGTCCACTCAGGGTGCGGGCGCGCGATCAGGTGGATGGCGTCGCCGGCCTGCAGATGGCCTGGCTCCAGCACGCGCCAGTACCAGCCGGTGCGGCCCGTGTCCTGCAGGCGCCGCGCCATGTCCTTGTGGCCAAAGCGCAGGTTCAGCTTCCAGCAGGGCTGGCGGCTTTGCGCCACTTCAAGCAGCACGCTGCCGATGCGCACGCGGTCGCCCCAGCACAGGGTGGCCTCGGTCACGCCGGTGCTGGCCAGGTTCTCGCCGAAGGCGCCGGGCGCATCCAGCACCGGCAGCGCGCCCAGGTCGGCGCGCCAGGCGGCGTAGTGTTCCAGCGCGTATTGGTGCACGGCTTTGTCGGGGCCGCCGTGCACGCGGCGGTCGCCTTGTTCATCGCCCTCCAGGCCCTCGGCACCGACGCGCACCGGCCCGGCCACGGGCCGTTTGGCAATGGCGCTGTGGCCGCCGGGGCTGCCGTCGGGGCGTGTGCAGGGCACGGCCTGGCCGCGCAGCACGGCGTGGATCTGGCCGAGGGGTACGGTTTTCATGGTCTTTTTGGCGTTCAGCGCTTATCTGGCAAGCGCTGGCAGCTATCAAAAAAGGAGTTTCAGTCCACCAGCGCCGGCTGCAGCAGCTTGCCCAGGGCCTGGCGTTTGCAGGCCTGCAGGCGCATGAGCAGCGCGTGGTCGGGCCAGGGCACGCCGTAGCGTTGGCCCAGGTCGTGCTGCATGCGTGCCAGCAGCGCGGCGGCCATCTCGGCATCGGCCAGCGCGCGGTGGGCGCGGCCGGTGCGCGGCAGGCCCAGGTGGTCGATCAGGTTGCCGAGCTTGTGGCTGGGCGCGTCGGGGTACACGCGGCGTGAGAGCAGCACGGTGCAGGCAAAGGGCTGCGTGGCCTGCAGGCCCGCGTGCTGCAGCTCGGACTGCCAGAACTTGCTGTCGAACGCCGCGTTGTGCGCCACCATGGGCGCGTCGCCCACGAAGCGCGCGGCCTCGCGCATCACGGCCTCGGCCGGTGGCGCTGCGGCCACCATGGCGTTGCTGATGCCAGTGAGCTCTTCGATGAAGGGCGGAATCCACGCGCCGGTCTGCATCAGGCTGGCAAAGCGGTCCACCACCTGCGTGCCCTCCAGCAGAACGATGGCCACCTCGGTGGCACGCGCGCCCTGGGCCGGGACCATGCCGGTGGTCTCGAAGTCGATGACGGCAATGGGCGGCGCCATGGCGCTCAGGCCTTCTTCAGAAACTCGGACTTGAGCAGCATGCTGCCCAGCTCGGTCTTGCAGTCCACGTTGTGGCCATCGGCGCCGTCCACCAGGCGGATGCCCTTGATCTTGCTGCCCTTCTTCAGCACGCTGGACGAGCCCTTGACCTTGAGGTCCTTCACCAGGATCACGGCGTCGCCGTCCTGCAGCGGGTTGCCATTGGCATCGCGCACCGTGCCATCCCCCACGGGGGCTTCGTCTTCGGCGGCATCGGCCTGCTGGGGCCACTCGAAAGCGCAATCGGGGCAGATGTAGTTGGAGCCGTCGGGATAGGTGTTTTCCTGGCCGCATTGCGGGCAGGCGGGAAGGGTGTGGGGCATGGTGAATTCGGTGCAAATGGTGCGGCGATGTGCCGCCGTGCGCGGGTGCGCATGACGCTGGATTGTCGCCCCCTGCGGTCAGCGCTGTCCGCACCCCCATGGCGGGGGCTTTGCCATGCACGAGAAAAATGGGCTGTACCCCTTTACTGGCAAGCGCTGGAAGCTCTTTAAAAGATAGCAACAGCACGACCGCATCCTAGGGAAACAACTGACCTGCATCATGTTTTGTATTGATAGGTATCAAGTTGAAACAAGATGCATCGCGCTTCAATCACTCACGACCTTCTCACGACGTCTCTTCCAGAACTCTCCCATGCGCCGCATCCGGCAAAGCGATCTGGCCTTGAACAAGCCCCTGCCCTGGCCGCTGTATGACGCGGACGGCCATTTGCTGCTGCGCGAAGGCTATGTGCTGAGCATTCCCCGCCATATCGACGCACTGCTGGCGCGCGGTGCCTATGCGCCCGATCCCCCAGCCCAGAACCCTGGCCCCAGCGTGGCGGGCGCAGCGGCGGTGCCGCCTGCACCACCGCCGGGGGCCGCAGCGGAGCCGGTCTTTGTCCGGGCCGGCACGCTGGCGTCAACACTCAAGCGCCTGCACGCCCATCTCGAGGCGGGCTCGCTGCAGGCCGTGCTGCCGCAGGTGGTGCAGAGCCTGGCACGCAGCGTGATCGATGCCTGCGCGCAGGACCCCGATGCGTTTCTGGCCGCGCTGCACCTGGACCGCCAGCACCCCTACCTGGTGGTGCAGCAACTGCTGGGCGCCGCACTGACCGAGCTGGCAGCGGCCGAGCTGCAGCTGGATGCGCCCACGCGCCTGTCGCTGGCCTGCGCGGCATTGACGCGCGATGTGGCGCTGCTGCCGCTGCAGGGCCAACTGGACCGCCAGGCCGGTGCGCTGACGCGCGAGCAGACCGTGCAGGTGCGCAGCCACCCCGTGCACAGCGCCGAGCAGCTGGCCGCCATGGGCGTGACCGATGCACTGTGGCTGCAACTGGTGCAGCAGCACCACGAGCGCTGCGACGGCTCGGGCTATCCGCACGGGCTGCGGGGCGACGCCATCCTGCCCGGCGCGCGCCTGCTGGCGGTGGCCGACTCGTATGCGGCCATGGTGACACCGCGCGCCAACCGCACCGGCCAGCTTCCGCGCGATGCGCTCAGGGCCCTGTTCCTGGAGCGCAGCCGCCTGTACGAGGATGCGCTGGTGCAGCTGTCCATCAAGACCCTGACCATGCACCCGCCCGGCACGCTGGCGCGGCTGGCCAACGGCGCGCTGGCCGTGGTGCGCTCGCGGCAGAAGCACGACGCGCCGCTGGATCTGTGGAGCCTGTACGACGCCAACGGCATGCCGGTCATGCGCCCGCAGCGCTGCGACGCGGCCGATCCTGCCCATGGCATCGTCGGCGCGCTGCGCGTGGAGGAGTGCCGCTGCGCCGCGCTGGTACTGAAGCGCTTGTGGACGCATTGAGTCCAGGTTGAAGGCACCGCCGATTCGAAAGAACCCGCACCATGAAGAAGAACCTGCCCGTCACGTCCCGGCAAACCGAGATCCCGCCTGGCGTCACCCTGGTGTCCAAGACCGACCTCAAGGGCCGCATCACCTACGCCAACGAGGCGTTCGTCGAGGTCAGCGGCTACGCCCTCGACGAGCTGCTGAACCAGAGCCACAACATCGTGCGCCACCCCGACATGCCCCCCGCCGCCTTCGCGGACATGTGGCGCACGCTGCAGCAAGGCAAGCCGTGGCGCGGCATCGTCAAGAACCGCTGCAAAGACGGCGGCTACTACTGGGTCGATGCCTGCGTGGTGCCCGTCAAGCGCCACGACCAGGTCACGGGCTACATGTCGGTGCGCAAGCACGCGCCACCCGACGCCATCGCGGCCGCACAGGCGCTGTACCACGACATGGCGGCGGGCCGTGCCAAGCCGGGCCTGCGCCTGCCGGCGTGGCTGGGCATCCGCAGCGGCATGCGCCTGGGCACGCTGTTTGTGGCGCTGCTGATGCTGGTGGGGGGCGTGCTTGGCATCGGCGGGCTGAAGCTGGCCGACGATGCGCTGCACCAGCTCTACCACCGGCAGCTCGGGCCGGTGGCGGCCATCGGCAAGATCACCGCCCGCCTGGGCGAGAGCCGTGCCACCATGCTGGAAATCCGCCTGGCGCGCCAGCGCACCGGCCAGGACGAGGCGTTGGCCCACCAGATTGCCCGGCTGCGCGCGCACCGCGACGAGGTGCAGGCGCTGCTGGGCCAGTTGGCCGTCGACTCGGGCCAGGCCCCGCAGCAAACGCAGCGGCTGGCCGCTGCGCTCACGCACTACACCGATGAAGGCCTGCAGCGCGTGGAGATGGCCGCCGCCTTTGACGACCCGGAGCAAATCGACGAGCTGATCCGCCAGCGCGTGCTGCCGCTGGAGCAGGCGGCCTCGGTCGCTGCGTCCGAGCTGCGCGATGCGCTGGACACCGCCGCACGCACCGCCTACGAGGAAACGCTGGCGCGCAACGCGCGCATCCGTGCCATCGCCATCGCGGGCATTCTGTGCGGGCTGCTGGCGGTGGTGCTGGCGGGGCACATGTTCATCCGCGGCATCGTCGATCCGCTGAACGCCTCGATCCGCCGCCTCAACCGCATCGCCCAGGGCGACCTGCAGGGCGAGATCGACCTTTCGGGCACGGGCGAAAGCGGGCAGCTGAACCATGCCGCCGCCGTCATGCAGCTGCACCTGAAAGTGATGCTCGATGAAATCGCGCTGGCGGCGCGGCGCATCCAGCGCCACTGCACCACGCTCAACACCGTGCTCTACAGCGTCACCGAGCACTCCGAGGCGCAGCACGACCGCGTGTACGCGGCGATCCGTGCCCTGGACGCGGCCGTGGCCGAGACCAGCGACCTGAGCGAGCGCGCCGAACGGCTGCTGCACCTGGCCAGCGCCGAGGGCGCCGCCCCGGCACTGGCCGATGAAACCCGCGAACTGGCCACCGCCACCCGGCTGGCAGCCTTCGGTGCCGAGGAAGTGGCCTGCGCCATGCACCAGGTGGCCGACCTGATCGTGGAAAACCGCGGCGAGGCGCAGCGCGCCTGGCAGGCGTCCGAGGAGCTCAAGCACGTGGCCAGCGAACTCAATGGCCTGGTGGATTTTTTCGCGCCAGGCAAGTCAGCACAATGACTCCTACTTTGATAGCTGCTAGCGCTTGCTGGAAGCGCGCTACAGGCTGAATTGCCCCTTAATTCCCGGCCCTTGTGGGTGTGCTGGCGCGGCGCTGCAGCGCGAACGGCGGCAGGCCCTGCAGCAGCCGCTGCCCGTAGCCTGTGCGCACCAGGCGCCGGTCGTAGCAGTAGACATGCGCCAGGTCCTCCTCGGTGCGGATGGCACGGCCCACCCATTGCGCCAGGCGGATGGCCGTGGCCGGCACCACCAGCTCGCTGAACGGGTCGCGCCCGGCGCCGCGCAGCCACTCGGCACGCGCCTCGCCCACCGGGTCGTCGGGTGGGGCGAAGGGCAGTTTGGTGATGAACAGCGATTCGCACAGCCGGCCCGGCAAGTCCAGCCCTTCGCCAAAGGATTGCATGCCGAAGATGATCGACGGTAGCCCCTGCGCCACCCGCTCGCGGTGCTGTGCCAGCAGTTGCTGGCGCGGCCACTGGTTCTGCACCAGCACCGTGGCACGCAGCGCGGTTGGCAGTTGCTCGACGGCCTGGCGCATCTGCTCGCGTGAAGTGAACAGCACCAACGCGCCCGCTTCCACCAGGGCCAGGTCGGACAGCAGCGCCTCCACCATCTCGGCCGTGTAGGCCTGCGCGTCGCGCGGGTCGGCCTGGGTTTCGCTGGCCACCAGCGTGCCCTGGCGCGCGTAGTCGAACGGGCTGGCCACCTCCAGCGTGCGCACCGCCGCATCGCCGTGCAGGCCGGCTTCGCGCAGAAAGAAGTCGAACTGCCCGCAGCCCGTGAGCGTGGCCGAGGTCAGCACCGCGCCGCGCACCGCCGACCACAGGTGGTGGCGCAGCGTGGCGCCGGGCAGCACGGGGCTGGCATGGGCGCGCAGGGTGAGAAAGTCGCCCTCCACCGCCAACGTGAACCATTTGGCCGCAGGCACCGCGCCCTCGGGCGTGTCCTGCAGCAGCAGCTGCGCGCAGGCGTGCACGCCCTCCAGGCGCGGCGCCAGGCTGCCCACCTGGGCATAGAGCTGCGACAGGCGCCGCGCGTCGTCGGGCGTGTCGCGCATGGCCGCGCGCAGCGCCTTGGCGATGGCGCGCAGCGCGTCCAGAAAGCCGCCGGCGTGGTGTGCTGCCTGGGCCACCGGGTCGCTCAGGGCGTCAGGCAGGCGCCCGCCCGCCACACGGGCGCGTGTGGGCTGGCCGGCGATGGCCGGGCGCGCTCCCGCACCGCCGTGGCCTGGCGCGCGCAAAGGCTCGCCGTACACGTCCAGCACCAGGCGTGCCAGGTCGGCCAGCGCGGTGCGCAACCGCGCCGCGTGCTGGGGAATGTCGGCGATTTCCTCCACCTCCACGAGCTGGCCGATGCGCAGCGCGCGGCTGGCCAGCCGGTCGATCCAGGACAGGCGCGACAGGTCCATCTCGCAGGCGAACTGCGCTAGCGCGGTGGACGGCAGGTGGTGAGCCTCGTCAATGACGAGCAGGCAGTTGTCCAGCTCCGGCAGCAGGCGCGCGCCGATGGACGACAGCAGCAGGTCATGGTTGGCCACGATCACCTGCGCCGCCACCAGCGCCTTGCGCCGCTCGAAATAGGTGCACTGGCTGAACAGCGGGCAGTACTTGCCCGTGCACGAGGACGCCTCGGCCGCCACCGGGCCCCACATCTCCGGCTCGGGCGGTGTGGGCAGCTGGTCGCGGTCGCCGTCCCACTGGTTGGTGGCCAGGGCGTCGGCCAGGCTGGCGTAGAACTGCATGCGCGCCTCGGCCTGGTGCGAGGCATGGCGGCCCTGGCGCTGCTCGGCGGCCTCGGCGGCCAGCAGATCGTCGGGAATGTGGTCGTCCTCCTCGGCGCTGGCGCCGCTGGCCAGGCGTTCCAGCTTGAGCTTGCAGGCGTAGCGCCCGCGCCCCTTGGCCAGGGCGAAGGCAAAGGGCTGCTCCATGCGTGCGGCCAGCTGCGGCAGGTCCTTGTGCACCAACTGCTCCTGCAGCGCCACGGTGGCGGTGGAGATCAGCACGCGCGTGCCGCGCGCCAGCGCAATGGCAATGGCCGGCACGCTGTAGGCCAGCGACTTGCCCACGCCCGTGCCGGCCTGGATGACGGCAATGGCACGCGCGGGGTCGGCGCCTTCGTCTTCCACCTTGCCCAGCTGCGCCTGGCTGAGGGCCTGGGCCACGGCCTCGGCCATGTGCCGCTGGCCGTCGCGCACGCGAAAACCGTCCGAGGATTGCACCACGGTCTCAAACTGCTGCAGGGCCTGCGCGGCCCATGTGGAAGACGACATAGGGGCGGGAGTGTGGCACGGATGGCTCCAGGCGGCATCGGAGCAGGATTTCCCGCCTTGTGCCCGCATCCAGGCCTGGTGCGCTGTTCTGATCCCCCGAAAATGTAGACTTGCCCGGCGCCGCATCCGGCGCAGGGGCAGCACGCCCCAGGCCAGGGCTGTTCCCATTTGCTCGCTGTTCTTCAAGGTGTCGTCTATGTTTCACAAACTCCGTCTCTGGGCCAAGATCATGGTGGTCATGGGTATCGCCATTGGTGGTGTGGGGGCGGCGCTGACGTTTACCAACCTGTCGAACATGAACCGCCTGGTGCATGACGCCGAGCGCAGCGCGCTGGACGCGCATCTCAAGGCCATCCACAACGCGATTGCCGCCGAGAGCCGTAGCGCCGAGGCCTTGAGTGCACTGGTGGCCAGCATTCCGTTGGTGCAGGACAAGTTCGACAGCGGCGAGCGCAAGGCCGTGGCCGATCTGTTCGTGCCAGGTTTCCAGTCCTTGGCGCGTGACTACGGCGTGGAGCAATTCCAGTTCCACACGCCGCCGGCCATTTCGTGGCTGCGTGTGCATGTGCCGCAAAAGTACGGCGACGACTTGTCGTCGTTCCGCAGCACCGTGGTGGCCACCAACCGCACCCTGCAGCCGGTGCGCGGCCTGGAAGGCGGCGTGGCGGGGCTGGGCATTCGTGGCATGGTGCCGGTGCAGCGCGCCGGCCGGCATGTGGGTTCGGTGGAGTTCGGCATGGGCTTCGGCCAGCCCTTCTTCGACCAGTTCAAGCAGCAGAACGGCGTGGATGTGGCCCTGCACGTTATGGACAAGGATGGCAGCTTCAAGGCCCTGGCTTCGACCTTCGGCAAGGAGCTGATGCCCGAAGCGGCCACGTTGCAGCGCGCGCTCGGCGGCGAGGCGCAGCTCGACCACCGCCATGCCCAGGGCAAGCCGTTCGCCATCTATTCCTCGGCGCTCAAGGACTTTTCCGGCAAGCCCATCGGCGTGATTGAGATCGCCATGGATGCCAGCGCTTTCCAGGCTTCGCTGGACAGCTCGCGCAACGTCGCGCTGGTGGTGGGGATTTTGTCCATCATCGGCGGCATGCTGCTGGCGCAGTGGATGGCACGCCACATCGTGGGCCGGCTCGAAGGGGTGGCCTCGGGTGTGAACCATGTGGCCCAGGGCGATTTGTCGAGCACCATCGCGGTGGCGGGCAGCGACGAGGTGGCGACCCTGGCCGAGGCCACGCGTGCCATGCAGGCGCGCCTGCGCACGCTGGTGGCCGAGGTCAGCGCCAATGCCGTGCGCGTGCACGCGGCAGCGCAGGAAATCACCAGCGCCGTTGAGGGCCAGGCGGCCACCTCGACACAGATGTCGTCCTCGGTGGCCGAGATCACCACCACCATGGAGGAGCTCTCGGCCTCCTCCACGCAGATCGCCGACCACTCGCGCTCGGTGGTGGACATCGCCAACCAGACGCTGGAGGGCTCGCGCAAGGGCTCCGAGGCCATGCAGACCGTGCTCGGGCGCATGAACGACATCCGCAGCGACAACCAGCACAGCCTGCAGGAGATCGTGGCGCTGGGCGCCAAGTCCAAGCAGATCAGCCGCGTGATGGAGATCATCAACACCGTGGCCGACCAGACCAAGCTCATCGCCTTCAACGCCGCGCTGGAAGCCTCCAGCGCCGGCGAGGCGGGCAAGCGCTTCTCGGTGGTGGCGGGCGAGATTCGCCGCCTGGCCGACAGCGTGACCGACTCGACGCGCGAGATCGAAGCCAAGATCAGCGAGATTCAGGACTCCATCAGCCGCCTTGTCATCACCTCGGAGAAGGGGGCCTCGGGCATTACCGCGGGGCTTTCTGCCAGCGCCAACGCCACCGAGCGCCTGAACGAAATCGTCAGCGCCGCCAGCCAGACCAGCAGCGCCGCGCAGCAGATCTCGCTCTCCACGCAGCAGCAGAAGACGGCCAGCAGCCAGGTTGTGCTGGCGCTGCGTGAAATCGTCACGGCCAGCTCGCATACGGCGCAGTCCATCACCCGCATCTCGCAGGTGAGCAAGGACATGGCGCAGCTCTCGGGCCGGCTCGACGAGCTGGTACACCAGTTCAAGCTGAATGCCGCCTCCGGCACCACGCAGGGTTGAAATGAAACACCCCCTGCGTGGCGTCGCGCGCCCCTTCCCACGCTACGCCCTTCGTGCAGTGGGCGGCCGATGCCGCCAGCGCGGCGCGGCGGCTCTTGCGCAGCAGGTGGCGTGCGGCGCCATGGACCACTGAACCGTGCAGGCGATGGCGAACATCCGCGTGCTCATCGCCGACGACAGCAGCCTCGCCCGTGGGCTGCTGCGTTGCCTGCTGGAGGCCGAGCCCGGCATCGAGGTGGTGGGCGAAGCCTGCAACGGCCGCCAGGCGGTGGAGATGGTGCAGGCCCTGCGCCCCAGCCTCGTGACCATGGACCTAGAAATGCCCGTCATGGGGGGGTTGCAAGCCATCGAGGCCATCATGTGCACGCGCGCCGTGCCCATCCTCGTGGTCAGCAGCGTGGCCGATGCGCAGGGCGCACTGCAAGCCGTGGCCCATGGCGCGCTCGACGTGGTGGGCAAGCCCGACTACGGCTCGGGCGACGCGGCGGCTTTCGTGGCCAAGGTGCGGCTGCTCGCGGGCGTGTCCGTCATCACGCGCATGCGGGCGCGCCCCGAGCCGGGCGCCGCCACGCCGGCGCAGGCGCCGTCCCCGGTGCCAGCTGGCACACCGGCCCTGCGGGGGGGCGAGCCGGTGTTCGCCATTGCCGCTTCCACCGGCGGGCCGCAGGCCTTGGCGGCCATCCTGCCGGCGCTGGGGCGCGACTTCCCCTGCCCGGTGCTGGTGGCGCAGCATATTTCGGACGGCTTTGCCCAGGGCATGGTGGACTGGCTGGCCGCGCTGTGCCCGCTGCCGGTACGCCTGGCGCGCCATGGTGACGTGCTGGTGCCCGGCACCATCCATGTCTCGCCCTCGGAGCATGACCTCGCGGTGGTGCCCGGCGAGCGCCTGGCGCTGCGCGCCAGGGTGCCCGGCTGTGTGTACCGGCCCAGCTGTGACGTGCTGCTGACCAGCGTGGCCCAGGTGTTCGGCGCACGGGCCATCGGCATCATCCTCTCGGGTATGGGGCATGACGGGGCCGCGGGGCTGGCGGCCATCCGCGCCGCGGGCGGGCACACGCTGGCGCAGGACGAAGCCAGCTCTGTCGTCTACGGCATGAACCGTGTAGCCATCGAGCGTGGCGCCGCCGTGCAGGTGCTGCCGCTGGCCGCGCTGGCCCCGGCCATGCGGGAGTTGGCCAGCCGCCCGCCACGCCTGCTGGCTGGGAGTGCGGCATGAACGCCCTGGACTTGGCCCCGTTCCAGGCCCTGGTCAAGGAGCGCTGCGGGCTGCAGTGCGAGGGCGACGGCCAGGCCAAGCTGGCGCAGGCGCTGCAGGAGCGCTGCACGCACCTGCGCATGGCGCCCATGGCCTACTACCAGCAGTTGGTGCGCAGTGGCGCCGAGTTCCAGGCGCTGGTGAACCTGCTCACCATCAACGAAACCTATTTTTTCCGCGAGCCCGAGCAGATCGAACTGCTGGTACAACGCCTGGCGCCGCGCGCGCTGGCGCGCCATGCCGGGCGTGCGCCCGTGCGCATCCTGTCGGCCGGGTGCTCCTCGGGCGAGGAGCCGTACTCCCTGGCCATGGCCTTGCTGGAGAAGTACGGCGACAGCACGGCCCAGCTGTTCGAGCTGGTGGCCGGAGACATCGACACCGAGGCCTTGGCCAAGGCGCGCGCCGGGGTGTACGGCGACTTCTCGTTCCGCGGCGTGCCCGATGCCATCCGCCAGCGCTATTTCGAACCCCATCCCCAGGGCCAGCGCCTGCGTGAGGACGTGCGCCGCCTGGTGCGCTTTTACCCGCTGAACCTGCTCGACAGCGAAGCGCCGCAGCCTGTGCAGGACTGCGACATCATCTTTTTCCGCAACGTATCGATCTACTTTGATGCGGCCACGCGCCGGCGCATCCAGCAGAACCTGGCGCGGTTGCTGCGCGGCGATGGGGTGCTGGTCATCGGCTCGGCCGAGACCCTGGCCAATGACCTGGGCGTGTTGCGCCTGGTCGAGGAAGCCGGGCTGTTCTACTTCACCCCGGGCCCGGCCCCGCAGGATGACGGCGCTGGCTCCGCATGGCAGTGGCCACCCGCCCCTGCTCCCAAGCCGCAGCGCGCGCCTGCGCCGCCGCCCGCGCCGCTGCAGTTGCCCAAGGGCTGGGGCGATCTGCCCGAACTGCTGGCCCAGGCCCCCGCACCCGCCGGCGTGCCCGCCGAGGCGCCTGCAGCGTTGGCTCAGGCACGCCAGGCGGTGCTGGGCAAACATTACGCGCAGGCCCTGCCGCTGCTCGACGCCGTGCTGGCCGCGCAGCCTGGCTGCGCCGAGGCGCGCCTGCTCAAGGCCTACGTGCTGCTGGAGCGCAAAGACTTCGACACGGCCCAGGCCCTGGCGCAGCAGGTGCTCGACGCCGATCCCTGGTCGGTCGATGCCTGCATGCTGCTGGGCCTGGCGGCCAAGTGGCGGGGCCAGGGCGACGACGCCATCCGCTGGCTGCGCCAGGCCATCTATGCGCACCATGCCTGCTGGCCGGCGCACTATTTTTTGGCGGACCTGCTGCGCGAGAGTGGGGCGCTGGAGCAGGCGCGCCGCTCCTGGCGCGTGGTGGTGCAGATGCTCTCGGGTGCCACGCCGGCGCAGGCGGGGCTGCGCTACCTGCCGCTGGAGCTGCCAGCCCATGAAATCCGCTTCCTGTGCGAGCGCCATCTGGCCCAGGCGGCCGTCCCCCGCTGACCATGAAATACATCAAATTCAATAGCTGTCAGCGCAAGCCAGGCAAGGGTTTGTGGCCATTTTTACTTGAAAGACGCACGGCCACGCCGCGCGCGGGGGCGTGCCATGGCGATTGACATCCGCAAATTCATGGGCCGCTTCGTCGAGGAGGCGCGCGACCACCTGGCGCGGCTGGGCGAGGGGCTGGCGGCGTTGGACGCCGGACATGTTGACCCGGAAGGGGTCAACGCGCTGTTCCGCTCGGCCCACACCATCAAGGGGTCGTCGCGCATGCTGCGGCTGGCGTCCATTACCGAGATCGCCCACCGCCTCGAAGACGTGCTGGGCGCCATGCGCGAGGGCAGCCTGGCCTACAGCGCGCCGCTGGGCCAGTTGCTGTACCGCGCGCTCGACCAGCTGGCCGACCTGGTGGACCGGCTGGCCCAGGACGGCGATGGCGCCAGCCTGCCCGCGCCCGACGCGCGCTGTGCCAGGCGCTGGCCCAGGCCGCAGGCGCGGCAGCGCCCGGGGAGGAGGCGCCCACGGCACCCGCCGCGCCAGCGTCTGCACCCGTGGCGCCGGCGCCGTCTGCCGCCCCGTCCGAACCCATTGAATCCGCTGAACCGCCCGCCGCCGTGGCCGCGCCCGAACCCCGGCTGCAGGCCGCCGAGACGGTGCGCGTGCGCCTGTCCAAGCTGGACGAGCTCATCAAGCTCATGGGCGAAGTCGTCTCCAGCCACGCCCGCATGCGCGAGCGCCTGGCCGACATCCACGCGCTGGAGCGCAGCGTGGCCGCCAGCCTGGGCGACGGCGCTGCGCAGGGCCTGCGCCAGTTTGCGCGCCTGCTCAAGGACGACGTGCAGGCGCAGGAAGCGCTCATGGACGAGCTGCACGACAAGACCCTGCTGATGCGCATGCTGCCCCTGGCCATCGTGCTGGAGCCGGCCGCGCGCCTGGTGCGCGAGCTGGCGCGTTCGGTGGGCAAGCAGGTGGAGTGCAGCATCGCCGGCACCGAGATCGAGCTGGACCGCCAGCTCATCGACAAGCTCTCCGACCCCATCATTCACCTGATCCGCAACGCCATCGACCACGGTATCGAGCTGCCCGCCGCGCGCGCTGCTGCGGTCAAGCCGGCGCAGGGGCGGCTGCGCCTGTCGGCGCGCCAGGATGGCGGCTGGGTGGTCATCGAGGTGGCCGACGACGGCGGCGGCATTCCGGTGGCGGCGGTGCGTGAAAAGGCCGTGAAGAAAGGCCTGCTCAGCGCCGAGAAGGCCGCAGCGCTGACCGACCAGGAAGCCATCGACCTGATCTTCCTGCCCGGTTTTTCCACCAGCAGCATCATCACCGACCTCTCGGGCCGCGGCGTGGGCATGGACGTGGTGCGCCAGACCGTGCTGGACGAACTGCAGGGCGCGGTGGGCATCGAGACGCGCCCGGGCCAGGGCACCACGTTCTCCCTGCGCCTGCCGATGTCGCTGGCCATGATGCGCGTGCTGCTGGTGCAGGCCCACGGCCTGCCCTGGGGCTTCACGGCGCAGCACGTGGTGGAGCTGCAGCGCGTGCCCGCGCAGGCGCTGATGCAGGTGGCCGAGCGCCAGGTGGTCATCGTGCGCAACGAATTCGTGCCCGTGGTGCCCCTGGCCGAGCTGCTGCGCGTGCCCGCGCCCGCGGCGCCTGCCGGTGGCCCGGGCGTGCAGGAGCGCCACCCCGGCCTGCTGCTGGTGGTTCTGCAGGTGCGCAGCGAGAAGATCGCCGTGCAGGTCGATGGCCTGCTCGACGAGCGCGACATGGTCATCAAGCCCCTGCCGCCGCACCTGCGCAAGCTGCCGCTGGTCTCGGGCATGGTCATCACCGGGCGCAATGAAATGGTCAACGTGCTGCACGCCCCGGCGCTGCTGGAGCAGGCACGGCGCCTGCGCGGCCAGGGCGTGCAGGCGGGCGCCGCCGCGCACGCCAGCACCACGCCCTACCGCGTGCTGGTGGTCGATGACTCACTGAACACACGGGAAATCGAAAAGGATGTGCTGCAGGCCTACGGCTACCATGTCACGTTGGCCGAAGACGGTGTGGACGGCCTGCGCAAGGCCATGGAGGGCGAATTCGACGCCATCCTGACCGACGTGGAAATGCCGCACATGGACGGTTTCACCCTCACGGCGCGGCTGCGCGAGGAAGACAGGTACCGCGACACGCCCATCGTCATCATCACTTCGCGCGAGAAGGAAGAGGACAAGCGGCGCGGCATGCAGGTTGGCGCGGACGCCTACATCGTCAAGGGCGACTTTGACCAGAACAATCTGGTGGAAACGCTGCGCGCCCTGCTGGGCTGAGGCGGCACGATTGAGAACGCAATCATGAAGGTACTGGTGGTGGACGATGACGCACTGGCCGGCGAAATGATCGCCGCGGTGCTCGAAGGCATGGGCCATGAGGCCGTGCTGGCCGAGGATGGCGTGGACGCCGTTGGCCGGCTCAACGCCGACAGCTCCATCGCGCTCGTCATCAGCGACATGAACATGCCCCTGGTCAGTGGCATCGATCTGTTTCGTGAACTGCGCGCGCAGGGTTGTCTGCTGCCGTTCATCCTGCTCACCGGCGACGAGCCCGCTGGCCTGCTGGCCCAAGAGCCGCGCCTGGATGCCTGTCTGGCCAAGGATTTCACGCTAGAAGAGCACTTGCCTGCGCTCATCGGCGAGGTCATGACACGCCACGCGAGAGGTTGACGCCATGGAAACGCAACGTCCTTCCGCTGCAGCCGCCGCTGCCGGGGCCCGCGAGCGTATCGCCCGCCTGCGCCAGGCCTACCTGGCACAACTGCCCGAACGCGTGGCGCAGGCGCGCGCGCTCTGCGACAGCCTGGCTGGCGCACAGGCCGGTAGCGAAGCCGCCGCGCACCTGCACCGGCTGCTGCACAACCTCAAGGGCACGGGCCGCTCGTTCGGCCTGACCGAGCTGGGCGCCTGCGCCGAGCGTGGCGAAGACCTGCTGCTGCCGCTGGTGGACGTTGCCCCGGACGGTACGCCGGGCGCCGCACTCCAGGCCCTGCCTGCCGACTGGCGCGCACAGCTGGCGCAGTGCCTGGACGAGCTGGCCGTGCTGGCCGCCGGGCTGGGCACCGCCGCGCAGGCTGCGGCCGTGGGCGAATTGCCCAGTTTCGCCCTGGCCCCGGTGGACCGCAACGCCCCGGCCACGCCCGGGCGCCTGGTGTACGTCTGCGACGACGAGGCCCTGATGCTGGAGCAGCTCGCCGCGCAGCTGGCCTGCTTCGGCTACGAGGCCGTGTGCTTCACCGACCCCGATGCGCTGCACGACGCGGTGCTGGCGCGCCGGCCCGACGCCGTGGTCATGGACATCCACTTCCCCCGGGGCCACAGCGCCGGCATCGACGTACTGCTGGCCCTGCGCGAGGAAACCGGCGAGCCCGTGGCGGCGGTGTTCGTCTCGGCGCGCAACGACTTCAATGCCCGCCTGGGGGCGGTGCGTGCGGGCGGTCAGGCCTATTTTGTCAAGCCGGTGCGTGCCAACGAGCTGGTGGCCGCGCTCGATGGGCTGACGCACCAGCAGGAATACGAGCCCTACCGCGTACTCATCGTGGATGACGAGCCCGACATGGCGCACTACCACGCCATCTTGCTGCAGCAGGCGGGCCTGATTACCTGCGAGGTGCACGACCCGACCCGCATTCTTGAGGCGCTGCACCAGTTCCGCCCCGACATCGTGCTCATGGACATGTACATGCCCGAATGCGGCGGGCGCGAGGCGGCGGCCATCATCCGCCAGGTGCCGGACCATGTCGGCCTGCCCATCGTCTACCTGACCTCCGAGACCGACCGCCGCAAGCTGTTCTCTGCCATGCGCATCGGTGCCGAGGGCTTCCTCACCAAGCCGGTGGTGCCCGACGAGCTGGTGGCGGCGGTGATGATCCGTGCCGAACGCATGCGCACGCTGCGCGGGTTGATGGCGCGCGACAGCCTGACCGGCCTGTTCAACCACACCATGACCACGCAGCTGCTGGAGAACGCCCTGTCGCTGGCGCGGCGCGACAGCGGCGTGCTCAGCCTGGTGATGATCGACATCGACGGCTTCAAGGCCGTCAACGACACCTGGGGCCACCCGGCGGGCGACCAGGTGCTGATGGCGCTGTCGCGCGTGCTGCAGCAGCGCCTGCGCGCCAGCGACATCATCGGCCGCTACGGCGGCGAGGAGTTCGCCGTCATTCTGCAAAACGCAGACCCGCAGCAGGCCGCGCGCCTGATCGACGCGCTGCGCGAGGACTTCGCGCGTGTCGATTTCTACAGTGGCGAGCACGGCTTCCACTGCACGTTCAGCGCCGGCGTGGCCGCCTACCCCATGTACCAGCGCTACGAGCTGCTGCGCGAGGCCGCCGACAAGGCGCTGTACCGGGCCAAGCGCGGCGGCCGCAACCGCGTGGTGGTGGCCGAATGAGCGGCGCGCCAACCCTCGACCAGATCCTGCGCCAGCGCCACGGCGCGCGCCAGGAGGTGGTCAACGTGGACGAGCGCATGGTCAAGCTCGTCATCTTCGCGCTCGGGCCGCACTGGTTCGCCTTCCCCGGCACGCACATCCGCGAGATCCTGGCGCAGGCCGTGGTGCACTTCGTGCCCGGCTGCCCGCCCTCGCTCGAGGGCGTCATCAACGTGCGCGGCGACATCGCCACCGTCATTCGCCTGCACGACGTGCTGCAGCTGCCCGCCCCCGCCAGCGGGCAGGACAGCGCCATCATGCTCGGCAGCGGCGCGGGCATCGAGAGCGGCCTGCGCGTCGATCGCATCATCGACGTGGTTGACGTGGCACACAGCAGCATCCAGCCGCCACCGGCCACGCTGGGCGAGCCCCTGCGCACCCTGGTGCTGGGGGTAGTGCACTTCCAGGATCAGCCCGTCAGCCTGCTCGACCTGGAGCGCTTGCTGGCCGGCTACGCCGAAGGGCTGACCGGGTGATGCCCGGCCATGGCTGAAGTGAAGCCCCCCCCTGAGTCGCCTTCGGCGCCTTCCCCCTCTCTCGTTCGCGCTGCGCACTCCGGGAGGGGGACGCAGCCCTCGCTGCGGGGCGGCCCTTGCTCGGCTGCCCGCGCTTGGGCCGCGCCGGTTTCATGGGCCGTGGGAGGCGCGCAGCGCCATGGATAACTGAGATGGAAAGCGCCCTGGCCAGGGATGGTGGCGCGGTGCTGGAGATCGTGCGCTTTGCCAGTGGGCCCTGGCGCGTCGGCATCGAGGCGCGGCATGTGCGGGGTGCGCGCTTGGCCGCGCCCGGCGCGCAGGCGCTGGACATTGCCCCGCTGCCTGTGGGCAGCCCGGTGCCCGGCGTGCCATTGCAGTGCCTGTCCATCGCCCTGCCGCAGGGCCTGGCCGAACTGACCGTGCGCGGCCCGGTGGAACTGGTGCACGTGCCCACGGCCTGCATCCACCCCCTGCCGGCGGTGCTGGCCGCGCGCTGCGCATTGCCCGGCCTGCGCGCCCTTGCCCTGGGCGAGGGCGACGCCCAGCCCACCCTGCTGTGCGATGCGCAGGCCCTTGCGGCGGCGTTTGAGTGCTCCTGATTCAATAGCTGCTAGCGCTTGCCCCGCAAGGGTTAAAGGCCTTATTGATACTTAAACGGCTTCGCGCCGCACCATGCGGATGGCATCGAACGGGCAGCGCACGGCGCACAGGGCGCAGCCCGTGCAGCCAGGCGCATCGTGTAGCGCCGCGCGCTTGGGGCCCCAGCGGCCATCGCCCAGCACCTGCAGCGACAGCACGTGCGGCGGGCAGGCCGCCACGCACCAGCCGCAGCCCGTGCAGCGCGCGGGGTCGATGGTGGGCAGGGCCTTGGCGAGAGCAGCCATGCCTGCAGCATGCCACGGTGCGGGGTAGAGTTACGGGTTTTCCCGCCATGCCCCCGCGCCGCGCGCGGGCGGCCCGCTACCACCGCCATGTCTTCTGCTTCCACCATCACCCGCCACCTGCGCATCCACGGCCTGGTGCAGGGCGTGTACTACCGCCACACCACCATCCAGACCGCCCAGCGCCTGGGCCTGCAGGGCTGGGTGCGCAACCGGCTCGACGGCAGCGTCGAGGCCCTGGCCAGCGGCCCGGCCGACGCCGTGCAGGCCCTGATCGACTGGGCGCACGACGGCCCGCCGGCCGCGCGCGTGGACCGCGTGGACGTCAGCGAGGGCCTCGCGCACGAGCCGTTGCAAGGCTTTGTGCAGCGCGAAACGGGGTCTCCTCGTTTTCAGTGCAATAAGTGACGGTACGAAAAGCTAGCACTGGCGCGGAGGTGGTGTTGGTAGATCGTTGATTTCATTGACTTTCCTGTTCACTTTCAAATCTGCGATTCGTGGCGTCAAACCGTGGTCGGTTTCATCCATTGG
>NZ_CYIG01000030.1 GCF_001298675.1 Paenacidovorax caeni
CAGGTATGCCCAGCGCTACTTGGCCGAGTTTTGCTGGCGATTCAACCGTCGGTTTGATCTGCCTGCCATGCTGCCTAGGCTGTTGAAGGCTTTGGTGACTACTGGGCCGCTGCCTTTGACGCTGCTGCGCGTTTCTGAGGTAAGTAGCTAATCAGGTAAAAATAGCTTTTAGCCCTTATCCAACAAGCGCTAGAAGCTATCAAAAACAAAGCACTCACTGCCTCAGAAACGCCGGCTGATGGTGAAGCTGCCGTACACCGGCACCTCCTGCTGCCCACGGAACTCGCGGCTGCGGTGGTAGCGTGCGAAAGCGAACTTCCACGCGTCCCAGGTCACCGCCACGCCGTAGCCGACATCCGCCACCAGCGCGCGCTTGTCCACGTGGTGGCTGGACTTGAAGGTGTTGCCGTCCAGGCTGATGTCGCGCAGCACCCAGCGGGCGTCGGCCGCCACGAACAGGTGCCCCGCCCAGCCCTGCGAGCGCCCGGCCGCCCGCAGCGGCGTGGTGTTCTCGCCCGCCGGGCGCAGCGGCGCCGTGCCCAGATCGTCAGGCAGGCGGTAGCCCCAGCGCAGCTCGGCCCCGGCATTGGCATAGGTGGCGAAATTGCCCAGGCTGGCGCCCCAGTGGCCTGTGGCGTCCCAGCCCCACCCGCTGGGGGCCACATGGCGCAGGCCGCGCTGGCGCTGCTCGTACAGCAGTTGCGCCACCGGCTCGTCGCGCAGCTGGTTGTCCCAGCCGTCGAATGGGTCCACGCCGATGATGTGGTGCCAGCCGTTTTGCACCTGCCGCCCGCGCGCCGACGGACCCACGATGCCCAGGCGCAACTGGGCGGTGTGCAGCGTGCCGTCACGCCGGGCGTTGTAGCCCACGCTGAACAGCAGGGCTGCGGCGTAGGGCCGGTCCTCGGCAATCAGGTCGGTGCGTGTGCGATCCGTGGGGGTAAAAAGCACCTGGCCGAAGCCGAGCACCATGTTCTGCTCATCCTGCCCGCTGTGCCGCAGCCAGGACAGGTGCTTGTTCAGGCTGCGCACGGCCTCGGGCAGGCAAGGATCGTCCAGATCACGCGCGAGATTGGGTGAAACCCAGGTGGCCAGGAAACCGTTGGAGTAGCCCTGGTCCTGCCCCACGCCGCCAAACATGTCGTTGTCGATGCGCAGGTTGAACGTGGCGCCCGCACCAGGGCCGGGGCATTCGTGCGGCGGCTCGTGGCCTTGCGCCTGGGCAGGCCACGGCAGGCACGCGGCGGCAAGCGCCAGCGCGCGGCCCCAGGCCCAGGGCGTGGACAGTTTTCCGTGAGAGAGCGTGGTCATGAAGAAAGCGCTTAACGCCTGGCCAAGAAATCTTGGGCAAAATGGGCTCTAGCCCTTTCTCAGAAAGCGCTAGCAGCTATCAAAAGTGAAGCTGCTGCGCCCTGTATCCAGCTCAACGCGGCAGGTCGGATGCCCCCATCAGGAACTCATCCACCGCGCGCGCTGCCTGACGGCCTTCGCGGATGGCCCAGACCACCAGCGACTGGCCCCGGCGCATGTCGCCCGCCGCGAACACCTTCGGCACATTCGTGGCGTAGCCGCCCGTGAAGTCGGTACTGGCACGGGCGTTGCCGCGCGCGTCCTTGTCCACGCCGAAGGCGTCGAGCACGGCGGCCACGGGGCTCACAAAGCCCATGGCGAGCAGCACCAGGTCGGCCTTGTATTCCTTCTCGGTACCGGGGATTTCCACAAACTTGCCGTCCTTGAACTCGACATGGACGGTCTTCAGGCCGGTGACCTTCTTACCGTCGCCGATGAATTCCTTGGTGGCAATGGCGAACTCGCGCGTGCAGCCCTCCTCGTGGCTGGAGCTGGTGCGCAGCTTGGTCGGCCAGTACGGCCACACCAGGGGCTTGTTCTCCTGCTCGGGCGGCATGGGCATCAGCTCAAACTGGGTCACGCTCACGGCGCCGTGGCGGTTGCTGGTGCCCACGCAGTCGCTGCCGGTGTCACCGCCACCGATGACGATGACGTGCTTGCCGTCCGCACGCAGCTGGCCCTTGAGCTTGTCGCCCGCGTTGACCTTGTTTTGCTGCGGCAGGAACTCCATGGCGAAGTGGATGCCATCGAGGTCGCGGCCGGGCACCGGCAGGTCGCGGCTTTGCTCGGCGCCGCCGGTGAGCAGCACGGCGTCAAAGTCCTTGTTCAGCTGCTCGGGGGTGACGGTTTCCTTGGCCCAGTTGGTGACCTTGGAGCCCTTGCCCAGCCCATCCTTGGCCGCACCGACGAACACGCCGGTGCGCACCTGCACGCCCTCGGCCACCAGCTGGGCCACGCGGCGGTCGATGTGCGCCTTGTCCAGCTTGAAGTCGGGGATGCCGTAGCGCAGCAGGCCGCCCACGCGGTCGTTCTTCTCGAACAGCGTCACGTCGTGGCCGGCACGCGCCAGCTGCTGTGCCGCTGCCAAGCCTGCGGGGCCCGCGCCCACCACGGCCACCTTCTTGCCGGTCTTGTGCGCCGCGGGCTGGGGCTGCACCCAGCCCTCTTCCCAGGCGCGATCGATGATGGCGTGCTCAATGCTCTTGATGCCCACCGGGTCGTTGTTGATGTTCAGCGTGCAGGCGGCCTCGCACGGGGCGGGGCAGATGCGGCCGGTGAACTCGGGGAAGTTGTTGGTGCTGTGCAGCACCGTGATGGCGCTCTTCCAGTCCTGGTGGTAAACGAGGTCGTTGAAGTCCGGGATGATGTTGTTCACCGGGCAGCCGTTGTTGCAGAACGGCGTGCCGCAGTCCATGCAGCGCGCGCCCTGGGTCTTGGCCTGCTCGGCGTCCAGGCCGATAACGAACTCCTTGTAGTGCTTCACACGCTCGGCGGCGGGCGCGTAGCCCTCCTCGATGCGCTCGTATTCCATGAAACCGGTGGTCTTGCCCATGATCGTGGTGTCCTGTTCTTGTGGTGGGAGGGCGCCTCAGCGGGACGCAACCGCTTCTGTTTTAGGAGCTGCTACCGCAGGTGTGGCCTGCTCTTGCAGCACTTTACGCTCATAAATTTCCGACAACGCGCGCTTGTACTCGGTTGGGAAGACCTTGACGAACTTGCTGCGCGAAGCGGCCCAGTTGTCCAGGATGTCGCGGGCACGGCGCGAGCCGGTCCAGCGGCTGTGGTCTTCCAGCAGCTTCTTGAGCTGCTCTTCGTCGGTCTGGCCACGGTGCCAGGTGCCACGGCCCACGCTGGCGATCTGCTCCTCGGCCGGCAGGATGCGCTCCAGCGACACCATGGAGAGGTTGCAGCGCGAGTCGAAGCGGCCGTCCTCGTCGTAGATGTAGGCCACGCCGCCGCTCATGCCTGCCGCGAAGTTGCGGCCCGTCTTGCCCAGCACCACCACGGTGCCGCCCGTCATGTACTCGCAGCCGTGGTCGCCCACGCCTTCGACCACGGTGGTGGCACCCGACAGGCGCACCGCAAAGCGCTCGCCCGCCACGCCGGCGAAGAACGCCTCGCCGCTGGTGGCACCGAACATGACGGTGTTGCCCACGATGGTGTTGGCCGAGGCCTCACCGCGGAACTCGTGGCTGGGGCGCACGATGACGCGGCCGCCCGACAGGCCCTTGCCGGTGTAGTCGTTGGCCTCGCCCGTCAGGTTCAGCGTGATGCCCTTGCACAGGAAGGCGCCGAACGACTGGCCGCCCGTGCCCTCGAAGTGGATGCGGATGGTGTCTTCCGGCAGGCCCTCGGGGTGTGCCTTGGTGACCGCGCCCGACAGCATGGCGCCGACGGAGCGGTTCACGTTCTTGGCCACTTCCATGATGCGCACGCTCTCGCCGCGCTCGATGGCGGGGCGGCAGCGCTCGATCAGCTTCACGTCCAGCGCCTGGTCCAGCTTGTGGTCTTGCGACTCGACATGGAAGCGCGGCACATCGGCAGCGACTTGCGGCTGGGCAAACAGGCGCGAGAAGTCCAGGCCCTGCGCCTTCCAGTGCTGCAGGCCCTTGCGCATGTCGAGCAGGTCGGTGCGGCCAATGAGGTCGTCGAACTTGCGAATGCCCAGCTGGGCCATGATCTGGCGCGCCTCTTCGGCAACAAAGAAGAAGTAGTTCACCACGTGCTCGGGCTTGCCCGAGAACTTGGCGCGCAGCACCGGGTCTTGCGTGGCCACGCCCACCGGGCAGGTGTTCAGGTGGCACTTGCGCATCATGATGCAGCCCTCGACCACCAGCGGCGCGGTGGCGAAGCCGAATTCGTCGGCACCCAGCAGCGCGCCGATGACCACGTCGCGGCCGGTCTTCATCTGGCCGTCGGCCTGCACGCGGATGCGGCCGCGCAGGCGGTTGAGCACCAGGGTCTGCTGGGTTTCGGCCAGGCCGATTTCCCACGGCGAACCAGCGTGCTTGATGGACGACCAGGGCGAGGCGCCCGTGCCGCCGTCATGGCCAGCGATCACGACGTGGTCGCTCTTGCACTTGGCCACGCCGGCCGCGATGGTGCCCACGCCCACTTCGGACACCAGCTTGACCGAGATGTCGGCGTGCGGAGCCACGTTCTTCAGGTCGTGGATGAGCTGCGCCAGGTCTTCGATGGAGTAGATGTCGTGGTGCGGCGGCGGCGAGATCAGGCCCACACCCGGCACGGAGTGGCGCAGCTGGCCGATGTAGTCGGACACCTTGCCGCCAGGCAGCTGGCCACCTTCACCGGGCTTGGCGCCCTGGGCCATCTTGATCTGGATCTGGTCGGAGGACGACAGGTACTCGGCCGTCACACCGAAGCGGCCCGAAGCCACCTGCTTGATCTTGGAGCGCAGGGAGTCGCCATCGCGCAGCGCGATGTCGCTCTCGACCTTGTCGGCCCCGATGATCGACGCCAGGCTTTCACCCTGCACGATCGGGATGCCCTTGAGCTCTTTGCGGTAGCGCGCCGGGTCTTCGCCGCCTTCGCCGGTGTTGCTCTTGCCGCCAATGCGGTTCATGGCCACGGCCAGGGTGGCGTGCGCTTCGGTGGAAATCGAGCCCAGCGACATGGCGCCGGTGGCAAAACGCTTGACGATCTCGGCGGCGGGCTCCACCTCTTCCACGGGGATGGCCTGGGCCGGGTCCACCTTGAACTCAAACAGGCCGCGCAGCGTCATGTGGCGCTTGCTCTGGTCGTTGATGAGTTGGGCGTATTCCTTGTAGGTGCTGAAGTTGCCCGAACGGGTGGAGTGCTGCAGCTTGGCAATGGCGTCGGGCGACCACATGTGCTCTTCACCGCGGGCACGCCAGGCGTACTCGCCCCCGGCGTCCAGCATGGTGGCCAGCACCGGGTCGTTGCCGAAAGCGGCCACGTGGTTGCGGATGCCTTCTTCGGCGATCTCGAACACGCCAATGCCTTCCACGCGGCTGGCGGTGCCGGTGAAGTACTTGTCCACGGTGTCGCTGTTCAGGCCCACGCACTCGAACAGCTGCGCGCCGCAGTAGCTCATGTAGGTGGACACGCCCATCTTGGACATGATCTTGGACAGGCCCTTGCCCACCGCCTTGACATAGTTGTAGATGGCCTTGTCGGCCGACAGCTCGCCACTCAGGTCCTTGTGCATGTCCACCAGCGTTTCCAACGCCAGGTAGGGGTGCACGGCCTCGGCGCCATAGCCGGCCAGCACGGCGAAGTGGTGCACTTCGCGCGCGGTGCCGGTTTCCACCACCAGGCCGGCGCTGGTGCGCAGGCCCTCACGCACCAGGTGCTGGTGGATGGCCGACAGGGCCAGCAGCGCCGGAATGGCGACCTGCGTAGCAGAGAGGTTGCGGTCGCTGACGATCAGGATGTTGGCGCCGCCCTTGATCTGATCCACGGCCTGCGCGCACAGCGACGCCAGCTTGGCTTCCACGCCCTGCTTGCCCCAGGACAGCGGGTAGGTGATGTCGATGGTGGCGCTCTTGAACTTGCCGTGCGAGAACTTCTCGATCTGGCGCAGCTTGGCCATGCCCTCGAAGTCCAGCACCGGCTGGTGCAGCTCCAGGCGCATCGGCGGGTTGATCTGGTTGATGTCCAGCAGGTTGGGCTTGGGGCCGACGAAGGACACCAGGCTCATCACGATGGCTTCGCGGATGGGGTCGATCGGCGGGTTGGTCACCTGCGCGAACATCTGGCGGAAGTAGTTGTACAGCGGCTTGTTCTTGTCCGACAGCACGGCCAGCGGGCTGTCGTTGCCCATGGAGCCGATGCCTTCCTCGCCGTTCTTGGCCATGGGGGCCAGCAGGAACTTGATGTCTTCCTGCGTGAAGCCGAAGGCCTGCTGGCGCTCCAGCAGCGGCAGCTGCGAGGCGGCCGGCGCCTGGAAGTCGGCCGGCACCTCCACCTGGTCGAGCTTGATGCGCAGGTTCTCGATCCACTGCTTGTAGGGCTTGGTGTTGACGATGTTGGCCTTGAGCTCGTCGTCTTCGATCAGACGGCCCTGCTCCAGGTCGATCAGCAGCATCTTGCCGGGCTGAAGGCGCCACTTGCGCACGATCTTGCCGTCCGGCACGGGCAGCACGCCCGCTTCCGACGCCAGGATCACCAGGTCATCTTCAGTGACCACGTAGCGCGAGGGGCGCAGGCCGTTGCGGTCCAGCGTGGCGCCGATTTGGCGACCGTCGGTGAACACAATGGAGGCCGGGCCGTCCCAGGGCTCGATCATGGCGGCGTGGTATTCATAGAAGGCGCGGCGGCGCTCGTCCATGGCCTCGTGCTGCTCCCAGGGCTCGGGGATCATCATCATCACGGCCTGGCTGATGGGGTAGCCAGCCATGGTCAGGAGTTCCAGGCAGTTGTCGAACGTGGCGGTATCGGACTGGCCGGCGAAGCTGATGGGGTAGAGCTTCTTCAGGTCTTCGCCCAGCACGGGCGAGGCCATCACGCCTTCGCGTGCCAGCATCCAGTTGTAGTTGCCGCGCACGGTGTTGATTTCACCGTTGTGGGCCACGTAGCGGTAGGGGTGGGCCAGCGGCCACTCGGGGAAGGTGTTGGTGGAGAAGCGCTGGTGCACCAGGCCGATGGCGGAGACGCAGCGCTCGTCCGCCAGGTCGAGGTAGTACACGCCCACCTGGTCGGCCAGCAGCAGGCCCTTGTAGACCACGGTGCGGCTGCTCATGCTGGGCACGTAGTACTCTTTGCTGTGCTTGAGCCCCAGGGCCTGGATGGCGGCGCTGGCGGTCTTGCGGATGACGTACAGCTTGCGCTCCAGCGCGTCCTGCACGATCACATCGGTGCCCCGGCCGATGAACACCTGGCGCAGGATGGGTTCCTTTTCCTGCACGGTGGGCGACATGGGCATGTCGCGGTTCACCGGCACATCGCGCCAGCCCAGCAGCACCTGGCCTTCGGCCTTGATGGCGCGCTCCATCTCCTGCTCACAGGCCATGCGGCTGGCATGCTCCTTGGGCAAAAAGATCATGCCCACACCGTATTCGCCGGCGGGCGGCAGCTCCACGCCCTGCTTGGCCATCTCTTCACGGTACAGCTGGTCGGGGATCTGGATCAGGATGCCTGCACCATCGCCCATGAGCTTGTCGGCCCCCACGGCGCCGCGGTGGTCGAGGTTTTCCAGGATCTTCAGCGCGCCCGTGACGATGTCATGGCGCTTGTGCCCCTTGATGTGGGCGACAAAGCCCAGGCCACAGGCATCGTGTTCGTTGCTGGAGGCATACAGGCCGTGCTTTTGCAGATGCTGGATTTCGGTTGCCGTTGTCATGGGGCTTTCCTTATTGAAAATTCTCAGGAACGCAGCGTAATGCATCAACCCATGCACTGCAAGCATAATAATTAGGGTCAGATACAAATTAAATACCAAGCAATTTCATTGCATATTAATAAGGGACACATCAAATTCAGGAGCAGCTAGCGCTTTTTGTGAAAGGCCTTGCGGCCTATTCGGCCGCGTTTTCTTCAGCGCTGTCCGCGATACGGGGGCGTCCGGCACGCGCCTTGGCCACGCGGCGGCCGGTGCGTTGCTGCAACGCGGCCACGAATTCCGCCCCCCCCAGAACCCAGCCAGTGTGGGCCGCGCGGCCCAGTTGCTCGGCCATTTGCGTACCAATGCCCGCCCGCACCAAGGCGGCGTAGGCGGCCTCGCGCGCGAACGGCGTATTGCCCAACCCCCAAAGCAGCGCATGGGGCGTGACCAGCGGGTCTGCGCGCAGGCCCAGGCCATGGGCGTGGCTCGACCAGGGGTAATCGCCCGGCTGCTGCGCCAGGCCGGCGCGCACCGGGTTCCAGTCCATGTAAACCATGCAGGGCAGCAGGTAGCGCTCGGGCTCCAGCACGGTGCAGCGGTAGCGGCCCTCCCACAGGGTGCCGGTGCGCTGGTGGCGTTGGTTGAAGTAGCGCACGTAGTCGCGCCCCACGGCCTGCATCATCGCGGGTAGGCCCTCGGCCGTGGCCGGCGTGGCGAGCAGATGGAAATGGTTGGGCATGAGCACGTAGGCATGCACCGCGACGCGGTGCTTGCGCGACTGGCTGGCCAGCAGCGCCAGCATGTGCTCGTAGTCCTGCGCATCGCGGAAGATGGCCTCGCGGTTGTTGCCCCGCTGCAGCGCGTGGTGCACGAATCCAGGAACGGTGAGACGGGGAAGGCGGGCCATGGCGCAATTGTCGCGTAGCGCAGCGCTACTGTTTCCAGAGCTGCTGGCGCCTGCTACGCCTTGAATTCATAGCAAAAAGTGCATGAAACTCTTTACCGCCAAGCGCTAGAAGCTACGTTTTCAGGAGCAATCAGCGCCGTCCCCCAGGCTTGTAGGCGTGCCACACGCGCCAGCCCAGCAGCAGCCCCAGGATGACCGCGTACACGGCAACCTCGCTGAAATCATTCTTGCCCGCGCGCATCCAGAAGAAATGCAGCAGCGACAGGCAGGCCACCACGTACACGCTGCGGTGAAGCGCCCGCCAGCGCGCGCCCCCAAGCCAGCGCATGGCCCCCTGGAACGATGTGGCGGCCAGCAGCGCCAGCAGCGCCAGCGCCAGGGTGCCGACGAGGATGAACGGCCGCTTGGCAATGTCGTGCAGCACCTCAGCCAGCTCCAGCCCCATGTCGAACCATGCGTAGGCCAGCAGATGCAGCAGCGCATAGAAGGCCACGAACAGCCCCAGCATGCGCCGAAAGCGCGCCAGTTGCGGCGTGGCGGTGAGCACACGCAGGGGTGTCACGGCCAGCGCCAGGCACAGGAAGCGCAGCGTCCAGCGCCCGAGCGCACGCTCCAGCGCCTCGGCCGGGTTGGCGCCCAGCTGGTCGGTAAACGCCGCCGCGACAAGCCAGGCCAGCGGGCACAGGCAGAGCACAAACAGGACGGGCTTGGCCCAGGGGCGCTGCAGCGCCGCACGCAACACCGGCAGCCCCGCCATTCAATAGAACTTCTGCAGATCCATGCCCGCGTACAGCTGGCCGACCTGGGCTTCATAGCCGTTGAACAGGAGCGTCTTGCGGCGCTTGGCGAACAGGCCGCCCTCGCCAATGCGGCGCTCGGTGGCCTGGCTCCAGCGTGGGTGGTCGACCTGCGGGTTGACGTTGGAATAGAAGCCGTACTCGTTGCGCGCGGCCTTGTTCCAGGCGGTCGCGGGCTCCTTCTCGGTGAAGCGGATCTTGACGATGCTCTTGGCGCTTTTAAAGCCGTACTTCCAGGGTACAACGAGGCGCACGGGTGCGCCGTTCTGGTGCGGCAGCACCTCGCCGTACATGCCGAAGGCCAGCAGCGTGAGCGGGTGCATGGCTTCGTCCATGCGCAGGCCCTCGGTATAGGGCCAGTCGAGCACGCGGGAGTTCACGCCGGGCATGGTGGCCTTGTCGGCGAGGGAGACGAACTCCACGTACTTGGCGCTGCCCAGGGGCTCGACGCGCCGGATCAGCTGGGCCAGCGAGTAGCCCACCCACGGGATGACCATGGACCACCCTTCGACGCAGCGCAGGCGGTAGACGCGCTCCTCCTGCGCACTGAGGCGAATCAGGTCGTCGATGCCCCATGTGCCTGGCTTCTTGACCAGGCCTTCGACCTCCACCGTCCAGGGCCGGGTCTTGAGCGTGTGGGCGTTGCGCGCGGGGTCGGACTTGTCGGTGCCGAACTCGTAGAAGTTGTTGTAGCCCGTCGCGTCCTGGTAGGCGGTGGCGTTTTCCATGGTCACCGCGCCATCGACGGCCGACCGAGCGCCCGGCAGTGGTGCCAGCTTGCCAGGCGGCGTGGCGGCGGCCAGCGCATCGCGCGCGGCCCAGGCGGCCAGGGCGGCGCCGGCGGCGCCGCCAGCCAACTGGCGCAGCAAGGTGCGGCGGCTTTCATAAACGGCACGCGGGGTAATTTCGCTGCCTTGCGGGTGGACAAAGCCTGTATCGCGGCGAGGTATCAGCATGGGTGGGCGCTCGGTGTGGTGTCTGGTGTGATGGTAGAGACACCACGCCACCCCTGTGGCTCCGGGGATTTACGCCCCACGCCGCGGCTGAACGCCCGTTCAGGCGCCCTGCGGCACGCCGAAGCGTGGGCCCAGCGCTTCAAGCAGGCCAAATTCCGCCAGGATGGCGCGCAGCCGCTCGGCGGCGCTGCGCTTTTTCTGGCCGGTGTAGCGCGCGATGATGAGCTCGTTCTTCATGCTGTGCTCCCAGCCCACCAGCTCGGTCACGGTCACCTGGTAGCCACTGGCTTCCAGATACAGGCAGCGCAGCACGTTGGTCAGCTGGCTACCCAGTTCGCGCGTGTGGAGAGGGTGGCGCCACAGTTCGGCCAACGGCGTGCGCGCCAGCTGCAGCGCCTTGGTCTGGCGCAGGCAGGCGGCCACCTCGGCCTGGCAGCAGGGCACCAGCACCATGGCGCGGGCGCGCTTTTGCAGGCCGAAGGCAATCGCGTCGTCGGTGGCGGTGTCGCAGGCATGCAGCGCGGTCACGATGTCGAAGCGCTCGGGCATGGCCGCGAGCTGGGCCGATTCGGCTACGGACATGTTCAGGAAATGCATGCGCTCGAAACCCAGCGCCGCGGCCAGCTCCTGCGACGCCTCGACCAGCGGCGCGCGGGTCTCGATGCCGTAGATGCTGCCGCGCCCGAGCGCGCGGAAGTACAGGTCGTACAGAATGAAGCCCAGGTAGGACTTGCCCGCGCCATGGTCAGCCAGCAGCGGCGCGTGGCCGTCGGCGGACAGCTCCTGCAGCAGCGGCTCGATGAACTGGAACAGGTGGTACACCTGCTTGAGCTTGCGGCGCGAGTCCTGGTTGATGCGCCCGTCGCGCGTGAGGATGTGCAGCGCCTTGAGCAGCTCCAGCGACTGGCCGGGACGCAGCTCCAGCTGCTCGGCCACCGAAGGCGCGGGCGCGTTCGTGCCGCCGCGCGTGGTGCGGCCAGCGCCCTTCACTGCCCGCCCGCCTTGGCGCCGGTGACGGGGCAGCGCGGCCCCACGTCAAGCGCCGCCCAGCCTTGCGCGCCGAGTTCGCCCAGCACCTGCATGTTGCGCTCGTAGATGGTCTCAGCTTCGGGGAAGGCTTCCACGGCCTGGTCGATGCTGTCCTCGCGCAGCAGGTGCAGCGTGGGATAGGGCGCGCGGTTGGTGGCGTTGGTAACGTCGTCCTCGGCCGTGCCGTCGAACTGGAAGCGCGGGTGGAACGACGCAACCTGCAGGATGCCGCCCAGGTCCATGGCCTCCACCAGCTCGTCCACCAACTCCAGAAAGTCGTTGAAGTCGAGGAAGTCCTCCAGGCACTGCGGCGCCATGAGCAGCGTGGTGTCGCGCTTTTCTGGCGAGATTTCGGCCAACGCCTCCAGCTCGCGCTGCAGGTCTTCGAGCAGGCCGCGCGCATCCGTGGCTTCGCTCACCACGTAGTGGATCTGCCCCTTGGTGTGCACGCCCTTGGCGAACGGGCACAGATTGAGCCCGATGACGGCACGCTCCAGCCAGCGCACGGTGTCCGCGATGACGGTTTCAGGGGGGAATTCAGCGGAAGTGGACATGGCGCAGGCAAGTGGAGGAAAGGGGCCGATTTTACCGGGCACACCCTCTGCCCCTGCGCCCTTCGCCGGCCTACACCAGCAACTGCTGGCCGGTGATGCGGGCGTGCTCGCTGGCCGCGTAGCGGTCGGTCATGCCGGCGATGAAATCAGCCACCACGCGGGCACGGGCACTGTCGCCGTCGCTGGCCTGGGCACGGGCTGCGAAAGCAGGCTTCATCTGCGCGGGCTGGGCCAGGTACGCCGCGAACAGCTCGCGCACCACCTGCTGCGCGCGCGCCGTGGTGGCCATGACCTGCGGGTGCCGGTACAGGTTGCGAAACAGGAAGCGCTTGAGCCCCAGCGACTGCTCGCGCATGGCGGCGCTGAAGCACACCAGCGCGGGGGCGGCGCGCACGTCGTCCACCTGCTGCGGGTTGGCCTGGGCCAGCGCCTGCCGCGTAGCGTCGATCACGTCGTACACCTGGTCGCTGAGCATGCGCCGGATGGCCTCGTACAGCAGGCGCCGCGGCGCGCGCGCCAGCGCCGGATGGTCCACCAGCGCCTGGGCGCGGTAGCGCTCGAACAGGGGCACTTCCTGCAACTGCTCCAGCGTGAGCAGCCCGGAGCGCACGCCGTCGTCGATGTCGTGCGCGTTGTAGGCGATTTCGTCGGCCAGATTGCACAGCTGCGCCTCCAGGCTCGGACGCTGCCCAAGCAGAAAGCGTTGCCCCACCCCGCCGGGCTCACGCGCCTGCAGCAGCTCGGCATTGGCGCGCGAACAGTGCTTGAGGATGCCTTCGCGCGTCTCGAAGGTCAGGTTCAGCCCGTCGAACGCGGGGTAGCGCTCCTCCAGATGGTCCACCACGCGCAGGCTTTGGAGGTTGTGCTCGAAGCCGCCATGGCCTTCCATGCAGGCATTGAGCGCATCCTGCCCGGCATGGCCGAAAGGCGTATGGCCCAGGTCGTGCGCCAGGGCGATGGTTTCGACCAGGTCTTCGTTCAGCCCCAGCGAGCGCGCGATGGAGCGCCCGAGCTGCGCCACCTCCAGCGAGTGCGTGAGGCGGGTGCGGAACATGTCGCCTTCGTGGTTCAGGAACACCTGGGTCTTGTAGACCAGACGCCGGAATGCGGTGGAGTGGACGATGCGGTCGCGGTCACGCTGGTAGTCGGTGCGCGTGGGCGCCACGGGCTCGGGGTAGCGACGCCCGCGCGAGCGCGCGGGATCGCAGGCGTAGGGCGCCAGGGGATTCATGGTCAAATCAGGCTCCAGCGCTTATGCAGCAAGCGCAAGCAGCTATCAATCAAGGAGCACAGCTGGCGTCAATCACCGCGCGCACCAGCGCGTCAGGCGCAGGGCGCACGGCGGCCTGGCCGGGGCCGTCGATGACGACGAAGCGGATCTCGCCGCCCTCGGCTTTCTTGTCCACGCGCATCAGCTGCAGGTAGCGTCCGGCGTTGTCGGTGGCGTCGATGACGGCACCCCGCACCGGCAAGCCGGCACGCGCCACCAGGTCGGTGAGGCGCTGCACAAAGACCGCATCGACCAGGCCGAGCGCCTGCGACAGACGGGCCGCCATCACCATGCCAGCGCCCACGCCCTCGCCGTGCAGCCAGGCCCCGTAGCCCATGCCCGCCTCGATGGCGTGGCCAAAGGTGTGGCCAAAATTCAGAATGGCGCGCAGGCCCGACTCACGCTCGTCCTGGCCGACCACGTCGGCCTTGATCTCGCAACTGCGGCGCACCGCATGGGCCAGGGCTGCACGGTCACGTGCCATCAGCGCGTCGATGTGCTGCTCCAGCCAATCGAAAAAGGCCATGTCGGCGATGGGCCCGTACTTGATGACTTCGGCCAGGCCGGCGCTGAACTCGCGCGCCGGCAGGGTGCCGAGCACGTCCAGATCGCACACCACCCGCTGTGGCTGGTAAAAGGCGCCAATCATGTTCTTGCCCAGCGGGTGGTTGATGGCCGTCTTGCCACCCACCGACGAGTCCACCTGGGCCAGCAAGGTCGTGGGCACCTGCACGAACGGCACGCCGCGCATGTAGCTGGCCGCAGCAAAGCCCGCCATGTCGCCCACCACGCCGCCGCCAAGGGCGAACAGCACGGTCTTGCGGTCGCAGCCGTGCGCCAGCAGGGCATCAAAAATCAACTGCAGGGTCTGCCAGTTCTTGTGCGCCTCGCCATCGGGAAGCTGTACCTCATGGATCTGCGCGAAACGCCCCGCCAACGCCGCGCGCAGGGCTGCGGCGTACAAAGGGGCAACCGTGGTGTTGCTCACGATCAGCGCAGCGCTGGCACGGGGCAAACCGTCGTAGGTGGCGGCGTCAGCCAGCAGGCCACCGCCAATGGCGATGCGATAGCTACGCTCGCCCAGGTCGATGGCGACTTCTTGGGCAATCTGGGACATGAGGGTGTGTATTGACGCGTTCAGGAATGGGACGGCGGCATACCGCCGCCGCCAGCCCATTGTGCCTGCTCCAGCTGCATGCCAATGAGGTTGACGACCGAAGCGGCGGTACCATGCCCGGCATCCACCACCATGTGCGCCACCTCGCGGTACAACGGATCGCGCACCGCATACAGCTCGCGCAGCTTCTGCAATGGATTCGCCACCTGCAGCAATGGACGCTTGGTATCGTGCTTGACCCGCCGCAGGATTTCTTCGGGCGTCGCGCGCAGGTACACCACCTGCGCAGCCCGGCGCATGGCCTCACGATTGGCGGGGCGCAGCACGGCCCCGCCCCCCGTGGCGAGCACACCGACAGCGCCCTCGCCGAGCAAATCGGCAAGCACCGCCTGCTCGACGTCACGAAAGGCCTCTTCGCCGTGCACATCGAAATAGCTGCGAATGGCACAACCCAGCCGCTGCTCGATCACCTGGTCGGAATCGCCAAAATCCTGCCCCAACCTGCGGGAAAGCAACCGGCCAATGGTGGATTTGCCACAACCGGGCATGCCAATAAGAACGATCATAAAAAAATCCCCGGGCAGGCCGGGGATGAAAGTCAAAGCACTATTTCTCAGATTGGCGTCTGAATGCGTGATTTACGCATTCAGCGCCCCCTCTCACGGGCAGGTGTAATCTTCCGCCGCCCCACCAGCAGGCACGGCCCCGGTAACCACCCGCACGCGCATGAGACGAGTGACAGAAGAACTGCCCTTCTTCGCGGTCACGGTGAAGGTGTGTGCGCCGCAGTTGGCAACCTTTGGCTTGCCATTGAGCACCCCGGCGGAGCCGCTCACGCTACCCGACAGCCAAGACGGCAGTTCATTGAAGGTCCAGGTGGCATCCTTGACCGAGGCCACAAAGGAATAGGTGAAATTCACGCCTACTGGCGCCACACCAATGTCACACACCTGGTTAGGGTTGCACGTACCAATCGCCAAATCTTCTGGCACACCACCCACCACCTTGAGCTTAATCGTGCCCGAGGACGACAGCTTGTTTTTGTCGGTGACAGTCACGGTGACGTTGTAGTCACGCTCAGCCGCATCCTGCGCCACTACACCGCTGATCATGCCCGAACCAGCATCGATCGACAGGCCATTCGGCAGGCCGGTAGCAGACCAGACGTAGGGCGGCAAACCGCCTGTGGCACTCAGCAAGGCCGTGAAGGTGGTGCCCTTGGTCACTTCACCCAGATCCTGGCTCTGTACGACAGGGAGACCCGTCAGCGCCTCCAGCACCTGAACCGCGCGGATGGCGCTGATCGGGTCCTGAATACCGTTGCTAACGTTATTGTCAAAGCGATCCGCCGTCATCTCCAGGAAGAGCGTACCCGCCTCTTCCCCGCCGAGCAGCGAGAACGTTGCCACGCCACCCACAGAAGGCAGTTGCAGCACACTGCCTGATTGCGCACCAGCCACCAAACGTGCACCACCTGTTGCGGCCGTACCACCCAGAATACGCACCTGCACATTGTTACCAGAGGTGCTAGGGGTGGGCTGGTTGGCGTCGTCCATCACAAGCGCCTGCACGGCCATCTGGCCAAGCACCCCATTGGTATTGCCTTTGGTACCGACATAGCCAGGAATGGCGGCTTCCAAACGCACGCTGGCGGGCTTGCCTGTAGCCCCACCTACGGTGATATTAACCGTCGCCTTTTTATACAGACCATCACGTGGATCTTTGACAGCACACTCAATACGCGCCACTCCCGCCTCATCGCCTGAATGGAAATGGAACGATGCGCCACCCGCATTAGCAGGCAATGTAATTGAACGATAGGCAGCGGGTACTTTTATTTTCCCACCCACACCATCATCAACTTCGATCGTATGGTCATCTCTACCATCAAGATAATATAGCGAGTTATCTTTCAGGCCGGCACCATGATTGCACGCAAACGTATCATCACCTTGATTTGGAATAGGAGGACCATTAACACCAACCGTTGCATTCACATGCAAAACAGTGGTATATCGACTATAAACACCAAAACCCGTGTACCCATTGCGCCCAGGAACAAAACCTGCGACATTCAAAGGCAATTCCGTTCTATCAGCGGAAAGCGTAATTTGATATTCCGCAGAAGTCGAGCCCGAGCTCCCACCACCACCACCGCACGCAGAAACTGCAGCAGCGATCGCCACCAGGGAGAAAAATTTCCAAGTTTTTTTCATTACTTACCTCATCAGAATCAAATCAATTGGCCGCCACGCGATCGGTTACAACCTTGGGCGTTACAAAAATCAACAGCTCACGCTTCTCTGCCTCTTTGGTTTGACTCTTGAAAAGATTCCCCACCACAGGCACATCGCCCAAAACAGGAACCTTGTTTTCCGTGTTGGTTTCTTCCATTTCAAAAACACCACCAATAGCCACAGTTCCACCATTTTCAACCAGAACCTGCGTCTGTACATGGCGCGTATTCACAGAAATACCCCATGGCGTAATATCGCCACGGTTATCTCGCGTGATATCAAGATCCATAATAATATTTCCCTCGGGTGTAATTTGCGGCGTTACCTCCAGCTTCAATACAGCCTTCTTCCACAAGATTTTGTAAGTATTGTTTTCAAACGCCTGCGTCGGAAACTCGTTACCCTGCTCAATAATCGCTTTCGTTTGATCCGCCGTAATCAACCGCGGGCTAGAAATCACCTTACCTTTACCATCCGCCTCCATTGCAGAAAGTTCCAGCGTGAGGAATCTATTGGCTGCCGAATTGAAAATTGAAAGCGCAAAAGAGGCAACCGTAGGAACACTGGAGAGTACCGCCGGTAGATTCACGAAATTCCCCTGTGAATTTGTGGTTCCACCAGCCCCACTAGAACTGACAGCATTGCTGTAGTCCGTGCCCCATGCAACCCGGTTTCCACCATTACCGAGCGCATAGCCTCCATCGCCACCACGGTTGGCGCGCAAGTCCGACGCACCCAGACGCACGCCCAACGAGCGGCCAAAAGTTTCTCGCGCCTCAACGATACGCGCCTCGATCAAAACTTGCCGAACCGGAATATCCAACTTTGCAAGAAGCGCTCTGATTTCTTCAAGCTTGCTTGGTGTATCCGTAACAAACAGCTGATTGGTGCGCGGCTCTGCAATTGCGGAGCCACGCTCAGTAAGAAAACGAACACGGTTACCACCAGTCGCCGCGCCCGGTGCTGAAGCCGTCAAACGCAGAGCAAGGTCAGATGCCTTGGCATAGTTCAGTTGAAATGCTTCCGTACGCAAGGGCTCAAGCTTTTGAATTGCTTGTAGGGCCTCATAATCTTTTTTTGCCCGCTCGTCTATTTCATCTTTAGGGGCAATCCAGAGCACAGACCCTGTTTTGCGCATCCCCAAACCCTTGGAGTCCATGACAATCTGCAGTGCTTGATCCCAAGGAACATCTTTCAACCGCAACGTCAAAGAACCCGTGACCGTATCGGACGTCACAATATTGAAGTTGGTAAAATCAGCGATTACCTGCAACAAAGAGCGAACTTCAATATTTTGAAAATTCAGTGACAGCTTTTCACCATTAAAACCTGGCCCCTGGGTGAGCTTATTCAGGTCAACTTTCTTCTGCCGCACCTCCACCACAAACTGGGTATCACTTTGGTATGCGTTGTGCTCCCACTCTCCTGCAGATTCCACATGCATCCGAACCCTGTCGCCCTGCTGAGCAGTGGTGACAACTTGCACAGGCGTACCAAAGTCCGCCACATCCAATTTACGGCGCAGCCCCTCAGGCAAAGAAGAGTGCAGGAAATCGACAACCAACCCCTTGCCTTCTTGGCGCAAGTCAACTCCGACCTGGCTATTGGGAAGATTGACCACAATACGCCCTGCACCATCGGGACTGCGACGGAAATCGACGTCACGCAAAGGCAATGTTTCGTTATTACCATCCTGGGCAAACAGCGTGCCAACCCGCGTTGCCGTCGATGCACTCGCAGTGCTGGCTACAGGATCCAAAATGATCAGCAGCACTTTTCCTTGCAATTCAGCCTTGTACGAAGTCGGCTGCTTCAAATTCAGTACAAGGCGGGCACGCTCGCCACCTTCAACGACGTTGATGGTTTTCAAGTTCCCCTGGTTGACATCCACCAAGGTCTTGCCCAGGGAGTTCGTTGCATTCGGGATATCCAAGGCGATGCGCGCAGGCGCTTGGATTGCAAAACCCGTGGGAAGCACACTCAAAGGCTCCGCCAACTCGATACGAACAATCTCCGTACCACCTTGCAGTGCGCCTGCAATAGACTGGATTTTATTCTGCGCCCACGCAGAAAAAGGCATTGCACCCAAGGCAAATAAACCAACGGCAGCAGCGCAGCGCGTAAGCATACGGCTTGTATTTTTATTGATCATTTTTTCCCCTCTTGCAAATCAAGCGTTGCCTGACGTTCCACCCAATCCCCGGATGCATCCTGAACGATTTCCCGGAGCTGGACTGCATTTTCGGTAATCTTGACAATCTTCCCGTAATTCAATCCAAGGTAGTTTCCAAGCTTCACGGGATAAATAAGGCCATCCACCTTCAACAAAGCAGTCGGCCCGCTCGCTTTGTCAAGATACCCGACCATAGCCATGGTATCCAGAGGAAATGCTTCCAACGGTTCCTTACGGCGCGCCATCTCAGGTGCAATCAACGCAGCGTTCGAAGCAATCTGCGCTGAATCGCGTCGCAATGCTTGGGTCAGTCTTCCAGCAGCGAACGGATCCAGCGCCCCATCACCGCCATACCCCTGCGGCTTAAAATCTTTAGGCTCCGTCAGCGGGGTAACCCGTGGCCGGGCAGTTGCCCGTTGTTCAGCAATCCATTCCTGCAGTTCCTCTTCTCCGGACGTCCCACAGGCTGTCAGCAGCGCCAGCAAACCGAAGAGCAAACTTACTTTAAAGAAGCGGTTCATTTCTTCTTCCCCTCAGTCGCTTTGCGCTGCGCTTGGATTTCTTCAGAATCCAAATATCGGAAAGTGCGTGCGGTGGTGTCCAAAGACAGCATTCCCGAGGCATCTTTGGCTGTGGGTGCCAGCGATAAGTTATTAAGGGTAACGATGCGTGACAAATGGGCAATATCCGAAGCGAAAGCGCCGATGTCATGGTATTTACCCGTCACCCTCACAGCAATCGGCAACTCCGCATAATAGTCACGCACAACCACTTGGCCAGGACGAAAAAGCTCAAACTGCAGACTGCGGCCCAAGCCCGCCTGGTTGATATCAGAAAGCAATGCTGCCATCTCCGCCTTGCTGGGCAGCTGTTTTTCCAGCTGAATCACATATTGCTGAATCTGCTCGCGTTGCTTCTTCAGTAAATCGAGACTCACCGCTTTTTGCAGCTTCTTTTGGTAATCGTCTCGCAAGGTTGCTTCCTTGGCACGCTCCGCTTCCAATTCCACTTCATAATCAGACAGCAAAGCGAACCACAAAGCGGCAGCGACGCCGATCGCAATCATTGCGCACAAAAATACACGCGGAATGATGGGCCACAGTGATGGGTCCTTAGGATCCAAATTTGTGAACTGGCGCTGCACTTGCTGCGCCAGTTCGGCCACATTGATAGAGGGAAGTTTGTCTTTCTTGGCCATGTATCCCCCTATTTGCCACCGCCAGCAGCACTGGCAGCATCGGCTGCTTTCTGCGCTTCACTGGTGCGCATCAGGCGAAAACGCAGATTGAAGGAAGCGACACGACGCTGGTCGCGCGGCGTCAACGCGACATTGGCAGCAACGATCTCCACCAGTTCAGGCTTGGAAATCCATGGCGTGTTATCGGCAAGATTGCGCAGCATCTCTGACACGCGCTCGTTCGACTGGGCCATCCCCTGCATGGCAACGACTTGGTCCGTTTGCTTGAGGCTGGTGATATAGACACCGTCAGGCAACTGCTTGACAAGTTCGTTCAACAAATGAACGGGCAGGTTGCGGTCAGATTGGAGATCCTCCACCGCCTTTTGCCGTGCACGCAGCGCAGTAATTTCGTCCTCAATCGTGGCAATCTCTTTGATCTGCCCTTCCAAGACCTTGATCTCGCCCGCCAAAAAGCTATTGCGCTGCTGCTGCTGCTCGATCATGGCCTGGAACCATGAATAGATACCCCCTGCAATCAAAAGGCCAACCAGGAAAGAGGCGAACATCGTCGCCTGGAACATCTCCTTGCGACGTTTGCGCGCGGCCTCACGGTGCGGTAACAGATTGATCAGGATCACTGCAAGAACCTCCGCATGGCCAAGCCACAGGACGTGAGGTATGAGGGCGCTTCACGTACCATTTTTTTCAGCCGCACACCACTGCCGATCTCCATGCCATCAAACGGGTTGATCGTGCTGCAGGCAAACCCTGTTTGCTGGGTCACCGCCTCCGTTAAACCTGCCAAAGGTGCCGAGCCTCCGGCGAGCATGATGTGATCGATCCGGTTATACGGCGTGCTGGTAAAGAAGAACTGCAGCGCCCGGCCAATTTCCTGCGCCAGACTCTCGACAAAAGGACGCAGCACTGCCGACTGGTAGTCGTCTGGCAGTTCTCCGCTGCGCTTCTTGGCTTCTGCCTCCTCCGTGGAAAAACCATACTGGCGCACGATGAGTTGGGTGAGTTGTGCCCCCCCAAAAGCCTGGTCTCTGTCGTAAAGCACCTCGTCATTGCGCATGACCTGCATGCTCGTGGTCAAAGCACCAACCTCGAACAATGCCACCAGTGCATCCACGCCCTTGTTGGGCAGCGCCTCGATGAGGCGCCCCGTGGCCAACCGGGCGGCGTTGGATTCAATATCCAGGATGACTGGCTTGAGGCCCGCGGCCTCTGCCAGACCCTGGCGGTCTTGCACTTTCTCACGCCGCGAAGCTGCGATGATCACATCGACGTCGCCAGGCGAGTTCTTGGTCGGCCCGATCACGCAAAAATCCAGACTCACTTCCTCCAGCGAGAAAGGGATGTACTGGTTGGCCTCGGACTCGACCTGGACTTCGAGTTCCTGCTCGGTCATTCCACCCGGCAAGGAAATGCGCTTGGTGATGACCGCAGACGGCGGAAGTGCCAAGGCGACGTTTTTGGTGCGCGTGCCGCTCTTCTTCACCAGACGACGCAGCGCCTCTGCGACTTCATCGAATTTTTCGATGTTGCCATCCGTGATCCAGCCGCGCTCCAAGGGCTCGATCGCACAGCGTTCAAGCACCAGCGCACCGGCCTTGTCGCGCCCCAACTCGACCAGCTTGACGCTTGAGGAGCTGATGTCGATACCCAGCAGCGGCGCGGGCTGGCGACTGAACAAAGTCCCCATTGAGATCAAGATTGGCCCTCCGAAATGTGCGCAGGAAGCGCAGCGATACTTAATACTTCACATGAATACTATCAGTAAGATAGTTATCCAACCAAGATTTTCAGACTGGCGCGCTGCGCCAGACGTTGTCAAAAGCAGACGTTGGACAAAACCTCCCGATGCCCCTGGCAACTGCTTCAGAGCACCGCGCAGCCGCCCGACGGCACAAAGGAGACGTTTTTATAATGCCTTTCCTTTGCTGCCAAGCGCGCCATGCCCCCCTCTCAAGCCCCGGAAAAAAACACGTCAGCACGTACAAAAGCGCGCACCTCTTGGCCACGCTGGCTCCTCAAGGCTCTGTTTTGGATTGCAGGCTTGGCGACGGCAGGGGCCTTGGCACTGGCCCTCACTATCGCCGTGGCGTTGGCCATGGCCTATCCGAACTTGCCCGATGTCTCTGACCTGGCGGACTACCGGCCCAAGCTGCCGATGCGCGTGTACTCGGCCGAGGGCGCCCTACTAGGGGAGTTCGGCGAAGAGCGGCGCAACCTGACCCCGATCGATGAGATCCCGCAAGTCATGAAGGATGCCGTGCTGGCCATCGAAGACTCTCGGTTCTTCGAGCACGGCGGGGTGGACTACAAGGGCCTGCTGCGTGCCGCCCTCGCCAATCTGGGCAAGGCCAAGAGCCAGGGTGCCTCCACCATCACCATGCAGGTAGCGCGGAATGTGTACCTTTCTTCGGAGAAAACATTCACGCGGAAAATTTACGAAATATTACTCACATTCAAACTCGAACATCTGCTTACGAAAAATCAGATTCTCGAAATTTACATGAACCAGATTTATCTGGGCAACCGCGCTTACGGGTTTGCCGCAGCCGCCGAAACCTATTTCGGCAAGCCGCTTAAATCCATCTCCGTTGCCGAGGCGGCCATGCTGGCAGGCTTACCCAAGGCCCCTTCTGCCTACAACCCCATCAGCAACCCGAAACGTGCACGCGTGCGCCAGCTGTACATCATTGAGCGGATGGAGGAAAACGGCTTCATCACCACTGCGCAAGCCCAAGAAGCCAAACAGGAAAATCTCAAGATTCGCACCAATGCGAACAGCACGCGAGTGCACGCCGAGTACGTGGCGGAAATGGCGCGTCAGTTGATCTTTGCGCAGTACGGCAACGAGGCCTACACGCGCGGCCTCAACGTCTACACCACCCTCCGAGCAAGCGAGCAGGATGTCGCCTACCAATCGCTGCGCCGGGGCATCATGGATTACGAGCGACGCCAGCATTACCGCGGGCCGGAACAATTCATCCAGCTGCCCACGTCCGCTGAGGATGCCGAAGATGCCATAGACGATGCCCTGGCCAACCACCCTGATAACGGCGATCTGCTGGCTGCAGTGGTGCTGGACGCCAACCCGCGCAGGATCATGGCAGCACGCGCCGATGGCGAGCAAATCGAGATCACTGGCGATGGCCTCAAGCCAGCGCAGTCAGGCCTGAGCGACAAGGCTCCGCCCAACATCAAGATTCGTCGCGGCGCCATCATCCGGGTGGCCAAGACGGCAAAGAACACATGGGAAATCACTCAGCTGCCCCAGGTGGAAGGTGCCTTCATTGCACTCGATCCGCGTGATGGTGCGATCCACGCCCTGGTTGGCGGCTTCGACTTTGACAAGAACAAGTTCAACCATGTGACGCAAGCCTGGCGTCAACCGGGGTCAAGCTTCAAGCCCTTCATCTATTCGGCCGCCCTGGAGAAAGGCTTCACCCCCGCCACGGTAGTCAACGATGCTCCGCTGTTCTTTGATGCCGGCACGACCGGCGGTCAGGCCTGGGAGCCGAAGAACTACGACGGCAAGTACGACGGCCCCATGACCCTGCGCACCGGCCTGGCCAAGTCGAAGAACATGATTTCGATCCGCGTGCTGCAGGCTGTTGGCCCTAAAACAGCGCAGGAATGGGTCAGCCGATTTGGCTTCGACGCCGACAAACACCCGCCCTACTTGACCATGGCGCTGGGGGCCGGCTCGGTCACACCGATGCAGATGGCCACAGCCTACTCCGTGTTCGCCAATGGGGGCTACCGTGTCACCCCCTGGCTCATCACCCGCGTGACAGACCATAAGGGCAAAGCGCTCTCTGAGTTCACGCCTCCGCCACTCACCGAGCAACCGCGCGCCATTGATGCACGCAACGCTTTCATCATGGACAGCCTGCTGCAGGAAGTCACGCGCGCCGGCACCGCAGCCCGTGCACAGGCCACGCTCAAGCGTCCCGACCTGTACGGCAAGACGGGCACAACGAACGACTCCGTGGACGCATGGTTTGCAGGCTTCCAGCCCACACTGACCGCCGTGACCTGGATTGGCTACGACCAGCCACGCAACCTGGGCAGCCGCGAAACCGGCGGGGGGTTGAGCCTTCCCATCTGGATCAATTTCATGGAAAAGGCCCTCAAAGGCGTTCCCGTCGCGGAAACCGCTGTGCCGCCTGGCGTGGTCAATGTGGGCGGCGAATGGTTCTATGAGGAATACGCCCGCAACGCAGGCGTCGCGAACCTGGGCCTCGGCGACGGCGGCGCAGCAACGGGGGGCTCAGCCCCCGGCCAGGTCACCACACCAGCGCCGGAAGAGCGCAACCGCATTCTTGACCTGTTCCGCAACTAACCCCGATACCCGATCCGCACGGGTCGGATCGGGCACCCTTAAGCGCTAAACACCAGGGTCTGCCCGGCTTGCTCGCTTGCACATTGGCTCAGGTGTGCAAAGAATTCACCGGCCCCTTTGGTGTCCAGCCAACGCTGGCCATCAAAACGGTAGTGAAAGCCGCCCGAGCGCGCTGCCATCCAGACCTCGTGCAGCGGTTTCTGCAAGTTGATCACGATCTGGCTGCGGTTAGCAAAGGTCAAGGTGACCATGCCACCCGAGCGTTGCGCATCCAAGTCCGCGTCGGTTTCTTCGTTGAGGCGGTCGCATGTCTGCTCCACCGCCAGCAGCAGTCGCTCGGCACGGTCCATGAATTCAAGGTCGGTCATACAATTTATATATGTTGAGAGCCACCCAAATTCTAGTCAGGGCGCTTGCCCTTGCTGCCAGTGCGGCGGCCCTCCTCGCAGGCTGCGGGCAGCGCGGCCCGCTGTACCTGCCCACAGACCCCGCCGCGAACGAGCGCGCCAGCCTCCCGCAATCACTCACGCCTGCCAGCGCCCCCGCCTCCAAAGGCTCCCCTCCCTCTGCCGATACCCCATGAACGCTCCCCTCCTGCCTGGCCATCCCCATATGGCCTACCGTGGCACAGACTTGTTTTGCGAGCAGGTTCGCCTCGCCGACCTGGCACAAGCCCATGGCACCCCGCTGTACGTGTACTCAAAGGCCGCCATGCTCGATGCGCTGGCGGCCTATCAGCGCGGCTTCGCTGGCCGCAAGGTGCAGATTTGCTATGCCATGAAGGCCAACTCCTCCCTGGCCGTACTGCAGCTCTTTGCGCGCGCGGGCTGCGGCTTCGACATCGTCTCAGGCGGAGAGCTGGCGCGCGTTCTGGCCGCAGGCGGTGATGCCAGCAAGGTGATCTTCTCCGGCGTCGGCAAGACACGCGCCGAAATGCGCCAAGCGCTTGCCGCCGGCATCGGCTGCTTCAACGTTGAGAGCGAAGCCGAGCTGGAAGTACTCAACGAGGTGGCCCTAGGCATGGGCGCGCAGGCCCCCGTGAGCATCCGCGTTAATCCCAACGTCGACGCCAAGACCCACCCCTACATCTCCACCGGCCTCAAAGGCAACAAGTTCGGCGTGGCCCATGAGCGCACGCTGGCCACCTACCAGCGTGCCGCAGCGCTGCCAGGCTTGCGTGTCGTGGGCATCGACTGCCACATCGGATCGCAAATCACCGAGGTCAGCCCCTACCTCGACGCCGTGGACCGCGTGTTGGATCTGGTGCAAGGTATCGAGGCCGCAGGTATCGCCATCCACCACATTGATTTTGGCGGTGGCCTCGGCATTACCTACAACGGTGAAACGCCACCCGCCGCCGATGCGCTCTGGCAACAGCTACTGGCCAAGCTCGACGCACGCGGCTATGGCGACCGCCAGTTGATGATCGAGCCCGGCCGTTCCCTGGTGGGCAATGCCGGCGTTTGCCTGACCGAAGTGCTATACCTCAAGCCGGGCGAACAAAAGAACTTCTGCATCGTTGATGCCGCCATGAACGACTTGCCGCGCCCCGCCATGTACGAGGCGTTCCATGGCATCGTGCCCCTGCATGCACGCTCTGGCGCCACCACCACCTACGACGTCGTCGGCCCCGTCTGCGAAAGTGGCGACTGGCTCGGACGCGACCGTGCGCTCGCCGTGCACAGCGGCGACCTGCTGGCCGTGCTGTCCGCTGGCGCCTACTGCGCCTCCATGGCCAGCACCTACAACACCCGGGGCCGCGCAGCAGAGATCCTCGTTGACGGCAGCCAGGCGGTACTCATCCGCCCACGCGAAAGTGCCGCCGACACCTTCAAAAACGAGATACTGCCTTCGTGACAAATAGGTGAAAACCCGGGCTTCGATTGACTCGCATCAAATCAACTTTTGATGCTTGTCATACATTAGGGTCATTCTTGCGCTTCCTCCCGCACCATGGCCCCGATTGAGCTTTACCGCGACAGCAACCACGCCTGCCTGATGTTCACCGACCTCATTGAAGAGGACGGGCAGGCAATTCAGGCCAACCAGTTTCTCATCGTCGACGGCGACACCGGCGCCGTCATCGATCCGGGCGGCAACCTGGCATTCAACGAGTTGTTCATGGGCATGGGGCGCTACTTCTCGCCACAGAAGCTCTCGTACGTGATCGCCTCGCACGCGGACCCCGACATCATTGCCTCGCTCGACCGCTGGCTGACCAGCACCAACGCCACCCTGGTGATCTCGCGCATCTGGGAACGCTTTGCCCCCCACTTCACCAAAGCCGGCAAGACCGAGAACCGCGTGATCGGCGTGCCCGACAGCGGCGGTCACCTGCCCCTGGGGCGCCATGAACTGGTGCTGTTGCCCGCGCACTTCATGCACTCGGAAGGCAATTTCCATTTCTACGACCCGGTGAGCCGTATCCTCTTCACCGGCGACCTGGGCGTGTCGCTCACCACCGGTGCCGAAGCGCGCGTGCCCGTGACGGACCTGGCGGCACACATCCCGCGCATGGAAGGCTTCCATCGCCGCTACATGGTCTCCAACAAGATCCTGCGCCTGTGGGTGCGCATGGCGCGGCAGCTCGACATTGCCATGCTCGTGCCGCAGCACGGCGCACCGATCCTGGGCAAGCCCGCCATCAACGCCTTTTTCGACTGGCTGGAAAACCTGCCCTGCGGCATTGATCTGTTCGACGAGCGGGCCTACCAAATCCCCACGGGCCACATCGACCCGGTAACGCGCCAGATGCGCGCGCCGCTGCGCCCGGCCCAGGCGGCCTGATCAAGGCAGCAATTAAGACATTTAATAAAATACGGCCCTAGCCCTTATCCAGAAAGCGCTAGCAGCTATCAAAAGAATAACAAAAGGCCCTGCACTGCAGGGCCTTTTTATTGCCGAGGGACATGCCTCACAGGGTGCCGTAGCTGTGCAGGCCCGAGAGGAACATGTTCACGCCAAGGAAAGCGAACGTCGTCACCACCAACCCCGTGAGCGCCCACCACGCCGACACCGTGCCACGCAGCCCCTTGACCAAGCGCATGTGCAGCCAAGCGGCGTAATTCAGCCAGACGATCAGCGCCCAGGTTTCCTTCGGGTCCCAGCTCCAGTAGCCGCCCCAAGCTTCGGCCGCCCAGAGCGCCCCCAGCACGGTGGCAATCGTGAAGAAAGCGAACCCGACGGCGATCGACTTGTACATCAGGTCGTCCAGGATCTCAAAACCCGGCAGTTGCGCCGCAATGCGCTTGCGCGCCAACAGGATGCCGCCCACGATCAACGCCGAGATGCCGAAGTACACCATCCAGTAGCTGCTGCCGCCATCGGCCGCCCCCTGGCGGAACACGATCGGCTCGAAGCACAGCACCACGCCCAGCAACCACAGCGGCGCGAGCTTGTACCAGCGCGTCTCGCCAGCCTGCTGTTTGATGAGGTAGGCAAACGCCACCATGGCCGCGAGCGCGAAGGTGCCATAGCCGATGAAGTTGGCCGGCACGTGCAGCTTCATCCACCAGCTCTTGAGCGCAGGCACCAGCGGTTGAATCTCGTGCGCCTCGCGCACCACCGTGTACCACAGCAGGAAGCCCACCGCCGCGCTGACCACCAGCATGACGAAGGCACCCAGCGCGCGCGTGCCGTAGTGCTGCTCGTAGTACAGGTAGAACAGCGCCGTCATCCAACAGAACATGATGAACACCTCGTAGAGGTTGCTCACCGGGATGTGGCCCACGTCCGGGCCGACCAGGTAGCTCTCGTACCAGCGCACCATGGTGCCAATGAGCGCCAACGTCACGCCCACCCAGGCCAGGCGCGAGCCGATCAACGCCATCACCTCGCCACTGCCCTGCCCCTGGCTGCCGCGCGTGAACATTCCGATCCAGTAGAAAAGCGTACTCATGAAGAACAGCATGCTCATCCAGAGGATGGCGGACTGGCTCGACAGGAAGTACTTGAGCCCGAACACGGTGTCGGCGCGCGCCAGGCTGCCCGCACCGTCCTGCTGGTACAGGCCCACAGCCAGCAGCGACAGCGCGGCCACCCCCAGCATGAGCACCGACAGCGGGCGCCAGAACCATCCCAGCCAGATGGCACAGGGAATGGAGCCGAGCAGAATGCCCTTCTCGTACACGTCCATGTACGCACCGTAGCGCTGCAGCGCCCACAGCCCCCCCGCCACGACGAGTACGGCGAACAGCCAATCAAACCCGTTGCGGCGCGCGAAATAGCCTTCATTCAGGGTCAGCGTGGTGGTGGTCGCGGTGTTCATGCGGAGGCTCCTGGCGGTGAAGACGGTGGCGGGGTGCCGATGAGTTTCTGGCTGAGCTGGGCAAATTCCCGGTTGCCGTCAAACGTTTTGCGGTTCGACGACAGGGCCATGGTGGCGTGGGTACGGCCGCCTTGCGGCGCCAGCCACACCCAGATGCGCCGGTCGCGCACGTAGAGCATGGCAAAGACGCCCAGGATGAGCAAGGCACACCCCAGGTACACCACGTTCTTGCCAGGGGCACGTGCCACCTGGAACACACTGGCCTGCACCTGCTTGAAGTCCTGCAGCTCAAACGCCATGGGTGCGGGGTAGATCTGGGCATCGCTGAGCGCAAACACTGCCTGCGTCATGAAGGTCTGGGTTTGCGCACCAGGCTCCATGGGCGCCAGGCCTGCGCGCTCGCGGGCAAGCTGCGCCAACTCGTACAGCACACCATTGAGGATGCGCACCAGCACCTCGCCAGCACGCTCACGCTCGCCCTCAGGCACGTTGGCCTCCATGAAATCGGAAATCGCCGGAAAGCCGCCGCGCCACTTGCCGTCCTCGCCGCGCCCGCCGGCGTACAGAGCCAGGGCACGCTGCGCCGAGAGGGTGAGCTGCTCGGCCAGCTCCTTGCGCGTGCCATCGACTGCACGCCCGACGTAGTTGCGCACAGCCCGCTCACGCAGGGCGGGATCGTTCAGCGCGGCGCGCAACTGCACGAAGCCCTGCATGCTGCCCTGGTCATCGACAGGAACGCGCAGGTAGCGGAAAGGCTCGGCCGGGGTCTCGCGCACACCCAGCAGGAAGACAGACCCACCGTCCCCCATGTCCACGGGCAGCATGTAGTTGTGGAATTCGCGCGCCTGCCCCGCCGCGTCGCGCAGCTTGTAGCTGATGCTGGGCCCGACGTTGCGCAGCTCCTTCTTGCTCACGGTCTTATTGCCCGCGCCCAGGCGCGCGTCGATGGACGAGCGCAAGTCAACCTTGCGCGCATCGGCGCCGGAGCTGGTGCCGTCATCGCCGAAGTTCTCCACGTTAATGGTGCGCAGCGCGGTGAACTCCAGCGTCAGCGCCTGGCCGGCCTCGTCGCTGGTCAGACGCGTCTGCCCGCCAATCGTGCCCTGCACGTCGAAAGGCTGTACGCCCGCTGCCATGGGTACGGCGCGCAGCTTTACCAGGGAGCCGCCATCGTCGAAGCTGGACTGGTAAATCTCGATGCCTTTGTAGCCGAAAGGATGGTTGACCTCGATGCGCGCGGGCACCTGCTCGCCCGTCGCCTTGTCGTGGATCACCACCTCGCTGGCGAAGAGCTTGGGCATGCCGGTGGAATAGTGCTCAACGATGAACTTCTTCAGCTCCACGGCAAAAGGCAGTTCCTGCAGCAGCACGCCGTCGGACTGCGCCAGGATGGCCGTGCTCGACTGCGTGCCTTCGGCAACCAGCAGATTGCCGCGGAAAGTGGGATTACGCTCGGACAGGATGTGCTCAGGCTTTACCTCGGAAATCAGTCCGCCGCCCGCGTAGGGCGTCTTACCGCCCAGCCACATCTGCGCGCGCACGATGAGGTCGCCATCGAGCAGCCCCCCCAGACAGATCAACACGATGGCACTGTGTGCAGCGATGTAGCCGATCTTGTGTGCGCCCCCCGTCTTGGCGGCCACCATCCAGCCCTCGCCCTGCGGCGTCTGGCGCTGCTGCAGGCGCACCTTCCAGCCGCCCCCCACCAGCATGCCGCCGATGCGGCGCGCTGCCACTTCGGCAGTTTCGCCCTCAAGGTCCGCCTGGGCCTTGTGGTGAAAGGCCTGTAGGTTCTGCACCCGGATGTTTTCCTTGTAGTTGCGCAGATCGGCCAGGTATTTGGGCGTGTGGCGTGCGATGCACAGGGACGTGCTGACGACCAGGAAGGCCAGGATCAGCAGGAACCACCAGGCGCTGTAGACAGCGTTGAGCTTGAGCGCCAGAAACAGCTCGGCCCAGAAGGGGCCGAACTGGTTCACATAGTTGTTGACCGGCTCCTGCTGCTTGAACACCGTGCCGATGACCGAGGCAATGCAGATCACCGTCAAGAGCGCGATGGCAAAACGCATCGAAGACAGCAGCTCCACGGCAGCGCGCAGCGCCTGCGAACGGGATTGGATGCGTAGGCCGTGGGTGGAGTCGGTCATGGCGGAGGCCAAAATAAAAAGGCGGGGCCATCTTTTGCGATGGGCCCGCCCTTTTTGGGGTTGTGCGTGGGCGAAAGGTTCCGGGGCCGATGACTGCAGCGCCCGAAACGTTGATTTATATCAATTAACGCAAACCAGCAATGTAATCGGCCACGGCCTTGATTTCACGGTCGCTCATCTTGGCTGCCACACCCGCCATCTGGGCGCTGTTGGCGCGCTTGCCGTCGCGGAAAGCGACCAGCTGCGTCACCGTGTAGTCAGCGTGCTGGCCTGACAGGCGCGGGTACTGCGCCGGAATGCCAGCGCCATTAGGGCTGTGGCAGCCTGCGCAGGCAGCGATGTGGCGGTCTTGCAGGCCGCCGCGGTAGATGCGCTCACCCAGGGAGACGAGCTCCTTGTCCTTGGCGGCACCCGGCTTGGCCTTCTGGGACGCGAGCCAGTAGCTGACGTTCTTCATGTCCTCGTCGGACAGGATGGCGGCCATGCCAGCCATGATGGGATCGGCGCGCTTGCCGGACTTGAATTCCTGCAGCTGCTTGACCAGGTATTCAGGATGCTGCTGCGCCAGGCTCGGCTGGGTCACGACCGACGAATTGCCGTCCACGCCGTGGCAGGCGGCACAGACTGCGGAGTAGCTGGCCTCGCCCTTGACCAAGTCAGGCTTGGCGGGTGCGGGATCTGCCGCAAAGACCGGGAAAGCGGGAGCTACCAGCACGGCAGCCGTCAGCAGGGAGGCGAGCAACTTCATATCGAGGGACGTCTGGTTATGTCAGCAAAAATCTGCGCGATTCTACAATGAGGGATTACAGCACCTCCATCTTCCATGACCAAGCTTTGCGCTGCATCTAAAGCGGCTTCGATTACGCCCACTTCGCAAGCCAAATTGGCCGTGAACTGGATGCACACGGCCCGTTTCTTCACCACGGCCGCCCAGTTGCACCAATTGCCTGCCGTCGAGGTGCCCGAAATCGCCTTCGTGGGCCGCTCCAACGCGGGCAAATCCACCTGCATCAACACCCTGACCCAGCAGCGCCAGCTGGCCTTCGCCTCGAAGAAGCCAGGGCGCACGCAGCACATCAACCTGTTCGCCCTGGGCAAGCAGGGCCAGATGGACGCAGTGCTGGCCGACCTGCCAGGCTATGGCTACGCTGCCGTGTCGCGCAGCGACAAGCAGCGCTGGCAACAGGTCATGGCCAACTACCTGGTAAGCCGCAAGGGCCTGACCGGCATCGTGCTGCTGTGTGACCCACGCCTGGGAATGACCGAGCTCGACGAAGCCTTGCTCGAAGTCGTGCGTCCGCGCGTGGAAGAGGGCCTGAAGTTCCTCGTGCTCCTGACCAAGGCCGACAAGCTCACCCGCGCGGAGCAGGCCAAAGCACTGTCGATCGCGCGACTGCAAGCAGGCGGCGGCGAGGTGAAGATGTTCTCCGCGCTGAAACGGCAAGGCGTGGACGAGGTGGCGGAGCTGCTGTGGCAGTGGTCTCACCCCACAGGCGCCCAGGCCGGCGACGTGCCAGTGAATGCCGCCGAAGCCCAAGCCGAAGCCGAAGCGGACACTGATTCCCCATCAAAACCCAGCTGAGCGCCCACTCCATGTGCGCTAGAAGCTCCTGAAAGCATAGCGCCATGATCGAATCCATCGTCCATCCGCTGCCGCACGGCATCCACCTGCACTGCCATGCCAGCGGCGCACCGGGCCGCCCCGTGCTGCTGTTTCTGCACGGTTTTCCCGAGGGCGCCTTCATCTGGGACGAACTCCTGGCCCACTTCGCCCGCCCCGAACACGGTGGCTACCGCTGCGTGGCCCCCTTTCTGCGTGGCTTTGGGCGCTCCAGCACCCCCGCCGAGGTCGAGGCCTACCGCGCCAAGCACCTGGTGCGCGACCTTGCCGCGCTGATTGCCCTCGAAAGTCCGAATGCCCCACTGGCCGCGCTGGTGGCCCACGACTGGGGCGGCGCCGTGGCCTGGAACCTGGCCAACCAGCAGCCCCAATGCATGGAGCGCCTGGCCATCATCAACTCGCCCCACCCCGGCGCGTTCCTGCGCGAGCTGCAGCACAGCCCGGCGCAGCAGGATGCAAGCCAGTACATGCATTTCCTGTGCCGCCCGGATGCCGAAGCCCTGTTGTCCGCCAACGGTTACCAACGCCTGTTCGGCTTTTTCGACACGCCTGCGGGCCAGCCCCCGGCCTGGCTGACCGACGCCGTCCGCGCGCAGTACCGCGACCTGTGGGCGCAGGGTCTTACGGGTGCCTGCAACTACTACCGCGCCAGCCCCTTGCGCCCACCGCGCCCCGGGGACGACAGCGTGATGGCGCTGACCCTGCCGCCAGAGATGCTCACGGTATCCGTGCCGACGCTGGTGCTCTGGGGCATGGACGATCCCGCACTGCTGCCCGGCCTGCTTGATGGACTGCCGGATTGGGTGCCTGAACTGCAGCTGCGGCCCGCCGAGGGTGCATCGCACTGGATCGTGCATGAGCAGCCCGCCCGCGTGGCACAGGAGCTGGGCCGCTTTTTGCTCCAAAATAAATAGCTACTAGCGCTCGCCCCTCAAGGGCTAGAGGCCAAAAACATCAATAAACCGACGCTTCACCCTCAGGCCGCGTCTTGAAGCGCTTGTGCACCCAGTAGTACTGGCCCGGCATGGTGTCGATGACGGCCTGCAACTCGCGGTTCATGCGCGCGGTGTCGGCGTCCACGTCGTCGGTCGGGAAGCCCTCCCAGGCCGGCGTGATCTCTGCCACGTAGCCCGTAGGGGTCATGCGCGTGTACATGCCCAGCACCTTGGCCCGCCCCAGGCGCGCGAAGCGCGACAGCGAGGGCACCGTGGCCGCCGGCACGCCGAAGTAGGGCACGAAGATGGACTCCTTGCGGCCAAAGTCCATGTCCGGCAGCAGGTACAGCAATCCCCCCTTGCGCAGGTTGGCGATGATGGGTTTGACGCCATCGGCACGGTTGAGCATGCGCACGTCGCCAAAACGCTGGCGCCCCGCCATGAACCAGGCGTCCACCACCGGATCGGGGTGCGTGGAGAAGATTGACGTGAATGGCCGCGTGGTGTGCAGCGGCAGCGCCAGCCCGCCTGCATCCATGCCGTAAAAGTGCGGCGCAAACAAAATGGTGGGCGCATCGCCCTCCAGCTCATGCAGCGCACCGTGCAATTGCACCCGCGCGCGTACTACGGCCTGCGGTGCCGACCAGAGCCAGCTGCGGTCGAGCCAGGCCTGGCAAAAGCGCACAAAGGTCTCGCGCGCCCAGGCGCGGCGCTGCGCAGCGCTGGCCTGGGGGTAGCACAGTTCCAGATTGCGCAAGGCAATGCGGCGGCGCGGTGCGGCCAGCACGTACAGCAGCTGGCCCAGCAGCCATCCCAGCGCACGCAGTACCGGCAGCGGCAGCACCGCCATGCGCCGCATGAGCCAGACGCCCAGACGCGACATCATGGCTTGGCCTCGCCGCGCGGCTGCTTGTAGCGCGCATAGCCCCACAGGTATTGCGCCGGGCAGGCGCGCACGACGCGCTCCATGGCCTGGTTGATCTGCAACACGGCAGCGTCCAACGATTCAGAAAGGGGCACCGACAACTCCTCCAGATACAGCACGTAGCCCCGCCCCCAGGGCTCGCGCTCGCAACGCGCCAACACCACGGCTGCACCGGTCTGCTGCACCAGCCGGGCGGCCAGCGTCATGGTGTAGGCATCGCGGCCAAAAAAAGGGGCCCACAGGCCCTGCCCTTGCGGCGGCACCTGGTCAGGCAGCAGCCCCACGGCTTCGCCCCGGCGCAGCGCCTTGATCATGCGGCGCACGCCCGTCAGCTCGGTGGGCACGGCCTGCACACCGGGGCGGTTGCGCGCAGTGCGCATGACCCGCGCCAACCAGGGCTGACGCGCCGGCCGGTAAAGAATGGTGATCGGTCCATGCACAGACGACCAGCGCTGCGCCGCTGCCTGCACGGACAGCTCGAAGCAGCCGATATGCGGCGTCAGGAAAACAATGCCCTTGCCCGCGGCCCAGGCACGCTCGACACATTCCGCGTTCTCAAAACGGCATGCGGGCAGCTCGCCCAGCCACAGGCGCGGCAGCTCGGCGGCCATGCGCCCGGCATGCCCCACGGCCGCCCGCACCTGGGCAAAAGCATAGCCCGCGCGGGCCGCGTTCTCGACGAAGCGGTGACGGTAGCGGGGCGAAAGCACGAACACCAGCCACCCCATAGTCCAGCCCAGGCCATGGAGCAGCCACAAAGGCAGCACGGAGAAGAGGCGCAACAGCGTTGGCATTAGAATAGAAAGGTCGCTGAGTTAACTGAGCAACTTGCAGGGCGACGGTAAAAAACACTGCTAAAGCGTTCGCCAAAGCTCCAAAGGCCGAGGGCAACGCCCCAAATGCCAGAACACCGGAGTTTATTCACAAATGGCGAACGACTTTCTCTTCACTTCCGAATCCGTCTCCGAGGGCCATCCCGACAAGGTCGCAGACCAGATCTCGGACGCCATCCTCGACGCAATCTTTGAACAAGACCCGCGCTCGCGCGTAGCGGCCGAAACGCTGACCAACACCGGCCTCGTCGTGCTGGCCGGCGAGATCACCACCAACGCCCACGTCGACTACATCCAGGTGGCGCGCGACACCATCAAGCGCATCGGCTACGACAACACCGAGTACGGCATCGACCACAAAGGCTGTGCGGTCTTGGTGGCTTATGACAAGCAATCGAATGACATCGCCCAGGGCGTGGACCACGCCAGCGACGACCATCTGAACACCGGCGCTGGCGACCAGGGCCTGATGTTCGGCTACGCCTGCGACGAAACGCCCGAGCTGATGCCCGCGCCCATCTACTACGCGCACCGCCTGGTCGAGCGCCAGGCCCAATTGCGCAAGGACGGCCGCCTGCCCTTCCTGCGCCCCGATGCCAAGTCGCAAGTGACGATGCGCTACGTGGACGGCAAGCCGCACAGCATCGACACCGTGGTGCTCTCCACCCAGCACAGCCCAGACCAGAGCGAGACGGCCACCAAGATGAAGGCCAGCTTCACCGAAGCCATCATCGAGGAGATCATCAAGCCCGTGTTGCCTTCGGCCTGGCTGCAGGACACCAAGTACCTCATCAACCCCACGGGCCGCTTCGTCATCGGCGGGCCGCAGGGCGATTGCGGCCTGACCGGGCGCAAGATCATCGTGGACACCTACGGCGGCGCCTGCCCGCACGGCGGCGGCGCGTTCAGCGGCAAGGACCCGACGAAGGTCGACCGCAGCGCCGCCTACGCCGCACGCTACGTGGCCAAGAACGTCGTCGCCGCCGGTCTGGCGCGCCAGTGCCAGATCCAGGTGGCCTACGCCATTGGGGTGGCGCACCCCATGAACATCACGGTCTACACCGAAGGCACGGGCGTGATTCCCGACGCAGAGATCGCCAAGCTGGTGGCGGCGCACTTCGACCTGCGCCCCAAGGGCATCATCCAGATGCTTGACCTGCTGCGCCCGATCTACGCCAAAACGGCGGCTTACGGCCACTTTGGCCGTGAGGAGCCCGAATTCACCTGGGAAAAGACGGACAAGGCCGCCGCGCTGCGCGCCGCCGCAGGACTTTAAGAAGAAATCGGTCGCTAGCGCCCTTCCAGCAAGCGCTAGCAGCTCTTTTTTCAATAGCAACGAGCGCGCCCATGTACGACGCCGCCATCCTCATCGGCCGCTTCCAGCCGGTTCACGCCGGCCATGTCGCCCTGCTGCGCGAGGCGCTCGCGCGCGCGCACCACGCGATCGCCATCGTCGGATCGGCCTACCAGGCGCGCTCCGCCAAGAACCCCTTCACCTGGCAGGAACGCGCGGCCATGCTGCGCGACGCCCTGCCTGCGCACGATGCCGCACGCCTGACCGTACTGCCCGTGCGCGACTGCTACGACGAGCCGGTCTGGGCGCAGACCGTGCGCGAGACAGTGGCGCGCCACACAGCACCCCAGGCGAGCATTGGGCTCGTGGGCCACTTCAAGGACGCCAGCAGCGATTACCTGCATGCCTTTCCCGGCTGGCCGCTGATCCGCATGGAGCGCCAAGGCAGCATCGACGCCACCACGATCCGCGACGCCTACTTCGGCGCCACGCCCGAGACCATCGCCGCCGCAATCGCGCCCCTTGCGGCGGACATTCCCCCGGCAACACAAGCGCTGCTGGCGCAGTTCGCCCGCCAACCTGGCTATCTGGTGCTGCAAGAGGAATGGCAGACACTGCGCGGCTACCGCGCTGCCTGGGCGGGCGCGCCCTACCCCCCGGTCTTCGTCACCGTCGATGCCGTCGTGCGCAGCCAGAACCATGTGCTGCTGATACGCCGCGCCCACGCCCCGGGCAAAGGCCTGTGGGCTCTGCCCGGTGGATTCCTCGAGCCACGCGACACACTCTGGCAATCGTGCCTGCGCGAGCTGGCGGAAGAAACCGCTTGCGCCTTGCCCGAGGCCACCTGGCGCGCCGCGCTGCAACAGGTCACCGTGTTCGACCACCCGGACCGCAGCCAGCGCGGGCGCACCATCACGCATGCGCATTACTTCGTGCTCTCTGACGATTTGCCCCAGCCCGCAGTGCGAGGCGGAGACGATGCAGCACAGGCCACTTGGGTTCCCTTACATGACGTGGCGGCGCTGGAGGAGGTCTTCTTTGAAGACCACTTCCACATCCTGCGGCATTTCACGTCACACTCCGGCGGTACCATCGCCCCTTCGCCAAGCCCTCTGCGGGGCATCCCAACCACTGAATGCCAACGCTTACGATGAAGCAATTTTTCCAGGCGCGCTACGGGTTCGCCCTCTTCTTGGTTGTTGTGACGCTGGGAATTTACCTTCCCGGTCTGCAAAACACCCTGCTTTTTGACGACAACCTGCTCAAAAACGGAACCATCTTCTCGGGCTATGGCAGCCTGACCGAATTCAAGCAGCGCATGCTCTCCTACGGGAGCTTTGTTTGGATCGATGGAATTTTTGGCGAAGGTTGGTGGAAGCAGCGGCTATTTAACATCGCCATCCACCTGGCCAACATCTTCGCTATTCAAGCCCTGGTCAGTCGCATCCTCAGTCATGCGCAGTTTTCCGAGGACACCGCTGCGCTACCGCATTTCACAGCCTCGCGCAGCGCCGCCAGCCAGGTTGCGCTGGTCATTTTTGCGCTCAACCCGGTCGCCGTTTATGCCGTGGCATACCTGATCCAGCGCTCCATCCTGATGGCCACGCTCTTTTCCGTGGTGGCATGCTGGGCCTTCGTGCGCTGGCTTGAATCCAGAAAGCCCGGATGGATTGCCCTGACAGCCTGTGCCTTTGTCTTTGCCATCCTCTCGAAGGAATATGCGCTGGCCACCCTCTCCTTGATGGTGCCGATCTACATCTTTATCCGCCGCCCGAATAAAAAAACACTGGCTATTGCCACCGCCATCGCTCTGGCCATCTCGGCGTTAGCGGCCACAGCATTTTTTCAGATTTACGGCCATCTGATTGGGAAACCTTTCGACGGCCAATCGATGGCCTTCGTTCAGCAACTGGAAGCCATTCGCCCCGGGATTTCTGAAACGATTTATCCCTTGAGCATCCTCAACGAGGCCGCGCTATTCATCGCCTATGGCGTGCGCTGGGTGCTGCCCTATGCAGGCTGGATGTCTGTCGACCTGCGCCCTCCCTTTCCTCTGGGTTTCACCTCGCCCTGGCACCTGGCCGGTGCCTTGCTGTATGTCGGCCTGGGGGTAGCCGCCCTTTGGGCTTTGCTGCAGCGGCGAGACATCTGGTCTGCCGTGGGCTTGTTCACACTGTTCCCGGTCCTGTGGTATGTCACCGAGTTTTCTACGGTATGGATTCAGGATCCGTTCGTGCTTTACCGCAGCTACCTTTGGGCGGTGGCACTGCCAGGCTTGTTGGCCATTGTCATGACGGGGCTCAAGCCCCGCACTATTTACATACTGGGCATCGTTCTGGGGTTGATGCTGGGTGCCCTGGCTTTTGAAAGGGCCTGGTCGCTGAAAGACGAAGGCACCGCCTGGCAAGACGCAACGGAGAAGGTAGCCCTCGACGCACCCGCCAATGCCGTGGGGCGCAGCCGCGCATTCAACAACCTCGGTAACTATTACCTGCAACAACGGCTTTTTGACCAGGCTGAACGCAATTTCAAGACCGCGCTGTTGCTGAATGACTTGGGCGGCATAGGGGCCATGGCCAATCTGAACATGGGTGCCACGCTGCAGCACAAAGGCCAGCATCTGGAAGCCTTGAAATACCTCGCAGCCGCCCAAGCCATGGGCAACCGCAGCCCTGCGCTGACCTACCATATCGGCGAATCTCAACTGGCCCTGGGCCAAATTGACCACGCACTGACCAACCTGAGCAACGCGCTGGTACAGCTCGACGCGGACCCGATCAACCGCCACCTGGAACCAACGATCCGGCAACGGCGTGCCGAGGCTGCTCAGGCAGCACAGCAATTCAAGATCGCCATCGATGACTACCGCGACCTGCTGGCCCGGAACCCGAATGACACCGAGCTCCGCCTAAAACTGGGCATTGCACTCGGGCGCGCGGGCCAATCCGCCGAAGCCATGGAGCTCTTGGACAAGCTGATTGCACGGTCCCCCTCTGCGCTCGCTTTCTACGGGCGTGCCATGGTGCACTACAACCGGGGGGAGCGCGACAGCGCACTGGGCGATCTGGATCAGGCCATTGCCCTTGATCCCCGCAACGCCCAATACCGTGCTGTCAGAAACCAACTGGCATCTCCTCCTCCTACACCCCGGCGCTGAAGCGCTTTGCATCCCATGCGCGTACTCCATGTGGGCAAATTCTTCCCCCCGCACCGCGGCGGCATGGAAGTCGTCCTGGCCGACCTCATTGCCGCACAGCAACGCCAGGGCATCGAGGCCCACGCATTGGTGCATGGCACGCCCCAGCCAGGCGACCCAGCCTGGCTGACGCGGGTTCCGGTGCAATTCAACGTGACCTATGCCCCCATCGCACTGGGCTTCAGGCGCGCACTGAGTCGCGCCATACGCCAACTCCGGCCAGACGTCTTGCACCTGCACATGCCGAATAACTCTGCCTTGTGGGTGCTAACCCTTGTGTGCGCGCACAAGGTGCCGTGGGTCGTGCACTGGCATTCCGACGTGGTGGTTTCCAAGATCAGTTTTGCTGTCGCGCTCGCATACCGGCTCTACCGGCCATTTGAGCAAGCCCTACTGCGACGGTCTGCGCGCATCGTCGTCACCTCCCCCCCCTATCTGCAATACAGTGAGCCCTTGCGGGCTTGGCATGACCGCTGCGCTGTCGTACCGCTGGGCCTGGGCAATGTGGACACCCGACCAGACACGGCAACCGCAGACACACCCCACTGGCACCACGGCGCATTGCGTCTGCTGTCGATTGGCCGACTCACCTACTACAAGGGGTTTGAAACTCTCATTCAGGCAGCGGCCCCCCTGCCAAATGTGCAACTTCTCATCATTGGCGAAGGTGAATTGCGTGGTCAACTGCAGGCCCTGATTGACGCCAGCCAACCGGCCGATGGCCCCTGCAAAATTCGCCTCCTGGGCAATGTGGACGACGAAGAGAAACATGCGCTGCTAGCCCAATGCGACGTTTTTTGCCTCGCATCACGCGAGCGCACCGAGGCTTTCGGCATCGCAATTCTCGAAGCCATGCGACACGCCAAGCCCTGCATCGTTTCTGACCTTGAAGGCTCTGGCATGCCCTGGGTGGTGCGCACGGCAGGTGCTGGCCTGCTCGCCCCACCGGAAGACGTGGCAGCATGGCAGACCGCCATCGCCCAGATGCAAAACGACGCCACGTTGCGCGCCCGCACGGGGTGCGCTGGCCAAAAAGCCCTACAGCAACACTTCTCCATGGCCGCCTGCGCACGGCGCATAGCAGGTCAGTACGCACTCGCGCTGCCAGACCCCTTGCCCTCTCGCTCAAGCAAAGAGATTCTCATCGTCATTCCCGCACGAAACGAGGCAGCCACCATAGGCAGCGTGCTGCAAAGCCTCAGCGCAGCAGGCTGGCATGACGTGCTGGTCGTCAACGACCAAAGTACCGATGACACAGGTGCCATCGCCAAGGCCGCTGGTGCGCGGGTACTCACCCCCGTACTGCCCGTGGGTGCATGGGGCGGTATGCAGGCTGGCATCCGCTACGCCTTGCGCAATGGCTACCAGGCTGTTATCACCATGGACGCCGATGGGCAACATGAAGTCGACGAAATTCCCACCTTGCTGAATGCAAGAGACCAGGCCGACCTGGTGATTGGCGCCTTTCCAGAACGCGCCAGCCGACTGCGCCAGCTGGCCTGGCACTGGTTTCGCCAGCTCGCCGGGTTTGATCTGCGCGACCTCACCTCGGGATTCCGCCTGTACAACCGCGACGCGATGGCCGTCCTGGCCTCACGCGAGGCAACCCTGCTGGACCACCAGGACCTCGGCGCACTGCTCATGGCGCGCCGCGCCGGGCTATGCATCATGGAAGTACCAGTCTCTATGAACATGCGTCTGGTGGGCGAGTCACGCATTTTCAATTCTTGGCTCAGTGTGGCCAAGTACATGACGGCCACAACCCTGCTGTGCCTGGCGCGCTGGCAGATCCGGCCCACGCGTCTCCCACGATAAGGGAGGCTTCCGCTCCCCCCCGCCCTGCGGAAACCGAAAGCCGGCATGTGCCCTTGATGCCCCAACACCACCATATCTCGGCGCAGTTCGAATTTTTTGTTACATTAACGATCGAGAGCCAGGTGCACCACTTTTCAGGCGGCATGGGGTGTTGCACCAACACCAATATCTCCCAGAATTCAAATATCCGATTTTCCCATCTGACCCAGAAGAGGCGACCAAAAGGTCATTCGTTCTGCACCGATGTAATTTGCAAATACATGTAGGGCCACAATCATGCAATGTATCCAGAATATAAGAAAATGCCTTTTGAGACCCTTGCAAGCAGCCATCATTGCGGGCGCGGCATTCACCGGCTCTCAAGCCTTGTCCGCCGAGCGCATCATTCTGGGCAACCCGCAAGCCGCTCCGTTATCGGCTACACGGGACTCGAATATCACGGCCACCCTCTCTGCACTCAAGAGCGAGGCCAAGGAAAGCGGCACGGTGCGGGTCATCGTGGGCATCAGGGTGCCATTTGCCCCCGAAGGCAAACTGGAACAAGCGGAACAAGCTGCACAGCGGTCGGAAATCGCTGCCGCTCAAAGAACGGTACTTTCCAAGCTCCCCTTGCTCGCGGAGTCAAACCGCCAGCCCAAACCGTTCAGCACCATCCCGTTCATGGGGCTGGAGGTTACAGAAGCCGAGCTGGATGAACTCACCAAAATGACGGAGGTCATTTCCATTGAGGAGGACAGGGCCGCGAAAGCCACTTTGGCCCAAAGCGTTCCACTGGTGGGCCTCAGTGGCGGTAGTTTCAACGGCTACAGTGGAAACGGCCAGACCGTGGCCATTCTCGACACCGGTGTGGATAAGAACCACCCGGACCTGGCCGGCCGGGTTGTCTCGGAAGCCTGCTATTCGACAAGCAACGCCACAAGCCAATCCATTTGCCCGGGCGGGGGCAATGAATCCACCGCCGCCAATTCCGCCATGCCTTATGCGAGCGGCGTCTGTGCGCCTAGCGAATGTGACCACGGAACCCATGTCGCAGGCATCGCGGCAGGTGCGCAGGGGGTGGCGCGAGGCGCGAATATCATCGCAATACAGGTTTTTTCCGCGTTCCCTTCTACACATCCCTCTTGCGGAGGGTCGGCATGCGCACTGACTTGGACCTCCGACCAGATCAGGGGATTGGAGCGAGTAAACGCACTAAGAGCCTCCTACAATATTGCATCTGTGAATATGAGCCTGGGAGGCGGGCGATATTCCGCAAACTGCGACGCCGCCAACAGCTCGCAAAAGGCCATTATTGATACCTTGCGGTCCAATGGCATTGCCACGGTAATTTCATCCGGAAACGATGGATATACCGACAGCATGGGCGCTCCCGGATGCATTTCCTCCGCCGTCAGCGTTGGCGCCACCTGGGATGCCGCGGGCTACACACTTGGTTCATGTAGTAGCGCGCCTCCATCTGCAATCGACTCGGTCGCATGCTATTCCAATTCTGCATCGTTCCTGAATCTGCTTGCGCCTGGTTCACTCATTTACGCGCCCATCCCTTATGGCGGTTACGGCAATTGGAACGGCACATCCATGGCGGCGCCCCATGTGGCCGGGGCCTGGGCTGTGCTGAAACAGAAATCACCCGCGTCATCGGTTGATTCAGTGTTATCTGCACTCACCTCAACAGGAACACCTGTTGTCGATTACCGCAATGGCATTTCCAAGCCGCGCATCAATGTGGCGGCTGCAGTGAATGTCCTGGGGGGTGGTACGTTTTATACCTTGTCAGTCGCAAAATCCGGAACAGGCACCGGAACAGTGACCAGTTCCCCCAGCGGCATCAATTGCGGAAGCGATTGCTCGGAAAGCTACCCCGCGGGAACCAGTGTCACGCTGACAGCGACTCCCAGTGCGGGCCATACCTTTACGGGGTGGAGCGGCGCGTGTGCGGGTAGCGCAACAAGTTGCTCGGTGGCAATGAACGCAGCCAAGAGCGTGACCGCCACGTTTGCCTATACGCCTCAGGCGGCACTGTCTGTCGCGAATGTAGGCAACGGTACGGGAACGGTTGCGCGCACCGGCGGAACACTCTATTGCGGATCCCTTTGCAACGAGAGCCTTGCCGTAGGTTCCATTGTCACACTCACGGCCACGCCGGCATCGGATAGTATTTTCGTTGGCTGGAGTGGGGGTTCCTGCACAGGGACGGGAACATGCGTGTTTACGATCAACGCCAACACAACCGTGACCGCAGTCTTCCAAAAATCTGGTTCGGCGCGCAGTGTGACCCCCCTGCTCCAAACGAACTTGTCTGGCACGCAATATAGCATGCAGAATTTCAGCGTCTCTGTCCCATACGGTGCCAAGAATCTGCTTATCCAGATCAGTGGCGGCACAGGCGATGCGGATCTGTATGTCAGGTATGGCGCCGCCCCGACATTGGCTGAATATGATTGCCGCCCCTTGCTAGGCGGAAACAATGAAAGCTGCTCGATTCCGGTCCCACAAGCAGGTGTGTACTATATATCTATTTATGGATATTCATCATATTCAGGCACCACGCTTAGCGTCAGCCATGAAAAGAGCATGCCAAGCATCATTCCGATATTGAATCTCCTCTTTGATTAACAAAGGATCATCATGAAAAACATCAAATATTTGCTTATTGCCATCGCATCCACGATGATTATTGGCCACGCACACGCAGGCACTTCGACGGGGAAGGTGACTACGATGATCGTGAACTCCAGTAATTTCCTCTTCTTCACTGCTGGCACCAAAACGGGCTCGCCAGGATGTGGCAATAATAATCAATGGGCCATTAACCTTAGCACGGCTAAAGGCAAGTCAATCTATGCAATGCTTCTTGCCGCGCAAATGCAGGACAAATCCGTAACAATCTACGGAAATAACACCTGCAATGAATGGGGAGACCGGGAAGACGTGCTGTACGGCATGATAAATTGAAACTGGCCCGGGTCAGGGCAGACTGCACCCCGTTCAGTGGACCCACCCGACGCCACGTCAGAGGTAAACGCCTTTTCGCCAATCTGCTTTCCACCCGCCTGCTTCGCCTCCAAGGCGGGTTTGTACATGCCTCACGGCGGCCCCTTCGGCGCCGCACCAGGCGCACCCTATCAGGATTCTTGCCTGGGCGCCATACCCGGATGGCCCAGCGCAAACTGCATCGTCAGGCGCGGCATTCCTGGCCTGGCCTCGATAGTCCGCCCTGCATAAAACGCGCAAGTCCCCGGTTGAGTTCGTAGTTTGCCTCCCCCGCCTTGCGGCGGGGCTATTTAGTCGGCCCTGCAAAATTCACCGCAACATCCAACCCAGCGATCCACAGCGGGTTCTGCGCGCCTGCGTGGCCATAGCCAGCGCCGCAGCCCAGATCCACAGTCGTGCGAGCAGGGGCGCAAAAAGCCCCTCGAGGCTCAAACGCACGATCGCCCGCAGCAGCCAGCGGATGTTGTAGCCGGCTGCGCACAGCACCGCGTGCAACGCATCGCCCATGGATCCCTTGAGCCAGCACCGATCCATGCCGTTGTCGTGTTTCAAGTGCCCTATCGCAGGCTCTACCGCTTGCCTTCTCTTGAGCCAGCGCCGATGCGCTGAGGTGAGGCTTTTGAACTTGCCCCGGTGGATGATTTCAACGTCCGGGTTGTGTGCATCCACCCCTCTGAAGCCCAAATCGACGACCACCTGCTTGGGGCTGCGGCCCGTGTCTTCGGTCAGGATCGTTACCTGCTCGAGTTGCTCCGCCAAGGTGTGGCCGTCATAGGGGTTGCCGGTAAAGCTGCGTGCGCCCACCATCAGCCCTTGCCTGTGCGTTACCGCCACGCTGACCTTCACGCCGAACTCGTAAGGTTTCCTGGCCTTGCCCTTGCCAATGCACTCGACCTCCGGTGCGTGCATGGCATACAGCTTGTTCTTGTCTTTGGGTTGCTGGGTGCGGATGGTAAGCGCACGGCAAACCCATGTTGACCGCTATTGGCGGCTATGGCTGACGATCAGAGGTCGGTGGGCTGCCAGCGATGCGGCAGCAGCTCTCCGATCTGGCTGGCCTTGTGCGTGGGCAGCCGGGTCAGCACATCCTTGAGGTAAGCATACGAGTCATGCCCGTTCATGCGCGCTGACTGGATCAGGCTCATCACGGCGGCCGCCCGCTGGCCCGCGCGCAAGCTGCCGGCGAACAACCAGTTCGAGCGCCCAAGGGCAATGGGCCGGATCTGATTCTCGATCCAGTTGTTATCGGGCGGCAACTGCGGGTCATCGACGAAGCGCGTAAGTGCCGTCCAGCGCTTGAGGCTGTAGTCCAGGGCCTTGGCCGTGGCCGAGTTGCCCGCCACCTGCTGGCGTTGCAGCACCATCCTAATGAGATACAACAACAGCCAAGGCCGCAAACCCACACAATGTATTGGAAAAATCAACCCTGGCTTTCATTTATTCTCCCCATAATCAGAGCACCCCACCATTTCCCAGAGAGAAAACCAAATTTCCCGCAACAGTATTCGCATCCAATTTCCAATCACAATCCTATAAACACCAACCCTTCACGCAGATGCCACGCAATCGCCGCGGAGAATCTATCAGCCTAATACCGCACCATTATTCACTCTCCTTGCTGGAACGCCGATGTAAATACCCGGATAGGAAATTGGAGAAACAACAACTCCACCAGCCCCAATAATTACATCATCCCCTACTGTAACCCGATCAATAATAACCGCACCTGCCCCAAGCATGGAAAACGCCCCAAGATGACTGCGCCCGGCAATGGTTGCATTGATAGAAACATGGGAATAATCTCCAACACTGGATTCATGCTCCACCACCGCACCTGTATTAATAATACAGAATTTACCAACCATCGCCATAGGGCCCACATGCGCCTGATGCCCTACAAAAGAGCCTGGCGAGATAATACACCCAACGCCAATACTGGCCGACGGGGCAATCAACGAAACCGGAGATAACCCGGCATTCTCCAAAGCCAGACATTGCTGTTGTCGCATTCTTGCATCACCAGAGGCGGCAAATGCATCGCACCGTAAAACATCCAGTTCGTGCAACGAGCTTAGCACTGGATGCCCAAGGAAATTTTCACCGGGCTGTGCATCTTCATCAACAAATAACAGTTGCGTATAACCACAAGCCAAGGCCACGTCCGCCACGCTTCGAGCATGACCACCAAAACCCATGATTAATAGTTTCTTTGGTGTCACACAACTGCATCCTTCAAATCAGGAGTGGAAATTTCCTCCAGAACACGAATGTGCTCGTTCACGACATCTGTCCAAGTGCGTTGCGACAACTGGGCATAGGTTTTACGCTGAGTAGCCAACAATTCCTCACGATGGCCAAGCGCCCATTCAATACGCTTGGCACAATCTCTCCAATCATAAGGATCAAAGAATGTCATCTCCTGTAGCACAGGATCTGTCAATACCTCCTCTGCCACAGGAATCCTGGACATCACTACCGGGGTTCCCACAGAAAGCGCTTCTGTGAACGTAAATGGGCACCCTCCTTCGCTTAGAGTAGGATTCACCGCCAAATCGGCAAGCTTGTAGCACGCAGCCAGTTCCGAAACACTGATTTCTCGCAAAAAAATCACATCCCGTTCAAGGCCACTGTTCCGCACAAAATCGCCCACCTCTGGCAAATGAATAGGATTCCCCGTCATAATTAATTTATACCCAATGAACCGCTTTCTCAGCAAAAAATCAAACGCACGGAGAAGCACAAGAATGTTCTTATTAGGTCGAAATTGACTGGCATAAAAAATAAATTTCAAACGATTATTTCTAAAATCCGAAGTATAAATAGCGTTTGTACTCCGCTGAAAGGCCTGTCTCAACCATACAGAACACATATGCAGCGAAGCTGCTTCCGAATCAGCAAACCCGCTTACACTGACATATTGATGCAAAGTATTTGGCGCATGCCGAATAACCGACACATCACCTTCTGCAACAGAATAACGATCAACCAGGGTTCCCCACTTGACATTTTCGCTATAAGTTACAAAACGCTCTCCATTAGCAATTGCATCCTCCACATTCTTGAAAACACTCAAAAAACGGTCACCATTCACGCGCGAGAATCCAACGGGGAAGTCAGAAAGCACAACATCAGGAACACACAGAAGCCGCGGTTTATTTATGCTTTGAAATTCCGGCCAGAAAGCTGTAGGGCAGTACCACGCCTGTACCTTACTTAATTCACCTATCTTCTGCAGCATGCGCTCTATTTCATGCCTTTGCATCTCATCAAAAAGCTGAACCACCCAATCCTGATTCTGCGGATAGGCAAGAAATTTGGTAATCGCCTGTTTTATTTGCGCGGAAGTGCTCGAGAGAAGGCGAAGTGCCAAAGCTTGACTTAGCACTGAAATGTACCGAACACAATAGAAGACGCCAAGAACCAGCAGACTCACCACTGCGATGGGCAAAGCGATGAAAGACTGCAGGAAAAATTTAACAGCCGAAGCAAGATTATGAACTTGAACTGCGCGTCTCATTAGATGTTTCAAACAGGCAAGACTCAGCTCTTTCGCACTCCCAGCGAGCCTCACAACCCACTCGGCTCTCCGCCCCCCCCGACCCCGGTAGGTTTTAAGTGCCTCAAAAATCCGCAACGCAAACGGCTTCCCTTCCGGAGAAATAATGTCGAAAGCATGTAATGGGACTCGTTCGCTGCGAAACAACTCTATTAGCGCCTCTTTATTCCAACTCGGACAAACAATAGTGAAGCGAATATCTGGAATTTCCTCACCCCCCTTGAGAAACATCGCCAAATACCGCCCCAACCCCTGGGAGCGCAAATCCACCAAGGGAGGAAATGCGAGAAAAATACCAAAGTGCTTCATATAATTTCGTGCAATTCCTGCCAATACGCTTTCGCATAATGATCTACACCATGCATACGCAATTCGGCTTCACCGGGAAGCATTGCCCGGCGCATGTTAGCTTCCTGCTCCATATCCTTGAGTTTCCTAGCCATGTCTCTTGGTGAAGCGGGATCCATCCAAAGCATATTCAATCCGAACTCAGCGTTCATTTCCCGCATTGCAGGGTAGTCACTGGAGAGCGCAGGCACGCCAGCAAACGCAGCCTCGACCACGCTGAAAGTTCCGTTATCGATACGTCCGGCATGCCACAAAAACTCCGCCTCAGCCAAGACCTTCTTATACTGGCAATCGGGCAATTCCCCCAACCATTTCACACGCCTACGCAGTACTGCGCAACGCTTAAATATCTCAGCCAAGGCCTGAAGATGAGGCAGTCGGCTATCCAAAATTCCTTTTGTGTTGGCGCCTGTTATTTTGCAGTCCCACCGCCCATCCAGCTCTTCATAATATATTTCCAATGCTTGGACTGCATTCTTATGGTTTTTATGCGGTGCCGCATTGGTCGTCCAAAGAAAATAGTGACCACACGATTTTTTAACATCCAAAGAATCACGGAATACCGAGAATTCTGGAATTAGCATTGGGACCTTACGCAGCCGTCCAGGCTCCACTCCCGCATATTGAAGCGCATCCTGATGAGTAAATTCCGTAGTCACAAAAACTTTGTTTGCCGACCGCGCAGCAGCCAAAAAACTCTGCTCCTCATTACCGATAAAATGAGGGATATAGCGCTGCACATAATCATAAACCATTAGTGCAATCGGTTTTATGGGCAATACAGGATAAGCCAGCCTATCACTTACAATCAAACAAGCATCGCAATCCGCCAATTGCTGCACCCCATCATCAGGAATTATATAATTATCCGCAACTGGAATCCAATCCACGAACCCAGCATAATACATGGCGCGTCGAGCTTCAGGTTGAGACAATATTCTCCATTTGAAGGGGCGCCGCATAACCCCTTCTGGCAGACCCGAGAAATCCTCATCCTGGTAAAGTGCGGAGTCATCTAGATGCATGAAAACAATATCCGCGGCGTCCTCTGCTTGGCGGCTACCAATATAAAGAGCCTTGACCAGTTCGAGTGCTCCCCTGAGAGAGCCTCCACGGTATTCCACGGGCAAGACAACCGCCACGCGTTTGCGTTTTTTTTGCCATTGAGAGCGGACAGCCTGTCCGGTACGCCAAGCTGCCAGTTCTGAATCAATACGTGCGAATCCATCACGCCAAGCTTGCTCGCAATTTTCCGGCTTCATGGATTCCAGGAGCACAGCTTGGCTTGATCGAATGCGGTCGATCAGCCGCCGATCATCCCCGAGAATTCGCTGGATCTTGTGACGTGCCTCTGACACTGTTTTGCAACGGCCAGGTAAGTCCGCTCCGCCCATACGATCCAACATACCACCCGCCATGAAAACCAGGGGCATACCTGCACGAATTGCCTCGAACGGATGATAGTGAATGTGATTAGGCTCACTGGAATGATAGAACATCACACGACTTTGAGCCATATTGTACGCATGCTGCTCATTCGTTACATAACCCAGCACCTGAGGGTCATCGACCTTGATTGCCTGCGCCCCAGCTATGACATATTTAAACCCAGTGAAATTTCGGCAAAATTCATCATATATATTTTGATAATATATATTTGTACAAATATCCGGACACACAAAATAAATCTGCGGTTCACCCCCTTGCCATACATCACGAAGAGATGCATCACTCAAACCAAGCGGCAGAAAAATTCGTCTCGCCTTTAAATAATCCGAATCCGAGTCAGCCAAATGCGAATAGGCCTCGCCAAAATAAAATCTTTTCCCGATTTTTTTTATATGGCGTGTATTATTAAAAATTCTTGCCACTCGCCCATATGAAGACTCCTTTTCCACACCATAGGCTCGCAGAATGACTGCCCCACCGAAATAGCGCGCCGCATTTTCCAGCAACTCTGGTCGGTGAAACATAAAAAAAACGACATCAAAATATTTATTCGCGATCCGCCATGCCTCTGCATCTGCTCCCAAATGCCACTCCGCTGCATTCAGAATTTTAAGATCAGCTACCGGGATATCAAGACTCTCATCCTCGGAAAAATCCACACTAGCACTGCGAAATCCCACCTCGTCTGGATATTTCTTCGGCGTAAATATTTGGTTGATCCCGATTTTTTTGAGCATCGGCACTTCAAATTTTCTAGCCGAAGAATGGTTCAACAACCACATAACACGCAAATTCATCGCCATCATCCTCTTGAAAAATGAGCCGTTACTTTTCCTCCAATGCGCATAAATGGCAATTCCACATATCGATAACTTAGATATGCAAAAGGAATGGTTGCTATTGCCGCAACCATTCCATACATGAGTCCCCCATAAATTTGCCCTAACCCAGCGAAATACGACTCAAGAGACATTGTCCACCAAACAAACCAAAGCACTGGAACGTTCCACAAATAATAACTATAACTAATCTTTCCGAAAAATTGAGATAACGGAATCTCAAGAAATCTGTGGACTGTCGTCTGCACTTCTGACCAACGAATAAACCCGACGATAGCGGCAAGCAGTATGATTTGAGCAATAAAACCCATCAAGTCAGCCTCGAGAGGGGTAAAATGACGAACGATAAAGGCAAAAATGACAAGCACCAGAATTTGCCAACCCTTCACCCCTGAAAATAACGCGCGAGACTCAGGCATTGCAACCAACATGCCAGCAAGGAAGACAAACACGCTGCCCCTCATATTCGGAAGGAAAAAAACAAGCTCCGGCCTTGATATTGCAACAATAGAAAGAGAGAATAACAAAACAACTGCCATCACCGAGTATTTTCGATACAATAAGAAAAACAACAAGATGAATGGCGTCGCAAGTGCCTCAATCTGTATACTGGTAGTAGGTCCAAGCACCTTAATCTCAATCAAGAAGGCATTTAAAAGCGCATCTTTAAATTCAACCACAGGAAAGGACAGTCCCGCCCACCTCAAGACAGCAGAGGTTAGCCACACCGCCCCGATGCATACCATCATTCCAGGAAACAAACGAAGAACACGGCGCGCCAAGAAAAGTAGGATCCGCATGACGCTCAAATCATTCTTCAAGAGAGACTGACATAGAACTGCGCCGCTTAATACATAAAAGAGCATGACAGCGGTTGTTCCATTGAAGAACATCAAAACAATCTTTAGCAGCAGATCGCCAGTTCCTATTTTGTCTATCGCCGGGGACAATATCCGATCAACAGCCGTAGAGTCGATATGCAGTATCGCATGAAAAAAACACACTATTATGGCTGCATAACCTCGCAGGCCATCCAATGCCTTTATATGAGCACGGCGATAGTCTCCCTGGCTATCCACAGAGGGATTACTCATAAAACATCCTTCATCTCATTAACTTTCTTATACTCAATCAGCGCTTCATTGATAGATCCATCAAATACGATTTCTCCATGATGAAAAACGACCCCTCGAACGCATAGGCTCTTTAAGGCATTAAAATCGTGAGATGCCAGCACAAGTATTTCTGCTCTTTCGATCAGACTAGCAATCCGCTGGCGGGCCTTCGTCATAAAGTTGGCATCCCCCGCACCAATCACTTCATCAAGAAGCAGAATATCGCCACCTACTGCAGTTGATATAGCGAATGCCAGCCTGACCTGCATGCCTGCGGAATAGGTCTTGATGGGGTAGTCAATGAATTCACCCAGTCCGGCGAAATCAATGATCTCTGCCACCTTGGAACGCATGAAGGTAGGCGATAGACCAAGCAGAAGCCCGCGGTAAAGAATGTTTTCGCGCCCGGTAGCATCTGGCTCAAAGCCCATACTCAGGTCGAACAGGGAGCGGATTTCCCCCTCTACCTGCACGTGGCCGCTGGATACGGGGTAAAGGCCTGCGACGGTTTTAAGAAACGTGCTCTTGCCAGCTCCGTTGTGCCCCAGAAGCCCTACGCGCTCACCGCCCTTGATTTCGAGCGTGATGTTCTTGAGCGCATGCACGTCCTGCACTGTGAAGCGTGGGGCTCCCCTGTGGAAGGCCCTGGAAAGCAGGGTCTTCAGCGATCGCTCTTTGTAAGCAACAGAGGCGTAGTGTAGATTCACGGATTGCAGACGGATGATGGGCTGCTTCATAGGTAAAAGATAACCTTTCGTTCCGCCTCTCGGCCAACCATCCACGCCAGGAGAGCCATCACTACCGCACTCGCCAGAGTGAAGCTGTAATTTTCCAGCGTGGGCCATTGGCCATCAAGCAAGGGAGCACGGAATAACTGCAGCAAATGATAAATAGGGTTGTAGTCCACTAGTGCGTCCAACCCGCCCTGGCGAAACATCTTGACTTCAAAATAAACTGGGGAAATGAACCACAGCGCCTGCATAACAAGACCTGTAGCATGGGGCACATCTCGGAACCGCACACCCACATAAGCCAGCAATGTCGAAAGTGGCCAGAGGATTAGCCACAACATCGGGAAAACGGAGAGTGCAGCCAACCAATGCCAGCCGATATGCTGCGGCAACACGATAGCCGCCCAGCCGAACAGTGCCACACTGGCCAACAATAAAACGATCAGGCTCGTTAATACGGTCCGCAACGTATATATGGCGAGAGGGTGTCTGTATTGCTTGATGTAAGCATCCGCCTGCACGAAGGATAGTGATCCCCCAGTGACACAAGCAATGATGCATTCCCAAACGATGATACCGGACAAGATATAAGGTGCATATGCATGAATATCTGTCTTGAACATCTTGCTGAATACGAGTGCCAGCAACAACGTCATTCCAAGAGGCTGGATAATGGACCAGAGCATCCCGAAGAACGATCTGCGCCACCGGGAACGAAGATCAGAGCGTGCCAAGTGGCTCCAGAAGTAGCGAGCACGCCATATCCCTTTGAAATACTCCATTACACGGCCATTTCCATTGGCCGGACGATGCCTCCGGTCCATCGAATCCCTAAATTCCGATCACAACGCTCCAAATCCAGCATTTTGGCAGTCAGTGAGACGACCTCCATGCGATCAATTGATAAAAGCGCATTGTCTTTGCTGGTGACAAGCTGCATTGTTCCTTGCAGCGGTAAGTTGGGGACATGAATATCAGGGAGAGAAGCCCATGCTTGGCCATCGTGCTTCCAGATGGAAAGGATGCCATCCTTTCCATTTGATTGCAGCAACACAGCTGCCATATAGCAGTCACCACCCTCGCCACAGTATCCCAGGACAGCTGAAACATGAGCCCCTTCACAGTGTTCCAGTACATATGTGAATACCAATTCAGAGGCTTCCTTATTTTTTTTCACGAACAGGCACAGTTGATCCACAGAGACCTGTTTGGCACCATCATTCATGATGGAGGGCGAACCAAACACTGCTTTATAGTCATTCCACTCGCTCCGACTACGGGCGGCTGCATTTGCAGAGGAAAGGCGCGTATCCGAAATTTCCTGACGCATATCCTTTGCCAGCAAAGATGAAAGCCCGGCAAATGGATGCCCATGATGGGCATCGTCGCCCTGGTCCAGTACGTGAACTTCGTTGACCGCTCCATAGGGGCCCAAGCAAAGGTAATCGACAGCCTGCCAGTTGCTCCTGTCCAGAATCCATAACCCACTGAGCGAACTGCGACGCAGATCCCGGCCTGTTTTCTGGCTTTCACCAACAATGACAAAATCTCCCGAAACTGCCAGTCCGCGTGTATACATCGCTACGCCAGATTCCCATAGCGGAGACTCCTCATCCAGATCAATCACGCTACCACTCTCTGAGTGACAACTGATGCGCTGGCCTTCATTGGTAATTAGAATGTTATGCAACCCTGTTTTTTTTCCCAGCTTCTGAACAGATAGCAAACTTAGATCAGGATAAGAAAAAATCGCAAGCTTTGCCCCATGTGAATGGCCATGGGCAATGACGAACAGCTGATCCTTATGCAGTAAAACCGAATTCAGATGGTCTCCCGTGACTTGCGCCAGGGACAGGCGATCCCAGCGTGCCGTGCCAACCCCTTCCTCCTGAAAACTATTCGGTTTCAGGAAATCGAATACGCTGATGACATTTCGCCCTGTATTGGTGCAGATGACACGACCATCTGGGGCACAAAGTATTTGATGCGGTGCCGACAAGAAAGGGCGGCTGGAGATGTCCCCCATCGATAGCCAGCCTCGTTCCGATTGCGCATACCCGTTAATATCCACCAAGTCCGCATTGTTCAATCCAGAATGCGAGAGTACAAGCTCCTTCTGGCCAGGAAACCAAGAGACTCCGTAATATTCCGGGCGCCCCTGCTCTAGGGGCTGAACCTGTCTGGATTGCAAATCAACCAGCAGGAGCCAACCCGAGGTCGCGACAATTACATATCTCATAGGGATGGTTCATCGAAGAAAGAGCGAATGGCACCAGCGATTTGCTCCACATCACCCTGACTCAACGCTGGGTAGCTCGGCAGGTTGATGCCACGGGCCCCTAAAGATTCGGCAATAGGAAAGGATTGGGCCACAGCGCAGTGCGGCATGGTATGGGCGGGATGAAATACGGGGCGTGTTTCAATCGTCGCTTTTTTCAGATGGTCGCGCAACGGCTGCCGCACCATCGGGTCATTGACGGCGACGGAGCACATCCAGAACGAGTGGACGGTATGGGGCAATTCGTCGTGCGTTTTCAACGGCAACCCATTCAGCGCCTCACGATACCATGCGGCAATCTGCCGTTTCTTTGCAATAATTTCATCGGCTTTTTCCAATTGGGCAAGACCGATGGCTGCACAGATGTTGGTCATGCGATAGTTGTATGCCACGGTATCGTGCCAGTATTCACGGCTCTGAGAAACACCCTGGTTCTTCAGATGAAAGGCTTTTTCGATCAACGCCTTTTCCTTCGCCACGACCATGCCGCCTTCGCCAGTCGTAATGGTTTTATTGCCGAAGAAGCTGAAAGTCGCAATGTCTCCGAAAGTACCCGCATGCTGCCCCTCGTAGCGGGAGCCAAAGGCTTCTGCACAGTCCTCAACCAGGAACAGGCGGTGCTCCTCGCATATTGACACCAATGCCGCCATATCGCAGGGCAACCCATAAAGGTGAACAGCCATGACGGCCTTGGTGCGCGGTGTGATCTTGCGCCTTACATCCTGAGGGTCAATCTGCCACGACTGCTCCAGCGAATCAACGAACACAGGGGTAGCCCCCGTTTGGATGATGGTGTTGACCGAGGCAACGTAGGTTAGGGTGGGAACGATGACTTCATCGCCAGGGCCGATACCGAGGGCCTCCAGCGCCAAATGGATAGCGACCGTTCCATTGCTAACCGTGGTGGCGTGATTCGCGCCAATATATTCTGAAAAGCCACGTTCGAAGCGACCGATGAACTCACCTTTGGAAGAAATCCAAGTGGAATCCAGACATTGGTTGACGTATTCTTTTTCGCGACCCAAGAAGAGGGGCTGGTATACCGGAATCATGCAGCACCCTCATTCGTGATAGTTGAAGTATTTGAAGCCGTGCTGCTTCACCAGTTCGTCGCGCTGAGCCTCCCTCATGTCTTCGCGCATCATCTCGGCTACCAGTTCCTGAAAGGTGGTTTTCGGCACCCACCCAAGCTTCTCCTTCGCCTTGGTGGCATCACCCAGCAGGGTTTCTACCTCAGCAGGACGGAAGTAGCGGGGATCTACCGCAACGATACATTTACCAGATGCACTGTCGTAGCCCTTTTCCTCAGCATCCGTGCCTTCCCATCGGATTTGAATACCAATCTCCTTGGCTGCCAGTTCGACAAACTCACGCACGGAGTGCTGCTGCCCGGTAGCAATGACGAAGTCTTCCGGCGTGTCTTGCTGCAGCATGAGCCATTGCATTTCCACGTAGTCCCGGGCATGCCCCCAATCGCGCAAGGCATTCATGTTCCCAAGATACAGGCACTCTTGCAGCCCCAGCTTGATGCGAGCAAGTGCCCTGGTGATTTTCCGGGTCACGAAGGTTTCGCCACGGATCGGGGATTCATGGTTGAAAAGAATACCGTTGCACGCATAGATACCATAGGATTCGCGGTAATTAATGGTGATCCAATAGGCATACATCTTCGCCACGGCATAGGGGGACCGAGGGTAGAAAGGAGTGCTTTCCTTCTGAGGTATCTCCTGCACCAAGCCATACAATTCGGAGGTCGATGCTTGATAGAACTTTGCTGTTCTTTCAATGCCTGCAATGCGCATGGCTTCAAGAATACGCAAGGCACCCAGAGCATCCGAATTGGCGGTGTATTCTGGCTCTTCAAAAGAAACGGCCACATGGCTCTGTGCCGCCAGATTATAAATCTCATGCGGCCGCACCTGCTGAATGATGCGAATCAGACTGGATGAGTCGGTTAAATCCCCATAATGCAGCGTCAGGTCATAGCCCTTCTTGTGAGGGTCATGATACAAATGATCAATGCGATCCGTATTGAAAAGCGATGCACGACGCCGAATGCCATGCACCTGATAGCCTTTAGCCAACAGAAATTCAGCCAAATATGCCCCATCTTGCCCAGTGATACCTGTAATCAACGCGATTTTTTTGCTCATTTTCTGCATTTAGAATTGAAATTTATAGAAACATGGGAACCCAGCGCAGACGTCTAGGGGCCCGCGCGGTCCATTTCGCCGGTGCGGCCATAGGTGTCCTCGAAACGGACAATATCGTCTTCACCTAGGTAGCTGCCCGACTGCACCTCAATGATCTCCAGAGGTACCTTGCCAGGGTTGGCAAGACGATGGGTGTGGCCTAGCGGGATGAAGGTCGATTCATTCTCAGCGAGCAAGAATGTCTTTTCGCCGTTGGTTACTTCGGCCGTTCCCCTTACCACGGTCCAGTGCTCGGCCCGGTGGTGATGCATCTGTAGACTCAGCTTGGCGCCAGGCTTAACCACGATGCGTTTGACCTGAAAGCGCTCGCCACTGTCGATGCTGTCGTACCAGCCCCAGGGACGATGCACTTTGCGGTGGGTGAAGGCCAAGGGGCGCTGCTGAGCCTTCAGCTCGGCAACGATCTTCTTCACGTCTTGCGTCTTGCGCTTGTCAGCCACCAGGATGGCGTCGGGGGTTTCGACGACGACCAGGTTGTCCACGCCCACCGTGGCAACCAAACAGGTCTCGGAAAACAACAGGCTGTCGCGGGTGTCGATGGCCAGAGTCTGGCCGGTATGGGCGTTGCCCTGAGCGTCGTGCGGCAGCACGTCCCACAGGGCATCCCAGGCGCCCAGGTCGGACCAGCCGGCATCCAGGGGAACGACGCGAGCATGGATGCCCAGCGTCGGGTTGCCAGGCAGGTGCTCCATAACGGCATAGTCGATGGAGTCCGCCGGACAGTTGGCAAACGTGTCGCCATGGGGGCGGATGAAATCCATGTCCTGCGCGCACTTAGCAATGGCGTCCTGGCACGCGCGCAGCATCCGCGGCTGCAGCGCGGCCATGGCTTTCAGCCATTGGCTGGACTGCACCATGAACAGGCCGCTGTTCCAAAGATAGTCGCCGCTCTCCACATAGGCCTGGGCAACTTCCAGGCTGGGCTTTTCGGCAAAGCTCTGGATGGCGAACGCATGGCCTCCTTCCACTGCCTGCGCCTTCTGGATGTAGCCGTACCCGGTTTCCGGCCGGTCGGCGACGATGCCGAAGGTCACCATGGCACCATCCCTGGCGAGTTGCCATGCCGTTTCCACGGCAGCGTGCAGTTGCGCGGCTTGCGTGATGACGTGATCCGCCGGCATGGCCAGCAGGATGGCTTGCGGGTCGGCCACCAAGGCCGCCAGGGTCAGCGCGGGGGCGGTGTTGCGTCCGCACGGCTCCAGGATCAACCGGGCGCCCTCTACACCCGCCTCCTGCAGTTGCTGCGCCGCGAGAAAGCGGTGTTCGTGGTTGCACACCACGATGGGGGCCTCCTTGGGCACATGCGATGCCACGCCGTCCAGGCGGCGCACCGTATCTTGCAGCATGGACACGCCATCGCCGCCGAGGGCCAGGAACTGCTTGGGGTAAGTTTCACGCGAAAGGGGCCACAGGCGTGTGCCAGAGCCTCCGCACAGAATGACAGGGAGCAATGAGGGATGGATCATGGATTCGGTGCGTCCGAAGTGTTGTTTGCCTGTTGTTCTATATCTGCCTCGAACATAGCCAAGCGCTGGTTCAGTCTGCGCACGTCACGCTCGATGCGCGTGTTGACCATGTCGGCATGCAACGCTTTGAGCAATAGCACCATGCAGGCCAACAGCAGGAGCAGCGCTGGTGGATAGGCGACTCCCGTCCAAAGAGCCAGTCGGTCGATCAAGCCTGGCCATGCACCCAGCACGGCGGCGGCTACGGCCACCGCAACCCAGAACAGGCCGTGCATGAGGTAGAGGTGATCGCGGCGTATCAGGTAAAGGATCAGCACTGCCAAGCTGACCCCCATCAAGGCCGTGGTTGCTTGCAAGGACGCCATGGGGCCTGTCCACTCTTTTTCGACATTGGGGGAGAAAGGAAAGTGCGCAAGCCGTGCACGAACGCGCACAAAAACTCGCATAGCACTGCAGGAGGGGTTTTGGGGAGCGATTCTATCTATCCCTGTTTATTGCCCCGATACAAAAACCCAATCAATACATCTTCCATCATTGCCGAACGCTGCATCAGCCCTTCGGCCAGCACCCCTTGAAGTGCCCACGATTGCCCTTATCATTAGCACTCGTTGGACCTGAGTGCTAACAAGCGCCATCCACTGATTCCCGGGCCGCCTCTTGGGCGGCCTTCATCCTCCCACTTGTTTGTCTATCTCAAGGAGATGCTATGAACCTGCGTCCTCTGCACGATCGCGTGATCGTCAAGCGCCTCGAAAACGAAACCAAGACTGCCTCGGGCATCGTCATCCCCGACAACGCCGCCGAGAAGCCCGACCAGGGCGAAGTGCTGGCCGTGGGCCCCGGCAAGAAGAACGACAAGGGCGAGCTGATCGCCATGGGCGTGAAGGTCGGCGACCGCGTGCTGTTCGGCAAGTACTCGGGCCAGACCGTCAAGGTCAACGGCGACGAGCTGCTGGTGATGAAGGAAGACGACCTGTTCGCGGTCGTCGAGAAGTAATTCACTCACATTTTCATAGCTCCTTGCGCTTGCCAGGCGGGCGCTGGAAGTTGATTTGATTCAAAAATTTTGTAGGAGCCAAACATGGCAGCAAAAGACGTAGTTTTCGGCGGCGAAGCCCGCGCTCGCATGGTGGAAGGCGTGAACATTCTCGCCAACGCAGTGAAAGTGACCCTGGGCCCCAAGGGCCGCAACGTGGTGCTGGAGCGCTCGTTCGGCGCCCCCACCGTGACCAAGGACGGCGTGTCCGTGGCCAAGGAAATCGAACTGAAGGACAAGCTGCAGAACATGGGCGCGCAGCTCGTGAAGGAAGTGGCTTCCAAGACCAGCGACAACGCTGGTGACGGCACCACCACCGCTACCGTGCTGGCCCAAGCCATCGTGCGCGAAGGCTCCAAGTACGTGGCCGCCGGCCTGAACCCCATGGACCTCAAGCGCGGTATCGACAAGGCCGTGGCTGCCCTGGTGGAAGAGCTGAAGAAGGCTTCCAAGCCCACTACCACCTCCAAGGAAATCGCCCAAGTGGGTTCGATTTCGGCCAACTCCGACGAATCCATCGGCAAGATCATCGCTGACGCGATGGACAAGGTGGGTAAGGAAGGCGTGATCACCGTGGAAGACGGCAAGAGCCTGAACAACGAACTCGACGTTGTGGAAGGCATGCAGTTCGACCGCGGCTACCTGTCGCCCTACTTCATCAACAACCCCGAAAAGCAAGTTGCCCTGCTGGACAACCCCTTCGTGCTGCTGTTCGACAAGAAGATCAGCAACATCCGCGACCTGCTGCCCACGCTGGAAGCCGTGGCCAAGGCCGGCCGTCCGCTGCTGATCATTGCCGAAGAAGTCGAGGGCGAAGCCCTGGCGACCCTGGTGGTGAACACCATCCGCGGCATCCTGAAGGTTGTGGCCGTCAAGGCGCCTGGCTTCGGCGACCGCCGCAAGGCCATGCTGGAAGACATCGCCATCCTGACGGGCGGCAAGGTCATCGCTGAAGAAGTGGGCCTGTCGCTGGAGAAGGTGACCCTGGCCGACCTGGGCCAGGCCAAGCGCATCGAAGTGGGCAAGGAAAACACCACCATCATCGACGGCGCCGGCGCTGCCGCTGACATCGAAGCACGCGTCAAGCAGATCCGCATCCAGATCGAAGAAGCCACCAGCGACTACGACCGCGAGAAGCTGCAAGAGCGCGTGGCCAAGCTGGCTGGCGGCGTGGCCGTGATCAAGGTGGGCGCTGCCACCGAAGTCGAAATGAAGGAAAAGAAGGCCCGCGTGGAAGACGCCCTGCACGCCACCCGCGCTGCCGTGGAAGAAGGCATCGTGGCCGGTGGTGGCGTGGCGCTGCTGCGCGCCAAGCAGGCCGTGGGCACCATCAAGGGCGACAACGCCGACCAGGACGCCGGCATCAAGCTGATCCTGAAGGCCATCGAAGCGCCGCTGCGCGAGATCGTCAACAACGCCGGCGGCGAAGCCAGCGTGGTGGTGAACGAAGTGCTGAACGGCAAGGGCAACTACGGCTTCAACGCCGCCAACGACACCTACGGCGACATGCTGGAAATGGGCATTCTGGACCCGACCAAGGTGACCCGCACGGCCCTGCAAAACGCCGCCTCTGTGGCTTCGCTGCTGCTGACCACCGAGTGCATGGTGGCCGAGGCGCCGAAGGACGAGGCCGCTGCGCCCGCCATGCCCGACATGGGCGGCATGGGTGGCATGGGCATGTAATTGCCCGGCACTGAAGGCGGCAACGCCTTCGGTGATGCCAGTAAAGAAAGGGCCGTGCAAACGGCCCTTTCTTTTTGTTTTTGCGCTTTACTTTTTGATAGCAGCTTGCGCAGGCTGCATCTGGCCTGGAAGCCTTTTTACTGCGAACCCATGCGCTGCAACAACCCGGCGGTAGAAGCATCCAGACCACTCCTGTCGCCCGAGTGCATACGCTGAAGTAGGTCTTGTGCCAGCTGCTTGCCCAGCTCCACCCCCCACTGGTCAAAGCTGTTGATACCCCACAGGCTACCGGAAACGAACACCCGGTGTTCCTGCAAGGCCAGGAAAGCCCCCAAGGCCCCTGGCGTCAGCGCCTCCAGCAGCACAAAGGTGCTGGGCCGGTTGCCCGGGAAGTGGCGGTGGCCGCAATCGCTGGCCCGCCCTTGCATCAGCGCCTGCGCCTGTGCCAGGGCATTCGCCAGCAGCAGATCGTGGTGCCCCTCCAGAGGGTGCGCACACTGGCGCACGGCGATGATCTCCAGCGGCAGCACATCGGTGCCCTGGTGCAGCATTTGGAAAAAAGCATGCTGGCCGTTGCAGCCGGGCTCACCCCACAGCACAGGTGCGGTGGCAATGGGCAAGGTACGCCCCTCCAGATCCACGCGCTTGCCGTTGCTTTCCATTTCCAACTGCTGCAGGTAAGCCGACAGGCGCTGCAGCCCAGCGTGGTAAGGCGCGACGCAGCGGCTCGAAAAGCCAAGGAAATTGCGGTACCAGATGTCGAGCAACGCCAGGCGCACCGGCAGGTTGGCATGCAGCGGCGCCGTGCGGAAATGCTCGTCCATGGCGTGTGCACCCGCCAGCAGTTCCCGGAATCCCTGGGCGCCGATGGCCAGCGCGATCGGCAGCCCGATGGCAGACCACAGCGAATAGCGGCCGCCCACCCAGTCCCAGAAGCCGAAGGCTGTGGTCATGCCCCAGGCACGCGCCACGTCGGCACGGGCCGTCAGCGCGACGAAGTGGCGCGCCACGTCGCACCCGCCCTGCGCCTGGAACCATGCCAGTGCCGAGCGGGCGTTGGTCATGGTCTCCAGCGTCGTGAAGGTCTTGGACGCCACCAGGAACAGCGTGCGCTCGGGTTGCAATGTGCGCAGCACCGCATGTAGTTCGTGGCCGTCGATGTTGGAGACGAAATGAAAGCGTTTGCCGGGTATGCGGAAAGCGTCGAGCGCTCGCACCACCATCTGCGGCCCAAGATCCGAGCCACCGATGCCAATGTTCACAATGTCGGTGATCGCCGCGTCTGCACGCACCTGGTCGGCGTAGGCCAGCATGGCATCCAGCGTTGCGTGGACGCCCTGCAGCGCGGGGGCAATTTCGGGCGTATCGCCCGGCAGGGCCAGCCCGGCAGGACGGCGCAAAAGGGTATGCAGCGCGGCCCGGCCCTCGGTGGTGTTGACTGGCTGGCCTCCAAGCATGGCGTCGCGGCGCTGCGCCAGGCCGCTGGCCTGCGCCATGCCGAGCAGCAGGGCCTCAGCCTGCCGGTCCCACAGGTTTTTCGACAGGTCGGCGAACACATGCGGGGCTTCCTGGCTGAAATGCGCGAAACGCTGTGCGTCGCGCGCAAACGCCCCGCGCAAGTCGAACTCCGCGCCCAAAGCCGCGCGATGCGCTTGCAGCTGCGCCCACTGGGGCGTTTCGTCGCAGCGGGGATGCATAGTCAGTCTCGCATGGCGCACGCGCCCCCCACAGCCCCTGCAACCGTCGTGGCCCAGGCCAGCAGACGCCGCGCAAGGGCCGCCCCACCGCGCTGGCGTCGCCCTCCTGCCCGCCGCGCGCAGCGTGGCGAGAGCCGGGGCAAGCGGCGCAGTTGCTCAGGGGGGTGTCGCTTCATCTCAGCGCTTACGTACCACCACGCTACCGACAGAATAGCCGGCGCCGAAGGAGCAAATCACGCCTATGTCGCCGGCAACCAGATCGTCGCGGTGCTTGTGGAAGGCGATGACCGAGCCCGCAGAAGCGGTATTGGCGAATTCGTCCAGGATCAGTGGTGCGCGCTCGCGGTCGGCCTCGCCCACCAGCTTCTTGATGACGAACTGGTTCATACCCTCGTTGGCCTGGTGCAGCCAGTAGCGGCGCACAGCGGCAGGCACATGCCCCAGGTCGGCGAGGTGGCCCTCGATATGGGCCGCTGCAATCGGCACGACCTCCTTGAACACCTTGCGGCCCTCCTGGCGGAACGTTTTGTCGCGCGCCTGCGGGTCGCTGTCCTCGCTGCGGTTGAGAAAACCGAAGTTATTGCGGATGTTGTTGGAGAACTGCGTGGCCAGGCGCGTGCCCAGCACCTCCCATTGCACGGGGGCCGTGGCGCTGTCCGCGCGCTCCACCAGGATGGCCGTGCACACGTCGCCAAAAATGAAGTGGCAATCGCGGTCGTTCCAGGCCTGGTGGCCCGAGGTGATCTCAGGATTGACCACCAGCACGCACCGGGCGCTGCCGGTGCGCACGGCGTTCACCGCCTGCTCGATGGCGAAGGTGGCGGAGGAACAGGCCACGTTCATGTCGAAGCCATAGCCCCCGGCGCCCAGCGCCTGCTGGATCTCGATGGCCATGGCCGGATAAGCGCGCTGCATGTTGGAGGCCGCGCACAGCACGGCGTCGATGTCCACCCCCTGCCGGCCCGCCTGCTGCAGCGCCTGCCGGGCGGCGGCGACCGCCAGCTCGGCCATCATCGACAGTTGGTCGTCGGACCGCTCCTGGTAGCGCGGATACATGCGCTGGGGATCGAGGATGCCCTCCTTCTCGAACACATAGCGCTGCTTGATGCCCGAAGCCTTCTCGATGAACTCCACGCTCGACGGCTGCAGCGGTGCGCGCGTCCCCGCGGCGATGGCATCCGCATGGCGCGTGTTCTCCTGCGCCACATAGCGGTTGAAGGATTCGACCAGTTCGGCGTTGGTAATGGTGTACGGCGGTTGGTGCAAGCCCGTGCCGGTGATGACGACTGAATGCATGGCAATTTTCCGAGGCCCGCGGTGCGGGCGCGAGGCGCAAGTGTAACGACGGGCCGGTCAGGCTTGCTGGATGAGCTGCTCCAGCTTCACCGCATCGGCGGCGAAGGCGCGGATGCCCTCGGCCAGCTTCTCGGTCGCCATGGCGTCTTCGTTGAGCGCGTAGCGAAAGCCCGCTTCGTCGTATTGCACCGCCGGCAAATCCATGGTGCGAGCCGCCTCGGCGTCGAGCGCGCGCACCACCGGTGCGTCAGACTGCGCGAGTTGCGCCAGCAGGTCAGGCGCAATGGTCAGCAGGTCGCAGCCTGCCAGCGCCACGATCTGGCCCAGGTTGCGAAAACTCGCCCCCATGACCTCGGTGGCGATGCCGAAGCGCTTGTAGTGGTTGAAGATCCGTCGCACCGACTGCACGCCCGGATCGTTGGCACCGGCCATGGCCGCCTCGTCCCACTGGCTGCCCGCCTGCTTCTTGTACCAGTCGTAAATGCGCCCAACGAACGGCGAGATCAGCTGCACCCTGGCCTGGCCGCAGGCCACGGCCTGGGCGAAAGAAAACAGCAGCGTCAGGTTGGTGTGGATGCCCCGGCGCTCCAGCTGGCGCGCCGCCTCAATGCCTTCCCAGGTGGCGGCAATCTTGATGAGCACGCGGTCGATGTGAATGCCCTCGGCCTGGTACAGCTCGATGATGCGCTCGGCGCGCGCCACGGTGGCGCTGGTGTCGAAGCTCAGGCGCGCATCCACCTCGGTGGAAACGCGCCCCGGAATGAGCGACAGAATCTCGCAGCCAAAGCGCACCAGCAGCCGGTCGATGACCTCCTCCATGGGCGCGCCACGGTGCCGCTCAACGGTAGCCTGCAGCAACGGCGCGTACTCGCTTTTCTGCACCGCCTTGAGGATGAGCGAGGGGTTGGTGGTGGCATCACGCGGCTGGAACTGGGCCAGTTGCCGGAAGTCGCCCGTGTCGGCAACCACGGTGGTGAACTGCTTGAGTGCGTCGAGCTGGTGCATGCGGATTTCCCTCGTTGGTCGATGCTGCGGCCCGCAGGCCAAACCTGCGAGTGTATGCCGCGCGGACGTTACAAGTGGTGAGGAAACCGCGTTACATTCACGCCATGCTCGACCGCATCACTGCCTCTTTGCCCTCCCTGGCGCCCGCCGAGCAGCGCGTGGCCAAGCTCGTGCTGCACGACGCGCGCGCCTTCGCACGCCTGCCGGTGCGCGAGCTGGCAGCACGTGCGCACGTGAGCAAGCCCACCGTGGTGCGCTTTTGCCGCAGCATGGGCTACGACGGCCTGGCCGACTTCAAGCTCAAGCTGGCCGGCAGCGTGAGCGAAGGCGTGCCCTTCATCCACCGCAGCGTGGACGCCGACGACAAGACCAGCGACGTGCTCGTCAAGGTGGTGGACAACGCCGTGGCAGCCTTCCTGCAGTACCGCAACGCGGCCAGCACCTCGGCCGTCGAGCGCGCAGCCGAGGCCATCGCCGCCACCTGGCAGACAGGGCGGCGCATCGAGTTCTACGGCGCAGGCAACTCCGGCATCGTCGCGCAGGATGCGCAGCACAAATTCTTCCGCCTGGGTATCACCAGCATCTCGGCCAGCGACGGGCATATGCAGGTCATGAGCGCCACCCTGCTCGGGCCGGGCGACTGCGCCGTCATCATCAGCAACTCCGGGCGCACGCGCGACCTGATGGACGCCGCCGACATCGCGCGCAAAAACGGCGCCACGACCATCGCCATCACCGCCAGCGGCTCGCCGCTGGCCAGCGCCTGCGCCATCCACCTCGCCGCCGACCACCCCGAAGGCTACGACCGCTACAGCCCCATGGTGTCGCGCCTGCTGCACCTGCTGGTCATCGACGTGGTCGCCACCTGCGTGGCGCTGCGCATCGGCCCGCAGTTGCAGCCGCTGCTGCAGCAGATGAAGGACAACCTGCACGCCAAGCGCTACGCCTGACGACGGATTCGTTCACAGGCTCTCACGCCGCTTGCCAGCAGCCGGGCGTGCCCCATGCCGAGGGCGCCCTGCCACCGCATGCACGCACCTCACCAGCAGCCCTGCAGCCAGCGCACCAAGCGCTACCAAATAAAGAGCTGCTAGCGCTTGCTGCGTATAGCCCGAAGGCCGTTTTACCTCATAACAGCCGATCAGGCCGGCAGCGCCAGGGCACGCCCGCGCACCGCTGCCTCGGTGGGCACGAGCACGAAGGCTGCCACCGCATGGCTCAGGCGCTCGGACTGTTCGCGCAGGCTTTGCGCGGCGGCGGCGCTTTCTTCCACCAGCGCGGCGTTCTGCTGTGTCATCTGGTCGAGCTGGCTGACCGAGGCGTTCACCTGTGCGATACCTGCCGACTGCTGGCCTGCCGCCGCCGCAATGCCCGCCACCTCATCCGTGACGCGCTGCACTGCGGAGACGATCTCGCGCATGGTGTCGCCCGCCTCGCGCACAAGGCGCGAGCCCTCTCCCACCCGCCGCGTGCTGTCGGCAATCAGGTCCTTGATCTCGCGCGCTGCCGCTGCGCTGCGCTGCGCCAGGCTGCGCACCTCACCCGCCACCACGGCGAAGCCCCGCCCTTGTTCACCGGCGCGGGCTGCCTCCACGGCGGCGTTCAGGGCCAGGATGTTGGTCTGGAAGGCGATGCTGTCGATCACCCCCGTGATGTCGGCAATGCGCCGTGCGCTACCGTCGATCGACTCCATGGTGTGCACCACCTGCTCCACCAGCGCGCCGCCGCGGCCCGCCACGGTGGCGGCCGAGCCGGCCAGCGCGCTGGCGGTGCGCGCCGCCTGGGCCGTATGCTCCACGGTGCCTGTCAATTCTTCCATCGACGCCGCCGTGGTCTGCAAGTGGCTGGCCGTCTGCTCGGTACGCTGCGAGAGGTCCAGGTTGCCAGTGGCAATCTCGGCGCTGGCCGTCGCCATGCTCTCGGCCGCCTCGCGGATGGTCAGGATGACGCGGGTCAGCGATTGCTGCATGCTGCCCAGGGCTTGCAGCAGGGCACTCGATTCATCGCGCGTCTCCTGCTGCGCATCGAAAACGACGGGGCTCAAGTCCCCGGCCGCCACCTGGCGCGCCACCCCCAGCGAGCGCCCCAGCGGACGCACGATGCCGCGCGCGATGGCCAGGGATGCCACCACGCCCAAGGCCAGGGTGAGCAGCCCCAGGGCCAGGATGCCCAGGCTGGTGCGGTTGTTGGCCTCGCGGATTGGCTCGGCCGCCTGGTCGAGCGCGTGGCGCTGCAGTTTGAGCAGGTCGTTGACGCGCTCCACGTACACCTTGGCTGCCGGCACGAAGGTGGCTTCAAGCAGGCGCGCAGATTCCTCTGCACGGCCTTCGCGCTTGAGGCGGATGACTTCGTCGCGCGCAGCCACATAGTTCGCGCGCAATGCGGTGATGTCACCGAACAGGCGCTTTTCCTCGTCGGTGACCATCAGGGTCTCGACCTGCTTATGGATGGCCGTGGTGCTCTCGGCAGACTCCTTCTGCTCGGCTGCGAAATACGTGGCGAGGCTGGGGTCGCTGCTCTTGGCAATGGCGGTGGTGCGGCGCACCGCCGTGTGGATGAAGCGGTACCAGTCGGAGATCAAGCGCTCCTTGGCCAGCGGTTTTTCGATGATGGCCTGCGCGCCTTGGCTAGATGCTTGCAGCTGCCAGATGCTCAGGGCGCTGTTGAGCAAGGCGAAAAACAGCAACAGGCCGAAACCCACTGCCAGCCGGGTGCCTATGGAGAGTTTGTGCATAAGGAGAAGAGTGGGTCGGAAGTCCGCGCCAGACGGTGCTGGCGCGCTGCAGGGCTTTGAGCCTGTTCACGATCTTTTCATAGTGCCCGTTGCCCCGAAAAAGTGGCAGGTGCAAGGCGCCAAGCGCAGCCGGGCTGGTGGCCCGGCGAGCCTTTGCAACACCGCAGATGCCACTTTTGCGGGGCAACCCTTCGGGCAAGGCAGCAAAAAACCACACTCGTCGTTGCGCACCTTGGCCAGGCCGTCAGCATGGCCTGCGGCACGCGCCTAGATTGCGGCTTTCTGCTGCCTTGCGGTCACTATGAAAAGATCGTGAACAGGCTCTTAACCCTTGAAGCCCATTCTAGGAAGGGGGGTTCACCACCGCTCCACTTCCCTGGCACAGCTTGACGTGCATCAACGAAAAAGCCCCGCCAGCCCAGCGCACCCCGCAGGGTGCGGCCGCCGCCGGGCTCAGGGCCGGCCGTAGGTCGCGGTGAAAGACGCCTTGGCCAGCGTGTGCGCGTTCACCATGAAGCCTGCCAGGGCTGCGGTGGCGTCGTCGGGAATGTCGAGCCGGGGCACCGACAGCGCGTGCACGGTGAAAACGTAGCGGTGCGGCTTGTCGCCCGGCGGCGGGCACACGCCACCCCAGGCGTGGACGCCGTAGTCGTTGCGGATCTGGCGTGCACCAGCCGGCAACCCCTGGCCGCCCTGCGCACCCGCGTGGGCCGCCAGTTGCGTGGTGCCTGCGGGCAGGTCCACCACGAACCAGTGCCACCAGCCCGAGCCGGTGGGCGCGTCCGGGTCGTAGACGGTGACGGCGAAGCTCTTGGCCTCCAACGGCGCCCCGCTCCACTGCAGCACGGGCGAGCGGTTCTGGCCGGAACAGCCAAAGCCGTCGAACTCGAACTGCTGCGGCACGGTGCCGCCGCTTGGAATGTCGGGGCTGGAAAGGGTGAATGCGGTCATGCGTGCTCCTATGGGGTAGAAACTACGGGTGAGAAAAAATAAGTCAAAAACGGCTCTATCGCTTACCATTCAAGCGCTAGCAGCTCCTTTTTACATAGCACATCAGAGCCGCCCCTCCTGTACCGCATGGCACGCCACGCGCGTGCCCGTGCCGGCATCGTGCAGCGCGGGTCGCTCGGCGCGGCAGCGCGCGTTGGCGTGCGGGCAGCGTGGGTTGAAGGCGCAGCCGGGCGGTGGGTCGAGTGGGTTCGGCACCTCGCCCTGCACGGGCGTGCGTGCGCGGCCGGTGTCGTGCATCTTGGGAATGGCATCGAGCAGCATGCGCGTGTACGGGTGGCGCGGCTGGCTGAACAGCGTGCGCTTGTCCGCCAGCTCCACCAGCCGGCCCAGGTACATCACGCCCACGTGGTCGCTCACGTGGCGCACCACGGCCAGGTTGTGGCTGATGAAAAGGTAGGTCAGCCCCTGTTTGCGCTGCAGGTCCTTCATGAGGTTGAGCACCTGCGCCTGCACCGAGACGTCGAGCGCGCTGGTGGGCTCGTCGCACACCAGGAACTCGGGCGCCGTGGCCAGCGCACGCGCGATGGAGATGCGCTGGCGCTGCCCGCCCGAGAACTGGTGCGGGTACTTCGCCATGTCCTGCGGCGACAGGCCGACGCACGTGAGCAGCTCGTCCACACGCGCCTCCAGCGCCGCCTTGCCGGTCACCAGGCCGTGTTCGCGCAGCGGCTCGCCGACGATGTCCGCCACGCGCCAGCGCGGGTTCAGGCTGGCGTAGGGGTCCTGGAAGATCATCTGGATGCGGCGGCGCAGGGCGCGCGCCTCCTTGCCCTGGAAGGCGGCGTGCGCGTCCTGCCCGTCAAAGGTGAAGCCGCCGCGCGTGGGTGCGTACAGGCCCACCAGCAGGCGCGCCACGGTGCTCTTGCCACAGCCGGATTCGCCCACCAGCGCCAGGGTCTGGCCGCGCGCGATCTCAAAGCCCACGCCATCCACGGCGTGCAGCAGTGCGCGCGGCTTGCGCTCGATCACGCGGTTGAGCCAGGGGGCCGAGACGTCGAAGGTCTTGGCCAGGTCGTGTGCACGTACCAGGGGGGAGGCCACCGAGGGCACGAGGGGTTGCGCGGGTGTGTTCATGCGGTCACCCCGCTCGCCGGGTCGTGCAGCCAGCACGCGGCCTGTGTGGCGCCTGCGGCGATCAGTCCAGGGCGCTCGGTGCGGCAGCGCGCCTGGAAGCCGCGCGGGCAGCGCGGATTGAAGGCGCAGCCCTGGGGGATGGCGTCCAGGCGCGGCATGGCACCGTCAATCTGGTAGAGCGCGTCGCGCTCCGATTCCATGTCGGGAATGGCCGCCATCAGCCCCGCGGTATAGGGGTGCGCGGGGTGGTTGATGACGTCGTGCACCGGGCCGATTTCGGCGATGCGGCCGGCGTACATCACCGCCACGCGGTCGCAGGTCTCGGCGATCACGCCCATGTCGTGCGTGATGAGCATGACGGCCGCGCCGCGCGTCTTGCAGATGCTCTTGAGCAGCTGGATGATCTGCGCCTGGATGGAGACGTCCAGCGCCGTGGTAGGTTCGTCGGCCACGATGAGCTGGGGCTCGGCGGCGAGCGCCAGCGCAATGACCACGCGCTGGCGCATTCCGCCGCTGAACTGGTGCGGGTAGTGGCCAATGCGCTGCTCCGCCGCCGGAATGCCCGTGTCCTTGAGCAGCTGCACGGCGCGCTGGCGCGCCTCGGCGGCGCTCACCGGCAGGTGCGTCTGGATGGTCTCGACAAGCTGTTGGCCCACGGTATAGAGCGGGTTCAGCGAGGTCAGCGGGTCCTGAAAAATGGCGCCGATGCGCCGCCCGCGAATGCGCCGCAGCTGCGCGTGCGGCAGGTGGTCGATGCGCTCGCCTTCCAGCAGGATCTGCCCTGCGGCAATGCGCCCCGGCGGCTCCAGCAGGCCGATGATGGACGCACCGGTGAGCGACTTGCCCGCGCCCGATTCGCCCACCACACCGAGGATCTCACCCGGCGCGATGGCAAAGGAAACACCGTCAAGCGCGCGCAGCACGCCACGCCGGGTGGGGAATTCGACAACGAGGTTCTGGACTTCGAGTAATGCCATGTCAGCGCAGCCGTGGATTGAGCGCATCGCGCAGCCAGTCGCCCAGCAGGTTCACTGACAGCGCGATCAGCACCAGCATGATGCCGGGGAAGACGGTGATCCACCACTCACCCGAGAACAGGTAATCGTTGCCCACGCGGATCAGCGTGCCCAGTGAGGGCGAGGTGGGCGGCGCGCCCACGCCGAGGAAGGACAGCGTGGCCTCGGTGATGATGGCCGTGGCCACCTGGATGGTGGCCAGCACCGTGACGGGGCCGGTGACGTTGGGCAGGATGTGGCGGAACATGATGCGCGCAGGCGGCACACCGGTCACGCGCGCGGCCTGCACGTACTCCTTGCCGCGCTCGACCATGGTGCTCGCGCGCACGGTGCGCGCGTACTGCACCCAGCCATTGCTGCCGGCGAACGCGATGGCCAGGATGAGCACGCCGAAGGCAATGCCCTCGGGGGCGTCCGGGTACAGCGCCCGCGCCACGCCCGCGATGAGCAGTGCCACCAGGATCGCCGGGAAGGACGAGACCACGTCGCACACGCGCATCACCAGCCCGTCCACCCAGCCCCCCGTGGCGCCCGCCAGCAAGCCCAGCGCCACACCGATCACCAGCGAAAGCGCCACGCCTGCCAGGCCCACGATGAGCGAGATGCGCGTGCCGTAGATCAGCGCCGAAAGGATGTCGCGCCCCTGGTCGTCGGTGCCGAGCAGGTACTTGGCCGAGCCCTCGGGGCTCCAGGCAGGCGGCAAGCGCGCGTCCGAGAGTTCGAGCGTCGCCAGGTCAAACGGATTGTGCGGCGCCACCCAGCCCGCGAACAGCGCACAAAACACGCACACGGCCGCGACGCAGGCCGCGCCGATGGCCAGGGGGGACGCGCGCAGGCTGTGGCCCACGTCACCGTCAAACCAGCGGTACAGGGTATTTTTCATCCAGCGTTTCCAAAGGCATTCACACGCGCGCAAGAACTCCTGAAACGATAGCTGATAGCGCTTGCCAGTTGTGCGTTACAGGCACTTTTTAGCATCAAACCTCCACCATCGGCATGGCCTGCTCCACCAAGCCCGCATGCAACGCTGCACCCAGGGGCAGCACCTCGTCGTTGAAGTCGTAGCGGCTGTTGTGCAACGCGGCCCCGCCCACACCGTTGCCCTGGCCCAGGCGCAGGTAGGCGCCGGGCTTGCTTTGCAGCATGAAGGAAAAATCCTCGGCCCCCATGCTCGGTTCCAGGTCGCGCACCACGTTCTCGGCCCCCACGATGGACGCGGCCACGTCGCCCGCGAAGCGCGCATCGCTCTCGGTGTTGATGGTGGCGGGGTACATGCGCTCGTAGCGCACGACGGCGGTGACGCCCAGCCCCAGCGCCACGGCACTGCACAGCTCCTTGAGGCGGGCCTCCACCATGTCCTGCACGGCGGGATCGAAGCTGCGCACGGTGCCCACCAGCGTGGCGCTGCCGGGCTGCACGCTAAAGGCCCCGAGGTCGCCCGCCTGCACCGCGCACAGGCTGATGACAGCACTGTCAAGCGGGCGCACGTTGCGCGCCACGATGCTCTGCACCGCGGTGACGATGTGCGCCGCCGCCAGGATCACGTCCGTCGTCTGGTACGGATGCGCGCCATGGCCGCCGCGGCCGGTGACCTCGATGGTGATGCGGTCGGCAGCCGCCATCATGGCGCCGCCGTTCAGCCCCACGGTGCCGGACTTCATGGCAGGCCAGTTGTGCATGGCGTAGACCGACTGCACGGGGAAGCGCTCGAACAGCCCGTCCTCGATCATTGCGCGCGCACCCGCGCAGCCCTCCTCGCCCGGCTGAAAGATCAGCACGGCCGTGCCGTCGAAATGGCGCGTGGCCGCCAGGTAGCGCGCCGCGCCCACCAGCATGGCGGTGTGGCCGTCGTGCCCGCAGCCGTGCATCAGGCCGTTCTTGCACGATTTCCAGGCGAAGTCGTTGTGCTCGGTCATGGGCAATGCGTCCATGTCGGCACGCAGGCCAAGCATGGAGCCGCTGGACTGCCCGCGCCCGCGCACCACCGCCACCACGCCGGTGCGGCCGATGCCTTCGTGGATCTCGTCAACGCCGCAGGCCTGCAGCGCCTCCTTGACGCGGGCGGCCGTGTAATGCTCCTCGAAGCCCAGCTCCGGATGGGCGTGCAGGTCGCGGCGCAGCGCGGCCAGCTCGGGATGAAACTGGGCGATCTGGGCGAACGCCCGCCCGCCCGCCTTGAAGCGCGGTGCCTGCATCTCAATGTCCTCCCGCCCGGCCGACGCGCAGGCGCGGATCGACCAGGAAATACAACAAATCCACCACCAGGTTGATCACGACGAAGATCAGCGCGATCAGGCACAGGTAGGCCGCCATCACCGGAATGTCGGCAAAGGTCACGGCCTGGATGAACAGCAGCCCCATGCCAGGCCACTGGAACACCGTCTCGGTGATGATGGCGAAGGCGATCAGGCCGCCGAGCTGCAGCCCGGTGATGGTCAGCACCGGCACCAGCGTGTTCTTGAGCGCATGGCCGAAGTAGATCGCCCGGTCAGTGAGCCCGCGCGCCCGCGCGAACTTGATGTAGTCGGTGCGCAGCACTTCCAGCATCTCGGCGCGCACCAGGCGCATGATCAGCGTCAGCTGGAAGATGGCCAGGGTGACGGCGGGTAGCGCAAGATGGTGCCACCCCTTCGCCGTGAGAAGCCCGGTACTCCACCAGCCCAGTTGCACCACCTCGCCCCGGCCAAAGCTCGGAAACCAGCCCAGCGTGACCGAGAACACCAGGATCAGCAGGATGCCGATCAGGAACGTGGGCAACGACACGCCGAGCAGCGACAGCGCCATGAACACCTGGCTGGTAAACGTGCCACGCTTGAGCGCCGCATACACCCCCATCGGAATGCCCACCAGCAGCGCGAGCACGGCCGCCGCCAGCGCCAGTTCCAGCGTCGCCGGAAAGCGCTCGGCAATCAGGCGCGACACCTGCGCGCCCTGGCGCAGGCTGATGCCGAACTCGCCTTGCGCGGCGTTCCACAGGAAATGCCCGAACTGCACGACGAACGAACGATCCAGCCCCAGGGCCGCGCGCAGCGCCGCCACCTGCTCCGGCGTCGCGTCCTGGCCCAGCAGGATCAGCACCGGATCGCCCACGAACTGGAACAGCAGGAAGGCCAGAAAGGCCACGGTGACCATCACGATCACCGCCTGGAGCAAACGGCGGAGGATGAAAGCGAGCATGGGAAGCGAGGCAATGCAACCGCTCCCATGCTAGCAGGCACTGCGCCCCTGGCGCGCTTCGTTCGACCGGAGAAAACACCCAGAAAAAAAGCCCCTGCGAGCAGGGGCTTTTCCGGAGGCAGGCCGCAAGGCCGCCCGGGGATCAGAAGCGGTGGCGCAGGCCGATGGTGAAGCCGGTGCGGCTGCGGGCCTTGCTGGCAGCGTCCAAGTACACGTTGTCGCCGCCGCTGAGGCGCGTGTTGTCGATACCAACGTAAGCATCGGTGCGCTTGCTGAAGGCATAGTCGGCCACGGCCACGACGAAATTAGCCTTGCCGTTGGATAGGCCGGTAGCCGAGCCGGACTGCTTGCCGTGGAAGTAGTGCAGGCCCACGTTGAGCTGCGGCGTGGCCTGGTAGCCCACGCCCAGCTTGACCATCTGGCGCTTGTCGGCATCACCCGGAACGAAGCCGCCGTTGGTCTGACCGGCCCAGAACACGCCCAGAATCGCACCATCCAATTGATTGCGAATAGTCTGGATGGGATTGGCACCTGCAGCCGTGAACTTGGCCTTGTTCAAGCCGTAGCCAGCCGTCAGATACCAGGGGCCGGTGCGATACGAACCACCCAGGGTCCACGCATCGACATCGGTGCCGCCGGGCAGCGTGCTACGCAGATAGCCGCCGCCGACAGCCAGACCGTTGCCAGGGGCGTAGCGCAGATAGCCGCCGACCGTCTTCCATGCACCACCGTTGATGGTGCTCAGCGCCTTGGCACCAATCAAAGCCGGCAATTGGGCCGCATTACCGGGTAAACCTGCCTCGATATCTTTGGTATCGTTATTTTCATCAAACGAATACTGCAGCGAGCCAACCAGACTGCGATCCTGGGTCGCAAATGTGTACTTCAGCATATTGCTGGTACGCGCCCCCATGGCCATGCCGAGCTCGGGCTTGTAGGCTTCCATGTAGGGAGAATAGGGGAAAGAGGCATAGGTGCTGGTCACCACATCGAACAGCACGTTCCACTGGCGGCCAGCAGTCAAGCGGCCATAAGGAGTTTGCAGACCCACATGCGCCAATTGGAAGAAAGGTGCGTTCACGGCAGAATTACCCGCATCGGCATCGAAACGGTTTTCCAGCACCACCAACGCCGTATTGCCACCGCCCAAGTCTTCCGTGACGTTGATACCCCAGCGGCTTTGCGACATACCGCCGCCAATCATTTCGGTTTTGCTCTTTTGGCCTACGCCTTCGTTATTGGTGTGGCGCACAGCCGCATCCACGATGCCCCACAGTTCCACTTTGCTGGCCGGGGCGGTCTGGGCCATTGCTGCGCCTGCACCGCACAAGGCCAAGGCCGCCACAATAATGTTCTTCTGCATTAGATAAACTCCTCTAGGATTGATAACCGGTTTCATAATTCGCAGCCATTCTAAAAATCAAACGCTCCGAACCATGCAATGCCGTTAGATTCACCGCTCTAAACTCTTCCTCCCAAGGAGGCCCTGCGGCCAAATCGTGTTTTTTGACAGGGGGGCGGGGAACCTTGATTGTTAAAAGACGAAACAATCCAGGCAAGGGCTTATCGCATTCCTGCCACAGGGGTTAACCCCGAACGCAGTCACACACGCGACAGATTCGCCAATAAAAAAACCGCTGCACGAATGCAGCGGTTTGTTTTTCCATGACAAGCTGGCTCACGCCAGCCCGGCATTAGAAGGAGTGGCTCACGCCCACTTGGAAGCCTTGCTGGTTGCCGTTGTCCTTGAGCGTAGCGTTGGTGCCACCCAGCTTCCAGGTCTTGCCGTTGTCCTTGTTCTTGATGTAGGCGTAAGTGCCGTACACAGAGGTACGCTTGGACAGGCTGTACACATAGCCCAGCGCGAACTGGTCAGCCTTGGCCTTGATGCCGCCAGCAGGCGTGGTTTCGTAGCGGTTGTACGAGGCGCGCACCAGGCCAGGGCCCACGGGGGCGGTCAGACCCAGCATGTAGCCCTTGGTCTTGTCGTCGCCGTTCACGCGCTCGGCCTTGGAGTCACGATAGCCAGCCAGCACCTTGGCCACGCCCAGGTCGTACGAACCACCCAGGCTCCAGACGGTGATCTTGCCGGAAGCAGTGGCTTCCTCCTTGCTCAGACGCTCCAGGCCCAGACCCAGGCTCAGGGGGCCGTTGTCATAGGTCAGGCCAGCGCCCAGGTACTGGCGGTCGCTGTTGGCGCCGGCCACTTCGCCGAAGCCGTAGTTCACAGAACCCTTGAAGCCGCTGAAGTTGGGCGACACGTAGGTCACGGCGTTGCTCACGCGCTGGTTGGTCGTCTTGGCCGTGGCGTAGGCGCCAGTGCCTTCGGGCACGGTGCCGTCAGCGATGCCATTGCCGTTGCCCCACAGGTAGGACTGACCAATACCGACGGAGCCGAACACGTCGTAACGGGCGGTGGCGCGGTAGGCAGCGGTCAGCTCGCGGCCCAGACGCACTTCACCGAAGCCGCCTTCCAGGCCCACGGTGGCCTGGCGCTTGAAGGCGAAGCCGTTGGTGGCAGCGCTAATGTCGTAGCCGGAGTTGCCGTCGCCGTTATCCAGGTTCAGGCCGGCTTCGAGCACGAAGTTGGCCTTCAGGCCACCGCCCAGGTCTTCCACGCCGCGGAAACCGAGGCGGCTGGTCAGGTTGTTGCCGGAGGTCACGCCGGACCAGTTCTTTTCACCATTGGCATAGGTCACGCCAGCGTCGGCCACGCCGTACAGGGTCACGGAAGATTGGGCCATGGCGGCGCCAGAAGCAGCCAGCACAGCCAGGGCGAGCAGGGATTTTTTCATTGCAAGTACTCCAAGGTTTAACTAGAGGGCGCCGACGGCGTTGTGGGTGCGGCACTGACATGCCCCCGCCGGTCCCGGGCCAACCTCCTGATGGGGAAGTTCCCCCCATTGCACCAGACGCCACCCTGTTTCGCAAAGGAAATCCCCTCACTGGTGCGTCCAAGGGCACATTTCGTTGTTGTAATGCAACATAGCAGCCACCCCCTGCACCAGGGGGTTTTCACCAGTATGACAACAAGGGCCCGCCGAAGCTTTTTTGCCCTCCATGTCGTTCGCCGGCCTTGGCCAGCCCTCAGACCTCGATCAGATCAAAGCCTGTGGTGATCTGCGCCGTTTTGCCCAGCATGATGCTGGCGGAGCAGTATTTCTCATGGCTCAGGGCGATGGCCCGCTCGACGGCGGTGGCCGGAATGCCCTTGCCCGTAACGGTGAAATGCATGTGTATCTTGGTGAATACCTTCGGCTCTGTATCGGCACGTTCCGATGTCAACTTGACACTGCAGCCGCGCACATCGTGGCGCCCGCGGCGCAGGATCAGCACCACGTCGTACGCAGTGCATCCACCGGTGCCAGCCAGCAGCGTCTCCATGGGGCGAGGAGCAAGATTCAAGCCACCTAGCTCCGGCTTGGCCGCATCGGGCGCCCCATCCATGGCCAGGACATGGCCACTGCCGGTTTCGGCGACAAAGCCCATGCCCGAGCGTGTGCCGCTCGCGCCGGTCCAGCTGACTGTGCATTCCATAAGAGGTCTTTCTCTGACTGAGCAATAAGGGAGCGTGATTGCAGCAAAAAAACAGCCCTTTGTGGGGATATGGTTTCCTAATGTTGCGATGCAACATCGTCGCGCTACAATGGAATCCATGCACAGCAAGGTCTGCGCGCCGTTTGTCTCCTCCACCTCCTCTAACGGTGGATTCAGCCCCTAGCCTCACAGCTCGGGGCTTTTTTTTGGCTTTCTTGGACGCTCCAGCGCCCGTCCTATGATGGTGCCCACCATGACCCAGCCTCTTTCACCGTTCGACTACCTGAAGAAAATCCTCACGGCGCGCGTGTACGACGTGGCCGTCGAGTCCGACCTGCAGCCGGCGCGCGCACTGAGCCGGCGCCTGCACAACAAGGTGCTGCTCAAACGCGAGGATCAGCAGCCGGTGTTCAGCTTCAAGCTGCGCGGCGCCTATAACAAGATGGCGCAGTTGACACCCGAGCAGTTGCAAAAGGGCGTGATCTGCGCCTCAGCCGGCAACCACGCACAGGGCGTGGCCATGAGCGCGCGCAAGCTCGGCGTGCGCGCCGTGATCGTGATGCCCACGACCACCCCGCAGGTCAAGATCGACGCCGTGCAGGCGCTGGGCGGCGAGGTGGTGCTGGCCGGCGAGAGCTTCACCGATGCCTACCAGCACTCGCTGAAGCTGCAACAGGAGCAGGGGCTCACTTTTGTACACCCCTTTGACGATCCGGATGTGATAGCCGGCCAGGGCACCATTGCCATGGAGATACTGCGCCAGCTGCAAAGCCTGGGCAGCCAGCGGCTCGACGCGGTATTCGTCGCCATCGGCGGTGGCGGGCTGATCAGCGGCGTGGCCAATTACATCAAGGCCGTGCGCCCCGAGATCAAGGTGATCGGCGTGCAGATGAGCGACTCCGACGCCATGGTCCAGTCCGTGCAGGCCGGCGCGCGCGTGACGCTGCAAGACGTAGGCCTGTTCTCCGACGGCACCGCCGTCAAGCTCGTGGGCGAGGAAACCTTCCGCATCGCCCAGGGACTGGTGGACGACTACGTCACCGTCAACACCGACGCCGTGTGCGCCGCGATCAAGGACATCTTCGTGGACACGCGCAGCATCGTCGAGCCCGCAGGCGCGCTGGCCGTGGCGGCCATCAAGCAATACGTAGCGCAGCACAAGACCAAGGGCGAGACCTACGCCGCCATCCTGTGCGGCGCCAACATGAACTTCGACCGCCTGCGCTTCGTTGCCGAGCGCGCCGAGGTGGGCGAGGAACGTGAGGCGCTGCTGGCCGTCACCATCCCCGAGGAGCGCGGCAGCTTCCGGCGCTTTTGCGAGCTCATTGGCCAGTTGCCCGGCGGCCCGCGCAACGTCACCGAGTTCAACTACCGCATCGGCGACAGCGCGCGCGCCCATGTGTTCGTGGGCATGACGACCCACGGCAAGGGCGAGTCGGAAAAGCTCGCCAAGACCTTCCAGCGCCAGGGCTTCGAGGCGCTGGACCTGACGCACGACGAACTGGCCAAGGAGCACCTGCGCCACCTCGTGGGCGGGCGCTCGCCGCTGGCGCAGGACGAACGCCTGCTGCGCTTCGAGTTCCCCGAGCGCCCCGGCGCGCTGCTCAAGTTCCTGAGCCTGATGCAGCCGAGCTGGAACATCTCGCTGTTCCACTACCGCAACCAGGGCGCCGACTACGGCCGCATCCTCGTCGGCATCCAGGTGCCGCCCGAGGACTCGGCCGCGTTCGACGCCTTCCTCGCCACCCTCGGCTACCCCTATGCCGAGGAAACGCAGAACCCGGCGTACCGCCTTTTTCTACAGACAAAATAGCCTTCAGGCCTTACTGAACAAGCGCCAGCAGCTATCAAATAAAGAGCATGCAAGCCCTGCGCCACTACCTGCTGGCCGTGCAGTTCTTCACGCGCATCCCCATCACCGGGCGGCTGGCCGACTGGGTGGGCTACAGCCCGGCCATGCTGCGCGCCAGCAGTGCGCACTTCCCCGGCGTGGGCTGGATTGCCGCTGCCGTGGCCACGGCCAGCTACGCCGCGCTGGCACTGCTGCTCGCGCCCAGCCCCTGGGCCAGCGCCGTGGCGGCCGTGGGCTGCACGGTGGCCACGGTGCTGCTCACCGGCGGCTTCCATGAGGACGGCCTGGCCGACGTGGCCGACGGCCTGGGCGGCAGCGCCGACACCGAGCGCGCGCTCGACATCATGAAAGACTCGCGCATCGGCGCCTACGGCACGCTGGCGCTGGTGCTGGCGCTGCTGGCCAAATGCACGCTGCTGGCGCTGCTGGGCACGCACAGCCTGGCAGCAGCGCTGACGGCACTGGCGGCCGCGCATGTGCTCTCGCGCCTGTGGCCGCTGTGCATCGTGCGCACCCTGCCGCACGTGGGCGACACCGCGCGCTCCAAGAGCAAGCCGCTGGCCGACCAAATCAGCGGCGCCGCGCTGGCTGCGGCATTTTTGTGGTGTTTTCCGGCTCTTGCGCTTATGCAGCAAGCGCCATCAGCTCTTTTTTTAGGAGCAGGCATGGCCGCCAGCCTGTTCGCCGCCTGGCGCATGTGGCGCCTGTTCGCGCGCCGCCTGGGCGGCTTTACCGGCGACTGCCTGGGCGCCACCCAGCAGGTGGGCGAAATCGCCTTCTACCTCGGCGCCGCCCTGGCACTGGGGCCGCGGTGAAGCTCTGGCTGGTCCGCCACGCCACGCCCCTGGTGCCCCCCGGCACCTGCTACGGCCACCTGGATGTGGCGGCCGACGCCAGCGCCACCGCCACCGCCGCGCAAGCCCTGGCCGCGGCACTGCCCGCGGGGGTGCGGCTGCGCGCCTCGCCGCTACGAAGATGCGAGCAGCTCGCGCTCTCGCTGCAAGGGCTGCGGCCTGATTTGGCCTGCACCACCGATGCGCGGCTGGCAGAACTGGACTTTGGCGCCTGGGAAGGGCTGCGCTGGGACGCCATTGCCCCCGCCGCCTACGACGCCTGGACGGCGGACTTCGCCCACTACCGCCCCGGTGGCGGCGAAAGCCTGGCCGCGCTGCTGGAGCGCGTGCAGGATGCGCTGGCCGCCGCGCGCAGCGGCGGCGCAGAAGAAGCCTGGATCACCCACGCGGGCGTGGCACGTTGCGTGCACTGGCTGCTGCAGACGCCAACCGGCACCTGGCCCAGCGCCTCGGATTGGAGCATGCCCGCGCCCTCTTTTGGTGCGTGGCAGTCCTGGGAAATTTAGCGCTGCGTTAGCGCTGCGCCGCCATGCCGCCCGGCGGCACCGGCATGGACAAGACATGCGCACTCGCCCCGCCCAGCGCTGCACCCAGACGCGCCTCGCGCGCGCCCACGCTCTGCAGCACCAGCCCCGGCTCCACCTGCATGCCCACCCGGTACGGTTTGGGCGGCTTGCCGTCCACGGCGATGAGCGCCGCACCGCCTCCGCTGTGGCGTCCAGCCACCACGCCGACCAGGGCGAAGCGGCTGCCGGGCACGGCCTCGGGCGCGGCAGCCGACGTTACCGCCACGGCGCTGGGTACGCCCAGCAGCACGCCCAACGCCTGCGCGTCCGGCGCGGGCACAGCGGGAGGGGCAACGGCCGCCGCCGGCGGCAAGGGCCGCTGCGTCAGGCGCAGGCCCCAGTAGACCAGGCTGGCGCCCGCCAGCACCCACAGCGCGAAAGTGGCCAGGCGCAGGCCCCAGGACGCGCCGGACTGCGGGGAAGAAGGAAGCAAAGCGGTTGCCATAGCGCGCGATTATGATTGACCGGATACGCCGACCACCACACCCCCAACCCTGCCGTGACCTTCTTCCTTCGCCCCCCCGCCCACACCATTGCGCACACGACGGCCCAACGCCTCCTGGCCACCGCGCGCACCGCGCCCACGCTGCGCGCGCGCCTTGCCGCCGGCTTCACCCTGATCGAGCTGATGGTGGTGCTGGTCATCATCGGCGTGCTGGCGGCGCTCATCGTGCCCAACGTGCTGGAGCGCACCGACGATGCCCGCATGACCGCCGCGCGCACCGACATCACCAACATCATGCAGGCGCTCAAGCTGTACCGCCTGGACAACCAGCGCTACCCCACGCCCGAGCAGGGCCTGCAGGCGCTGGTGGCCAAACCCACCAGCGGCCCCATCCCCAGCAACTGGAAACCTTATCTGGAGAAGCTCCCCAACGACCCCTGGGGCCGCCCGTACCAGTACCTGAACCCGGGCATCAAGGGCGCCGTGGACGTGATGTCCTTCGGCGCGGACGGCCAGTCCGGCGGCGAAGGCAAGGACAGCGACATCGGCAGCTGGCAGTGACAGCGGCAAAGCGAATACAAGCCCAATCTGCCTCCAGCCCTTGTCCAGTAAGCGCTGGCAGCTACAAAATTCGCACCCCATCGCCTTTTGCCGCCCAGGCGATGCGGGGCTTCACGCTGCTGGAGCTGCTCGTGGTGCTCAGCATCATCGCCCTGGCCACGGCGGGCGTCGGTCTGGCGCTGCGCGACAGTGGCGCCAGCCGCCTGGAGCGCGAGGGCGAGCGCCTGGCCGCCCTGCTGGAAGCGGCCCGCGCCCACTCGCGCGCCAGCGGCATACCCGTGCGCTGGCGCGTGCAGGCGCAGGGCTTTCGCTTTGAAGGGCTGCAGCCCGGCCAGCTGCCGCAGGACTGGCTCGACCCCGCGGCGCAAACGCTGGGCACGCCGGTGCTGGTGCTCGGGCCCGAGCCGCTGATTGCTCCACAGCAGGTGGTGCTCACTCTGGCCGATCTGCCAGGGCGGCAGCTGCGCGTGGCCACCGACGGGCTGCGCCCCTTCACCGCCGAGGCGCTGCAATGACCGTGCGCCGCCCCCACGGCTTCACGCTCATCGAGGTCATGGTGGCCCTGGCCATCACGGCCATCGCCCTCATGGCCGGACTGCAGGCCACGGGCGCCCTGACGCGCAACGCCACGCGCCAGAGCGACGTGCTGCTGGCCCAGCTGTGCGCCGATAACGCGCTGGCGCAACTGCGTCTGCTGCGCCAGCTGCCCGCCATCGGCGATACCGCGCAGACCTGCACGCAGGCCGGGCAGGCGTTCGCGCTGGAGATCCACGTGCGGCCCACGCCCAATCCGCTGTTTCGGCGCGTCGATGCCCAGGTGTTCGCCGAAGGCTACCCGGTGCTGCGCATCTCCACCATCCAGGGCCGCTGAATGGAGTACACCCCCCTGAGCGGCTGCGCCGCTTCCTCCCGCTCTCGCGCTTCGCGCGGGCAGGGGAACGACGCCAGCGCGGCGGGGCGGCCCTTGCGCGGCGTCCGCTGGACTGGGGCGCGCCAGTTTCACAGGCCGTGGCGCGCGCCGCGGGTGCGTGTGATGAAAACCCACCGTGGCTTCACGCTCATCGAACTGCTTGTGGCGATTGCCGTAATGGCGCTGATCGCCATCCTGAGCTGGCGCGGCCTCGACGGCATGGTGCGCGCACAGGAGCAGACCCGCGCGCGCGCCGAAGCCCATCTGGTGCTGCAAACCACCCTGGCGCAATGGGACGCCGACCTGGACGCCCTGCAGCCGCTGCTGCACACCACCCCCATCGACTGGGACGGCCAGGTGCTACGGATGACGCGCCGCGCCAGCCTCTGGCCCGACCCGGGCGCCCTGGTGGTGGCCTGGACGCGGCGCAACGTCGACGGCACCGACCTGTGGCTGCGCTGGCAATCGCCCCCGCTGCGCACCCTGGCGCAGTGGCAGCAGGCCTGGCAGACCGCCTCCCAATGGGCGCGCAACCCCGGCGACGCCGAGCGCCGCGGCGAAGTGGCGCTGCTGCCGCTGGCGCAATGGCGCCTGCTGTTCTACCGCGACGGCGCCTGGACCAACCCCCAGTCCAGCAGCGGCCAGGACAAGGCCAGCACGGCCAGCGACCCTGGCGCAGCGCTGCCTGAGGGCATCCGCCTCGAAATCACGCTGCCCCCGGGGGCCGGCGTGGCCGGTCCGCTGGCGCGCGACTGGGTCAACCCCGTGGTAAGGGACCGGCAACCATGACCGCGCTGCGCCAACGTGGTGCCGCGCTGCTCGCGGCCATGCTCACCGTCACCCTGGTGGCGGGGTTCGCCGCCGCCGCGCTGTGGCAGCAGTGGCGCGCCGTCGAGGTCGAAAGTGCCGAGCGCACGCGCGTGCAATCGGGCTGGCTGCTGCTGGGTGCGCTTGACTGGTCGCGTCTCATCCTGGTGGAAGACGGACGCGGCAGCAGCGCCGACCACCTGGCAGAGCCCTGGGCCGTGCCGCTGGAGGAAGCGCGCCTGTCCACTTTCCTGGCCGCCGACAAGAACGTGGCGCAGTTCGACGACGCCAGCGTGGACACCACCAACGCCTTCCTCTCGGGCCAGATCACCGACATGCAGGCACGCCTGAACCTGCGCAACCTGCTGGGCGATGACACCCAGGGCAAGGCGGCGCAACGCCAGCTCGCCCGCCTGTTCGAGCGCCTGGGCCTGCCCGCGCAAGAACTGAGCCTGCTGGTGGATGGCTTGCGCAGCGCATACAAAGGCACGGGCAACAACGCCCCGCTGCTGCCCCCCACGCCCGAACAGCTCGGCTGGCTCGGCCTCTCGCCCCTAACCGTCGCCCGGCTGGCGCCGCATGTCGCCCTGCTGCCCACGGCCACGCCGGTGAACGCCAACACCGCCAGCGCCGACGTGCTGTGGGCCGCCATCGAAGGGCTGGACCAGGCCGGCGCGCTGCGCCTGGTGCAGGCACGCGAGTCGCGCTACTTCCGCACCGTGGAAGACGTCAAACAGGCGCTCGGGGCCAACTGGGAGTTCCGGGACAACAACGCCATCGACACCAGAACCAGCTTCTTCGAGGTGCGCGGGCGCCTGCGCCTGGACAACACCACCGTGGAAGAGCGTTCGCTGGTGCAGCGCCGCAACGGCCAGGTCTTCGTGCTGTGGCGCCAGCGCAGCGCGCTGCCGCCCGCCACGCCCGGCAGTGCCCTGGGCATGGCCCAGGCTGCCACTGTCAAGGTGCTCCCCTAGAATCGCCCGCACACCGCCCATGAGCACCCTCCTCCTGATCCTGCCCCCCACGCCGCCGGGGCCCCATACCTCCTTTGGCTACCTGGTCAGCCCCGACGGCCACCAGATCGAGCGCCAGGGCAACGCCGCGCCCGCGTTGCTGCCCACGCCCGGGCGCGCGGGCGAAACCGTGGCCGTGGTGCCCGTGCAGGCGCTGTCGTGGCAGCGCGTCACGCTGCCGCAAAACCTGCCCCTGGGGAACACCCCACGCCTGCGTGCCGTCCTCGAAGGCCTGCTGGAAGACCGCCTGCTGGATGACCCGGCGCAGTTGCACTTCGCGCTGCAGCCCGGCGCCCGCGCTGGCGAGGCTGCCTGGGTTGCCGTGTGCGACCGTGCCTGGCTGCAGCAACACCTGCAGTTGCTGGAGGCCGCGGGCCGCCCGGTCGCGCGCGTGGTGCCCGAATTCGCACCGCTCGCGGACAGCACCACCTACTGCGCATTGGGCACGCCCGATGCCGCCTGGCTGCTGACGACCAACTTTGGCGCCGGGCAGGGCGTGGCGCTGCTGCCGCTGGCGGCCGCGCCTGCACTGCTCCCGCCCACGGCGGCGGACGAAGAGCCGCCCCCCGTGCTGGCCGACCCCGCCGTAGCGGCGCTGGCCGAACAGACGCTGGGCCGCACCGTGGCCCTGGCCACCGCGGGCGAGCGTGCGCTGCGCGCTGCACGCGGCACCTGGGATCTGGCGCAGCTCGACCTGGCCAGCCGGGGACGCGCACGGCTGATGCGCAAATCGGGCAGCCTGGCAGGCGCCTTGCTGCGCGCACCGCAGTGGCGCGCCGCGCGCTGGGCCGTGGGCCTGCTGGCGGCAGTGCACCTGGTGGGGCTGAACGCCTGGGCCTGGCAAGAGCGCCAGTCCCTGGCGGCCAAACAGGCCAGCGTGCGCGGCGTACTCACGCAGACCTTCCCCCAGGTCAAAGTGGTGGTGGATGCCCCGGTGCAAATGGAACGCGAACTGGCCGCGCTGCGCCAGAGCGCCGGCAGCCTCGGGCCTGGCGACCTGGAGCCCATGATGGCCGCCACCGGCCAGGCACTGCAGGCGGCCCTGCCGGGCGTACGCCCGCAGGCCCTGGAATACGCCAATAACGAATTGCGCCTGCGCGGTATCGACCCCGCGGACGACGCCCTGGCCACCCTGCAAGAGCGCCTGGCCACGGCGGGCTACCGGGCACAGGCCGATGACAGCGCCCTTGTGGTGCGTGTGGAGGACGGACAATGAGCACCGATACCCTGGCCCCGCTGCAGGTGCGCTGGAAAGCGCTGGCAGCGCGCGAGCAGAACCTGGTGCTGGCGGCCGGCGCACTGCTGGCCATCGCGCTGCTGTGGTGGCTGGCACTGGCACCGGCGCTGCAGACCCTGCGCAGCGCCCCGGCGCGCCACGCCGCGCTCGACGCCCAGCTGCAGCGCCTGCAGGCGCTGCAGGCCGAAGCCCAACAGCTGCGCGACGCGCCCCCGATGCGCCCGGCCGATGCGCGCCGCAGCCTGCAAAACACGCTGGCGCAGCAGCTCGGCGACACGGCACAAATTCAGTTCACCGGCGACCGCGCCACCGTCACACTGAAGGGCGCCAGCGCCTCGGTGCTGGCGCAGTGGCTGGCACAGGCCCGCAGCAATGCCCACGCCGCGCCACTTGAAGCCCGCCTGGCACAAAGCGCCGACGCTGCCCGCGCAGCGCCGGCGGGCGAGGCGCGCTGGAATGGCACGCTGGTGCTGTCGCTGCCAGCCCCTGCCGACAAACCTTCTGACCAGGGCCGCGCGCCGTGATCGCACGCACCGCCCCCCGCCCGCGCCCCCAGGCGCCGCGCTCGCCGCGCGGCTGGGCCATGGCGGGCGCACTGCTGGGCGCGCTGGGTGCACTCGTGGCCTTTGCCCCGGCGCAATGGCTCGCATCTGGCCTGGCACGTGCCAGCGGTGGGCAGGTACTGCTGGCACAGGCTCGCGGCACAGTGTGGACCGGCTCGGCCCAGCTCGTACTCACAGGCGGCGCGCAAAGCCAGGATCGCATCGCCCTGCCCGGGCGGCTGCAATGGCGCCTGCGCCCCGCGGGCGCGGGTCTGGGGGTGGCCCTGCAGGCCGACTGCTGCACGCGCACACCGCTGCAGCTGACCATCGCCCCACGCTGGGGCGGTGCCACGGTGGCCGTGGCCGACAGCCAGAGCCAATGGCCGGCCAGCGTGCTCACCGGCCTGGGTACGCCCTGGAACACCCTGCAGCCCCAAGGGCGCCTGGCCCTGCACACGCAGGCCCTGGCGCTGCAGTGGGCCGCAGGACGCCTGCAAATGACCGGGCAGGCACAACTCGACATGCTGGCCATGTCCTCGCGCCTGTCCACGCTGCGCCCCATGGGCAGCTACCGGCTGCAACTCACGGGCGGCGCCGCGCCCACGCTCACGCTGCAAACCCTCGAAGGGTTGCTGCTGCTCAGTGGCAGCGGCCAGTGGGTGGGCCAGCGCCTGCGCTTCACGGGCGAGGCCAGCGCCGCACCCGACCACGAGGCGCAGCTGTCCAACCTGCTCAACATCATCGGACGGCGCGCGGGATCGCGCTCCGTCATCTCCCTGGGTTGATTCCACATGTTCTCCAAGACCCCGCGCATTCTCCGATTCGCTCTGCATTCGATAGCTGCTGGCGCTTTACTGGCAAGCGCTAGCGGCCAAATTCATGCACAACCCGCGAAGAAGGCCAAGAAAGCCGCCACCGCGCCGGCCACAGCCACCGCCGAGCCGGTGACCCTGAACTTCGCCAACGCCGAGATCGAGGCCGTGGCGCGCACCATGGCCACCATCACCGGGCGCAACGTGGTGGTGGACCCGCGCGTCAAGGGCCAGATCAACCTGGTGGCCGAGCGCCCCGTGCCGCCGGCTGTGGCGTTCGACCAGTTCCTGGCGGCGCTGCGCCTGCAGGGCTTCACCGTGGTCGAGGCGGCCGGGCTGTACAAGGTCGTCCCCGAAGCCGATGCCAAGCTGCAGGCGGCCAGCGTGGGCGTGTCGCAGGGCGGCACGGGCACCACGCTGCAGGGCGGGCAGATCGCCACGCAGATCTTCAAGCTCAACTTCGAGAACGCCAACAACCTGGTGCCGGTGCTGCGCCCGCTCATCAGCCCGAACAACACCATCAACGTCAACCCGGGCAACAACTCGCTGGTCATCACCGACTACGCCGACAACCTGCAGCGCATCGCCCGCATCGTCGCGGCCATGGACGTGGCCAACGCGACCGACGTGGAAATCATCCCGCTGCACCACGCCGTGGCCAGTGACCTGCTGCCGCTGCTCACGCGCCTGGTGGAGGGCGGCACCGCCACGGCCGGGGGCACTGGCAGCGCTGCTGTACCAGGCCAGAGCGACACCTCGTTCAAGACCACGCTGCTGGCCGAACCGCGCAGCAACGCCATCGTGGTGCGCGCCGCCAACCCGGCGCGCGTGGCGCAGATCCGCTCGCTGGTGGCCCGGCTCGACCAGCCTGCCGCGCCCGGCAGCAGCGCGGCCACCGGCAACATCCACGTGGTGTACCTGAAGAACGCCGACGCGGTGAAGCTGGCCGTGACCTTGCGCGCCGCCGTGGGCGCCATGGGCGGCGGCAACGTGGGGGGCGGCGGCGCCAGCAGTGCCAGCGGCCTGGCCTCGGCGCTGCAGACCAGCACCCCTGCGAGCCAGGGAATGGGGCTCTCGAACAGCGGCAGCGCGCTCGGCGGCAGCAGTTCGGCAGGGCTGGGCAGCGGTGCCACGGTGACCAGCGCCAACGCCAGCAACCAACCGTCCACCGGTGGCTTCATCCAGGCCGACCCATCGACGAACTCGCTCATCATCACCGCGCCCGATCCGCTGTACCGCCAGCTGCGCGCCGTGATCGACAAGCTGGACGGCCGCCGTGCGCAGGTGCTGGTGGAAAGCATGATCGTCGAGGTCAAGTCAAACAAGCTGGCGCAGTTCGGCGTGCAATGGCAGGGCGCCTTCGGCAGCAAGAATGACGGTGTGCTCGGTGCCATCGGCACCAACTCCGGCGCAGCCGGAGGCAACATCATTACCCTGACGGGGGCCCTGGCCGGCGTGGCCACCGGCACCGGCACTGGCACCACCGCCACCAACCCGCTGAGCACCATCGGCGGCGGCCTGAACATCGGGCTGGCGCCGCGCATCAACGGCCAGTACTACCTGGGCGCACTGGCCAACTTCCTGCAAAACAGCGGCGAGGCCAACGTGCTCTCGACCCCCAACCTGCTGACCCTGGACAACGAGGAAGCAAAGATCCTCATCGGCAGCAACGTGCCCTTCCTGAGCGGCTCGTACGCCAATGCCACCAGCACCAGCGGCACGGTGAACCCGTTCAATACCGTTGAGCGCAAGGACGTGGGCCTGGTGCTCAAGGTGCGCCCGCAGATCAATGAGAACGGCACCGTCAAGCTCGCCGTGTACCAGGAGGTATCGAAAATCGACGACTCCACACGCAACGATCCCAACGGCGCGACCACCAGCAAGCGCTCCATCGAGTCGAACGTGCTGGTCGAGGACGGCGGCATCATCGTCATCGGCGGTCTGCTGGAAGACGACTATTCCCAGGGCGAGGACAAGGTGCCGGTGATGGGAGACATCCCCGTGTTTGGCAACCTGTTCCGCAGTGAGAACCGCAAGCGCACCAAAACCAACCTGATGGTGTTCCTGCGCCCCATCGTCGTGCGTGACACGCAGGTCAGCGACGCTCTCATGCTGGACCGCTACGAGGCCATCCGTGCGCTGCAGCAAAACACGCAGCCGGAAGACCGCGTGATGCTGCGCGGCGTCTCCGAAGCCCCGGTGCTGCCCGCCATACGCGGCGACGCTGGCGCACAGCCCCGGATGCTGACCTCGCAGCCCCAAGCAGGCACCGCGCCGGCGCTCGCCCCCGCGCCTGCCCCAGCAGCACCCTTCACTACGGACGTGCAGGCACCACTGCCCCCGAACTAAGCCCCGCCCATGCGCTACCCCCTGCCCTATGCCTTCGCGCGCGGCGCGCAACTGCTGCTGGAGGACGATGGCCAGCAGCTTCTGCTCTGGCACGGCACGCAGCCCGGCACAGAGTCGCTGCAGGCGCTCTCCGAGGTGCTGCGCAAGTACCCGGTGCACCAGTTCCAGGCGCTGGACGCGCCCTCACTGGCGCAGCGCATCAGCGCGGCCTATGCGCAGGGCGAGTCGAGCGCGGCCATGGTGGTGAGCGAGGTCGAGAGCGACGCCGACCTCTCGCGCATGATGCAGGAGCTCCCTGCCGTGGAGGATCTGCTGGAAACCGCGGACGACGCACCCATCATCCGCATGCTCAATGCGCTGCTGACCCAGGCAGCGCGCGACGGCGCCAGCGACATCCACATCGAGCCCTACGAACGGCATTCGAGCGTGCGCTTTCGCGTCGATGGCACGCTGCGCGAGGTGGTGCAGCCCAACCGCGCGCTGCACGCGGCGCTGATCTCGCGCCTGAAGATCATGGCCGACCTGGACATCGCCGAAAAGCGCCTGCCGCAGGACGGCCGCATCAGCCTGCGCCTGGGCACACGCGCCATTGATGTGCGCGTCTCCACCCTGCCCAGCGCGCACGGCGAGCGCGCCGTGCTGCGCCTGCTGGACAAGAGCGAGAGCAAGCTCACGCTTGAATCGGTGGGCATGCAGGGCGAGACGCTGGCGCGTTTCGAGCAACTGGTGGTACAGCCGCACGGCATCATCCTGGTGACCGGCCCCACGGGCTCGGGCAAGACCACCACGTTGTACGCTGCGCTGCAGCGCATGGACGCGACCCAGGGCAACATCATGACGGTGGAAGACCCGATTGAGTACGAACTGCCCGGCGTCGGCCAGACGCAGGTGAACGCCAAGATCGACCTGACCTTCGCCAAGGCGCTGCGCGCCATCCTGCGCCAGGACCCGGACGTGATCATGATCGGCGAAATACGCGACTTCGAGACCGCGCAGATCGCCATCCAGGCATCGCTCACTGGCCACCTGGTGCTGGCCACGCTGCACACCAACGACGCCACCAGCGCCATTACGCGCCTGACGGACATGGGCGTAGAGCCGTTTCTGCTGTCCTCATCGCTGCTCGGGGTGCTGGCACAGCGCCTGGTGCGCAAGTACTGCGGCGCGTGCCGTGGCGCAGGCTGCGCGCAGTGCAGCCACACCGGCTATGCCGGGCGCACCGGGGTGTTCGAGCTGCTGGTGGTGGACGACGCCATTCGCGCGCAGATCCACAACCAGGCGCCGGAGGCCGACATTCGCGCCCAGGCCATGGCGGGGGGCATGGCGCTGATGCGCCAGGATGCCGAGCGCCTGATTGCCGCTGGCATCACCAGCCGCGAGGAAGTGCTGCGCGTTACGCGCGATTGAGGGTCGCCGGTCGGCGGCGGCTCGCTGCCAGGCCGCGCTTGAGTTCCTTGAGCAGTAGCAGCACTTGGCGCGAGGCGTGCTGGCAGCCCTTGAAGGCCTGCTCGGCCAGTTGCATCTCGCCCGCCTCGGCATGCAGCAGCATCATGGCCGCCTGCTGATGGAAATAGCGGTTGCGCCGCATCAGCATGTCGAAAGCGGGAAAATGCCCGAGCGCAATGCGGCCATTGCCATGCAGCCACTGGCCAAGTTCGGAGCAGCTGTCGTCACGTACCACCTCGGGACGCAGGCGCTCATCGTGCACACCCTGCAGCGCCTGGGAGAGCCAGGGCAGCCAGCGCTCGTGGCTGGCGATGGCGGAGTCGATGTCGAACTCCGCCATGAGACGCACCGCCTCCTCGTCCATCAGGACGAGTTCGCTGGCCTGGCTGTCGGGCAGCGAGGTCCAATCGTCCGTGACGGGCTGCCCATCGGCCCTGGGCTGGAACAGGCGGCTAAAAAATCCCATGCTTACCTCCATCGGCAACGGTACTGCCACAGCGGAACTGTGGGCAAACGCAGCCTTCATGTGCTTCTTGTGTCGTTGCAACGATTATCTGAAGGCTTCGCCCCTGCATCATTCACGCGCGCTCACGATAGTGTCAACAATGATTTGTCAGGACCCTGCACGGACTTGCCCCTCCGCTCACAATGAACGCATGACCACACCACGCCGTCCCCTCCTGTCCATGCTCGATCTGGTGGCCGTGCGCGAAGGCGGCAGCGTCGCCGACGCGCTCGCCACCGCCCTGGCCACTGCCCGCCACGCCGAAGCACTCGGCTTCACACGCTACTGGCTGGCGGAGCACCACAACATGCCCGGCATCGCCAGCTCTGCCACGGCGGTGCTGGTGGGCCACATCGCCGGAGGCACCTCCACCATCCGCGTCGGTTCGGGCGGCATCATGCTGCCCAACCACGCACCGCTGGTGGTGGCCGAGGCCTTCGGTACGCTGGCCGAGCTGTATCCGGGCCGCATCGACCTGGGCCTGGGCCGCGCACCCGGCACCGACGGGCCAACCATGCGTGCGCTGCGCCGTGACCGCGCAGAGACCGAGGAGGACTTTCCGCGCGACGTGGCTGAACTGCAGCGCCTGCTGGGCCCAGCCCAGCCGGGCGCACGTATCGTGGCCGTGCCCGGCGCGGGCACCAACGTGCCCATCTGGCTGCTGGGCTCCAGCCTGTTCTCAGCCCAGCTGGCCGCGCACATGGGGCTGCCCTATGCGTTCGCCTCGCACTTCGCACCGCGCATGCTGCACCAGGCACTGGACATCTACCGCCGCCTGTTCCAACCCTCGGCACGGCTGGCGCGGCCCTACGCCATCGTCGGCGTGCCCGTGGTCGCAGCGCCCACGGACGAGGAGGCGCAGTTCCTCGCCAGCAGCACCTACCAGCGCGTGCTGGGCATTCTCACGGGCCAGCGCGGGCTGCTGCGCCCACCGGCCGCGGACTACATGGCGCAGCTCCAGCCACACGAGCGCGCGGCCATCACCGACTTCCTCGCGGCCGGTGTGGTCGGCGGCCCGGCCACGGTACGCGCGGGCCTGCAAGCCCTGGCCGACGCCACGCAGGCCGACGAGTTCATGCTGGTGAGCGACGTGTTCGACCCGCAGTTGCGCCTGCGCTCGCTCGACATCACGGCCCAGGCATGGGCGTAAGAACCGCTACCATGGCGGGTTGAATTCCCTGCGGCGGCCGCGCCGCCCCTATCTGCATGCCCGCGTTTTCGTTTGAAGCCCTGGACGCCCAGGGCCAGTCCCGCAAGGGCACCATCGAGGCCGACACAGCCCGCGCCGCCCGCAGCCTGCTGCGCGCCCAGGCGCTGGTGCCGCTGGCGGTGGAGCCCGTGGCCGTCCCGCCTGCGGGCGGCGCATCGGCCTGGGGGCAGCGCCTGTTCACGCGCCCGGTGTTCAATGCCACGGGCCTGGCGGTGTGGACGCGCCAGCTCGCGGGCCTGGTGGCATCGGGCCTGCCGCTGGAGCGTGCGCTCACCGCGCTGGCCGACGAAGCCGAGGACGAGCGCCAGCACCATCTGGTGGCCGCGCTGCGTGCCGAGGTGAACGCCGGCTCCACCTTCGCACGTGCGCTGACGCAGCACCCGCGCGAGTTCTCTGATATCTACTGCGCCGTGATCGGTGCAGGCGAAGCCAGCGGCAGCCTGGGCCTGGTGCTGGAGCGCCTGGCCGACGACCTGGAGGAACGCCAGCAGTTGCGCGCCAAAATTATCGGTGCTGCGCTGTACCCGGCCATTGTCACGGTGGTGGCGGTGGTCATCGTGCTGTTCCTGGTGGGCTACGTGGTGCCGCAGGTGGCCGGCGTGTTCGCAGGTACCAAGCGCGCCCTGCCCTTCCTCACCGTGGCCATGATGGCTGTGAGCGACACCGTGCGCCACTACGGCTGGCTGATGCTCATCGCTCTGGTATTGATAGCTGTTGGCGCACGGCTGGCACTGTCCCAGCCGCATGTACGCCTGAGGTTCGACGCTGCCTGGCTGCGTCTGCCGCTGATCGGGCGCCTGGCGCGCAGCTACAACGCCGCGCGCTTCGCTGGCACCCTGGCCATGCTTGCGGGCGCCGGGGTGCCTATCCTCAAGGCGCTGCAATCTGCCGCGGAGACGCTGAACAACCGCGCGCTGCGCGCCGACGCGCTGGATGCGCTGGTGCTGGTGCGCGAGGGCGCGCCCCTGGCTTCGGCGCTGGCGCAAAAGAAACGCTTTCCCGGCCTGGTCGCCATGTTTGCCCGGCTGGGCGAACAGACGGGCCAGCTGCCCCTGATGCTGCAGCGTGCCGCCAACCAGCTCAGCACCGAAGTGCAGCGTCGCGCCCTGCAGCTGGCCACGCTCCTGGAGCCCCTGCTCATCGTCACCATGGGCTTGGTGGTCATGCTCATCGTGCTGGCAGTGCTGCTGCCCATCATTCAGCTAAACCAGTTGGTGAAGTAAGCACGGCCCGGCGCCCATGCACCAGCATGGCGCGGCAGACACCGCCGGGAGCCCCCCGCGCCGCCCGTGATGCACGGGAAACGGACACCCTAGCGGCCACCCCTCGTCTTTGGCGCATTTTTTGCTTCTATCTGGTGCATCGCCTGTGGCTTGCAATTTCGCACCAAACCAAGGCAAATTCAGTGGGAGCGCTCTTATGGAAGCACTGAAACAGGGCATGGACGCCCTGTTCATTTTGTTAGGGGCCGTAATGGTTCTGGCCATGCATGCGGGCTTTGCCTTCCTGGAACTGGGCACCGTGCGGCGCAAAAACCAGGTCAACGCACTGGTGAAGATCCTGGTCGATTTCTCGGTCTCCACCATCGTGTACTTCACGGTGGGTTACGCCGTAGCCTACGGCACGGGGTTCTTCGTGGGCGCAGGGCAGCTGGCGGCACACAACGGCTATGCGCTGGTCAAGTTCTTCTTTCTGCTGACCTTTGCCGCCGCCATCCCGGCCATCATCTCCGGCGGCATTGCCGAACGGGCCAAGTTCTGGCCCCAGCTGGTGGCCACGGCGGTCATCGTCGGCTTCGTCTATCCGTTCTTCGAGGGCATTGCCTGGAACCAGCACTTTGGTGTGCAGGCCGGCATCCAGGCGCTCACGGGTGCGGAGTTCCACGACTTCGCGGGGAGCGTGGTAGTGCATGCCGTCGGCGGCTGGATCGCCCTGGGTGCCGTGCTGCTGCTGGGCGCGCGCCGCAACCGTTACCGGCAGGGTGGCACCATTTCGGCCCACCCGCCGTCCAGCATCCCCTTCCTGGCGCTGGGCGCCTGGATTCTCACCGTGGGCTGGTTTGGCTTCAACGTGATGAGTGCGCAGACGCTGGACAAGATCTCCGGCCTGGTGGCAGTGAATTCGCTGATGGCCATGGTGGGCGGTACGCTCGCCGCCCTGCTGCTGGGCAAGAACGACCCAGGCTTCGTGCACAACGGCCCGCTGGCCGGTCTGGTGGCGGTGTGCGCAGGTTCAGACCTGATGCATCCGCTGGGGGCACTGGTGGTGGGGGCCGTGGCGGGCGCAATCTTCGTGGCCATGTTCACCCTGACGCAAAACAAGTGGAAGATCGACGACGTGCTGGGCGTGTGGCCGCTGCACGGTCTGTGCGGCGCCTGGGGTGGCGTAGCCGCCGGCATCTTTGGCAGCCAGGCCCTGGGCGGGCTGGGCGGGGTGAGCCTGGGCGCCCAGCTCATAGGCACAGCGATGGGCGTGCTTTGGGCTGCAGCGGGCGGGCTCATGGTCTACGGTGCGCTCAAAGCCACCGTGGGGCTGCGCCTGAGCCAGGAAGAGGAGTTCGACGGCGCGGATTTGTCGATTCACCGCATCAGCGCCACGCCAGAGCGCGAGGCCAACTGGTGAGCCAGACGCAGGCGGTACGAGCGCTCTTTATTCGATAGCTGCTTGCGCTTGCCTGCAAAGGGCTGAGGGCACTTTTAGCCCTCAATCCCTGCTACGGACCACCGGTGCGCTTGACCTTCGGGTCCGAGTAGGTCGGGGACTCTTTCGGAATCTCTTGCGCCATGCGTTCCTGCAGACCATCTTTGGTCACCTTGTCAGCCATGTCGACCGCCATGGTGCTGGCCCGCCACATGGAATGAATGACTTCCAGCAACTGCTTGTACAAAGGCTCCTTCGGCGGCTGGGCCTCTTCCTCGCTCTTGGCGTCTTTCTTTTTCTGGGCCTCGGGAATGGTCCAGTCGCGGTTGGTGTTGTCGGCGTTGGACGGCTTGTCAGGCTCACGCACAATGGCGCCCTCACCCAGACGGTCCATGGACTCGACCGGGTTGGGCGCATTGACGGGTCGCACAGGCACAGCCCCCGAGGCGCCCGTGGAATACAAATCGGCGCCCTGAGGACGCCAATACGGCGATCGGTCTACGGGTGGCAATTGCATGGCAGTGGCCCTTGGTGTTGGTGGGACAGCAGGGTGGCATTCCACCCCTCTCGTATGCCATAACGGCAAAAAGAAGGGGGAATTTAGGCCTTTTTACGCGATCACACGCAAACTGAGGGTTAACCCTGATTTGCCACTACCGACTTAGAGCCTGTTCACGATCTTTTCATAGTGCCCGTTGCCCCGCACAAGTGGCAGATGCAAGGCGCAAAGCGCAGCCGGGCTGGTGGCCCGGTGAGCCTTTGCAACGCCGCAGATGCCACTTGTGCGGGGCAACCCGAAGGGCAAGGCAGCAAAAAGCCGCACTCGGCGTTGCGCACCTTGACCAGGCCGCCAGCATGGCCTGCGGCGCGCGCCTGGATTGCGGCTTTTTGCTGCCTTGCGGGCACTATGAAAAGATCGTGAACAGGCTCTTACAGGAAACGCTCCAGCAACTTGCGTGAATGCTTGTCCAGGGCCGAGACATCGCGCACGCGGTACTGCACGCCGTCGGCACTGGCGATGAGCAGGTGCGTGCGCCCCTGCAGGCGGCGGATATCTTCCTCGGCCTTGAGCTGCAAGCGCGCGGGCCCGCGGTCAGTCAGCAGCTCCCAGGTGCTGGGCACCGAGAAGCTCGACACACCGTGAATCTTCTCGATCACCGGCACGAATTCGCGCACTGCCAGTTCTTCCTCGACCAGGGCGCGGGCCTCGGAGGGCAACTGCGCGAGACGCGGCACCCACAGCAGCTCGTGGCCGTCGCCGCCGACCAGGGACAGCCCCTCGTCTGGCGCCGCGATAGGAAAGGCACGCACCGGCGTCACTTCCTCGGGCTGGGTACTACCCTCCAGTACAAGCTCCAGGCGCCCGTGGGCATTGCGTTGCAAGGTGAATTGGGAAGGAGTATGCATGGCTGCCCTTAAAGTTTGCCTGCCGGGTGGGCGGAATGGGGCGACGGCAGAATGCCGGCCGCCTGTGCGTCTTCCTCGGCGCGCCGGGCCTGGGCCTCGTACAAGCGCCAGTAGGCGCCCTGTTGTGCCATCAATTCATCGTGGGGGCCGACTTCGACGATCTCGCCGCGGTCCATGACCACCAGCCGGTCGGCCTTGCGCAGCGTGGACAGGCGGTGGGCGATGGCGATGGTGGTGCGGCCTTTCACGAGGTTGTCCAGCGCCTTCTGGATTTCCTTCTCCGTCTCGGTATCGACGGCCGAGGTGGCTTCGTCCAGGATCAGGATGCGCGGGTCGATGAGCAGCGCGCGCGCGATGCTGATGCGCTGGCGCTCGCCGCCCGACAGGCCCTGGCCGCGCTCGCCCACCAGCGAGTCGTAGCCGTGCGGCAGACGCAGGATGAATTCGTGCGCGTGCGCAGCACGCGCGGCGGCGACGATTTCCTCGCGCGTGGCGTCGGGCTTGCCGTAGGCGATGTTCTCGGCCACGGTGCCAAAGAACAGGAACGGCTCCTGTAGCACCAGGCCGATGTGGCGCCGGAAGTCGGCCACGGCCATGCGGCGGATGTCCACGCCATCGACCAGGATGGCGCCATCGCTCACGTCGTAGAAGCGGCTGATAAGGTTGACCAACGTGCTTTTGCCCGAGCCGCTGTGGCCCACCAGGCCGATCATCTCGCCGGGGCGAATCTGCAAGGACAGGTTGCGCACCACCGTGCGGCTGCCGTAACGGAAGCCGATGTCGCGCATCTCGATGGCGCCGCGCACGTCATCGACCTTCACCGGATGGGCCGGGTCGGGCACGTTGCTCACGTGGTCCAGGATGTCGAAGATGCGCTTGGCGCCGGCTGCGGCCTTTTGCGTGACCGAGACGATGCGGCTCATGGAGTCGAGCCGTGTGTAAAAGCGCCCGATGTAGGCAATGAAGGCGGCCAGCACACCCACGGTGATCTGGTTGTGCGCCACCAGCCAAATGCCGAAGCCCCACACCACCAGCAGGCCGATTTCCGTCATCAGCGAAACGGTGGGCGAGAACAGGCTCCAGGTTTTGTTCAGGCGGTCGTTCACCTCCAGGTTGTGCTGGTTGGCCGCGCGAAAGCGCTGCGCCTCGCGCTTTTCCTGCGCAAAGGCCTTGACCACGCGGATGCCAGGAATGGTGTCGGCGAGCACGTTGGTCACCTCGCTCCACACGCGGTCGATGCGCTCGAAGCCGGTGCGCAGGCGGTCGCGCACGTTATGGATCAGCCAGGCGATGAACGGCAACGGCACCAACGTCACCAGCGCCAGCCACGGATTGATAGAGAACAGGATCGCCGCGGTCATGCAGATCATGAGCACGTCGGTCGCAAAATCGAGCGCGTTGAGCGAGAGAAAGACGTTGATACGGTCGGTTTCAGAGCCGATGCGCGCCATCAGGTCACCCGTGCGCTTGCTGCCAAAGTAGTCCAGCGACAGGCGCATCAGGTGCTCATAGGTGGTGGTGCGCAGGTCGGCACCAATGCGCTCGGACACCAGCGCCAGAATGTAGGTGCGTGCCCAGCCCAGGCCCCAGGCCAGCAGCGCCGACAGCAGCAGCCCGCCAAGGTACATGGCCACCAGGGAGGCCGAAATCTGCTGGCCGCTCTGGTACGGGATAAGGATGTCGTCCATGAGCGGGATCGTCATGTACGGCGGCACCAGCGAGGCCGCCGTGGAGGCCAGCGTGAGCGCAAAACCCGCTGCCAGCTGCTTCTTGTACGGCCGCGCGAAGCGCCACAGGCGCAGCAGCACCCAGGTGGAGGTGTGCGGCTGCTGCGCGCGGGCGCAGGCCGGGCATTCCTCGCTGTCAGGTGGCAGGGACGCGTGGCAGACGGGGCACAGGGCCTCTTCCTCCGGCGCCACCGGCGCCGCGCTGGCGCTGCCCAGGCGCTCCACGTGCTGCTCGAAGCGCTGCACCAACCGCAGCGCCTGGGCCTGTGCGCCCAGCGTGAAGCGCCACAGCTGCAGGCGCCGGCTGGCGTCGTGCAGCTCCAGCGTGCCAACGCCGCCATGGTCGAGCATGCGCAGCACCATGCCAGGCTGCAGGGGCCAGCTCTGCCATGCCAACGCCCCTGGCGCACGTGCCAGCAAACGCTCCGACGTAAGGGCCACCAGGCCGCTGCCGAACTGCAGCGTGTCGGAGAGGTCAACCGCCAGGGCGGCCTGGACGTTCTCCTGGGTAGCGAGTTGGGCGCGCAATTCGGCGCCCAGCCCGGTTTCCGACAGCCCCTGAAAGACACCCGAGGCGTCCACTGAATGGTGATGTTGCATTGTGTTTGGTATTCGTGTGCGGCAGCAGGCGGGCCTGCTCCCAGCTTAACGCCGCAACCCGCCGACGCGCTGACACGGCGCGCAGCCACCCGGCTGGGCGCACAATGAAGCATTCGAGCCGACCTCTTCCTCAACCGCTTTAATCCATGGCGAAATTCAACGACATCCAACTGCTGCGCACCACCTACCTGCGCGGCCCCAGCGTCTGGACCTACCGTCCCATCCTCGAAGTCTGGCTGGATCTGGGCGAGCTGGAAGACTGGCCCTCGAACAAGCTCCCCGGCTTTAACGAGCGCCTCACCGCCTGGCTGCCCGCGCTGGTCGAGCACCACTGCGGCGTGGGCGAGCGCGGCGGCTTCATCCAGCGCCTGGAAGGCGGTACCTGGATGGGCCATGTGCTGGAGCACGTCATCATCGAGTTGCTGAACCTCGCTGGCATGCCGGCCGAGTTCGGCCAGACACGCGAAATCTCGCAGCGCGGCGTGTACCGCATGGTGTTCCGCTGCCCCGAGGAGGACGTGGCGCGCACCGCGCTGGCCTGGGGCCACAAACTGCTCATGGCCGCCATCAACGACGAGCCGTTTGACCTCAAGCCCGCCATCCAGGCCATCAAAACCAGCATCAACGACCGGTATCTGGGCCCCAGCACGGGCTGCATCGTCGACGCCGCGGGTGAGCGGCGCATTCCGCACATTCGCCTGAACGACGGCAACCTGGTGCAGTTGGGCTACGGCGCAGCGCAGCGCCGCATCTGGACGGCAGAAAGCGACCAGACCAGCGCCATCGCCGAAGGGATTGCACAGGACAAGGACTTCACCAAGCGCCTGCTCGCGGCCTGCGGCGTGCCTGTGCCCGAGGGCCGCGTGGTGGCCAATGCCGAGGAAGCCTGGGAAGTGGCCCAGGACATCGGTGGCCCCGTCACCGTCAAGCCCTCGGACGGCAACCACGCGCGCGGCGTGACGCTGGAGCTCACGGGCGAGGCTGAAATCAAGGCAGCCTTCGCGCTGGCAGAACCCGAGGGCTCGGAGGTCATCGTCGAGAAATTCATCGACGGCGTGGAACACCGCCTGCTGGTGGTGGGCGGCAAGGTGGTGGCCGCCACCAAGGGCGAAACGGTCAGCGTGCACGGCAACGGCAAAGCCACGCTGCGCGAACTGGTGGCGGTGCTGAACCAGGACCCGCGCCGCGGCCCCGAGCAGGAATACCCGCTGGACTGGATCAACCTCGAATCCGGCGCCGTGCAGCTGGAGCTGAAGCGCCAGCACGTCACGCCCGACAGCGTGATCCCGCAGGGCCAGAGCATCTTGCTGCAGCGCAACGGCAACATGGCCATCGACTGCACCGAGGACGTGCACCCCGACGTGGCCTACTACGCCCAGCTGGCGGCCAAGATCGTCGGTCTGGACATCGCCGGGATGGACATGATCCTCCAGGACGTGTCGCGCCCCATGAAGGAGCAAGGCGGCGCCATCCTCGAAGTGAATGCCGGCCCGGGCCTGCTGATGCACCTCAAGCCGACCAGCGGCACGCCGCGCCCGGTGGGCATGGCCATCGTGGACCACCTGTTTCCGCGCACCGAAGAGGGTACCGGCGCGGGCCGCATTCCGCTGGTGGGCATTGTGGGCACGCAGGGCAACGCCTTCATCGCGCGCCTGGTGGGCTGGCTGCTGCAGCTGTCGGGCAAGCTCACGGGCGTGGCCAGCAGCGAGGGTATGTTCCTGGCCAACCGCCAGACACAAAAGACCAACGCCGCCCACTGGGCCGGCGCGCACCGCCTGCTGACCAACCGCCTGGCGCAGGCCGCCGTGGTGCAGACCACGGCACGCTCCATCCTGGAGGAAGGCCTGGCCTACGACCGCTGCCTGGTCGGCGTCGTGACCGACATGCAGGGCTGGGAAGACCTGGCCGACCACGACGTGCGTGAAGCCAAGCAAATGACGCGCGTGCTGCGCACCCAGATCGACGTGGTGCTGGACGAAGGCGCGGGTGTACTCAACGCCGACGACGCCCAGGTGGCCGACCTGGCGCGCCTGTGCGACGGCGAGGTGCTGTTCTACAGCCTGGCCGGCGACAACCCGTTCGTGGCCGCGCACCGCGCCGAAAAGGATGGCCGCGCCGTGTTTGTGCGCGACGGCCAGGTGGTGCTGGCCACCGGCGCCAAGGAACGCGTGCTGGGCCGCCTGTCCAGCCTGAGCCTGGCGGGCGGCACGCAGCCGGACACGGCGGCACTGCTGGCCGCCATCGCCGCGGCCTGGGCCATGGACATTACGCCCGACCTCATTGCCGCGGGCATCAAGACCTTCGAGTATTGAAATGAAGCCCCCCCTGAGTCGCCTGCGGCGCCTTCCCCCTCTCTCTGCGCGCTGCGCGCTCCGGGAGGGGGACGCAGCCAGCGCTGCGGGGCGGCCCTTGCGCGGCTGCCTGACTTGGGACGCGCCAGTTTTAGGTGCTGTGGGTGGCGCGCAGCATCATGGATAACCGATTCAAAAACAATAGCTACAAGCGCTTGCCAGATAAGCCTTAGATGCCAATTTGGCGTGAAATTTGCTGAAAGAACACCCCATGCAGATCACCCGTATCCGCGCCCTGCGCGGCCCCAACATCTGGACCCGCAGCACCGCTGTCGAGGCCATCGTGCAATGCGATGCCGCAGAGCGCGACATCAGCCTGCTGCCCGGTTTTGAAGACCGCCTGCGTGCACGCTTCCCGCGCATCGGCGCGCTGCGCCCCGAAGGCGCGGGCCAGCCCGTGGCGCTGGCCGATGTGCTGGAGGCTGCGGCGCTGTCGCTGCAGGCGCTGGCCGGCTGCCCCGTCACCTTCAGCCGCAGCCATGCCACCGTGGAGCAAGGCACGTACCAGGTCGTCGTCGAGTACACCGAGGAGGCCGTGGGCCTGCAGGCCATGGAGCAGGCCGACAGGCTGGTGCAGGCCGCGCTGGCCGACACCCCGTTCGACGCTGACGCCGTGATCGCCCAGCTGCGCGAGCTGGACGAGGACGAGCGCATCGGCCCCTCCACCGGCGCCATCGTCGACGCCGCCGTGGCACGCGGCATTCCGGTGCGGCGCCTGACCAGCGGCTCGCTGGTGCAGCTCGGCTGGGGCTCGAAGGCACGCCGTATCCAGGCCGCTGAACTGGACACCACCAGCGCCGTGGCCGAGTCCATCGCGCAAGACAAGGATCTGACCAAGCGCCTGCTGCACGCCGCCGGCGTGCCCGTGCCGCTGGGCCGCCCCGTGACGGACGTCGAGGACGCCTGGAAGGTGGCCGAGGAAGTGGGCCTGCCCGTGGTGGTCAAGCCGCAAGACGGCAACCAGGGCAAGGGCGTGACGGTGAACATCACCACGCGCGCCCAGCTTGAAGCCGCCTACGCCACCGCGCAAAGCTACAGCGACGAGGTGATGGTGGAGCGCTTTCTGCCCGGGCACGACTTCCGCCTGCTGGTCGTGGGCAACCAGCTTGTGGCCGCCGCACGGCGCGAGCCGCCGCAGGTGCTGGGCGATGGCGTGCACACCATCGCGCAGCTGGTGGACATCGTCAACCAGGACCCGCGCCGCGGCAGCGGCCACGGCACGGCACTGACCAAGATCCGGCTGGACGACATCGCCATCGCGCGCATTGCCGCCGAGGGGCTCACCCCCGACTCCGTGCCGGCCCAGGGCCAGCGCGTGGTGCTGCGCAACAACGCCAACCTCTCCACCGGCGGCAGCGCCACCGACGTGACCGACGACGTGCACCCCGAGGTGGCGGCACGCGCCATTGAGGCGGCGCAAACCATTGGCCTGCACATCTGCGGCGTGGACGTGATTTGCGAAAGCATCCTGCGCCCACTGGAGGAGCAAAACGGCGGCATCGTTGAAGTCAACGCCGCACCCGGCCTGCGCATGCACCTGGCGCCCTCGTTCGGCCGCCCGCGCGCCGTGGGCGTGCCCATGGCCGATGCACTGTTCCCGCCCGGCGAAGATGGCCGCGTGCCCCTGGTGGCGGTCACCGGCACCAACGGCAAGACCACCACTACGCGCCTGATCGCGCACCTGTTCACCGCGCACGGCTGGCGCACGGCCATGACCAACACCGACGGCGTGTACGTAAACGGCCGCCAGATCGACAGCGGCGACTGCTCCGGCCCGCGCAGCGCACGCAATGCGCTGGCCCACCCCGAGACCGACGCCGCCGTGCTCGAATGCGCGCGCGGCGGCCTGCTGCGCGAAGGCCTGGGTTTTGACCGCTGCCAGGTGGCCGTGGTCACCAACGTGGGCGAAGGCGACCACCTGGGCCTGAACTTCATCACCACGGTGCATGACGTGGCCGTGCTCAAGCGCGTCATCGTGCAAAACGTGGCCAATGACGGCTACGCCGTGCTCAACGCGGCCGACCCGCACGTGGCCGCCATGGCCAGCGCCTGCCCCGGCAAGGTGATCTTCTTCGCACTCGACCGCCACCACCCGGTGATGGCCACGCACCGCGCTCAGGGGCAGCGCGTGGTGTACGTGGACGGCGAGCACATCGTGGCGGCGGAAGACTCCTGGCGCGAGCAGATCGCGCTGCGCGACATTCCCCTCACGCGCAATGGCACCATCGGCTTCCAGGTGGAAAACGCCATGGCTTCGATTGGCGCGGCCTGGGCGATTGGCCTGCCGTGGGACACCATCCGCCGCGGCCTGGCCGGCTTTGTGAACGACAGCGACAACGCACCCGGCCGCTTCAACGTGATGGACTACCGCGGCGCCACCCTGATTGCCGACTACGGCCACAACCCCGACGCCATCCGTGCCCTGGTGCAGGCCGTCCAGGCCATGCCCGGGGAGAAACGCAGCGTGGTCATCAGTGGCGCGGGGGACCGGCGCGACCAGGACATCACCGAGCAGACGCGCATCCTGGGGGAAGCGTTTGACGACGTCATCCTCTACCAGGACGCCTGCCAGCGTGGCCGTGCCGACGGCGAGGTGCTGGCGCTGCTACGCCAAGGCCTGGAGGGCGCGCCACGCACGCGCTACGTCACGGAGATCCACGGCGAGTTCCTGGCCATTGACCACGCACTGGCCCGCCTCGCACCCGGCGACCTGTGCCTGGTGCTGGTGGACCAGGTGGAAGAAGCGCTGGCCCATCTGGCCCGGCGCTGCGCGGAGGCCGCGTAATGCGCAGCCCACGCGCCGCTGCCGCCGCACTGCTACTGGCCGCCCACGGCGCGTGGGCTGCGGGCGAGAAGATCGGCACCGTGGACACGGCCTTCCAGTGGATTGGCCGCGACCACGACATCATCGTCGAGGCCTACGACGACCCGGCCGTGCAGGGCGTGACTTGCTACGTCTCGCGCGCACGCAAGGGCGGTATCAAGGGCACGCTGGGCCTGGCCGAGGACCGGGCCGAGGCCTCGATCGCCTGCCGCCAGGTCGGTGCCATCAGCTTTCCGAAGCCCCCGGTGAAGCAGCAGGAGGAAGTGTTCAGCGAGCGCATGTCCCTGCTGTTCAAGCGCCTGCGCATCGTGCGCATGGTGGACGTGCAGCGCAACACACTGGTCTACCTGACCTACTCAGACAAACTCATCGACGGATCGCCGCAGAACAGCGTCACCGCCGTGCCGGTGGACCGGGGCACGCCGATCCCCGTGAAGAATTAGTAACAAAAACAGCTGCTGGCGCTTATTCAGCAAGCGCTGGCAGCTATTAAAAGAAGAGCATTCAAGCCGGCTCTGCAAGAATCTGGCGCAGCGCCTGCTCGAATACCTCGGGCGGCTGGCCACCCTGGATCAGGTGGCGCCCGTTGGCGATGATCGAGGGCACCGAGCGGATCCCGTTGGCCTGCCAGAACTGCGCCTGCGTGCGCACCTCGTCGGCGTAGGCGTCGCTGTCCAGCACCTGGCGGGCCTGGTCGCCATCCAGCCCCGCATCGGCCGCAAGACGCACCAGCACCTCATGGTCGGACGGGTTCAGGCCGTCGGTGAAGTAGGCCTTGAACAAGGCCTGCTTCAGCGCCTTCTGCGCGCCCGGCACGCCACACACCGCAGCCCAGTGCAGCAGGCGGTGCGCATCGAACGTGTTGTAGATGCGGCGGCGCGCGCTGCCGAAGACGAAACCCAGCGCAGCGCCCCGCGCCGCGATGGCGTCGTGATTCTGGCGCACCTGCTCTGGCGTCAGGCCGTACTTCTCTTGCAAGTGTTCGCCAATGTCCTGTCCAGCAGCAGCCATGCGCGGATTCAGCTCGAAGGGCTGAAAGCGCAGCGTCACCGCCACGTCCGCAGGCAGGCGCTGCAGTGCCTGGTCCAGCGACTGCAGACCAATCGCGCACCAGGGGCACGACACATCGGAGACGAAATCAATCGAGAGTGCGGAAGAAGTCATGGCAGCAGCCCACCGGGCAGGAAAAGCCCCATGGTAGCCCGGCATGCCCACACGTGCCGCGCAGGCCAGGCCCTGCCCACATAGCCCTGACGGGCTCAGGGGAGTCACATACATGACCAGACAATAGTTGCCTAGTCAATTAAATTACACTGCGTGAACGACAACCCCGCCATATCCTCCGGCCCCTACGCAGCCGGCACATTCACACCCGACCAGAGCGTGGGCTACCTGATGCGCCAGGTGCTGAACTCGATCCGCTCCCAGGCGGATGCGCGCCTGGCCTCTTGCGACATGACCTACGTGCAGTGGTTGCCGCTGTACAAGCTGATGCTGCAGGAAGGCGCGACCACGGCCAGCCTGGCGCGCGAGCTGGCCATCGACCCCGGTGCCATGACGCGCTCGGTGGATCGGTTAGTCGCCAAGGGGCTGGTGCGGCGCGAACGTTCGCAGCAGGACCGGCGCGTCGTGCACCTGGAATTGACCGCCGAGGGCCGCAGCGCAGCGCAGCGCGTGCCGGCCGTGCTGTCCGAGGTGCTCAACGCCCACCTGCACGGCTTTTCCGACGCTGAATGGCGCCAGCTGCTGCACCTGTTGCAGCGCATGCAGGCCAACGGCGAGGCCCTGCGCCAAGCCCCCACCGACTGAGCCCCAAAACCATGCCTTCATCCCCTACCGTCCGGGGCGCCCGTTTGCGCCCGCTGGCTGCGGCCCTGGCCACGGCCCTTCTGCTCGGGGCCTGCGCCAGCCCCGGGGCCGATACCCGGCCGCTGGACGCGCTGACGCCAGCACAGCTGGCGCTGACCACGCAGCCCAGCCCTGACATACAGCCGCAGTGGTGGCGCTCCCTGGGCGACGCCCAGCTTGACACGCTGGTGGCCCAGGCCCTGCAAGGCAGTCCGAACCTGGCCGTGGCCCGCGCGCGCACCCAGCGCGCACAGGCCCTGGCCCAGGCACTCCAAGCCGCCAACGGCCCGCAGGCCACCCTGGGGGGGGACGCCTCGCGCCAGCGCTACACCGCCAACGGGCTGGTGCCACCGCCCGTGGCAGGCCATTGGTGGAACAGCGCCTCGGTGCAGGCGGGCTTGGCGTGGTCGCCCGACTTTTTTGGCCAGCACGCCGCTGAACAGGCCTCGGCCCTGGGCCAAGCCCAGGCCGCGCAGGCCGACGCCGCCGCCGCCGAAACGCTGCTGGCGCTGCAGGTGGCCCGTGGCTACGTGGCACTGGCGCGCACGCTGGCGCAACAAGACTTGGCCCGCCGCACCTTGGCGCAGCGCCAGGAAATCCGCGACATCACGCACCAGCGCCTGGGCGCTGGCCTGGACAGCCGCGTGCAAGACACCCAGGCCGCCGCAGCCCTGCCCGACATGCGCGCGCAAATCGAAGCCCTGCAGGAACAGGCGGTGCTGACCCGGCGCCAGCTGGCCGTGCTGGCAGGCCAGCCCCCGGATGCACTCCGTGCCCTGGCGCCACGGCTGGCGGCGCTGACCCTACAAACGCCACCGCAGGCCCTGGGCGCGGACCTGCTGGGCCGGCGCCCCGACGTGGTGGCCGCCCGCTGGCGGGTGGAGGCTGCCACGCAGGATGTGGCCGTGGCGCGTACGCAGTTTTACCCCAACGTCAACCTCAGTGCCTTCATCGGCCTGAACGCGCTGGGCATGGACCAGTTGCTGCAAGCCAGCAGCCGCCAGATTGGCGTAAGCCCGGCACTGCGCTTGCCGCTGTTTGACGGCGGCCGGCTACGCGCACAGCTGGGCGGCAAGCGCGCCGACCTGGACGTGGCCATCGCCCAGTACAACGCCACGGTGCTCGACGCGGTGAAGGAAGCAGGCGACGCCATTGCCTCGGGCCAATCGCTGGAACGCCAACATGCCGAACAGGGGCAAGCACTGGACGGCGCGGAGCAAGCCTACGCGCTGGCGCTGCAGCGCTACCGCGCGGGCCTGGACAGCTATCTGGTCGTGCTCAACGCCGAATCCCAGGTGCTGGCCCAGCGCCGGCTGGCGGCGGATCTGCGCGCACGCCAGTTCGATACCTATCTGGCTTTGATGAAAGCCCTCGGGGGCGGCTGGAACGACACCGCCCTGCAACCGCACGCCCTTGCCGCCGAGTAACTCTGGACACCCACCACTATGAGCGATACCCCCAAGCACACCCCCGCCACCACGCGCCGCCGTGGTCTCTCTGTGATCGCTACCGCCGTCGCCGTGGCAAGCCTGGCCTGGGGCGGCTGGCACTGGATGCATGCGCGCCACTTCGAAACCACGGACAACGCCTACGTGGCCGGGAACGTGGTGCAGATCACCCCACAGATCGGAGGGACGGTCGTGGCCATTGCCGCCGACGACACTGACTTCGTCAAGGCTGGGCAGCCCCTGGTGCGGTTGGACACGGCGGACATGCAGGTGGCACTCGAGCAGGCCAGCGCCCAGCTGGCGCAGACCGTGCGCGAGGTGCGCACGCTGTTCGCCAACAACGCGGCACTGAAGGCGCAAGTCAGCCTGCGCGAAGCCGACCTGGCGCGCCTGCAATCGGATTTGGCACGCGCACAGGATGACGTGAACCGGCGCGCACCCTTGGTAAGCACCGGGGCCGTCGGCAAGGAAGAGTTCCAGCACACCCAGTCCCAACTGGCGGCGGCGCGCAGCGCCCAAGCCGCCGCCCAAGCCGCTGTGCAGGCTGCGCGCGAACAGCTGGCCGCCAGCCAAACGCAGACCGAAGGCACCACGGTAGAGGCACACCCCAACGTCCTACGCGCTGCAGCCAAAGTCCACGAAGCCTATCTGGCCCTGCAGCGGGCCACGCTGCTCGCGCCGCTGGATGGCCATGTGGCGAAGCGCGGCGTGCAGATTGGCCAGCGCATCGCGGCCGGGGCGCCGCTGATGACCCTGGTGGCGCTGGACCAGCTCTGGGTGGACGCCAATTTCAAGGAAAGCCAACTGCAGCAGCTCCGCATCGGGCAAAAGGCCGAGCTGCACGCCGACGTGTACGGTACCAAGGTGATCTACCACGGCACCGTCGTTGGCCTGGGGGCAGGCACCGGTGCTGCCTTCGCGCTGCTACCAGCACAAAATGCCACAGGCAACTGGATCAAGGTGGTACAGCGCGTGCCCGTGCGCATCGCCCTTGACGCACAGGAACTGGCCAGCCACCCGCTACGCGTGGGCCTGTCGATGGAAGCCACCGTGGATATTCGCGACCAGGAGGGCAAGAGCCTGTCGGACATACCGCGTACCACACCGGTCGCCGCTACGACGGTGTTCGATGACCAGATGCGCGACGCCGACGCTTACGTTTCCAAGATCATCAGCGCCAACCTGGGCCGCAGACAAATCGCAGCAGCCCCAACCGGCACGCAGTTGCACTGAGCGCGTGCAGGAAGCCGCATACGATGTCTAACTCCACCACGGCGAGCCCGCACACGGAGCCCACGCCGCTGCATGGCGCACAGCTGCTGCTGGGCACCCTGTCGCTGTCCCTGGCCACGTTCATGAACGTGCTCGACTCCTCTATCGCCAACGTGTCCCTGCCAGCAATCGCCGGGGATCTGGGCGTCAGCCCTAACCAGGGCACCTGGGTGATCACCAGCTTTGGCGTGGCCAACGCCATCTCGGTCCCGCTGACGGGATGGCTGACCCAACGCTTCGGCGCGGTACGCTTGTTCACCCTGAGCGTTCTGCTTTTCGTGCTGACCTCCTGGCTGTGCGGCTTCGCCCCCTCGCTGGACATGCTGGTGTTCTTTCGGGTGCTGCAGGGCCTGGTCGCCGGGCCGATGATTCCACTGTCGCAAACCCTGCTGCTTGCCAGCTACCCACGGGCCAAGGCCGGCACAGCCCTGGCACTCTGGGGGGTTACCACTTTGGTAGCGCCCGTGGTTGGCCCCCTGCTGGGCGGCTGGATCACCGACAACATTTCTTGGCCGTGGATCTTCTACATCAACGTACCCATCGGCTTGGTAGCTGCGCTGCTGACCTGGAGCATATACCGCCACCGGGAAACGCCCACACGCAAGCTGCCCATCGACACCGTGGGACTCACCCTGCTGGTACTCTGGGTGGGGGCGTTGCAGCTGATGCTCGACAAGGGCAAGGAGCTGGACTGGTTCGCGTCTGGCGAAATCATTGCCCTGGCTGTTGTGGCTGTCGTAGCTTTCGCGGTGTTCCTGGTGTGGGAGCTGACGGAGGAGCATCCCGTGGTGGATTTGCGCCTTTTCAAGCGCCGCAATTTCGCCTTTGGTGCGTTAGCGTTGTCCGTGGCCTATGCACTGTTTTTTGGCAACGTGGTCCTCATGCCACTGTGGCTGCAGCAGTGGATGGGTTACACCGCGACATCGGCCGGCATGGCCCTCGCGCCCGTCGGGTTGTTCGCCATTCTTCTCACGCCGCTGGTTGGCCGCAAGGTCGGCCAATGGGATCCGCGCCGCATGGCCACGGGTGCCTTCCTGGTGTTTGCCCTGGTGCTTTGGCTTCGCTCTCAATTCACGGTGCAGACGGATTTCATGCATGTGCTGATCCCCACACTCATTCAAGGTGCGGCGATGGCATTTTTCTTTATTCCACTCACCACCATCACCTTGGCAGGGCTGACGCCTCATCGCATCCCCGCCGCAGCAGGCCTGAGCAATTTCACCCGCATCACTGCAGGTGCCATGGGCACGTCCGTCGCAACGACCCTGTGGGATGACCGTGCAGCAATGCACCACGCGCATATGACCGAACCGCTTGTACAGGGACAAGGCCCTTTCGCCTTGGCTCTCGACAGCCTGCGGGCTGCTGGCCTGAGTGCGGAGCAAGCGCTGGCGCAGATCAACCGGCTGATCGACCAGCAAGCGTACACGCGCGCTGTGGACGATATTTTTCTCGGCTCCGCTTACCTCTTCATCGCACTGATCAGTTTGATCTGGCTGACGCAGCGGCCCTCGAAGGTCACGGGCGCAGCTCCCCCCGACGCGGGTGGCGCACACTGAGCGCCACCCTCCCAGACTTTCCACCGCTCCGCCCCGGCACCGCCGGGGCTTTTTCATGATGCGTGCGCATTCAGCTCGGACCAGCCCGTCCAGAGAATTTCAATGCCAATACAAAAGAGAATGAACGCCACCAGGCGCATCATGACCAATGTGCCCACGGGCCCAAGGCGCCGCAGCAAGGTCGAGGCGTTACGGTAAATCAGATACACCACGGCCATCGTGAGCGTGGCCCCCAGCACTGCGACGACGGCACCCAGCAGATACAGCGCCGGGGTTTTAGGAAGCTTGGCGCCTAGTGCAATCGATGCAGCAATGGCGCCCGGGCCTGTAGTCAATGGAAAAGACAACGGAAAAAAACTGCGCCGTACGATCTCCTCGTCCGACAGCGGCAAAGATTCACGGGCTACGGCGGCTGTCACATCATCCTCTGCACTGCTGTTCAACATCCGCCAGCCAGTCGCCGCCACCAGCAAGCCGCCGCCGATACGCACGATTGGCAGCGAAATGCCGAAAAGCTCGAGCACATAAGTGCCCACCAGCATCGAGACGATCAGGATGATCCAGCCATTGATGGCGACTTGGCGTGCCAAGCGTTGCGTCACCAGCGGGTTGCCCCCGGCCGTTGCCGTGAAGATCGGTGCCGTACCCAATGGATTAATGATTGGCAACAACGTCAGCGGAACGATGATGAAAGCCTGAAAGAAATCGATCACAACTTGCATACGCCCCTTGATTTCAGCAGGAATATTTTCTTCCAAAACGAAAACCCCCGCAGCTTGTTAGCTACGGGGGTTTCACAATATTAGCCTGACGATGACCTACTTTCACACGGGAATCCGCACTATCATCGGCGCGAAGTCGTTTCACTGTCCTGTTCGGGATGGGAAGGAGTGGTTCCAACTTGCTATGGTCATCAGGCTTAAACTTTTGCTTGGATGGTTTTAGCCATACAAGCGAATTCATAGAGACGAATCATTAATTTGATTGCGTGCTTGGCATAACAATTTGACGGTATGTCAAAGTTATAGGGTCAAGCCGCACGAGCAATTAGTACTGGTTAGCTTAACGCATTACTGCGCTTCCACACCCAGCCTATCAACGTC
>NZ_CYIG01000031.1 GCF_001298675.1 Paenacidovorax caeni
ACCGGGGCTCGTTCCCCAGCGACGAGGCGCTGACCAAGCTGTTCTACCTGGCCCTGCGCAACATCAGCCAGAAGTGGACCCTGCCCATCCGGGATTGGAAGGCCGCGCTGACCCGCTTTACCATTCAGTTCGGAGACCGCATCTCCGTCAATTGAGGTCCGACCCGTTTACACAAAAATTCGGACACGCCCGACAAACACACCATCACACCCAAGGGCGAAAAGGCGGGCGTGGAGTTTGTCGCTAAATCGCGCTTCGGCCCCTACTTTTTGTGGCCGCAAGACTTCCATCTGGTCTGACCATGTCGCCGCAGTCCATCCTCCATTTCTGGTTCTCCGAACTCACTCCTCAGCAACACTTCGCCAAAGACGCTGCCCTGGACGAATCCATCCGCACCCGCTTCGGCCCCACGCTGGAGGCCGCTGCCCGCTGTGAACTCTTCCCCTGGCGCGCCACGCCCCAGGGCCGGTTGGCAGAAATCCTGGTGCTGGACCAGTTCTCGCGCAATGTGTACCGCGACACCGCCCGCGCCTTTGCGCAAGACGCGCTGGCCCTTGCCCTGGCGCAAGAGCTGGTGGCCAGCGGGCAGGACCGCCTCCTGCCCACGGCGCAGCGCGTGTTTGCCTACATGCCGTACATGCACAGCGAATCGGCGGTGATTCACGAGCAAGCCCTGGCGCTGTTTGCGCAGCCGGGCATGGAAAACAACCTGGACTTTGAGCGCCGGCACAAGGCCATCATTGACCGCTTTGGCCGCTACCCGCACCGCAACGCCATTCTGTGCCGCCCGTCCACGCCCGAGGAGCTGGCGTTTTTAAGCACACCGGGCTCGTCGTTCTAGGAAGCCAGCCAAACACTATCGAATTCATAGCTGCTAGCGCTTGCCCATAAAGCGCTAGCAGCCTTTTTTATCCATTTTTCAACCGCAAGGGGACGCGGCCTACACTCAGGGCCATGTCATTTACCCGCCGCCCCCTGTTGGGCGCACTGCTGGCCAGTGCAGCGCCCGTGCTTTGGTCCCCGCGCAGTGGGGCGGCCCCGCCGCCCGCCGACAGCGGCCCCTGGCCGCGTGCGCTGGTGGTACCTGGGGGCGTCGCCCGGCTGGCGCTGGGCCCGGCCAACGCAGCGCCCCAGGCGTTTACCGAAGTGGGTGGAGAGCCGGTGCCAGTACTGGTACAGGGCGACGCGATTGCCTGGACGGCGCTGGTGGGCATTCCCCTGGCTGCGCCGCTGGGGCCTGCGCAGCTGCGCGTGGTGCCGGCCGAGGGCAGCGCACACGGCCTGGGCTACACCGTGACACCCAAGAAGTACCAGGAGCAGCGCCTGACGGTGGCGCCGCGCACCGTAGACCTATCGCCCGAGGACAACGCCCGCTACGAGCGCGAGCGCGCCCACCAGCAGCAGGTGATGGCCACCTTCACCACCCCGCTGCCTGCCACGTTGCGCATGCGCGCGCCCGTGCCGGGGCGGCGCTCCAGCTCCTTCGGGCTGCGGCGCGTGTTCAACGGCCAGCCGCGCAATCCGCACAGCGGCATGGACATTGCCGCGCCCACGGGCACGCCCGTGGTGGCGCCGCTGCCGGGCCGGGTCATCGACACGGGGGACTATTTCTTCAACGGCGGCACCGTGTGGCTGGACCACGGTGGCGGGCTGCTGACCATGTACTGCCACCTCAGCCGCGTCGGCGTGCAGGTAGGGCAGGCGCTGGGCACCGGCGAGCCCCTGGGCGATGTGGGTGCCACCGGCCGCGTGACGGGGCCGCACCTGCATTGGGGGGTAATGCTCAACCGCTGCATGGTTGATCCGGCGCTGTTTCTCTGAACTCTGCCGCTCCACCCGAATCGCACCCGCACATGCACACATCCACAGCCAAAACCCTGACCGCCCTGGCCCTTGCCAGCCTGGCTGCAGCCTGCAGCAGCACACCGCCCGCCGCGCCCATGCCCACCGCCTCCCCTGCCGCACCGCAGCTGCAAGCCTACGAATGGGATCTCACGGCCGCCTTCGACGGCAAGAACCAGCCCGCATCCCAATGGCTGCTGCCGGGCCAGAAGCCCGCGCGGCTGCACTTTGCCGGGCAACGCGTAGCGGTGCAGAACCTGTGCAATGCCGCAAGCGCCGCATACCGGATCGACGGTGAACGCCTGCAGGTGGAGCGTCCCATGTCCACCCTGCGCGCCTGCGCCGAGCCCGGTCTGATGCAGCTGGAGCAGCGCGTGCTCCAGCAACTGCCGCAGGTGCAGCGCTACGCCCTGCAAGGCGGCGCCGAAACGCCCCGCCTGGTTCTGCACTTTGCCGATGGCAGCCGCTGGGAAATGGCCGGCACGCCCACGCCCGAAACGCGCTTTGGCGCCGCTGGCGAGCGCGTGTTCCTGGAAGTGGCGCCCCAGCGCGTGGCATGCAACCACCCGCTCATGCCGCAGGCCCAGTGCCTGTCGGTGCGCGACCTGCACTACGGAGACAACGGCGTGCGCCAGTCGGTGGGAGCGTGGCGCGTGTTCCACGGCGAAATCGAGGGCTACCAACACGAGCCCGGCATGCGCAACGTGCTGCGCCTGCAGCGCTACCCCGCCACGCGCCCGGGCCAGCCACAGCCGGCCGATGCACCGCGCCACGTCTATCTGCTGGACATGGTGGTCGAAACCGAGCGCGTGGCCCCTTGATGCGCCAACCGCCACCGCGCCAGCGAACGCGCCCCCCGACGCCGGGGGCACCGCGCCTGATCCGCTTCAACAAGCCCTACGGCGTGCTCAGCCAGTTCACACCCGAAGGGCGCTGGCAGGGGCTCAAGGCCTTCATCGACGTGCCGGGGGTGCACGCGGCCGGTCGGCTTGACGCCGACAGCGAGGGCCTGCTACTGCTCACCGGCGACGGCGCCCTGCAGGCACGCATCGCCGACCCACGCCACAAGATGGAAAAAACCTACTGGGCCCAGGTCGAGGGCATTCCCACGGAAGAAGCACTCGCCCGCCTGCGCGCGGGCGTACTGCTGAACGATGGCCCCACGCGCCCCGCGCAGGCCCGCCTGCTCGACCCGCCCCCGGCGCTGTGGGAGCGCGACCCGCCGATCCGCACACGGCGCGCCATCCCCACGGCCTGGATTGCGCTGACCCTGCGCGAGGGACGCAACCGCCAGGTGCGCCGCATGACCGCCGCCGTGGGCTACCCCACGCTGCGCCTGGTGCGCGCAGCCATCGGCCCCTACACGCTCGACGGGTTGGCGCCCGGCGCATGGGCCGTGGTGGAGGAAGCGGCTTCGCCCGGGTGAACGGACGCCACGCCGGGCGTATAGTGGCGCGCTCCACGCAAGGGCGCCCCCGCCCCTGCGGGTGTTTTCTGATCGTTTCCCGCGTGCCTGCCTCCGTCCTTTTCTGCCTCGTTATCGCCATCGCCGATGGCGATACCCTCACCGCGCGCTGCGGCCCGCCCAGCGCCCCCCGCAAGATGCACGTGCGCATTGCCGCCATCGACGCGCCGGAGCGCCGCCAGGCCTACGGCGAGCGCGCGCGCCAGCACCTGGTGTCGCTGTGCTACCGGCAGCGCGCCGCCATCCAGCCCCTGAACAAAGACGCCTACGGCCGCACCGTGGCCCATGTGCGCTGCCGCAGCACCGACGTAAACGCTGCACAGGTGCGCGCAGGCATGGCCTGGGTGTACACGCCCTACGCCAAGGACTTCCCGCAGCTGGCACCCCTGCAGCGCCAGGCGCGCGCCCAGGGGCGGGGCCTGTGGTCGCAGCGCCGGCCCATGCCGCCGTGGGAGTACCGCCACCGCTACGCCACGGCCCGCTCCAAGCCCTAACGCGGCGCCCCTCCGCCCATGCACGAACCGCTCACCATCCTCTGGCATGACGCGCACGCCATCGCCGTGTACAAGCCCGCAGGCTGGCTGGTGCACCGCACCGGGCTGGACGCGGGCGAGACACGCTTCGTGGTGCAGACGCTGCGCGACCAGATCGGCCAGCACGTGTACCCGGTGCACCGGCTCGACAAGGGCACCTGCGGCGTGTTGCTCCTGGCCCTGCACAGCGCGGCGGCGCGCCAGCTGAGCATGGCGTTCGCGGGGCACGCGGTGCGCAAGCGCTACCTGGCGCTGGTGCGCGGCTGGGCCCCCGACACCGCCGAGGTAGACCACCCGCTGCGGCCTGACGATGCCCTGCCCGACGCCCCGGCCCAGTCCGCGCACACGCGCGTGCAGTGCCTGGCGCGGCTCGACTGGCCCGAGGCGGCTGACCCGCGCTTTCCCAGCACGCGCGTGTCGCTCGCCGAGGCCTGGCCCACCTCGGGCCGGCGCCACCAGGTGCGGCGCCACCTCAAGCACCTGGCCCATCCCATCATTGGCGACGCCACGCACGGCAAAGGCCCGCTGAACCGCTGGTGGGCGCAGCGCCTGGGCCTGCAGCGGCTGTGGCTGCACGCGTGGCAACTGGAGGTGCCCCACCCGGAGACGGGCGCGCCACTGCGGATCGACAGCGGACTGCGCTGGCCCCCGGTTGCGGAGCCCCTCGCTGCGCCAACGCTGCCCCCCAGTGCGCAGGACTGGCAGCGGCTGCTGTGCCTGCCCGGCTGGGAACGCCGGGGCGGCTGAGAACAGGCCCCCCACAATTTGGGTGAAATCGGGCTCCAGCCCTTATCTGGCAAGCGCTAGCAGCTATTCTTTTTGAGTTTCCATCGCCCGCCTGGCGCAGAAGTGCCCCCGCTCGCGGGGCACCTCCAAACCGGGCTACCCGCGCCCGCGGCCCTTGTTCTTGCGCTCGCGGTCGCGCTCGGCCTTGCGGGCCTTGCGCTCGGCTTCCTGGGCTTCGCCCACGGCCAGCCAGGCTTCAAACTCGGGCGGCGTCTCCAGGGTCACGCGGCCGATAGCACCCGCGCGCAGGTCGGTCAGCACCAGCTCGGCGGCCTTCTGGATGTTGACGCGCCCGCCCGACATGACGGCGCCGCGCTTGCGGCCGATGGCGGTGAGCAGTTCGTCGTCGTGCAGCTGCGCCACGTCCTGCGGCGCCATGTCCAGCTTGTAGCGCTCAACCAGGGCTTGCGCATAGTGCCGCTGCAGATAGCCCAGCAGCTCCAGCACCACCAGCTCCTCGTCGTAGGCGTTGCGGCCCACCGCGCCGCTGGCGGCCAGATTGAAGCCGCTCTGCGCCACGATGATGCGTGGCCAGAGCATGCCGGGCGTATCCCAGAGGTAAAAGTCGTCGGCCACGACGATGCGCTGCTCCTGCTTGGTGATGCCCGCCTCGTCGCCCGTCTTGGCCTGCGCGCGGCCGGCCAGGCTGTTGATGAGGGTGGACTTGCCCACGTTCGGAATGCCGCAGGTCAACACGCGCATGGGCCGCGCCAAGCCGCGCCGCTCGGGCGCCAGCTCCTGGCAGGCCGCCAGCAGGCGCCGCGCAGGCGCGCGCTCCGAGGCGTCGAGCGCAATCGCGCGCGTGCCTGGCCGGGCGTTGTACCAGTCCAGCCAGGCGGGGGTGCGGGCGGGGTCGGCCAGGTCCTGCTTGTTCAGGATCTTGAGCGTGGGGCGGTGGCCCGTGAGCTCGGACAGCAGCGGATTGGCGCTGGAGCCGGGCAGCCGCGCGTCGAGCAGTTCGATCACCACGTCGATGTCTTTGATGCGCTCGGCAATCGCCTTGCGCGTGAGGTGCATGTGACCGGGGAACCACTGGATGGCCATGGGAAAAACCGCTTTGTGCTGACGTCAAAGGGCGCAAGGATAATCGCCTGCCCTTGCCCCACGCCACCGCCATGCCATCCGAGCCCCCCTTCGCCACCACTCCCGCCACCGACCGGGCCAGCGCGCGCGTGCTGTTCGCCGCGCTGCAGGCGCAGGCCCAGTCGCGTGGCGTGGCGCTGCGCCCGCCCCCGCCCGAGCCCGCGAGCTGCTGTGGCCGGGGGTGCAACGGCTGCGTGTGGGAGGGCTTCTTCCACGCCGCCGAATACTGGCGCCAGGAAGCCCTGGCCCTGCTGGGGCTGGACGGTCAGGGCGAAACCCTGCCACAGTAAAAAAGGCCTTCAGCGCTCATCCATCAAGCGCTGGCAGCTCCTGATTCAGGAGCATGCACAACGGTTCGCATCGGTGATGCCCGTGCGTGCATGGCATTTTGCGGACCCATGGCGCCGGCAAAGGCCCCGCGCAGGCCATGCTGGCACACAGGTCTGCACCAAGCCGACAACCCCATCGAAGGCTCTGGGAATGCCATCACCCGAGCTGGCTCGGATCCATGTACTGCTGGCGCCACTCCTCAAACCCCAGCGTGTCGGCCGCTTCGATGGCTTTTTGCGCCGCCCAGGATTCATCGGCCAGCGCCATGTAGCGCGCCTGCTGCGCCGCGCTCCAGGGCAGCGCCAGCAGGTGGTCACGCGCGCGCTCGGACTGGGCTTGCGAGAACGCCTGGAAACTGCCGCCATACGCCTGCGTCATGGCGGCCAGCACGCGTGCGGACGGGGCACGCGCCGCGTCGGCCAGCGTGGCCTGTGCATCACGCAGCGCCGCACTGTAGGCCTGGGTGCCGTGCGTGGCGTCCAACGCGGCGGCGATCGGCGTGCACTGCGCCAGCACCTGCGCGGCCCAGTCCACCAGCAGCACGCTCTCGCCCTGGCGCTTGAGCCGCAGGCCGGGCTCGCGCCCGCGTTCGGCCGTCTGGTGCTGGTTGTGCTTGAGTTCGGCAATTTCCGCCGGGGTGTCGGGCGGGCTGTCGGACAGCAGGCAGTGCAGCAGGAACACGTCGAGCAGGCGCATGGTCTGTGCCGTGATGCCCACGGGCTCGAACGGGTCGAGGTCCATCAGGCGCACCTCGACGTACTCCACGCCGCGCTCGCGCAGCGCATGCAGCGGACGCTCGCCACGGTGCACCGTGCGCTTGGGGCGGATGGTGCCGTAGAACTCGTTCTCGATCTGCAGCAGGCTGGTGCCGAGCTGGTTGTAGTCGCCGCCAAGGTTGCGCACGCCAATGGCCTCGTAGGGCGCGTAGGGCCGCGTCAGTGCCTCGTGCAACGAGTTGGCGTAACCCTCCAGGCCGTTGTAGCTCACGTACAGGCTGGCCTGCGCGTCGCTCTGGTAGCCCAGGCGCCCCATGCGCAGCGAAGTGGCGTACGGCAGGTGCAGCGCCTGGCCCTGGCTGCCCAGCGGCTGCAGGCTGTGTTCGCGCCCCTCGACGAAGCACGGGCACAGCGCGGGCGAAGCGCCGAACAGGTACAGCAGCACGAAGGCGTGGCGGCGAAAGTTGCGGATCAGCGCGAAGTATTCCTCGCTGCCCACGCCGGGCAGCGACCAGTTGTAGTGGATGCCCGAGATGGTCTGCATGCGCCGGCCATAGCGGTGGCCCAGGCCCATGCGGTAGATGCTCTTGGCACGGCCAATGTGCGAATTGCCATAGCGGCCCAGCGGAATGGTCTCGTCCGTCGGCAGGCCGCAGGGCATGCTGGACACCCAGAGCATCTCGCCGCCCGCGCCCTGGAGCGTGCGCAGCACGTACTGGTGAACCTCGGTCAACTCGCCCAGGGTCTCGTCCACGCCCCGGTGGGCGCCGGTGATGAGCTCGATCTGCGATTCGCTGTAGTCGGTGGTGATGCTGGGGTGCGTCAGCGCGGCACCCAGCGCCTGCGGGTGCGGGGTGAGCGCCAGGCCGCCCGTTGGCAGGACGCGCAGGCCTTCTTTCTCGATGCCGCGCCGGATACCCGCGAGGCGCCCCGATTCCAGCGCGGCCACGCGCTCGTGCAATGTGTTCATAGGGTCACAACCTGTTTCTTGTTGGAGCCGGAACTTAGCACGGCACGCACCGCCCGCGCTGGAGCGGGGGGACATGCCCGTGATTCATCGCGCTACGCGCCACCCGCAGCACATGCAATCGGCGCGGCCCAAGCGTGGGCAGCCGCGCAAGGGCCGCCCCGCCGCGCTGGCTGCGTCCCCCTCCCACGCGCAGCGTGAGAAAGGGGGAAGGCGACTCAGGGGGGGCTTCCTGTCACCCCCGTGCTGCCAGTGCCTTGCCGACTTCGTTGGTGCCCTGGGCAGCGCCGCTTTGCGGCACCTGTTCGCCCGCACGGTCCGTCACCTCGGCCAGGCGGGCCGCCAGTTGCTCGGGCACGTCCGCGCCGAGGCCCAGGTGGATGCCCTGGGTCAGCGTGATGTGCGCGGCTTCGAAAGTGCCCGCGCCCGCGCACAGGATGGCGCGCGTGGGCGCGCTCTCGTGCGCCAGCACCAGCATGGCGGGCACCACGGCCTCGGGGCGCAGAGCATCAAGCACCTGCGGCGGGAACAGCGCCTCGGTCATGCGCGTGGCCGCCGTGGGCGCCAGGGCGTTGACGTGGATGCCGTGCTTGGCGCCTTCGATGGCCAGGGTCTGCATCAGGCCCACCTGGGCCAGCTTGGCGGCACCGTAGTTGGCCTGGCCGAAGTTGCCGTACAGGCCCGTGGACGAAGTGGTCATGACGATGCGCCCGTACTTCTGCTCCACCATGTGCGGCCACACCGCCTTGCAGCAGTGCGCCGCGCCCATCAGGTGCACCTGCACGACCAGGGCGAAGTCTTCCATGTCCATCTTGGCGAAGGACTTGTCGCGCAAGATGCCGGCGTTGTTCACCAGAATGTCCACGCGGCCCCAGGCATCAACGGCCTGGCGCACCATGGCCTGCACAGCGGCGAAATCGGTCACCGAGGCGCCGTTGGCCAGCGCTTCGCCGCCCGCTGCACGGATTTCGTCGGCCACGGCCTGCGCGGCCGAGGCGGAGCCGCCGCTGCCGTCCAGCGTGCCGCCCAGGTCGTTGACCAGCACCTTGGCGCCGCGCGCCGCCAGCGCCAACGCATGCTGGCGCCCCAGGCCGCCGCCCGCACCCGTCACGATGGCCACGCGGCCCTTGAAGTCCAGTTCCATATGCATTCACTCCTCTTGTCTTGATGTGATGTCGTTGCCACGCGCCGCGCGCGGCAAAGCCCGGCGCGCAGCGGCGCGGGCCACTGTACGCCACGGCGTGGGCCGCGCCAGTTCCGCGCGCGACTCCCGCGCCGCGCGTCAGCCCGCGGGGGGCGCCACGTCCTCCAGCGCCAGGCGGTGGCGCGGGTCTTGGTGCCAGTCCCAGTAGGTCTGCACCATGCGCCGCGTGACCGGGCCCACGGCGCCGTCGCCCACCGGCTGCCCATCGACGCGTGTGACCGGCAGCACGCCGCCGGCCGAGGAAGAGAGGAACACCTCGCGCGCCACGCGCAGCTCGGCCGCGGGCAGCGCGCGCACCTGCAGCGGCAGGCCGGCGGCCTGCGCCATCTCGATCACGGTGCGGCGCGTGATGCCTTCAAGCACGCCCTGCGCCGGCGTCACCAGCACGCCCTGCGCGTTCACGCAAAACACGTTGAAGCCCGGCCCCTCGACCACGTTGCCCGCGCCATCGGTCAGCACCGCGGTGTCGCCCCCGGCATCGAGCGCGCCCAGCAAGCCCATGGTCAGGTCGTTCCAGTGGTAGTTCTTGGCACGCGGATCGACGCTGCTGGCAGGAATGCGCTGCACACTGCTGACCACCAGATCCAGCCCGCGCGCACGTTGTTCGGCGTTGGCGATCCAGACGTAGGGCACGGCGAAAGCGTAGAACTGGTTCACCGCCAGACGCGGGTCGCGCGAGCCCCAGGGCGGCTGCCCGCGCGTGACGACCATCTCCACATAGGCACTGCGCAAGCCCGCCAGGCGCACGCACTGCGCCAGCACCTGCGTGATGCCCTGGGCTGACAACCCCGGGTCCAGGCGAAAACGCGCGCAGCTGGCAAAAAACCGCTCCAGGTGCGCATCAAGGCGGAAGAAGGCACCATCCCACACGGTCACCACGTCGTACGTGGCGTCGGAGCGCAGAAAACCCCAGTCGGTGATGGGAATCGCGGCTTCGCCGATGGGCACGTAGCGGCCACGCACATAGGCGGCGCCCTGGGAAAAATCGGGAAGGGTATTTGTAACCGGCATGCGGTCATTGTGGCAGTGCCAAACCGCCGCAGGTTATCCCGCGCGGGACTGGACAAGCATGTGGACAAGTTTTGACAAGTCCTGTATGAACCATGCAACCTATTGATTTCAAAAGACAATCTTTGTGATGCCCATTTTTTAATCAATCCAACCACGGGTTTTCCCGTGCCTTGTTGGACAATCATGTGGATAAGTTTTGACAAGTCCTGTATGGGTGCGCCAAGTCCTTGATTCAAAAGGAATTGGCTTGCGATGCCTAAAATTTAAGCAAACCCAACCCAATCCTCCAGCGCCCTCCACTGGCTGCCGAACGCTCCTTTTTGTGTAGCTGCTAGCGCTTGCCACATAAGCGCTAGAGCCATTTTTTATTGATTTTTTTCAGAACCTACGATGAATGCACCCCTGATGCCCCCGCTGTACACCGCCCGCCTGCAGGCCAGCGACGCCCAATGCGACGCCTGGGGCGACCAGCCTCTGCTGAACGCCCTCGAATCAGGCGGCATCGCATGGCCCAGCTCCTGCCGTAACGGCACGTGCCGCACCTGCCTGGGCCAGTTGGTACAGGGCAGCGTGCGCTACGCCATTGACTGGCCGGGCCTGTCGCCCGAGGAAAAGGCCCAGGGCTGCGTGTTGCCATGCGTGGCCTACCCCGAGTCCGACGTGGTACTGCAACGCGAAGACTGATACCCCCGCGAACCGCGCGCACTACCCGCGGTGGACTAGAATTTCATTCTTTGGGCGGTCCCCGCCCCCTTTGCGGCAGCGCTGCATCGCATGTTCTTTGGCTCTGGCAACCGTGCCCGTGGAACCTGCATGGCGCGCGCCGCGCAGGCCCCAAGGAAAGCCCCCTCCATGACATCCCCCCTCACCCCCGTGCCCGTCTCCCCCGTCGAGGAGATCGTGGCCGAGATGCGCGCCGGGCGCATGGTCATCCTCGTCGATGAGGAAGACCGCGAGAACGAAGGCGACCTGGTGCTCGCCGCCGACCACGTCACGCCCGAGGCCATCAACTTCATGGCCCGCTTCGGCCGTGGACTGATTTGCCTGACCCTGACCCGCGAGCGCTGCGAGCGCCTGCAGTTGCCTCCCATGGTGGCGCGCAATGGCACCAAGATGGGCACGGCCTTCACCGTCTCCATCGAGGCCGCCGAGGGCGTTACCACCGGCATCAGCGCCGCCGACCGCGCACGCACCGTGCAAGCCGCCGTGGCGCCACATGCCAAGGCCAGCGACCTGGTGCAGCCCGGCCACATCTTCCCGCTGCAGGCCGTGGACGGTGGCGTGCTCATGCGCGCCGGCCACACCGAAGCCGGCTGCGACCTGGCGGCCATGGCCGGCTGCAGCCCCAGCGCCGTGATCTGCGAAGTGATGAAGGACGACGGCACCATGGCGCGCCTGCCCGACCTGCAACTCTTCGCGGCCGAGCACGGCATCAAGATCGGCACCATCGCCGACCTGATCGAATACCGCAGCCGTAACGAATCGCTGGTGGAAAAAGTGGGCTCGCGCAGCGTGCAGACCGCCTGGGGCGAATTCACCGCGCATGCCTTCCGCGACGGCCCGAGCGGCAACGTGCACCTGGCCCTGGTGCGCGGCCAGTGGGACGCGCAGGCCGAGGTGCCGGTGCGCGTGCACGAGCCGCTGTCGGTGCTTGATGCGCTGGAGGTCAACCGCTCCATGCACTCGTGGAGCCTGGACACCAGCCTGGCCTACATCGCCCGCCAGGGCCAGGGCGTGGCGGTGCTGCTGAACTGCGGCGAATCGGGCGCGCAGCTGCTGGAGCAATTCGAGGGCAAGGCGCGCGCCGCGCAGGCGCCCGAGCGCGGCCGCATGGACCTGCGCACCTACGGCGTGGGCGCGCAAATCCTGCGCGACGTGGGCGTGGTGCGCATGCGCCTCATGGGCCAGCCGCGCCGCCTGCCCAGCATGGCCGGTTACGGGCTGGAGATCACCGGCTACATCCCCAAGGAGTGAACCCCTATGCAAAACGCTGACAAAGGCACCGCCGCCAGCCCGCTGGATGGCAAGGAACTGCGCATCGGCATCGTGCAGGCGCGCTTCAACGAAAGCATTACCAACGCGCTGGCCGCCGCCTGCCGCGAAACGCTGCTTGATCTGGGCGTGCAGGCAGAGCACATCACCCAGGTGAGCGTGCCCGGTGCGCTGGAAGTGCCGCTGGCGCTGATGGCGCTGGCCGAGCGCGATGAGTTCGACGCACTGATAGCGCTGGGCTGCATCATCCGCGGCGAAACCTACCACTTCGAGCTGGTGGCCAACGAATCCGGCGCGGGCGTTTCGCGTGTCGGGCTGGACTACGGCATCCCCATCGCCAATGCCATCCTGACCACGGAGAACCTGGACCAGGCCGTGGCGCGCCAGACCGAGAAGGGCCGTGACGCCGCTTACGTGGCCGTGGAAATGGCCAACCTGCTGGGCGGGCTGGCAGCATGAGCAGCGATTTCTCCCCCGCCTCGAAACGCCCGCCGCGCCAGTCGCGCAAGGGCCTGACCAGCACCGGCGCGCGCAAGGCAGCGTCCAAGTCGGCGCGTTCGCGCGCGCGCGAATTCGCGCTGCAGGCGCTGTACCAACACATCGTGGGGCGCAACGAGGCCACCTCCATCGACCTGTTCACGCGCGACCTGGCGGGCTTTCACAAAGCCGATGCCGCGCACTACGATGCGCTGCTGCACGGCTGCGTGCGCACCGAGGCGGACCTGGACGCGCTGATCGTGCCGCAGCTTGACCGCCCGCTGGCCGAAATCTCCCCCATCGAGCACGCCGTGATGTGGATCGGCGTCTACGAATTCATGCACTGCATGGACGTACCTTGGCGCGTGGCGCTCAACGAGTGCATCGAGCTGGCCAAGGAGTTTGGGGGCACCGACGGGCACAAGTATGTCAACGCCGTGCTCGGTGGCCTCGCGCCCAAGCTGCGCGCGAATGAAGTGGCCGCCGACCAGCAGCAGCGCACCCAGCCGCAGGCCGCGCCCGACGCCTGAAAGCACCCGCTTTACCGATGAAACTGTCCACACGCGCCCAGCGCATCGAACCGTTCTACGTGATGGAAGTCGCCAAGGCCGCACAGGCCCTGGCACGCGAAGTGGCTGGAGGCCACGACCCGATGGTCTTCCTGAACATCGGCGAGCCCGACTTCACCGCCCCGCCCCTCGTTCAAGAGGCCGCCGACCGCGCCATACGCGCCGGCCTGTCGCAGTACACCCCGGCGCTGGGCCTGGACGCACTGCGTGAGCACATCAGCGGCTGGTATGCCGAGCGATTTGGCATTGACGTGCCTGCGCGGCGCATCGTCATCACCGCAGGCGCCTCGGCGGCGCTGCAGCTTGCCTGCCTGGCGCTGATCGATGCAGGCGATGAGATCCTGATGCCCGACCCCAGCTACCCGTGCAACCGCCACTTCGTCACGGCGGCGCAGGGCGAGGCAGTGCTCATTCCCACCACGGCCGAGGAGCGCTTTCAGCTCAGCGCCGCCAAGGTCGACGCGGCCTGGGGCGCGCGCACGCGCGGCGTGCTGCTGGCCTCTCCGTCGAACCCCACGGGTACGTCGATCGCACCTGCCGAGCTACGCCGCATCCACGAAGTGGTGCAGGCACGCGGCGGCCTGACCATCATCGACGAGATTTACCTTGGCCTGTCGTACGACGCGGCCTACGGCCAGACGGCGCTGGCCATCGACGACCACGTCATCAGCATCAACAGCTTCAGCAAGTACTTCAACATGACCGGCTGGCGCCTGGGCTGGATGGTAGTGCCCGATGCCCTGGTGCCCGCCGTGGAACGGCTGGCGCAGAACCTGTTCATCTGCGCCAGCACCATCGCGCAGCATGCCGCGCTGGCCTGCTTTGCGCCCGAGAGCATCGCCGAGTACGAGCGCCGGCGCCTGGAGTTCAAGGCGCGGCGCGACTACTTCATTCCCGCGTTGAACCAGCTCGGCCTCACGGTGCCCGTCATGCCCGACGGCGCCTTCTACGCCTGGGCCGACTGCACGCAGGCGGCCGAGAAACTCGGCGTTCAGGGCAGCTGGGACTTCGCCTATGCGCTGATGCAGCGCGCCCACCTGGCCATCACGCCCGGACGCGACTTCGGTACGGCCGAGACGGCGCGCTATGTGCGTTTTTCCACCGCCAACTCCATGGCGCAGCTGCAGGAAAGCGTGGCACGCCTGGCACGGATCCTGGGCTGAACCAAGATAGCAGACCATGGCGGCCTTTGAATTTCCCATCCGCGTGTATTGGGAGGACACCGATGCCGGTGGCATCGTGTTCTACGCCAACTACCTGCGCTTTTTCGAGCGCGCGCGCACCGAATGGCTGCGCGCGCTGGGTCTGTCGCAGCATGCGCTGCGCGAGGAGACCGGCGGCATGTTCGTGGTGACCGCGGCACAGCTGCAGTACCACCGCCCGGCGCGGCTGGACGATGAACTCCTCGTCACCGCCGCTGTCATAGCGCAGGGCCGCGCCTCGCTGACCATGGCGCAGCAGGCGCTGCGCAAGCCCGCCCACGCGAACGAAGCGCCCACGCTGCTGTGCGAGGGCGAGGTGCGCATCGGCTGGGTGGACAGCGCCACGCTGCGCCCCGCCAGGATTCCTAACGCCGTGCTGGAAAGATTTGCATGAATTCCCAAGACATGTCCATCGTCAACCTCGTGCTGCACGCCAGCTGGGTGGTGCAGCTCGTCATGCTGTTGCTGCTCGGTGTCTCGGTCGCGAGCTGGGCAGCCATCTTCCGCAAGCTGTTCGCACTCAAGCGCGTGAAGTCGCTCAATGAGGAGTTCGAGCGCGAGTTCTGGTCCGGTACCAGCCTGAACGAGCTGTTCGCCGCCGCAGCGCAGAACGCCAAGCACGCCGGGCCGATGGAGCGCATCTTCGCCAGCGGCATGCGCGAGTACCAGAAGCTGCGCGAGCGCCGCATCACCGACCCCGGAACGCTGCTTGACGGTGCACGCCGCGCCATGCGCGCCAGCTTCCAGCGCGAGATGGACGTGATCGAGTCCAGCCTGTCCTTCCTCGGCTCGGTGGCCTCGGTGTCGCCCTACGTCGGCCTGTTCGGTACGGTGTGGGGCATCATGCACGCCTTCACGGGGTTTGCCGGCATGGAGCAGGTGACGCTCGCCACGGTGGCGCCAGGCATCGCCGAGGCGCTGGTGGCCACGGCCATCGGCCTGTTCGCGGCCATTCCCGCCGTGATCGCCTACAACCGCTTCGCCCGCGACATTGACCGCGTGGCCACACACCAGGAGACCTTCATCGAGGAGTTCTCCAACATCCTGCAGCGCAACCTGGGCGCGCACCCCGGTTCGCCCTCGGGGCACTGAAGGGAGCACCGTCATGCCCGCCATGGCCTCCCGCAGCGGCAGCCGCCGCCGCTCCATGAACGAAATCAACATGGTGCCCTTCATCGACGTGATGCTGGTGCTGCTGATCATCTTCATGGTCACGGCGCCGATGCTCACGCCCAGTTCCATTGACGTGCCCAGTGTCGGCAAGGGCAAGGCGCAGCCCAAGAGCTTTGCCACGGTCATCGTCGGCAAGGACGGCGACGTCCGCTTCAAGACCCGCGACGCCGAACGCACGCTCAACCTGCGCGAGATCGGCACCACGGCGCGCCAGTGGCAGGAAGGCCAGTCGGCCGAATCTGCCGTCATCATCGCCGCCGACAAGAGTGTGCAGTACGAGGCCGTGGTCAAAGCCATGGACGCGCTGCAGCGCGCTGGCGTGCAGCGCGTGGGCCTGTCGGTCAAGCAAGGGAACCCCTGAGAACGTGTGAAAGTACCCGCCATGCCCGCTCATTCCGCCAAAACACACCCGATCGTCGTTGCAAATGCTCGCCATAGCCCGCGCTATGGCTGCGCTTTGCGCCTAGACCGGGCGCGTTTTCGCGGCCTGCTCGGGCACGCAGGATTCATTCACACGCTCTGAGCGGCCAGGCCCCTCTACCCCGTCCATGCAGGCCTTGAACGAACGCGACCAGTTCGCCCCCCCCCGCCCGCCCGGGCGGCTGCGCGCCATTGCCCTGGCGGTGCTCGCCCACGGCATCCTCATCGGCGCGCTGACCTGGGGCGTGCAGTGGAAAACCAGCGCCGACCAGCCCGCCGTAGAAGCCGAGCTCTGGGCCGCCATCCCGCAACAAGCAGCGCCACGCGAGGTACTCCCGCCACCGCCGCCACCGCCTCCGCCCGTGGCGCCCCCCGAACCTGCGCCCGCCCCCCCGCCGCCGCCGGCCCCACCGCCACGCCAGGCGCAGCCGGACACGCACGAGGCCGACATCGCCCTGGAGCGCCAGAAAAAGCGCGAGGAAGAGAAAAAGAAACGCCTGCACGAGCAGGAGCTGGAGCGCAAGGAACACGAACGCCGCGAACGCCTGGAGCAGGAGAAAAAGGAACGCCTGCAAAAGGAAAAAGAAAAGGAAAAGGCGGCGCACGAAAAAGCCGAGCGGGAGAAGGCCGAGCGCGAAAAAGCCCAACGCGAGAAACAGCTGGCCGAGCAGAAGAAGCTGGAGCAGCAAAAGGCCGAGCAGGAAAAGCAAAAGCGGCTGACCGAGGAAAAACGCAAGGCCGAAGCCGATGCCAAGCACGCCGAGGAATTCCGCAAGGAGCAGATGCGCCGCATCGCAGGCCTGGCGGGTGCCACCGGCGGTGAAAACGCCACGGGCACGGCGCAGCGCAGCGCGGGCCCGTCAGGCAGCTACGGCGGCAAGGTGGCGGCCAAGGTCAAGCCGAACATCGTCTATCCCGACGCGGTGTCAGGCAACCCGCGCACCGAGGTGGAGGTGCGCGCCGCGCCGGACGGCACCATCGTCGGCACGCGCATCCTGCAGTCCAGCGGCAACAAGGCCTGGGACGACGCTGTGGTGCGCGCCCTGCAGAAGACCGAAACCCTGCCGCGCGACGTGGACGGGCGCGTGCCCTCGTCGCTGGTGATCGGCTTCCGCCCGAAGGATTGAGCTACGAAAAAGAGAGCTGCCAGCGCTTGCTGTGCAAGGATTTAAGACGCTTTCATGCATCAAATCCTTGCACAGCAAGCGCTGGCAGCTCCTGATTTCAGAGCATCACACACGCTGCTCGATCAGCCGGTTGATGCGCAGCGCCCCCAGCGTGCACAGCACCCCCGACAACAGGTACAGCGACACAGCCCCGAGGCCGAAGCGTGCCGACAGCCCCAGCGCCACCAGCGGCGCGAAAGCCGCGCCCAGCAGCCAGGCCAGGTCGGCCGACAGCGCGGCGCCGGTGTAGCGGTGGCGCGCCGCAAAGTTGGCCGTGACCGTGCCCGAAGCCTGGCCGTACGACAGCCCCAGCAGCACAAAGCCCAGCAGCAGGAACAGGTTGTGGCCCGCCGCCGTACCGGCGCCCAGCATCCACGGCACAGCCAGACTGAACAGGCCGATGAGCACGGCCATGGTGCCCAGCAGCGTGCGCCGCCCCACCCGGTCGGCCAGCCAGCCCGAGGCCACCATGGCCCCGGCTGCCAGCAGCGCACCGAAGACCTGCACGCCCAGCACCTGCGGCACCGGCTGGTTGGCGTAGAGCACGATCCATGACAGCGGAAACACCGTGACCAAGTGGAACAGCGCAAAGCTGGCCAGCGCCGCGAACGCGCCCAGCAGCACGTTGCCGCCGGCATCGGCCAGCACGCGCGTGGCGGGCACGGGGTGCAGCTCGCGTGCTTGCAGCAGCTCGGCATACGACTGCCCCACCACCAGGCGCAAGCGCGCGAACAGCGCCACCACGTTAATGGCGAAGGCCACGCAGAAGGGGTAGCGCCAGCCCCAGTCGAGGAACTCGTCCGGCGTCAGGCTGGCGTACAGGTAGGCGAACAGACTGGCCGCCAGGGCAAAGCCCAGCGGCGCACCCAGCTGGCCCAGCATGGCGTACCAGCCGCGGCGCTGGCGCGGCGCGGCCAGCGCCAGCAGCGAAGGCAGCCCGTCCCAGCTGCCGCCCAGCGCCAGGCCCTGGCCCAGGCGCAGCAACACCAGCGCCGTGATGGCCGGCGTGCCCGCCTGCGCGTAGCTCGGCAAAAAGGCCATGCCCACGGTACACGCGCCCAGCAGCACCAGCGCCAGCGTGAGCTTGGTGCCGCGCCCCCAGCGCCGCTGCACGGCCATCGACAGCGCGGTGCCGAACGGCCGCGCCACGAAGGCCAGGGCGAAGATGCCGAACGCAGCCAGTGTGCCCTCCAGGCGCGGCAGAAACGGGAACAGCAGGCTGGGAAAGACCAGCACGCTGGCGATACCGAAGACAAAGAAGTCGAAATACTCCGACGACCGCCCGATGACCACGCCCACGGCGATGTCGCCTGGGGCCACGTCTTCGTCGGTATGCGCCTGCGCCAGGGCTTCGCCGCCGCCCCAGGCGGGCACCTGCAGTGCCGCTTGACCATGGTTGCTCATGTGCACGCTCCTTGAAGGACGAACCGTGCCTTTCTACACCCACGGCCCCCACGCCACAAGCGTGACGAACCCCCACTTGTCAAGCGCTAAGAAAGGCCTCATTGCGTCCAGCCAAAACACATGCACGACACCAGTACACAAGGCCATTTCATTGACCTTGGACAAAATGTCCCATACGCGATTGGGATAGCCGCGCTACATTTCCGAGCCTCCGTACCCGCGTTGGCGTGCCAACGCCCACTAAGGCGTCCCTCCCCATGAGAAAACCCAAGGAACCCCGCAGGCTGGCCTGGCCTGCCGCGGCTCTGGCCGCGGCCATGGCCCTTGCCGGCTGCAGCAAAGCCGTCGTGCTCAACCCGGCTGGCGACGTTGCCGCCCAACAGGGCCAGCTGGTCATTACCGCGACGCTGCTGATGCTGGTCATCATCGTCCCGGTCATCGCCCTGACCCTGTTCTTCGCCTGGAAGTACCGCCAGGGCAACACCGAAGCCGAGTACGACCCGGAATGGCACCACTCCACCAAGCTGGAGCTGGTGATCTGGTCGGTGCCGCTGGCCATCATCATCATCCTGGGCGCACTGACCTGGGTGACGACCCACAAGCTCGACCCCTACCGCCCGCTGGACCGCATCGACGCGCAGCGCCCCGTACCAGCCGGCCTGAAGCCGCTGGAAGTCCAGGTGGTGGCCATGGACTGGAAATGGCTCTTCGTCTACCCCGAGCAGGGCATCGCGCTGGTGAACGAGCTGGCGGCGCCTGTGGATCGCCCAATCCACTTCAAGCTCACCGCCACCTCGACCATGAACGCCTTTTACGTACCTGACCTGGCGGGCATGGTCTACGCCATGCCTGGCATGCAGACCGAGTTGCACGGCGTCATCAACAAGGCGGGCGTATTCCCCGGCCTGGCCTCGCACAACAGCGGTGCTGGCTTCTCGGGCATGACGTTCAAGTTCCACGGCCTGTCGGACGCCGGGTTCGCCCAGTGGGTGCAACAGGCCCAGGCCGAGGGCAAGACGCTGGACAAGAGCACCTACCTGCAGCTGGCCAAGCCCAGCGAACGTGACCCCGTGCAGCGCTTCGCACGTGTGGATGCCGACCTGTACGACCGCGTGCTCAACCGCTGCGTCGAAGAAGGCCAGGTGTGCATGCACGAAATGATGGCCATGAACGACCGCGCACGGGCTGCGCTGCCGGCCGACCAGTGCACCCCGGCCAACGCACCGCAAACCATCGCCGCGCTGGAGCGCCCGGCCGCATCCCTGGCCCCGCAGGCCGAGGCCGCACAGTGACCGCGCGCCAGGAGAACCGCTATGACTGAACACACACCTGCCGCCGCGCCCCACTGGCTGCTCGGCCGCATTACCTGGGACTCGATCCCCATGGCGCACGAGCCCATCGTGCTCTACACCTTCCTGGCCACCATGCTGGGGGGGCTGCTTGTGGTTGCCGGCCTGACCAAGTTCCGCCTCTGGGGCCCGCTCTGGAAGGACTGGATTTGCTCGATCGACCACAAGAAGATCGGCATCATGTACATGGTCCTGGGCCTGGTCATGTTCCTGCGCGGCTTCGCCGACGCGGTGATGATGCGCCTGCAGCAGTCCATGGCCTTCGGCGAGAGCATGGGCTACCTGCCGCCGCACCACTACGACCAGATCTTCACGGCCCACGGCGTGATCATGATCTTCTTCGTGGCCATGCCGTTCGTCACGGGGCTGATGAACTACCTGGTGCCACTGCAGATCGGCGCGCGCGACGTGTCGTTCCCGTTCCTGAACAACTTCAGCTTCTGGATGACCGCCGGCGGCGCCGTGCTGGTGATGCTGTCGCTGTTCCTGGGCGAGTTCTCCACCGCCGGCTGGCTGGCGCTGTCCAACCTGGGGGCGCAGAACCCGGGGGTGGGGCTGGACTATTACATCTGGGGCCTGCAGGTTGCCGGGGTGGGCACCACGCTCTCGGGGATCAACCTGATCGTCACCATCGTCAAGATGCGCGCGCCGGGCATGAACCTGATGAAGATGCCCGTGTTCACCTGGACCGCGCTGTGCACCAACGCACTCATCGTGGCCTCGTTCCCCGTGCTGACGGCGGCGCTGGTGCTGATGTCGCTTGACCGCTATGTTGGCACCAACTTCTTCACGAACGACCTGGGCGGCAACGCCATGCTGTACGTGAACCTGATCTGGATCTGGGGCCACCCCGAGGTCTACATCCTGGTGCTGCCCTGCTTCGGCGTGTTCTCCGAAGTGGTGGCAACGTTCAGCCGCAAGCGCCTGTTTGGCTACACCTCGATGGTGTACGCCACGGTGTGTATCACGGTGCTGTCGTACCTGGTGTGGCTGCACCACTTCTTCACCATGGGCTCAGGGGCCACGGTGAACACGTTCTTTGGCATCACCACGATGATCATCTCGATCCCCACGGGCGCGAAGATCTTCAACTGGCTGTTCACCATGTACAAGGGCCGCATCCGCTTCACCGTGCCCATGCTGTGGACGGTGGGCTTCATGTGCACCTTCGCCATCGGCGGCATGACCGGCGTGCTGCTGGCCGTGCCCCCGGCCGACTTCGTGCTGCACAACAGCCTGTTTCTGATCGCGCACTTCCACAACGTGATCATCGGCGGCGTGGTGTTTGCCGTGTTCGCGGCCATCAACTACTGGTACCCCAAGGCCTTCGGCTACAAGCTCGATGAGTTCTGGGGCAAGTGCTCGTTCTGGTTCTGGCTGGTGGGCTTCTGGGTGGCGTTCACCCCGCTGTACATCCTGGGCCTGATGGGCGTGACGCGCCGCGTGAGCCATTTCGAAGACGCCTCGCTGCAGATCTGGTTCGTCATCGCTGCCTTTGGCGCCGCGCTGATCGCGCTGGGCATCGCCAGCTTCTTCATCCAGCTGTTCGTGAGCTACCTCAAGCGCGAGCAGTTGCGCGACGTGACCGGCGACCCCTGGGACGGCCGCACGCTGGAGTGGGCCACTTCCTCGCCCCCGCCCCAGTACAACTTCGCCTTCACGCCCGTGGCACACGAGATCGACGCCTGGTGGGACATGAAGAAGCACGGCTACCAGCGCCCGCTGGCGGGCTTCCAGCCCATCCACATGCCCGCCAACACAGGCGCCGGCATCGTGATCGCGGGCCTGTCCACATTGTTCGGCTTTGCCATGATCTGGCACATGTGGCCACTGGCAGCGGCCTCTTTCGCGGCCACCGTGCTGGCTTCGATCATCCACACCTTCAACTACCAGCGTGACTACTACATCCCGGCCGCCGAAGTGGCGGCCACGGAAGACGCACGCACCCAGCAGCTTGCAGCCGCCCATGTCTGATACGCACACCCTCCCCGCGGGCGGCGCCGCCGCCCTGGCTCCGCGCCAGTACCACCTCGCGCACGAGCCCCACCCCGAGAACGGCACGGCCCTGGGCTTCTGGCTCTACCTGATGAGCGACTGCCTCATCTTTGCCGCGCTGTTCGCCACCTACGGTGTTCTGGGCCGCAGCTACGCGGGCGGCCCCACGGGCGCCGAGCTGTTCGACCTGCCGCTGGTGGCGCTGAACACCGCCTTCCTGCTGCTGTCGTCCATCACCTTTGGTTTCGCCATGCTGCAAAAGCAGCAAGGCAAGGTGGGCGGCACACTCGCCTGGCTGGCCATCACCGGATTGTTCGGCCTGTGCTTTCTGGGGCTGGAACTGTACGAGTTCCAGCATCTGATCCACCAGGGCGCGGGGCCGCAGCGCAGTGCCTTCCTCTCGGCATTCTTCACGCTGGTGGCCACGCACGGCCTGCACGTGACCTTCGGCCTGGTCTGGCTGGTGGTGCTGATGGTGCAGATCGCCAAGCACGGCCTGATCCGCGAGAACCAGCGCCGCCTGATGTGCCTGTCGATGTTCTGGCACTTCCTGGACGTGGTCTGGATCGGCGTTTTCACCTTTGTCTACCTGATGGGAGTGCTGTAAATGAGCGCCTCGCACACACACACGCATGCCGCCCAGGGGCATGACGCGCACCACCACGACGACCACCACCAGGACGCCGGCCCGCACAGCACGCTGTCCGGCTACATGGTTGGTTTCGTGCTGTCGGTCATCCTCACCGCCATTCCTTTCTGGCTGGTGATGGGCAAGGTGATCGCCGACAAAGGCACCATGGCCCTGGTGCTGGGCGCCTTCGCCGTGGCCCAGATCCTGGTGCACATGGTCTGCTTCCTGCACATGAACGGCAAGATCGAAGGCGGCTGGACACTGCTGTCCACGCTGTTCACCGTGGTCTTCGTCGCCGTAGGCATCGCCGGCACGCTGTGGGTCATGTTCCACATGAACGCCAACATGATGCCAACCCACGCCCCCGGCCACATGCCCGCCGTGGAGCAGCGCGCGCCCTGATGACGCGCCCGCACGCGCCCTGGCGCCTGGCGCTGCTTGCAGCGCTGGGCTTGGTCCTGCTGCTGGGCTTTCTCAGCCTGGGGACCTGGCAGGTGGAGCGCCGTGCCTGGAAGCTGGAGCTGATCGCGCGCGTGGCGCAGCGTCTGCATGCGCCCCCCACCGCCCTGCCTGCGGCGGCGCAGTGGCCCGGCCTGGCGGTGGCGGACTACGAATACCTTCCCGTGCAGGCCGAGGGCCGCTGGCTCCCAGCCCACACGGTGCTCACCCAGGCCACGACGGCGCTGGGAGCAGGCTTCTGGGTCGTGACGCCGCTGCAGCTGGACAGTGGCGGCACGCTGCTGGTGAACCGCGGCTTCATTCCCCAAGCGCAGCGCGCACAGTGGCACCCCGACCCCACACAGGCCGGCCCGTCCGTGCGCGTGCAGGGCCTGCTGCGCGCCAGCGAGCCTGGCGGCGGCTTCCTGCGCCGCAACGACCCTGACCAGCAGCGCTGGCACTCACGCGACGTGGCGGCCATCGCGCAGGCACAGGGGCTGGCACAGGTGGCGCCCTTTTTCCTCGATGCGGGCGTGCCCGATGCCCATGCGCCCGCGCTGGCCGAAGGGGTGCTGCCCGCAGGGCCCTGGCCCTACCCGGGGCTGACCGTGGTGCGCTTCTCCAACAGCCACCTGGTCTACGCCTTAACTTGGTATGGGCTTGCGCTGCTGACGGTGGTGGGGTTCGTGCTTGTGGCACGCTACGAGCTTCGGCTGCGTGCGGCCGCAGGCCCCCTCTCCCCCGATGCTGCCCAGCCCTGACCCGTCATCCACCTTCCCTCCCCTGCGCTCGGCCAACGCGCAGGCGGGCCTGACGAACCTCTACCAACTGATTCAATGGCGCTGGCTAGCGCTGGCCGGGCAGGTGTTCACCATCGCCGTGGCGCACTACGGCCTGGGCCTGCCCCTGCCGCTGCAGGAAATGCTCACCGTGGCCGCCTGCCTGGGGGCCTACAACGCCGTGAGCCTGCTGCGCTGGCGCACCGGGCGTGGCGTGCGCAACGTCGAGCTGTTCCTCGCACTGCTGGTGGACGTGGCTGTGCTCACGGCGCAGCTCTACCTCAGCGGTGGCACCAGCAATCCCTTCGTCTTTCTCTACCTGCCGCAGATTGCCGTGGGCGCCATGCTGCTGCGCGGCAGCTACACCTGGTCCATCGTCGCCATCACGGCGGCCTGCGTGGCCCTGCTGGCACGCCACAACCTGCCGCTGCCCTTGGCGCTGGACATGCACCATGGCCTGGCCAGCCCGTATGTTCTGGGCCTGCTGGTGTGCTTCGTGCTCAATGCGGTGCTGCTGGTGGTGTTCATCACGCGCATCAGCGGCAATCTGCGGCAGCGCGATGCACGCCTGGCCGCGGCGCGGCAGCGCGCCGCCGAGGCGGAGCACATCGTGCGCATGGGGCTGCTGGCCTCGGGCGCAGCGCACGAGCTGGGCACGCCGCTGGCCACCATGGCGGTGATCCTGGGCGACTGGCGCCGCGACCCCGCCATCGCCAGCCAGCCCACCCTGTGCGACGACGTGGCCGAAATGCAGGCCCAGGTGCAGCGCTGCAAGAGCATCGTCAGCGGCATTCTGCTGTCGGCGGGCGAGACCCGCGGCGAATCCTCGAACCAGACCACGGTCTGCCGCTTCCTGGATGCGCTGGCCCAAGACTGGCGTGCCACGCGCTCGGTGGAACACTTCGCCTACGACAACCAGGTGCGCACCGACCGCCCCATGGTGGCCGATGCCACCCTGGAGCAAATGGTTTTCAATGTGCTGGACAATGCGCGCGACGCATCGCCGCACTGGGTCGGCATGGCTGCCTGGCAGGACGCGCAAGCGCTGTACATCCGTGTGCAGGACCAGGGGCCGGGCTTCGCGCCCGCCATCCTGGCGCAGCTCGGCCAGCCCTACCAGTCCACCAAGGGGCGGCCCGGTGGTGGCCTGGGCCTGTTCCTGGCGATGAACGTGGCCCGCACCCTGGGCGGCAGCGTCCAGGCGCGCAACAACCCCGAGGGCGGCGCGCAGGTCACCATCACCCTGCCGCTGGCTGCGATTGCACTGGCTGAAACATGACGAGCACCACCCCTGACGACGACCGCTGGCTGCTGATCGTGGAGGACGACGAAGCCTTCGCGCGCACGCTCGCGCGCTCGTTCGAGCGGCGCGGCTACCGCGTGCTGCATGCCGACAGCCTGCCCCGCGTCGAAGAGGTACTGGCCGCGCACACCCCGCGCTACGCCGTGGTCGACCTCAAGCTCAAGGGTGAGGCCACGGGGCTGGCCTGCGTGCGCAGCCTGCACGCGGCCAGCGAAGCCATGCTCATCGTCGTGCTGACGGGCTTCGCCAGCATTGCCACCGCCGTCGAGGCCGTGAAGCTCGGCGCCTGTCACTACCTGGCCAAGCCCTCGAATACCGACGACATCGAGGCCGCGTTTGGTCTCACCGAAGGCAACGCCGAGGTGGAGCTCACCAACCGCGCCAGCTCGATCAAGACGCTGGAGTGGGAGCGCATCCACGAAGTGCTGGCCGAGACGGGTTTCAACATTTCCGAGGCCGCGCGCCGCCTGGGCATGCACCGGCGCACACTGACGCGCAAGCTGGACAAGCGGCAAGTCAGCTGATCCCTAAAGAAAATGGCCTCTAGCGCATACACAGCAAGCGCTAGCAGCTATTTTTTTTGAAGCAAAAATTACCCGTGCGGCCTGCACCGCCATCGGTGCATCAGAGAAAATCACGCCCCATGACCCTGAAAGCCCCCGAACTGCTGTTGCCCGCCGGCTCGCTTGACAAGATGCGCGCAGCGTACGACTTCGGCGCCGATGCCGTGTATGCCGGCCAGCCGCGCTACAGCCTGCGCGCGCGCAACAACGAATTCCGCCTGGAGCAGATCGCCCAAGGCATTGAAGAAGCGCACGCGCGCGGCAAAAAGTTCTTCGTCACGAGCAACCTGATCGCGCACAACGACAAGGTGCGCACCTACCTGCGCGACATCGAGCCGGTGATCGACTGCAAGCCCGACGCCTTCATCATGGCCGACCCCGGGCTGATCATGATGGTCAAGGAAAAGTGGCCCGAGACCGAAATCCATCTCTCGGTGCAGGCCAACACCACCAACTACGCCACGGTGAAGTTCTGGCAGAAGGCGGGCGTGTCGCGCATCATCCTCTCGCGCGAGCTGAGCCTGGACGAGATCGAGAAGATCCGCCAGGAATGCCCCGACATGGAGCTGGAAGTCTTCGTGCACGGTGCGCTGTGCATCGCCTACTCCGGCCGCTGCCTGCTCTCAGGCTACTTCAACCGGCGCGACCCCAACCAGGGCACCTGCACCAACGCCTGCCGCTGGGAATACAAGACGCACGATGCGGCCGTCGATCCCAACACGGGCGAAGCGCTGGCCACCGGCATGGACAAGGGCTTCAACTTCGAGCAGGCGCGCGAGGAAGCCGACAGCCAGTTCACCAGCACCTGCGGCAGTGGCGCACGCCACCCCAAGGCGGACCAGGTCTACCTGATCGAGGAAGTCGGCCGTCCCGGCGAGCTCATGCCCATCATGGAAGATGAGCACGGCACCTACATCATGAACAGCAAGGATCTGCGCGCCGTGGAGCACGTCGAGCGCCTGGTGAAGATCGGCGTCGATTCGCTCAAGATCGAGGGCCGCACCAAGAGCCTGTATTACGTGGCCCGTACCGCCCAGGTCTACCGCCGTGCCATCGACGACGCCGTGGCTGGCCGCCCGTTCAACCCGCACCTGATCACCGAGCTGGAAGGCCTGGCCAACCGCGGCTACACCGGCGGCCTGCTGGAGCGCCGCCCCGCCAACGACTACCAGAACTACGAGACGGGCAACAGCGTGCTGCAACGCGCGCATTTCGTCGGCGAGGTGCGCGGCTATGAAAATGGCATGGCCGAGGTGGAAACGAAGAACCGCTTCCAGGTGGGCGACACGCTGGAGATCATCCACCCGCAGGGCAACCGCCAGGTCAAGCTGGAGACCATGTTCAACCTCGACGGCGCGCCCGTGCAGGTGGCCCAGGGCAGCCCGGTGCGCGTGCGCATTCCGCTCGAAGGGCCCGTGGAGGGCGCGCTGATCGCGCGGCTGCTCTGAGCCCCCGGCCTCCGCCTCCATCCAACCCGCCGCTGGCGGGTTTTTTTGCGCCTGCGACGGCCACTGCATCCATGGGGCTGGCGGGCGCCGAACCGCCCGCGCAGCCGCCTCAGCGCCTTTGTCGCGCCCTTTTCACGCCTGGAACAGTGCCTTGTACTGGTCGCGCAGCAGGTTTTTTTGCACCTTGCCCATGGTGTTGCGCGGCAGCTCGGCCACCACGTAGCACTGCTTGGGCACCTTGAAGTGGGCCAACTGGGCCTTGAGCTGGGCAATGATGGCGGCGCCGTCGAGCTGCGCGCCCGGCCTGGCCGTGACCAGGGCCACGCCGACCTCGCCGAAGTCCGGGTGCGGCACGCCGACCACGGCGCTTTCATCAACGCCGGGCAGCTCGTTGATGAAGCCCTCCACCTCGGCCGGATAGACGTTGTAGCCGCCGCTGATGATCAGGTCCTTGCTGCGCCCGACGATGCTGACGTAGCCGCGCGCGTCCTGCTGGCCCACGTCGCCGGTCTTGAACCATGGGTGCCCCTGCGCATCGACCGTGAACTCCTCGGCGGTTTTCTCGGGCATGCGCCAGTAGCCATGGAATACGTTAGGGCCGCGCACCTGGATGTTGCCAATGGCGCCCACCGCCACCGGCTGGCCCTGGTCGTCCACGATGCGCAGGCCCACGCCCGGCAAGGGAAAGCCCACGGTGCTGCCACGCCGCTCGTCCTGCCCACCGTAGCGCGCATCGGCCGTGTACGGGTTGGAGGTCAGCATGATGGTCTCGCTCATGCCGTAGCGCTCCAGAATGGTGTGGCCGGTGCGCTCCTGCCAGCTGCGAAAGGTTTCGATGAGCAGCGGCGCCGAGCCCGAGATGAACAAGCGCATGGCGCGCGCCGCCTCGCGCGTGAGCGTAGCTTCGCCGAGCATGCGCACGTACAGGGTGGGCACGCCCATGAACACGGTGGCACGCGGCATGGCGGCGATCACGGCACGGGCATCGAACTTGCCGTACCAGAGCATCTTGCTGCCGCCGAGCAGCGCCGCATGGATGGCGACAAACAGCCCGTGCACATGGAAGATAGGCAGTGCGTGGATGAGCACATCGTCCGCGCGCCAGCCCCAGTACTCCTTGAGCACCCGCGCGTTGCTCAGCAAATTGCCGTGCGTGAGCATGGCGCCCTTGCTGCGGCCCGTGGTGCCGCTGGTGTACAGGATGGCGGCCAGGTCATCCGCCTGGCGCGGCAAGGGCTGGTGTTCGTCGCCATGGTGCGCAGCGCGCTCCAGCAGGCTGCCCGTGCGGTCATCGCCGAGCGTGAAAACGTGCTGCGACCCAGCAGTAAAGGCGATCTTCGACACCCAGCCAAAGTTGCCCGGGGTGCACACCACCACGGCAGGTTCGGCATTGCCGATGAAGTATTCGATCTCGGCGCTCTGGTAGGCGGTGTTGAGCGGCAAAAAGACGTAGCCCGCGCGCAGCGTGGCCAGGTACAACAGCATGGCCTCGACCGACTTTTCCACCTGCACGGCGATGCGGCTGCCCTCGGGCAACTGCAGCGCCGCCAGCAGGTTGGCAATGCGCGCGCTGGCCTGGTCCAGGTCGCGCCAGGTGTAGTACAGCGGCGCGCCGTCGGGGCCGGCGGCTTCGATGGCCGTTTGGCCCAGGTCCGCTGGGAATGCGGCGCGCAAGGCGCTGAACAGGTTGCAAGACTCCATGCGCATCACTCCAAAAAGTCAGAAAACCGGGGCTCGCTTGGCCAGGAAGGCGCTGATGCCCTCGCGGTGCTCCGCGCTGTCGGCATAGGCGTAGGGGTCGGCGGCGCCATTCACTATGCTTTCGATAGCTGTTTGCGCTTGCCCTGCTTGGGCTGGAGGCGTTTTCAATGCCCGAAGCGTTTGCTTGTTCAGGCGCGCTGCGCCGGGCGCCAGGGCGGCAATGCGCCGCGCACTGGCCAGCACCTCGGCCTGCAGTGCCTCGGGCGCCACCACGCGGCTGAGGAAGCCCTGCGCCAGCAGGTCGGCGGCACTGAACGTGGCGGCCTCCAGCAGCATCTGCCGCGCAATGGTTTCACCCACGGCACCAGCGACGAGCTCGGCCTCGCGCGGCGCCATGGGAAAGCCCAGCTTGGCGATGGGTGCGCCAAAGCGTGCATTGGCAGCGGCAATGCGGATGTCGCAACAGCTCGCGATCTCCACCCCTGCGCCCATGCAGGCGCCGGCAATGCGCGCGACGATGGGCACGTCACACGCCAGCATGGCGGAGAGGCCGCCCCACACGTCGTTCTCGTGAAAGTCGCGCAGCAACGCGGCATCGAAGCGGAACGCCGGGTACTCGGATATATCGCCCCCGGCGCAGAAGGCCTCGCCCTCGCCTTCGATGAGCACGCAGCGCGCACTGGCGTTGTGCTGGATGCCCTCAAACACCGTGCGCAACTGGCGCCACATGGGGCGCGACATGGCATTGAGCCGTCCGTCGTTACGCAACACCACGCGCACCACACCGGGCTGCGCGCCCCCTTCTTCCACCGCGATCACTTCACCTGCCATGGGTAGCCTTCATTTTTTACGTGCCTGGCGTGCTGCTCAGTCCAGCAGCAGCGCGCTGATTTCTTTCGACACCGGAACTTGCCCCTGCGCCAGTTGGGTGCGGTGCTTGTCCAGCCGCTTGAGGTCGTAGAGGTAGTTGACCATGAGGCCAAACGACTGCTTCAGCCCCTTGGAGGACGGATCGCCCGCCCAGTTGAGCCGCTCCACGCGCGCGCCGTTGCCCAGGTGGAAGCGCGCCACCGGGTCGATCGGCTTGCCCTCGTGCAGCGCCCGGCCCAGGTAATGCGCGGCGCAGTGCAGCAGCACCTGGCGCACGGGCGACTTGGCGTCGAGCGCCTGGGCCTTGTCGGCCGTCTCCACCGCGCTGACGAGCTGCGCCGCCTGCGGCGCGTCGGCCTGCAGCGCGCGGCCCAGCTCGGTGCGCAGCTTGTCTGGCAGCTGCTGCAGCAGCGTGCCGGCGTTCTTGCCCAGCCAGGCGCGAAAGCCCGGAATGGGCGACAAGGTGGCGAAGGTGCGCAGGCGCGGAAACTCGGTCTGCAAGGTTTCCACCACATGCTTGATGAGCGAGTTGCCGAAGCTCACGCCGCGCAGCCCGGTTTGCGCGTTGCTGATGGAATAGAAGATGGCCGTGGTGGCCTTGGCCAGGTCGGCAGGGGCGGCCTGCTCGTCCAGCAACGGGGTGATGCTGCCGCACAGCTGCTCGACCAGCGCCACCTCGACGAAGATCAGCGGCTCGTCGGGCAGGCGCGGGTGGAAGAAGCCGTAGCAGCGCCGGTCGCTGTCCAGGCGGTTCTTCAGGTCGGCCCAGGAACGGATGTCGTGCACCGCCTCGTACTTGATGAGCTTTTCCAGCAGCGAGGCCGGCGAGTCCCACGACAGGCGCCGCAGCTCCAGGAAGGCCACGTCAAACCAGGTGGAAAACAGCTGCTCCAGCTCGGCGTCGAGCGCCAGCAAGCGTTTGTCGCTGCGCAGCAGCGGCAGCAACTCGGCGCGCAAATCCACCAGAAAGCGCATGCCCCCCGCCGGCACGGCAAAGCGCTGCAGCAGCCGCGTGCGCGGCGACACCAGGGCACGGCGCAGGCCGATTTCGGCCTGGCCCTCATCGGCCGTGCCCGCCGCCGCCTCGTAGTGCTGGCGCGCGTGTTTCACGCGCTCGACGTCGGGCGTGAACTGCTCACACATCAGCAGCCACAGGTCGTGCCGCTGCGCCGGGGTGGCCTGGGCGTACCAGTCGATCAGCGTCTGCGCACTGCGCCCGCCCTCCAGTTCGCTCACCTGGGGGGCGGCCACGGCCTGCAGGTCGGTCAGCAGACGGCGCAGCTGGCGCGGGGGCAGCGCCTCGTCGGCACGGCGCAGCGTGGCGGCCAGGCGTTCATGGGTGCTGCGTGGCGGGGGCGCAGGCGCAGCAGCGCCCTGGTCCTTCGCAGCAGAGCGCAGGCGCGACACATTGCGCGCGATCCAGGCAGAGGGGTTCTTCATAGGTGCTTCAATAGTTATAGCTACCTGCGCTTTCCGCAGGCGGGCTAGAGGCATTTTTCTATCAAATCCTGGCCGGCTGGCGCTGGGCCCACAGCCACAGCACCGCACCGCTGGCGATCATGGGCAGGCACAGCCACTGGCCCATGCTCATGCCCAGCGACAACAGGCCCAGAAAGCTGTCGGGCTCGCGGAAATACTCCGCCGTGAAGCGCAACGCGCCATAGCCCACCAGGAACGCCGCTGCCACCTGACCCGGCCGGCGCTCGCGCCGCGCATACAGCCACAGCAGCACGAACAGCAGCAGCCCTTCGAGCAGGAACTGGTACACCTGCGAGGGGTGGCGCGGCAGCATCGAGCCACTTTGCGGAAACACCATGCCCCAAGGCAGGTCCGGCGGCGCAAAGCGCCCCCACAGCTCGCCGTTGATGAAGTTGCCCACGCGCCCCGCCGCCAGCCCGGTGGGGACGCAGGGCGCAACGAAATCCGCCACCTGGAGCAACGGCCGCTGGCGCGAACGCGCAAACCACAGCAGCGCTACCGCAACGCCCAGCAGCCCGCCGTGAAAGCTCATGCCGCCCTGCCACACAGCAAACACCTCCAGCGGGTGGCCGAGGTAGTAGCCTGGCTTGTAGAACAGGCAGTAGCCCAGCCGCCCCCCGACGATGACGCCCAGCACGCCGAGGAACAGGATGTCCTCCACATCGCGGCGCGACCATGCCTGCGCCCCGCGCAGCGCGGAAAACGGTGCGTGCCGCAAACGCAGCACCCCAAGGAGCATGAACAGGCCGAAGGCCACCAGGTAGGTGATGCCGTACCAGTGCACGGCCAGCGGGCCTATCTGGAGGGCAACGGGGTCGATCTGCGGGTACATCAGCATGGCAGGGATTGTGCCGCAGGGCGCCCAGGGCGCGGCCCGCACAGATGCGAATGCACCTGCATCCCGCCCGCATCCCGAATGCGCGCACACGGGTATAGGCCACGCGGCTTTGCTCAGCAGCGCCATGCGCGAGATACTCCAGGCTCTGCCAACCCACAGAGAACAACACCATGCAAGGCCATCCCGCCGTCATCGACTGCCTGAACAACCTGCTGCGCGGCGAACTGGCTGCGCGCGACCAGTATTTCATCCACTCGCGCCAGTACGAAGACCAGGGCCTGACGCGCCTGTACGAGCGCATGGGCCATGAGATGGAGGAAGAGACCCAGCATGCCGACGCCATCCTGCGCCGCATTCTGATGCTGGGTGGCAAGCCCGACATGCGCCCCCTGCCCTTCACCCCGGGCGAAACGGTGCTGGAGATGCTGCGGCAGGACCTGCAGACGGAGTACAGCGTGCGCCAGCACCTGCAGGACGCCATCGCACTGTGCGAGCGCCATGGCGACTACGTGAGCCGCGACCTGCTGCTGGCCCAGCTGCGCGACACCGAGGAGGACCACGCCTACTGGCTGGAAAAGCAGCTCGGCCTGATCGAGAAGGTGGGCCTGCAAAACTACCTGCAGACGCAGGCGGGCGGCACGCCCGGCTGAGCATAAAAAGCGGCTCCAGCGCTTATACAGAAAGCGCTGGCAGCTCATCTTTCAGGAGTAAACCGCGCCATGGCAGCGCGGTTTTTTGTTTCAGAAAATGCCCATCTCCAGCCCCGTCGCCAGTGCCTCGCCCAGCGCGCGGCAGTCCGCCAGCGCCTCGGGCGCCAGGGTCTTGGGCGCGAGGATGGCATCGGGCGTTTGCGCACCGGTACACACGATCAGGGGCTCGGCCACCGCCTTGAGGCGCCAGCCGGTGGCGATGCGCTCCATCTGGCGCACGGCATTGCGGCCGTCGCTGCCGGCGCACACCAGCAACGCGAAGGCGCGGCCGTTGATGCGGTCGAGCGCGCCGTAGTAGCTGCGGTCAAAAAAATCTTTCATCACACCGCTGACGGCGGCCAGATTCTCGGGGCAGGCGAACACGTAGGCGTCAGCGGCCAACAGGTCGGCCGGCCCGGCATCGGCGGCGGGCAACAGCCGCACCGCCACCACGGCACCACAGCCCAGCGCACCGGCCTGCAGCGCCTCGGCCATCTGGCGCGTGCCGCCGGTGCGCGAGTGGTAGACGATCAGCAGTGTCTTGGCCATGCCAGCCCCCATGAAAAAAGCCGCCCCGGCCCTGTGCGCGGTAGCGGCTCGCGGTGAATGCGTGGAGGATCAGAACGTGTGAATGAATCCGGCGTGGCCGAGCAGCGCGCCACAACGCGGCCCATCAAGGCGCAAAGCGCAGCCATAGCTTGTGCTATGGCGAGCATTTGCAACGCCGAGGGGGCGTGTTTTGGCGTGATGAGCGGGCATGGCGGATTCGTTCACACGTTCTCAGTCCAACAGCGACAGGTCGCGCACCGCACCCTTGTCGGCGCTGGTCACCAGCTTGGCATAGGCTTTGAGCGCGGCAGACACCTTGCGCGGGCGCGGCTGCGCGGGCTTCCAGCCCAGGGCATCCTGCTCGGCGCGGCGGCGCGCGAGCTCCTCTTCGCTGACCAGCACGTTGATGCTGCGGTTCGGGATGTCGATGCGGATGCGGTCGCCGTTGCGCACCAGGCCGATGGCGCCACCTGCCGCAGCCTCGGGCGAGCAGTGGCCAATCGACAGGCCCGACGTGCCGCCCGAGAAGCGCCCATCCGTCAGCAAGGCGCAGGCCTTGCCCAGGCCCTTGGACTTGATATAGCTGGTGGGGTAGAGCATTTCCTGCATGCCCGGGCCACCCTTGGGGCCTTCGTAGCGCACGATGACCACATCGCCCGCCTTGACCTTGTCGGCCAGGATGTTGGCGACTGCCTCGTCCTGCGATTCGGTCACGTGGGCCGTGCCCTCGAACACCAGGATGGAATCATCCACCCCAGCGGTCTTGACGACGCAGCCATCCAGGGCAATGTTGCCCGTGAGCACGGCCAGGCCACCTTCTTTGCTGAAGGCATGTTCGTAGGAGCGGATGCAGCCCGCCGCGCGGTCCAGATCCAGGCTGGGCCAGCGGCTGGACTGGCTGAACGCCACCTGCGTGGGAACGCCGCCCGGGCCGGCCAGGTAGAAGGTGCGCACGGCTTCGTCTTGCGTGCGCACGATGTCCCACTGGTCCAGCGCCTCACCCAGGGTCTTGGCATGCACCGTCGGCACGTCGGTGTGCAGCTTGCCGGCACGGTCGAGCTCACCCAGGATGGCCATGATGCCGCCCGCACGGTGCACGTCTTCGATGTGGTACTTGTCGGTGTTGGGCGCCACTTTGCACAGCTGCGGCACGGTGCGCGAGAGGCGGTCGATGTCGGCCATGCCGAATGCGATGCCCGCCTCTTGTGCGATGGCCAGCAGGTGCAGGATGGTGTTGGTGGAGCCGCCCATGGCGATGTCCAGCGTCATGGCATTCTCGAAGGCCTTGAAGCCCACGGCACGCGGCAGGATGGAGGCGTCGTCCTGCTCGTAGTACTGGCGCGCCAGCTCGACGATGCGGCGGCCTGCGCGCTTGAACAACTGCTCGCGGTCAGCGTGCGTGGCCACCACGGTGCCATTGCCGGGCAGCGACAGGCCCAGCGCCTCGGTCAGGCAGTTCATCGAATTGGCAGTGAACATGCCCGAGCAGGAGCCGCAGGTCGGGCAAGCCGAGCGCTCAACTTCGGCCACATCGGCATCGCTGGCCTTGCTATCGGCAGCCATCACCATGGCGTCGATCAGGTCGAGCTTTTTGAACTGCACCGTGGCCGTGCCTGGCACCGCAAGCTGGGCCTTGCCCGCTTCCATAGGGCCGCCCGACACGAAGATCACTGGAATGTCCAGGCGCATCGCGGCCATGAGCATGCCGGGGGTGATCTTGTCGCAGTTGGAGATGCACACCATGGCGTCAGCGCAGTGCGCGTTGACCATGTATTCCACGCTGTCGGCAATCACGTCGCGGCTGGGCAGCGAGTACAGCATGCCGTCGTGGCCCATGGCGATGCCATCGTCCACAGCGATGGTGTTGAACTCCTTGGCCACGCCGCCCGCCGCCTCGATCTCGCGTGCGACGAGCTGGCCCAGGTCCTTGAGGTGCACATGGCCGGGCACGAACTGGGTGAAGGAGTTGACCACCGCAATGATGGGTTTGCTGAAATCTTGGTCCTTCATGCCGGTGGCACGCCACAGGGCGCGCGCACCAGCCATGTTGCGGCCAGCGGTGGAAGTTTTGGAGCGGTAGGCAGGCATCGTGGATGGAGGGAAAAATGATGTCTCGAAAGGGTCTGGGCCCTTGCGCTTCGGGGCCACCGGGCGCCGCGGCGCAGGCTTCTTGGGCCCCGCATTGCTGGATCGCGCTGTTTTGATTATGTCGCAGCCCCAATGCCCCGGCGGATGCACGAAAAACCCGGGAACCGCAGTGCCCGGGCTGGCGAGGAGAGGAAAGGCGTCAACGTGGCCGGCGCGTGCCCATGCCCAGCGCTTCCTTGTGCTTGTTCACGCGCGCCTGCTTGCGGCGCTCGATCTTTTCGACTTCCTTGCGCTTGGTGTAGCCGGAGGCGTCAGCCCAGGCCCACCACGCCGCCGTCAGCCCATAAGGCGCCAGAACCCACCACCAAGACCAGTTGGCCACCGGGCCAATTTCGAGATACTTGAGCAGTGTCAGAACAAGCGCCAGCCCTAGCATGTACATATCTGCCTCCGTAGGCGGAAAATGGTAATTCCGTAGTGCCAAAGTCAACCAAGGCCACTACAATTTCGTTCAACCTAATGTACCCCAACCACAGAGAAAGACCACGATGAACCGTACTCTGATCACTCTCGCCATGGCACTGTCGGTGGCCGCCCCGGCCATGGCCGACGAAGCCCTGGCCAAGTCCAAGAACTGCATGGCTTGCCACGCTGTCGACAAAAAGCTGGTCGGTCCCGCCTACAAGGACGTCGCCAAGAAGTACGCCGGCCAGAAGGATGCCGAGGCCACCCTGGTCTCTCATGTGCTGAAGGGCAGCAAGGACGTGTGGGGCCCGGTTCCCATGCCCGCGAACGCCAACGTGACCGAAGCCGAAGCCAAGAAGCTGGTGGCTTGGGTGCTGTCGCTGAAGTAATTTCAGGCGACTCCACCAAAAACCGCAGCGTGCGAACGCTGCGGTTTTTTTCTGCCCGGCACAAACGAAAAAAGCCCGCAGCGCGGGCTTTTTGCTTGGTCGCTGCGCCACAACTGGCGCGTGCGTCAGTTGGTCTTGGCCAACTGGTCCAAGATGGTCGGGTTTTCCAGCGTGCTGGTGTCCTGGGTAATCGCCTCGCCCTTGGCCAGCGAACGCAGCAGGCGGCGCATGATCTTGCCGCTGCGCGTCTTGGGCAGGTTCTCGCCGAAGCGAATGTCCTTGGGCTTGGCGATCGGGCCGATTTCCTTGGCGACCCAGTTGCGCAGCTCGTTGGCCAGTTGCTTGGCCTCTTCGCCAGTGGGCACGGGACGCTTGAGCACGACAAACGCCACAATGGCTTCACCGGTCAGGTCGTCAGGGCGGCCCACCACGGCAGCTTCTGCCACCAGATCGGTCTTGGCCACCAGAGCCGACTCGATCTCCATCGTCCCCATGCGGTGGCCCGACACGTTGAGCACGTCGTCGATACGGCCGGTAATGCGGAAGTAGCCGCGGTCCTCGCTGCGCACAGCGCCATCGCCGGCCAGATAGATGGTGCCCCCCATTTCCTCGGGGAAGTAGCTCTTCTTGAAGCGCTCGGGATCGCCCCAAATGGTGCGAATCATCGACGGCCAGGGGCGCTTGATGACCAGCATGCCGCCTGCACCGTTGGGCAGGTCCTTGCCGGTTTCATCGACGATGGCGGCCTTGATGCCCGGCAGCGGCAGCGTGCACGAGCCCGGGACCAGCGGTGTGGCGCCCGGCAGCGGGGTGATGACGTGACCGCCGTTCTCGGTCTGCCAGAAGGTGTCGACGATGGGGCAACGCTCGCCGCCCACATTGCGGTAGTACCACATCCAGGCTTCGGGGTTGATGGGCTCGCCCACGCTGCCCAGCACGCGCAGGCTGGTCAGGTTCCAGTTCTTGGGGTGCACCTTTTCGTCGGAGTCGGCCGCCTTGATGAGCGAACGGATGGCCGTGGGCGCGGTGTAGAAGATCGAGACCTTATGGCGCTCGATCATTTCCCAGAAGCGGCCGGCGTGCGGGAAAGTCGGCACGCCCTCGAACACCACCTGTGTCGCACCAGCGGCCAGCGGGCCGTAAGCCACGTAGGTGTGGCCGGTGATCCAGCCAATATCGGCCGTGCACCAGAACACGTCGCTCGGCTGCAGGTCAAACGTCCACAGCATGGTTTGGCGCGCCCACAGCGTATAGCCCCCGGTGGAGTGCTGCACCCCCTTGGGCTTGCCCGTCGAGCCGCTGGTGTAGAGGATGAAAAGCGGGTGTTCAGCGCCCACGGGCACGGGAGCGCACTCGGTGCTCTGGCCCGCCAGAGCCTCGGTGAAGGTGACGTCGCGGCCTTCAACGCGGTTCCAGGCGCTGGCCGTGCGCTCATAAACCAGCACGGTCTTCACGCTGTCGCAGCCGCCCATGGCCAGGGCTTCGTCGACGATGGACTTGAGCGGCAGCTCCTTGCCACCACGCAGCTGGTAGTTGGCCGTGATGATGGCCACGGCACCCGCGTCGATGGTGCGCTCATGCAGCGCCTTGGCAGAAAAGCCGCCAAACACCACGCTGTGCGTGGCACCGATGCGCGCACACGCCTGCATGGCCACCACGCCCTCAATGGTCATGGGCATGTAGATCAGTACGCGGTCACCCTTTTGCACGCCGCGTGCCTTGAGCGCGTTGGCGAACTGGCCCACACGGGCAAGCAGCTCCTTGTAGGTGACCTGCGTAACGGCGCCGTCGTCAGCTTCGAAGATGATGGCGGTCTTGTTCTCGACCGGCGTGCCGATGTGGCGATCCAGGCAGTTGGCCGAAGCGTTCAGCTCACCATCGGCAAACCACTTGTAGAACGGCGCATTGGACTCGTCCAGCGTCTGCGTGAACGGCCGGCTCCACTGCAAGTTCTCGCGCGCCAGGCGCGCCCAGAAACCCTCGAAGTCTTTCTCGGCTTCGGCGCACAGGGCCTCGTAAGCCTGCATGCCGGCAATACGGGCGTTCTTCACCGTGTCTTCGGACGGCGGGAAAACGCGGTTTTCCACCAAGACGGATTCGATCGCGGATGTGGGCTCACTCATGGTGTTGTCTCCTAAGTTTGATGAAATTCGGCTCGTACTTTGGGCGGCCGCACTTACAAGCCACTGACTGGCGCGAAACTTACATAGGCACCAAAACCCGACTCCCAGGCGACAGCGTTTATCACATCTAGGAAAACCTGTGTTTTGACTCAAAAACACTAAATTCCTATACTTACTCGGTGTTTTACAACCTGCAACGCAGGTAATTTGCCCTCACAGCCAGGGCAAATCGTTCCCGGTGGAGGCGCTCAACGCCGCCGTCCACCGGCCGGGCCGCCACTGCGGCCCTGACGCACCGAACCGTGCAGCGCCTCTCGCAGGCACCGCACGCGCCAGCCGCAGGGGCATCACCCTGCCCGGCGCACCCAGGCCCTTGCGCACCGCTGCGGTGCCATCCGGGCCGCTCTTTGCCACGACGCGAACCACCCCGCCGGCGCCCTGCCAACCGCGGGCGTGCTGCCGCATCCGGTTTTTCCAGCGCACTGGCGCTGCATTCAACCCATTTTTGAAGGGAGGACACCCACATGGCTAAACCCATCGCCATCGAACATGTGTTCAAAGTCTTCGGCGACGCGCCACAAGCCGCGCTGGACCTGGTACGCCAGGGCTGTAGCAAGCAGGAGATCCTGGAACGCACCGGCCAATCCATCGGCGTTTTTGACGCCCATTTCCACATTGAGGCGGGCGAAATCTTCGTCGTCATGGGCCTCTCGGGCTCCGGCAAATCAACCCTGGTGCGCATGCTCAACCGCCTGATCGAGCCCACGGCGGGGCGCATCCTGGTCGGTGGCGAGGACATCAACCAGCTGTCCGACCGCGCCCTGCGCGCGCTGCGCCGCAAAGACATCTCCATGGTGTTCCAGTCGTTTGCGCTGCTGCCGCACCTCACGGTGCTGGACAACACGGCCTTCGGTCTGGAGCTGGCGGGCGTGGAGCGCGCCGAGCGGCAGCGCCTGGCCGCCGCCGCGCTCGAGCAGGTCGGCCTGGCCGGCTGGGGCGCGAGCTACCCCGACGAACTCTCGGGCGGCATGCAGCAGCGCGTGGGCCTGGCCCGCGCGCTGGCGGCAGACCCGTCGATTTTGTTGATGGACGAGGCCTTCTCCGCGCTCGACCCCATCATCCGCACCGAGATGCAAAGCGAGCTGCTGCGTCTGCAGCAAGAGCGCCGCCGCACCATCGTCTTCATCTCGCACGACCTGGACGAGGCCATGCGCATCGGCGACCGCATCGCCATCATGAAGGATGGCCAGGTGGTACAGGTTGGCACCCCCGACGAGATCCTGCGCAGCCCGGCCAACGACTATGTGCGCAGCTTCGTACGCGGCGTGGACGCCGCCGCCGTCTTCAAGGCAGGCGACATCGCACGCCAGCGCCTCACGGTGGTGCGCGAGCATTCCGACCGCGGCTGCCGCGCCGCGCTGCAGCTCCTTGAGGGGCACGACGACAACTTCGCTTACGTGGTCAGCCCCACGCAGCGCTACCTGGGCACCGTCTCGGCCGACTCGCTGCGCGCGGCGCTGCACGGCCACCACGGCCCCCTGGGACTGCAGCACGCCTACCTGGCCGACGTACCGCCCATCCCGTCCGACGCCGCCGTGGCCAACCTGTTCGGCCAGGTCGCGCATGCACCGTGCGCGCTGCCGGTAGTCGATGGCGACGGCCGCTTTCGCGGTGCCATCAGCAAGACCACGCTGCTGCGCTTTCTCGACCGCGATACGCCGCCCCTTCCCCCGGATGCGCTCCGGTCGGGCCACCAAGACAACCACGCCGGGAGCCCCGCATGAACGACAACGCACCACTGACGCCCCCCACCGCCCCGGACGCCCTGCCCGCCCTGGCCACCGCCACGCCCTGGGATGCAGGCGCCAGCACCGAAGCCTCCGCGCAGCCCATGGAGCACTCGCCCTGGGACATGCCGCCGGAGCCCGCCACGGTCTCTCCCGCAACCCCTGCGGCCGAGCCTTCGGCGGACCCCTGGGCCGCCAGCGCCGCAGCGCCTGACACGGCCTACGGCAGCGCCAACGCCTCGCCCGACTGGCTGGCGGCACCAGACCCAGGCACCAGCGCCGCGCACACCCTGCAGGATGCCGCTTCGCCCGACGCACTGGCCAGTGCCGACCCGTCGGCGCTGCAGCAACTGCTGGATGGCACCCTGCCCGTCGAGGCCTGGATCAACCAGGGCCTGGGCTGGGCGGTGGAGCACTTGCGCCCGTTCTTCCAAAGCGTGCGCGCGCCCATCGACGGCACGCTCACCTGGGTCGAGGGCCTGCTGACCAGCCTGCCCGCCGCTGCCCTCATCACCCTGCTGGGGCTGCTGGCATGGCAATTCGCGGGCCGCGCCCTGGCCCTGGGCACGGTGGTGTCGCTGGCGCTGGTGGCGCTGCTGGGCATCTGGCCCGAGGCCATGGTGACGCTGTCGCTGGTGCTCACCTCGCTGGTGTTCTGCATCGCCATCGGGCTGCCGCTGGGCATTGCCCTGGCCGCCAGCGACCGCGCCCAGCGCTGGGTGCGCCCGCTGCTCGATGCCATGCAGACTACGCCCGCCTTCGTCTACCTCGTGCCGGTGGTGATGCTGTTTGGCATCGGCAACGTGCCGGGGGTCATCGTCACCATCGTGTTCGCGCTGCCGCCGCTGGTGCGCCTGACCACGCTGGGCATCCGCCAGGTGCGCCCAGACCTGGTGGAAGCCGCGCGCTCCTACGGCGCCTCGCCCTGGCAGTTGCTGGCCAAGGTGCAACTGCCGCTGGCCATGCCGTCCATCATGGCTGGCATCAACCAGGCGCTGATGCTGTCGCTGTCGATGGTGGTCATCGCTTCGATGATCGCCGTGGGGGGCCTGGGCCAGATGGTGCTGCGCGGCATCGGCCGCCTCGACATGGGCCTGGCCACCGTGGGTGGCCTGGGCATCGTGCTGCTGGCCATCACGCTGGATCGCCTCACGCAGGCCATGGGCCAAACACGCCGCGACAGCGCCAAAGGCCTGCGCCGCTGGTGGCAGACCGGCCCCGCTGGCGTGCTGCTGCGCCTGCTCGCCCCGCTGCTGCGCCCCACCCACCCCACCGCCCAGCCGGGTGCCACCACGCACACAGCGGCGCACCACTGATTTTCCCTGCCACCCCACAAACCAGGAGCACACCATGACCGACCTACGCCACATCCTGCCCCGCCTTCTGCGCCCCGCCGCCGCAGCCCTGCTGGCCCTGGGCGCCACCTTCACCCTGGCCGCGCAGGCCAGCGAGCTGCCGGGCCAGGGCGTGAAGGTGCAGCCGCTGCAAAGCTCGATCGCCGAGGAAACCTTCCAAACCCTGCTGGTCGTGCGCGGCCTGCAAAAGCTCGGCTACGACGTGCAGCCCATCAAGGAAATCGAGTACGCCACCGCCCACGTTGCGCTGGCCAACGGCGACGCCACTTTCATGGCCGACCACTGGGACCCGCTGCACGCCGACTTCTACAAGAACGCCGGCGGCGACGCCAAGCTCTGGCGCAAGGGCGCCTACTCCACCAACGCCGCCCAGGGCTACCTGATCGACAAGAAGACCGCCGACGCACACCAGATCACCAGCATCGCGCAGCTCAAAGACCCGCAAATCGCCAAACTGTTCGACACCAACGGCGACGGCAAGGCCGACCTCACCGGCTGCACGCCCGGCTGGGGCTGCGAGGCCGCCATCGAGCACCAGCTCACCGCCTACGGCCTGCGCGCCACCGTCACCCACGTGCAGGGCAGCTACCCGGCGCTGATGGCCGACACCATCGCCCGCTTCAAGGCCGGCCAGCCGGTGCTGTACTACACCTGGACGCCATACTGGGTCAGCGCCGAGCTGCGCCCGGGCAAGGACGTGGTCTGGCTGCAGGTGCCCTTCACGGCCCTGCCCGGCGACCAGGCCGGGCTGAAAACCGCCTTGCCCGACGGGCGCAACTACGGCTTTCCGTTGAACACGCAGAAAATCGTCGCCAACAAAGCCTTCGCCGAAAAGAACCCGGCCGCCGCCAAGCTGTTCGAGGTGATGCAACTGCCCGTGGCCGACATCAACGCGCAGAACCTGGCCATGAAGAACGGCCAGAAGCAGAGCGCCGACATTGAACGCCACGTGGACGGCTGGATCCGCGCGCACCAGAAGACCTTTGACGGCTGGGTGGACAGCGCCAAGGCAGCCGCGCGGTAAGCCTGGAAATTCGGATAAAAATAGCTTCCAGCGCTTGTGTATCAAGCGCTGGAAGCTATTTTTTTGATAGTCCACCGCGCCGTTGCCTCGCGCCATGCCTGCCCACGGCGTGCATTGCGCAGCGCGGCACCCGCCCCCATCGACAAGGGAACGCCCCATGACCGCCTCCATCCGCCGCCCCTGGTTCGGCCTTAGCGCCACCCTGCTCGGCTGCCTGGCCGTGCTGGCCGCCGTCCTGCCCCTGTGGGTGCTGCCGGTGCTGCAGCCCCCGGAGCCGCTGGACAAGGTGATCGTCAGCACGGCCGAAAAGGTCAAGGCGCGCATCGCCGCCCAGGCCAAGGGCGTGGCATACCAGGAGCCCGCGCGGCACACCGACTGGTACCGCGTCCTGGCAGCTGCGGCGGCCACGTTCGGCGCCCTGGCCATCGTGCTGGCGGCGGTGTCCGCCGTCGCGCGCGAGCCCCGGCGCTTCGCGGTGGTCGCGGCGGCCCTCGGGGTAGGCGCCCTCCTGTTCCAGCTGAGCGTGGCGGTGGCCACGGCGCTCATCGTCTGCCTGCTGATCCTGGCCGTGCTGTGGGCACTGGGCATCACGCTGCCGTTCTAGCGGGCGGCTGCCAGTTTTTTGTTCTTTAGCCCCTCAGCCCAAGCGGGGCAAGCGCCAGCAGCTCGCATTTGTGTAGCATGGCCGCCATGCTCATGCTGAAAACCCTGGGTCTGTTCTTGGTCACCGCGATCGCCGAGATCGTCGGCTGCTACCTCCCTTACCTGTGGCTCAAGGAGGGCAAAAGCGCCTGGCTGCTCCTGCCCGCCGCCGCCAGCCTGGCGCTGTTCGCCTGGCTGCTGTCGCTGCACCCCACGGCCGCCGGGCGCGTGTATGCGGCCTACGGCGGGGTGTATATCGCCGTGGCGCTGCTGTGGCTGTGGGTGGTCGATGGCATCCGCCCCACGGCCTGGGACGCCGTAGGCTGCGCCGTGGCGCTGGCGGGCATGGCCATCATCATGTTCGCACCGCGCGGCGGCGCCTGAGCACAGCCATGGCACGCGACTGAATGGCCTGCGCGCCCCTCACCGGGCCGGCCGCCGCCCCAGCCACAGCACCGCCCCCCACGACGCCAGCGCCATGGCCGCCAGCCAGGCCAGCGGCGCCAATGCCGCCACCAGCGGCGCGCCCATCTGGTTCAGGCGCAGGCTGGCCTGGATGCCCGCCGTGCTCGGCGAGAGCCAGCGCAGCCACTGCAGCGGCTCGGGCAGGGCCTCCACCGGCCAGCTGAAGCCGCCCAGGAAGGCCAGCGGCAGCGAGGTGAACAGCACCACCTGCATAGCGCGCTCGCGGTCGGCCAGCCACCAGCCCAGCAGGGCGGCGCAGCCGGCCACCGCAGGCACCAGCACGGCCAGCAGCAGCGCGGCGCCGCCGGGGTTGCCGCCGTGCGGGTAGTCCTGCCAGACGAAGATCCAGCCAAAGTAAAACAGCCCGGCCAGCCAGCCCGGCACGCACAGCGCCAGCAGGCGTGCCAGCCAGGTGCGCGCCCCAGCCCGCGCCTGGCTCTGCTCGCGCAGCGTGCCCACCCACAGCGCCCCGCCCATCAGCAGCGTTTGCTGCAGGATGAGCAGCGCCACGGCCGACACCACGAAGCTGCCATAGCCCTCGGTGGGGTTGAACAGCGCCACGGCCTGCAGGCCCACCGGCGCACGGCTGGCCGCCGCCTGCGGCGCGCTCTGGCCGCCGGCCTGCAGGCGGCGCAGCTCGATACCGGCCGAGACGGTGCCGAACGCCTCGGCAAAGCCGTACTGCACCTGCTTGCTGGCGATGGGGTAAGCGCCGTTGGCGTACACGGGCACGGCCACGTTGCGCGCCTGCACCACGTCGCGCTTGAGGTCGCGCGGCAGCAGCGCGTAGCCCCTGACCTCGCCGCGCAGCAGCGCGGCCTGGGCCTCGCCCTCATCGCCCGTGACCAGGCGCGGGTCGATGCGCGGGCTGGCCTGGGCGAAGCGCAGCATCTGCCGGCCGAGCGACGAACTGTCCTGCACCACCACCGCCACCGGCACGCGCTGCGCCACCTGCGTGGCGTAGAACCAGGGGTAAAAGAAGCCGTAGAGCACCGGCGCGCCCACCACCAGCAAGGCCACGCCCTTGTCGCGCAGCAGCGCACGCAGTTGCTGGGCCAGCAGGGCCAGGAAGGACGGCGCCACGTCAGCCGCCCTCCCATGATGTTTTGAACAAAAAACAGCTCCAGCGCTTATGCAGCAAGCGCTGGCAGCTATCAAAACAGAAGTTACAGCACCTCATCGCCCACCCCATCGCTGCGGCAGGCGCAGGCCACGCGCCAGGCCTGCCGTGGCCACGGCCAGCAGCACCAGCGTGGCCAGCCCCAGGCCAGCCACCACGGGCAGGCTCTGCGCCACGGGGGCACCCATCTGCCACTGCTCCAACTGCAGGCGCGCGTAGTGCGTGTAGGGCATGGCCAGCGCCCAGGTACGCGCGCCCTCGCCCATGGCCAGTAGCGGGTAGGCCACGCCGCTGAAGGCAAACGCCGGTGCCGACAGCAGGCCCGCGCCCGACAAGGCCGTGCGCAGCGACAGCGTGACGCCCGCCAGCGCGGCCCCCGCCGCCAGGCTCACGGCCACCAGGGCCGCCAGACCGGCGCTGATCCAGCCCATGCTGCCCGCCACGGCCCAGCCGCGCAGCTGCGCCAGGTACAGCAGGCAGGCCAGGGTGACGGCCCACAGCGGCGCGAAGGCCACGGCCAGCTTGCCCAGCAGCGCGCTCAGCACCTGCGTGGGCGAGGCCTGCGCGCCCAGCCACTGCGCCACAGTGCGGTCGCGCAACTCGCGCCCCACGCTCCACGCGCCCGCCGTCATGGCCAGCACATGGATCAAGGCGGGCACCAAGGCTGCGGCCAGGAATTGCTCGAAGTTGGTGGAGACGTTGAACAGCGCCACCAGCTGGGTTTTCACCGGCTCCAGGCGCGTTTGCAGGGCCTGGCTGGGCGTGCCGCGCTTGGCGGCGGCCTGCATCTCGATGCCCGCCGAGAGCGTGCCCACCACCTGGCGCAGGTCGCGCTGCAGCAAGCTGGACGCGGTGGCCAGTTGCGCGTTGTGCAGCAGCGTGATGCTGGCGCCGCGCCCCTGCTTCACGTCGCGCGCCATGCCGGGCGGGAGGTGCACCACGCCGTACACCGCCATGCGCTGCAGCGCGTCGGCGGCCTCGCCACGGTTCACTACCTGCGCCTGCAGCGCCAGGCCGGGCGTGGCCTCCAGCATGCGCACGAGCTGGCGCGAGAGGCTGGAGTGGTCTTCATCCCACACGGCGATGGGCAGGCGGTACGGTTGGCCGGTGGAAAAAATCCAGCACAGCAGCGCCATGGCCAGCAGCGGCACCCAGGTGAGCATGGCAGCGTCCCAGGGGCGCGAGCTCAGCAGTTGCACCTCGCGCCGCGCACTGGCGGCAAACAGGCTCACGGCTGCACCACCACGCTCATGCCAGGGCGCGCGCCCGCAATCGGTGCCGCAGGGCGGGCACGCACTTCAAACGTGCGTGCGTCAAAACCTTGGTTGCCGCGCGTGGTGCGCCAGGTGGCGAAGTCGGGCAGCACGCCCAGGTAGGTGACTTCAAACTCTGCGCTGTGCCCACCCAGCGCAGGCAACTGGCCGGTGAAGCGGCTCTTCAGCGCAAAGCGCTGCAGCTGGTCTTCGCGCACGTTCAGTACCACCCACTGGTCTTGCAAATCCACCACAGTGACCACGGCCACGCCCTGGGGCGACAGCTCGCCTTCCTTGGCCAGCACCTTGGCCACCTCGCCGCCCACGGGGCTGCGCAGCTGTGTCTCGGCCTCGGCGGCCTGCACTTCGGCCACCACGCCGTCCACCTGGCGCACTTGGGCGGCCGCTGCGGCCTTGTCTTCGGCGCGGGCACCGCTGGCGGCCATGTCGTACTGCGCCCGGGCGGCTTCGGCCTGGGCGGCGTTGGCGCGCCATTGGGTGTGGGCCTCGTCGCGTTTTTGCGCCGAGACCAGCCCTTGGTCGTACAGGCTTTGCACGCGCTGGTACGAGGTGTGCGCCAGCTCGGCGCCGGCCTGGGCGCGCTGCCAGTTCAGGCGGGCCATCTGCACTTCTTGCGGGCGCGCGCCGTGCTGGGCTTTGTCCGAGACGGCCTGGGCCGCGGCCTTGGCGGCCTCGGCCTGGGCCAGCTTGGCGCGCACCTCGGGGCTGTCCATTTCCACCAGCAGGTCGCCGGGCTGGATCTGCTGGCCCTCGGTCACGGCCACGCGCGCAATGCGTGCCGTGACCTTGGGCGCGATGTCGGCCTCGCGCGCCTCCATCTGGCCCTGGAAGTAAGGCGCGGGCGGCTGCGAGGCGCGCCAGAAGCCCCAGACGACGAAGCCCAGTACGGCCACGCCGAGGAGCCCCAGAACCCAGGGCTGGCCCGAGCGTGAAGAAGAGGAGGAAGCGGTCATGGTGCGTCGGAAGGGATCTGGATATCGGCCTCGGCCATGTAGCGGCCGAACGCATCGCTCTGCCCGGTGCTTTGCAGCAGCGCGGCCAGGGCCTGGATGTACTGGTGGGCGGTCTGCGCGCGCTCGGTCTGCACCTTGGCGAGGTTGACGCGCGCGTCCATCCACTCCAGCAGGGTGCCCGTGCCCTCACGCTGGCCAGCCTCGCGCAGGCGCAGCAGCTCGCGCGCCAGGTCTTCCTGGGCCTGCTGGGCCAGGTACTGGGTGCGCGCATGCTCCACGGCGAGCCAGTTCTTTTCCACCAGCAGGGCAATGTCGCTGCGCGCCTGCTGCTCGGTCAGTTCGGCCTGCTCGATCTTGCGCTGGCCCGAGGCGGCGAGCTGGTCGCGGTCCATGCTGTCCCACAGCGTCCAGCGCACAGCCACGCCGGCCACCCAGTTGGGCTTGCCGCCGCCCGTGCGGATGTCGCTCAGGCCGAAGCCCAGCACCTGGGGCTTGCGCAACGCCTCCTGCGCGTCGTGCAGCGCGGCAGCCTCGCGGCGCTTGGCCTGCACCTTGGACAGGCCGGGGTGCTGCGCCAGCGCGGCGTCAATGAAGCCCTGCAGCGCAGGCAGCGGCTGGCTGGCGACAAAAAGCGGGCTGGAGGGGCGCAGTGGCGCCACCACCTTGAGCGTGCGCGCCAGCGCCGTCGCGGCCAGTTGCGCCTCGTCGCGCGCCTTGCGCGCCTGCTGCGCGGCGTCGGCCAAAGCAGCCTGGGCCTGCAGCCGCTCCAGGCGCGAAATCACCCCCGTAGCCAGCATGCGCTCGGCGGCAGCGTCATGTTCGTGCACCGTGGCCAGCGCCGCTTCGCGCAGGCGCGCGGCGCGCTCGGCCAGCTGCGCGCCGAAGTAGCGCTGCACCAGCAGGGACTGCAGGCCCTGTGCGTCGGCGCTGGCGTCGGCCTGCGCCTCGTCGGCCTGGGCCGCGAAGCCGCTGCGCACGGCGTCGCCCAGCCCGCCGATGTACAGCGGCCACAGCAGCGAGACGCTGCCCGCGGCGCGCGCATCCTGGCGCTCCAGCGTGTAGTTGGGCGGCAGTTGCGGCAGCTGGGAGATGGCGCCGCCCAATGGCGGCGGCAGCATGCTGACGATGCCGCCCAGCGCCTGGCGCGCGGGGTCGAGGTCGATATCGGCGCTGGCGGCGTAGCGGTACGCCATGCCCGTGACGGCCACCGAGGGCCCGCCCAGCCCCTGCACGCCCGCGCGGCGCAGGCGGGCGCTTTCCACCGCCCTGGCGGCGGCAGCGAGCTGGTCGGAGTTGGAAAGCAGGAGCTGCTGCGCCTGCGCGAAGCTCAGCGAAGGCGCCGCGCTCGCAGCCGCAGCGGCGGGCACGGCACCGCCCGCCCGGGCCAAGCCCGCTCCCAAAGCCAGCAGGGCGGCAAGGCCCCAGGTTGCATGCACGTTCAAAGTAGAGGCAGGTTGCAAAGGGAACACCATTGTGCCCAAACCCTGTGCCCCAACCCGCCCCCGGCCGCGCTGAGGGCCAAGCCGCGTGAAAGCCAACCGTGGGCGCCATGCCCGGCGTGGGCGACAATGCCGCCCGTGTCTTCTTCCCTCCCTTTCTTCGACGCCGTCGTCATCGGCGCCGGCGCCGCCGGTCTGTTCTGTGCGGCCCAGGCGGGCCAGCGCGGCCTGCGGGTGCTGCTGATCGACCACGCCACGCAGGTGGCCGAGAAAATCCGCATCTCAGGCGGCGGGCGCTGCAACTTCACCAACCGCGACCTGGACGTGCGTGCGCCGCAGCGGCACTACGTGGGCCAGAACCCGCAGTTCGCGCGCTCGGCGCTCTCGCGCTTTACGCCGCAGGACTTCATCGCGCTGGTGGACAAGCACGGCATCGGCCACCACGAAAAGCACAAGGGCCAGCTGTTTTGCGACCGCTCGGCCGAAGACATCATTGCCATGCTGCTGGCCGAATGCGCCACGGGGCATGTGCAGCACTGGCAGCCGTGCAGCGTAAAAAATGTGGCATTTTCGCCCTCCAGCGCAGATAGGGAAAGCGCTGGCAGCTATCAAATTGATACCGATCGAGGCCCCGTCGCGGCACGTAGCCTGGTCATCGCCACGGGCGGGCTGTCGATCCCGAAGATCGGCGCGAGCGACCTGGGCTACCGGCTGGCGCGCCAATTCGGCCTGCCGCTGGTGGCACAGCGCCCAGGGCTGGTGCCGCTGACCTTCAGCGGCGACGCCTGGGCCCCTTACGCCCAACTGGCGGGGCTGGCGCTGCCGGTCGAAATCAGCACAGGCGTGAAGAAGGAGCGCATGGCCTTCCACGAGGACCTGCTGTTTACCCACCGGGGCCTGTCGGGCCCGGCCGTGCTGCAGATTTCAAGCTACTGGCAGCCCGGCCAGCCCCTGTCGATCGACCTGGCACCGGGCGTGGACCTGCCCGCGGCGCTGCTGCAGGCCAAAGCGCGCTCGCGCAAGCTGATCGCCAACGAACTCGCGGCCCTCGTGCCCAGCCGTCTGGCCGACGCCTGGGCGGCACAGGAGGCGCAGTGGCAGCGCCCCATCAACGAAGCCAGCGACAAGGCGCTGCACCTGCTGGCCGAGCGCCTGGCGCGCTGGCAGCTGGTGCCCACAGGCACCGAGGGCTACAAGAAGGCCGAGGTGACGCTGGGTGGCGTGGACACGCGCGCACTCTCGCAGCAGACCATGGAAGCCAAGGCCCAGCCCGGCCTGTACTGCATTGGCGAGGTGGTGGACATCACCGGCTGGCTGGGCGGCTACAACTTCCAGTGGGCCTGGGCCAGCGCCCATGCCTGCGCGCAGGCGCTGCCCAAGAGCCCGCACTAAGACTCAACTGGCGGGCGCCACGGGCACCACGGGCTCCACGGGTGCGCGCAGGTCGGCCGAAGCGCCACCCGCCGCCCAGCACTCCAACGCCGGCACAGGCAGGGGGCGGCTGAAATGGAAGCCCTGCAGTTCGTCGCACCCCAGCGCCGTCAGCACCCGGCCGGTGGCCATGTCCTCCACGCCCTCCGCCACCAGCTTCAGGCCCAGCGAGCCGCCCAGCGCAATGATGGCGCGCGTGATGGCCATGTCCGCCGGATTGGTGAGCAGTTCGCGCACGAAGGATCGGTCGATCTTGAGCTTGTCGATGTCGAAGCGCTTGAGGTACGCCAGGCTGGAATAGCCGGTGCCAAAGTCGTCGATCGACAAATGCACCCCCAGCGCCTTCAACGCCGCCAGCTGCTGCTGCGCCGCGTGTGCGTTGTCCATGAGCTGCGACTCGGTAATTTCCAGCTCTAGCGCCGAGGCCGGCATGCCCAAGCGTGCCAGCACCGCCTGCACGTCCGGTACCAGCTGCGGATCGGCCAGTTGCGCGGCCGAGAGATTCACCGACATCACCGTACGCCCCAGGGCCTGGGCGCCGGGGCCGGTGGCACGGCGCCAGCGCATCCACTGCGCACACGCTTCCTGCAGCACCCAGGCGCCGATGGTGCGAATCAGCCCGGCCTCTTCGGCGATATGGATGAACTCGGACGGTGGCACCAGGCCCAGCGTGGGGTGTGTCCAGCGCAGCAGCGCCTCCACGCCGACCAACTGGCCGTTCTGCGCCCGCACCCGTGGCTGGTAGTGCAGCGAAAGCTCATTGCGCTCCAGCGCGCGCCGCAGGTGCTGCTCCAGGCTCTGGCGCGCCAGGGCACGCTTGTCGGTCTGCACGGAGTAGAAGCACGCCATGTCGCGCCCGGTGGCCTTGGCCTCGTACATGGCGGCATCGGCACGGCGCATGAGCCCCTCCAGGTCCTGGCCGTCCTCGGGGTACAGCGCCATGCCCACACTGCACGACACATGCAGCTCATGCCCCTCCACCACGTGTGCCTGGCGGATCAGCGGAATCAGGCGCTGCTCCACCAGTTGCTGCACATCTGCACGCCCGGCCACGCCTTGCATCACCACCACGAACTCGTCGCCCCCCAGGCGGCTGACCGTATCCTGCCCGCGCACCGATTGCGTCAGCCGGGCAGCCACCGAGCGCAACAGCCCGTCGCCGATGTGGTGGCCCAATGTGTCGTTGATGCTCTTGAAGCGGTCCAGGTCGATGAACAGCACCGCCACCTGCGCGTTCACCGCCCGGGCCTGCGCCAGCGCCGCCTGCAAGCGCTGCTCGCACAGCGAGCGATTGGGCAGCTCCGTCAGCACATCATGGTGCGCCAGGAAGCGGATGCGCTCCTCGTTGAGCTTGCGGTCGGTGATGTCAATGGCGATGCCGATGTGGTTCGCCACCGCACCGCCCTTGCCGCCTTCGCGTACGGCCGACACCATGAGCCAGGCCGGATAGGTCTCGCCCGAGCGGCGGCGAAAGCGCACCTCGCCCTGCCAGGATTCGCGCTCGCGCATGGTGTCCAAGATACGCTGGCACAACGGTGCATCGCCACCGTCCTCGTCCAGCAGCAGGCCCAACCCCTCACCCAGCAATTCGTAGAAGTCGTAGTGCGTGCTGCGGCAGAACGCCTTGTTCACGCTGAGGATGTGCAAGTCCGGCCCCATGATGATGATGCCCTCAGATGATGCCTCGAAGACCTTGGCCCACAGCTCCAGGCGCTGCTCCATCACCTTGAGCACATTGATCGGCGTGAACGCCGTCAGCATCGCATCACGCCCCTGAAAACGCAGCCGCCGCGCGGACAGCACGGCCCATAGCGGCTCGCCATTGCCCTTCCAGCGCACCTCGAACTCATCGACGACATCATGGTCGGCCAACCGCTGGAAGAATCGCGCCCGCACCCCGGGCTCCAGGCCCTGGCGCCAGGGGTCGCGCTCCACGCCGTTGAGCCAGGGGCGTGCAGGCGTGTTCGCATGCAGCACCTCGTGTTCGGGAATGGAGGTCACCACCATGGGAATGGGCAAGGCTTCGACCAGTTCGCGCTGGGCCTGCGCGGCCCGTGCACTGGCCGCCAGTTCCTGCTGCTGCAGGCGTTCGCGGTCGAGCTGGGCCAGCATCTCGTTGAACGCCGTCACCAGGCGGCCGATTTCGTCGCGGCTGCTCCAGTGCGCGCGCAGACGGTGGTCGCCGCTGCGGCGCACCTCGTCGGCCACCCGCGCCAAGTGCTGCAAGGGCTTGGCAATCTGCCGCGCCACCAGCGTGACCAGGCTCAGAATGCAACCAAGCAGCAGCACCGCCGTCCCCATATGCAGCCACATGCGGTGAAACTGCAAGTCCACCCGGTTTTCCAGTAAACGGCGCATCTGCACCGTGGCCATGTTCCACGCATCGCGCAGCGCCACCAGAGACTGCTGGCTGCTGGCCTCCACCGCCGCCAGATCAGTCGGCACACCGCCCGCGGCAATCGCATGCAGTCGGTTCAAGAGCTCCGTGACGTTGACGCGCAAAGCCTCGCGCGGCACGCGCAAAGCGTCCCGCAAAGCCGCATTGCCGGCAATGAACGCCTGGCCGTGGTCTGACTCGATGCCCTGCAGCGCAGCATCCATGCGCCCCGCCAGCGTCAGCAACTGCGCCGGGCCGCCCGGACCCTGGACATGCGCACCGCTGTGCAGGAACTGCTGGGTGTCGTGCAGCACCTGCAGCAATTCGGGGTAGCGCAGGATCATCAGCGACATCACGTAATAGCTGTCCAGATCCGGGTCCAGGATCAGGTTGGACTGGTTGCCCACCGTGGTCAGCAGCTCACGCCCCTCGCGCAGCAGCTGGTGGCGCGCCCCGCCCTGCGCAAGAGAATCACCCAGCGCCGCCAGCGTGGCCTGGAAGGGGGCGCTCATCGGTGCGCTGTGGAGCGCCGCATCGTGCTCGGTCCGTACCGCTTCCAGCCGCCCGAGCAATGGCGGCATGGTGGCGGCTGTCCCCTGCGGCAGAAACCCCTGCAGCAGGCCATCGCGCACCACCTCGACATACTCGGTGCCCACCATTTCCTTGCGGGCAAAGTCGATCGCCAGGTACTTTTCATGGATCAGGATGCCGGACACATAAATCACTGCGGTGAGGTCAAGCAGGTAAATCAGCATGAGCTTGCGCCCTACGCTGAGCCGGCCCAGCCAGCCGGAAACACGATGCATGAATGCCATGGTTGCAAGGCAGCGTTGCAGATGCCCATTGGTTGTCGAGATACCAAGGGTTAGCAAGTTTCACGCCACATGCACCAAAGCAGGGCAGGCCGCGATACGTGCGAGCACCTGCACAAATCAGCTCAACTCGCTTTATAATGTCCGGCTCTGCTGGCATGCCCCGTCGGCCGGATACTAGTTACAGACGGGGAAAACCGCCGCCCATGGCTCGCAGGCCCGATCTTCCTGCAAACCCTCTGACGGCACATTTTGGAAAACATTAGCTAATGACCACCATCCGCGTTAAAGAAAACGAGCCTTTTGACGTTGCCCTGCGCCGCTTCAAGCGCACCATCGAGAAGCTGGGCCTGCTGACCGACCTGCGCGCCCGCGAGTTCTACGAGAAGCCCACGGCCGAGCGCAAGCGCAAGAAGGCTGCTGCCGTCAAGCGCCACTACAAGCGCGTGCGCAGCATGCAGCTGCCCAAGAAGCTGTACTAAGCACACGGCCTTCTCAAAAACCCGCGCTAGGGACGCCAAGCGCGGGTTTTTTGTTTTTCCCTGTGGAGATACCGACATGAGCCTCAAGGACCAGATCACCGAAGACATGAAGAGCGCCATGCGCGCCAAGGACAGCGAGCGCCTGGGCACCATCCGCCTGCTGCAGGCTGCGATGAAGCAAAAGGAAGTGGACGAGCGCATCACCCTGGACGATGCGGCCATCGTCGCCATCGTGGACAAGCTCATCAAGCAGCGCAAGGACAGCATCACCGCCTTTGAGGGCGCAGGCCGCCAGGACCTCGCCGACAAGGAGAAGGCCGAACTCTCCGTGCTGCAGGCCTACCTGCCTGCGCGCATGTCCGAAGCCGAAATTCTGGACGCCGTGAAGGCCATCGTGGCCGAAGTGGGCGCCGCCGGTCCCGGCGACATGGGCAAGGTCATGGGCGTGGTCAAGACACGCCTGGCGGGCAAGGCCGACATGGGCCAGGTGTCGGCTGCGGTGAAGGCCGCGCTGGCAGGCTGAGCGTTCGCATCGCTCTCAAAAAGAGAGCTTCCAGCGCTTACCCCATAAGCGCTGGAAGCCTTTTTTATGCACTTTTCATCTTCCAGCGCTGCACCAGCCAGCCGTGGCTGCTGACCAGCATCACACCGGCAAGCACCAGCACCGCCCCGGTCAAAAACCCCGGCGCGATGGGCTCGGCCAACAGCCACGCCCCGAGCGCCACGCCGAACAGCGGCGTGAGGAATGAAAACACCCCCAGCCGCGACGCCAGGTAGGTACGCAGCAGCCAGAACCACAGCAGGAAACTGGCGAAAGACACCACCACCGACTGGAACGCCAGGCTGGCCCACACCGCCGGCGTGCCATGGAAGGCGCTTACATGCCCCGCACCCCAGGCCAGCGGCACCAGCAGCGCGAAACCCACCACCAGCTGGTAAAGCAGCGTTTGCGACGCGGGCAGGCTGCTCAGCCGTGTGACACGGATCAGCACCGTCGTGGCGCCCCACGCCGCCCCGGCCAGCAACCCGAGCAAGTCGCCCCACAGCATGCGCTGCCAGTCCGGCCCCGCGCCCTGGCTGCCGCGCAGGAAAAACGCCACCACGATGCCCGTGAAGGCCAGCGCAATGCCGGCCCACTGCAGCGGCGCCAGCCGCTCGGCCGGCAGCCACCAATGCAAGCCCAGCGCGGCGAAGATCGGTGCGGTGTAGAGGAACACCACCATGTGCGCCGCCGAGGTGTAGCGCAGCCCCTCGCCCGCCAGCAGAAACTCCAGCGCAAACAGCGCACCCGCCGCCACGCCCGGCTGCCACACGCCGTGCGCCAGCGTCAGGCGCTCGCGCCGCCAGGCCATCCACAGCCCGACGAGCAGCGCGGCCACGCCCGAGCGCACCGCAATCTGCAGCAGCGGCGCGCAGTCTTGCGCGGTGGCTTTGAGGGCGATCTGCTGCGCACTCCAGATGAGGCACAGCACCACCATCAGGCCCACGGCGCGGGCATCAAGGGCATTGCGGGTATCCATGGCGTTCGGCTTCGTCGATGAAAGCGCGCATTGTGGGGCCGTGCGCAGGCCGGCGCATGACGCCGGGTCGACACCCGCGCGCCAGCCCGGAGCAGGGCAGATTGCCGCGCGCGGCATTCTCCTGAAGAATCGCCCCCTTTGCCCACCCAGGAGCCCCATGCCCCCCACCTACCAGATCGCCGTAATCGCCGGAGACGGCATTGGCCGTGAAGTCATGCCCGAAGGCCTGCGCGCCGTGCAGGCCGCCGCACAGCGTTTCGGCCTGACGCTGGCCTTCCACCCCTTCGACTGGGCCCACTGCGACTACTACCTGCAGCACGGAAAAATGATGCCCGACGACTGGAAAGAACAGCTCTCGGGCATGGACGCCATCTTCTTCGGCGCCGTGGGCTGGCCCGCCACCGTGCCCGACCACGTCTCGCTGTGGGGCTCGCTGCTCAAGTTCCGACGCGAGTTCGACCAGTACATCAACCTGCGCCCCGTGCGCCTGTTCGAAGGCGTGCCCTGCCCCCTGGCCGGCCGCAAGCCGGGCGATATCGACTACCTCGTGGTGCGCGAGAACACCGAGGGCGAGTACACGTCGCTGGGCGGCATCATGTACGAGGGCACGGAGCGCGAGATCGTGATCCAGGAATCGGTCTACTCGCGCCACGGCGCCAAGCGCCTGCTCAAGTTCGCCTTCGACCTGGCGCAAAGCCGCCCACGCAAGCACGTAACGCTGGCCACCAAGAGCAACGGCATCGCCATCAGCATGCCCTGGTGGGACCAGCGCGCCGACGAGGTCGCCAAGGACTACCCCGAAGTCACGCTGGACAAGCAGCACATCGACATCCTCACCGCGCGCTTCGTGCTGCAACCCGGCCGCTTTGACGTGGTGGCCGCCACCAACCTGTTCGGCGACATCCTCTCGGACCTGGGCCCGGCCACCACGGGCACCATCGGCCTGGCGCCTTCGGCTAACCTGAACCCCGAGCGCACCTTTCCCAGCCTGTTCGAGCCCGTGCACGGCTCGGCGCCCGACATCTACGGCCGCAACATCGCCAACCCCATCGCCATGGTCTGGTCGGGCGCACTGATGCTGGACTTCCTCACCCACGGCACAGGCGCCGGTCGCCAGGCGCACGACGCCATCGTGGCGGCAATTGAAGCCGTGCTGCGCACCGGCCCGCGCACGCCCGACCTGGGTGGCAGCGCCAGCACCAGCGACGTGGGCCAGGCCATCGCCGCGCACATCGCCCAGGGCTGAGGTGGCGCGAACGCTCCTTTTTCAGGAGCTTCCAGCGCTTACCAGCAAAGGGCTAGAAGGCTTTTTGACCTCAACCTGGCCCAGTCGCATGTGAAGGGGCCAGGTGACCCGCCTCTGCCCGGCCGGATCGCCCCACAGCGCGGCGATATCGTCGGCAAAGGCCGCCAGCCGTGCCTCCTGGCCCAGCTGGCGCGCTTTCTTCACCGCCGACCAGGTGCCAACGTAGCCCAGGAACTGGCCCAGGTTCCACGACTGCACAATGGCCAGTTCGGGCGGAGGGCATTCCGCGAAGGGAAAGTCGATGCCGGCGTAGCCGTTGTCCACGAGCTTGCGCTCCGGCGGCCAGAAGGGGCCGATTTCCGCGCTGTAGAAGCGCTGAAAGCGCGCGCCCAGGGCCCCCTCCAGCACCAGCACGCCGTAGCTGATGAGTGCGACCACCGCGCCCGGGCGCGCAATGCGCCGCACCTCGGCGTAGAACGTCGGCAGGTCGAACCAATGCGCCGACTGGGCGGCGGTGACGGCGCTTGCCACCCCATCGGCGAGGGGCAGCTTCTCGGCCCGCGCCACGGCGTAGGCCACGCCAGAGGCGGGCTTGGCGTGCGCAATCTGGTCCGCGCTCGGGTCAACGCCCACCACCTGCGCGAAGTGCCGGGCCAAAAGCGTGGTCAGCTGCCCGTTGCCGCAGCCCACGTCCACCGCCAGCCCGGTAGCGGGCGCGGCTGCAGCAAAAAATGCCGCCAGGGCCTCGGGGTACGCGGGGCGGAACTGCGCGTACGACTGCCCGCCTTGGTCGAACCAGTTTCTTTTCTCCACCATGGCGTCGGACTCCTTCCTAGAACCTGCACCGCTTTGTACATCCGATAACACCACCGCCCTCTCCAACCACCCCCTGCCGATACACTGCAGTGTTTTCCCTGACAGCAAAGCATCCTGCCATGCGCCTGGCCTTCCCGTTGCGCCCTCTGGTACTTTCCAGTCTTCTCGGCCTTGCCGCCTGCGGCAGCAACCCACCGGCCCCGCCCCCGGCGGCGCAAGCGCAGCCCGCCCTCACCACGCCCGCGCCAACGCCAGCGGCGCCGCCCGTCAAGGTGGGGGTGGCACTGGGCGGGGGCGCCGCCAAGGGGTTTGCCCATATTGGTGTCCTCAAGATGCTGGAAGCCAACGGCTTTGCACCCGCCGTGGTGGCGGGCACCAGCGCCGGCAGTGTGGTGGGTGCGCTGTACGCCAGCGGCATGAATGCCTTTGAGCTGCAGGAAAAGGCCGTGGCGCTGGACGAAGCCAAGATCCGCGACCTGCAGTTGTCCTCGGGCGGGCTGGTGCAAGGCCAGAAGCTGGAGGACTACGTGAACGCGCAGGTGCGCCGCAAGCCCCTGGAGCAGTTGCCCAAGCCTTTCGTGGCCGTGGCCACACGGCTGGAGGACGGCGAGCGCACCGTGTTCGCGCGCGGCAATACGGGCCAGGCGGTGCGCGCATCGAGCAGCGTGCCGGGGGTGTTCCAGCCGGTGGCGATCGGCAAGCACCATTTCGTCGATGGCGGCATCGTCAGCCCCGTGCCAGTGGATGCTGCGCGCCAACTGGGCGCCGACGTGGTGATTGCCGTGGACATCTCCAACAAGGCCCGCGGCCAGACGCCTGGGCATCTGCTGGGCGCACTGGGCCAGTCGATCGCCATCATGGGCCAGAAGCTGGGCCAGGCCGAGCTGGCGCGGGCCGACGTGGTCATCCGGCCCCAGGTGCGGGACATCGGCCCGGCCGACTTCAGCCAACGCGCCCAAGCCATCGTGGAAGGTGAAAAAGCCGCTCTCGCGGCAATGCCGCAGATCCGCGCGCGCATCGCGCAGCTGCAGGCCGAGCGCGCACAGGCCGCCCGGCAAGTGGCGCAGAAGGCACAGCAGCAGGCCGCCCTGGCACGCCAGCAAGAAGCCCAGGAGCGCCACCAAGCCTGCCTGGATAATCGCTCGCGCCTGCAAAAACTCGCCGGCATGGCCGGGCTGGACGACTCCTGCGCTGCGCCGTGAGGCTGGCGCCCCAGAAAAAAAAGACACACCCGATGACCACATCCTCCTCCTGGCTGCTGGCGGAAGCCCGCCGCACCAGCCGCAACCGCTGCATCGTCGCGGCATTGGTTCTGGCCTGCGTAGCGGGCTGGCTCGGTGCCCAGGCCCCCTACCTGCGCGAATTTTTCCGCGGCCCCACCACAGTGACAGCCCAGCACCTGGACACGCTGTCGCCCACCAACGCCAAGGCGCCGCACTGGGTGCGCCTGCGTGCCGAGGAAATGCTGGATACCGGCATCGAGGAGATCACGGTACGCAAGAAACGCGGCGTGGAGACCGGGCGCAGCGTCTCAGGCCACTACTTCGCCGCGCGCTTGGGCGAGCAGTTCGTGCTGGTGAAAGCGCACGGCGACAGCGCCCCCGGCAAGGAACTGGTGGGCGAGGTGCGCGCCCTGCCCACAGACGTGGCGCAGCGCCTGTTTGCCCACCCCAACGCGCAGAAGTTGCGCCCGCATTTCATGCCGCTGCTGCTGGACCTGCACGACTTCCGCACCAAGGGCTGGTGGATGCTGGGCCTGGCGGGGGTGCTGGTGCTCGCGGCGGGTGGCTGGGGACTGGTGGCCTTGGGGCGCATGCAGAACCCGCAAATCCACCCGACCATCGCGCGCGCCAGCCAGTGGGGACGGCTGCATGCGGTCACGCGCATTCTCGACCAGGAGCTGCGTGCGCCCGACACGCAAAAGATTGGCGGCTGGACACTGACGGCCAACCACCTGCTGCGCAAGCAGTGGCTGAACCTGGACCTGTACAACCTCAACGAGCTGCTGTGGGCGCACCCGCAGGTGACGAAGAAAAAGCTGTACTACGTAATTCCGGCGGGCGAGACGCACGCGCTGGTGCTCAAGTGGCGCGATGCCAGCATCACGCTCCAAGGCAAGGAGGACGCGGTGGCCACGGCATTCGCCCACATCGCCACGCACCAGCCCTGGATCCTGCTGGGCTGGAACGAAGGCTACGAAAAGCTCTATGGCCGCCAGCGCATGCAGATGGCGCGCGACGTGCAAAAGAACCGCCAGCGCTGGCAGGCGGCGCAGGCGGGAGTACCCGCCGGGGCGAGCGCCTGAATTGCTGCGTTTTCAGGAGCTGCCAGCGCTTACCTGGTAAGCGCTAGAGGCCTAAAACCCTCTTAACTCCCAGCCACCTTCATGCGGTTGATGAGCACCGAGCCCACGGTCTTGGCGCCGTAACCGTAGGCGTCGGCGCCCACGGCCTCGATGCCCTTGAACATGGTCTTGAGGTTGCCGGCAATGGTGATCTCGTGCACCGGGAAGGCGATCTCGCCGTTCTCCACCCAAAAGCCGCTGACGCCACGCGAGTAGTCGCCGGTCACGTAGTTCACGCCCTGGCCCATCAGCTCGATGACGAACAAGCCCGTGCCGAGCTTGCGCAGCATCTGCGGCAGGTCGTCTCCCGGCAGGGTGCGGCGCGAGGTCAGCGCCAGGTTGTGCGAGCCGCCGGCGTTGCCCGTGGTGCGCATGCCCAGCTTGCGCGCCGAGTAGCTCGACAGGAAGTACCCCTGCACGCGCCCGCCTTCGACCACCTTGCGCTCCTGTACACGCACGCCTTCCTCGTCGAACGGCGAGCTGCCCTTGCCGCCGAGGATGAAGGGGTCTTCCGTGATGTCGATGTGCTTGGGGAAAACCTGCTTGCCCAGGGAGTCGAGCAGGAAGCTGCTCTTGCGGTACAGCGCGCCGCCGCTCACCGCCTGCACGAAGCTGCCCAGCAGCCCCGCCGCCAGCGGCGCTTCGAACAGTACCGGGCATTCGGTGGTGGGAATCTTGCGGCTGCCCAGGCGGCTGAGCGCGCGTTGCGCGGCGTAACGGCCCACGGCTTCGGGCGCGGCCAGGTCGGCGGCATTGCGCTGCGAGCTGTACCAGGCGTCGCGCTGCATCTCGCCGTGGCGCCCCGGCAGCGAGGCAATGGGCGCCACCGAGATGCTGTGGCGCGAGCTGGCATAGCCACCGCGAAAGCCGTGCGTATGCGCGCTGAAGAAATGGCTTTGCTGCGCCGACACGCCCGCGCCCTCGCTGTTGGTGATGCGCTTGTCCGTGGCCAAGGCCGCCTGCTCGCACACCAGCGCCAGGCGCGCGGCCTCCTCGCTGGTGATGGCCCAGGGGTGGAACAGCTGCAGGTCGCGGTGGGTCTTGGGCGGGGCGATGTCGGCGGCATCGGGCAGGCCTGCCACCGGGTCCTCGGCCGTGAAACGTGCGATGTCGTAGGCGGCCTGCACAGTCCGCTCGATGGCCGCCTTGGAGAAGTCTGACGTGCTGGCATTGCCCCGGCGCTGGCCCAGGTAGACCGTGACGCCCAGGGACTTGTCGCGGTTGCGCTCCACCGTCTCGAGCTCGCCCTTGCGCACATTGACGGACAGGCCGCAGCCCTCCGAGGCCTCGGCGCCCGCATCGGTGGCGCCCAGCTTCTTGGCATGGCGCAGAGCCTGATCCACCAGGTCGGCAAAGTGGTCTTGGGTGTAGCTGAAGCCGCTTTCGGGCGAAGAAGCTTCGGCGCGCACGGCGCGGGAACGAGAGGTTTTCATAGCGGCGGCTATGATACTTGCCGCTTCATCAGGCTGCTGCGCCGCTGCGCCCTTTCTCCCCCTGCTTCACCCATGTCACGCAAACCCAAAAAAGGCTATTACGTGAAAGGCCGCTTCGTTGCCGAAGGCAGCGACCTGGACCTCGAACTCAAGGCCCAACTCAAAGGCACCCCGGACGCCAGCAAGACCGACCTCAAGCGCGAAAGCGAGGCGCTGCAGGCGCTGGGCAATGCGCTGCTGACGCTGCGCGCCGACCTGTTCGCCCGCCTGCAACTGCCCGAAAAGCTGCAGGAAGCGCTGCAGGAAGCCAAGCGCATCACCAACTTCGAGGGCAAACGCCGCCAGATGCAGTTCATCGGCAAGCTGATGCGCAAGCTGGACGAAGACGACGTCGCCGCCATCGAGTCCGCACTGGACGAGCAGCAAAGCGGCTCGGCTGCGGAAAAGCTGGCGCTGCACCAGGCCGAGCACTGGCGCGACCGGCTCATCGCCAGCGACGACGCCCTGGCCGCATGGCTGGCCGAGTACCCCGGCACCGACACACAGCAAATCCGCGCACTGATCCGCCAGGCACGCAAGGACGCACCCTCGGCCCACGATGCCCAGGTGGCCGAGTCGCAGGGCCAGGCACCACGCAAAGGCCGCGCCTACCGCGAGCTGTTCCAGCTCGTGCGCGCGCAGATGGACAGCGCCCAGGCGCCGGCCGACAATGCCTCTCCATCCCCCGAAGACGACGAGGAGTCCGGCCATGCCTAACACCCCGCAGTACGCACCGGTCAAGATCGGCATCGTCTCCATCAGCGACCGCGCCAGCAGCGGCACCTACGAAGACAAGGGCCTGCCCGCACTGCACGACTGGCTCAAGCGCGCGCTGCACAACCCCCTGCAATTCGAGCCGCGGCTGATTCCGGACGAGCAGGCGCGCATCAGCGCCACGCTGATCGAGCTGGTGGATGCGGGCTGCAGCCTGGTGCTGACCACTGGCGGCACGGGCCCGGCGCTGCGCGACGTGACGCCCGAAGCGACGCTGGCCGTGGCCGACAAGGAAATGCCGGGCTTCGGCGAGCAGATGCGCCAGATTTCGCTGGCGTTCGTGCCCACGGCCATCCTCTCGCGCCAGGTGGCCGTGATCCGTGGGCAGAGCCTCATCATCAACCTGCCCGGGCAGCCCAAGGCCATCGCTGAAACGCTGGAAGGACTCAAGGACGAGAGCGGTGCACAGCGTGTGCCAGGCATCTTCGCGGCCGTGCCCTACTGCATCGACCTGATCGGCGGCCCCTACCTTGAAACGCGCCCCGAGGTCTGCAAGGCATTCCGACCCAAGAGCGCCGTGCGCCCACGCTAACGCACTGGAAAAATGTGAGCGAATCCGGCAAGCCCGCCGCACCCCAGGGGGGCGGTGTCCTGCTGGCGGGCCTGGCGATTGCCGGGCTGCTGGTGCCCGAGGCCGTGGCCTACGCGGCCATCGCCGGCGTGCCGCCGGTGCACGGCCTGGCGGCGGCCCTCGCGGGGCTGCTTATTTACCCTTTCATCGGAACAAGCCGCTTCGCCACCCTGTCGGCCACCTCGTCGGCGGCGGCCATCTTCGCCTCGGTAGTGGCCGCCAATGGCGCCGCCAGCGCTTTCGCGCTGGTCGGCATCACCGGCGGGCTGTTCGTCATCGCCGCCCTCGCCCGGGCACACTTCCTGGCGGCCTTCGTCTCGCGCCCCGTGCTGCGCGGATTCGCCTGGGCCCTGGCGGTCACCATCGTCATCAAGCAGTTGCCCGGCCTCACTGGGGTGCCCACCAGCAGCACGGACACGTTGCCCCTGCTGTGGGAATGGCTGGGCGGTCTGCTTACGCTGCATGGCGCAGCCACGGCCCTGGGCGCAGGCGCGCTCGCCCTGTGGCTCGTGTTGCACCGTCTGCAGGCGCTCCACGCCTGGATTCAACCCTCGGTACTAATTCTGGGGCTGGGCATCGGGCTGTCTGCCATGCTGCCGCTGGCGGCGCAGGGCGTGGCGCTGGTCGGCCCCGTCACCCTGCAAGGCCTGCGGCTGGGCTGGCCCCAGCTGGACTGGGACAGCTGGGTACGCACCCTGCAAGTGGCGCCCGCGCTGCTGATGATTCTGTTCGCCGAGTCATGGGGCTCGGCACGCTCACTGGCGCTGCAGGCGGGCGATGTCGTCGATGCCCGGCGCGAAATGCTGGCGCTGGGTGCCGCCAACATCGGCAGCAGCCTGTTGCAGGGCTTGCCCGTGGGCGCGGGGTTCTCTGCCTCGTCAGCAAACTATGAGGCGGGAGGCCGCAGCCGCTGGACCGGCCTCGTGGCCGCCGCCGCGATTGCCCTGCTGCTGGCGCTGGCCCAGGACGCCCTGGCGCTGCTGCCCTTGCCGGTGCTGTGCGCGGTCGTGATCGGCATCGTCTCGCACAAGCTGGGGCCGCGCCCGCTGTGGGCCACGCTGCGCTGGAACGGTGACGCCTGGATGGCGCTGGCCGCCGCTGCCGGCGTACTGGCCCTGGGGGTGCTGTTCGGCATGCTGCTGGCCGTGGGCCTGTCGCTGCTGCTGGCGCTGCGGCGCTTTGCACAGCCCGCCTCCAGCGAGCTGGGCCGCCTGCCTGGGACGCGCGATTTTGTCGCCCTGCGGTTGCATCCGCAGGCCGAACGCACGCCGGGCGTGCTGGTGCTGCGCCCGGACGAACCCATGTTCTTCGCCAATGCCGAGGCCATGGCGCACACCGTGGCCGGGCTTGCACGCACTCCTGGCCTGCATGCCGTGGTGCTGAGCGTGGAATCCAGCGACGACATGGATGTGACCACCCTCGAAGCCATGCAGGAGCTGCACGCCCACCTGGCGCGCAGCGGTGTGGCGCTGCTCCTGGCGCGGGTCAAGGACCACCCACGCGCGGCGCTACAACGCGCTGGCCTGGGCCACATTGCCACGTTCTGGAGCGTGGACGACGCGGTCTGTGCGGCACAGGCACCGGCCATACCCGAGCAGCCCGCTGCGAAGTAGCCCCGCGCGCGGGCACGAGGGGTATGGTGGATCTTCCACCACTGGAAAGGAGCCTCCCATGACCGCCATGATGAAAGCCGCCGTCTTCGTGGAAAAAGGCCGTATCGCGCTGGTCGACAAGCCGATTCCCGACGTCGGGCCCAACGATGCGCTGGTGCGCATCACCACCACCACCATCTGCGGCACCGACGTGCACATCCTCAAGGGTGAATACCCGGTGGCGCCAGGCCTGACCGTGGGCCACGAGCCCGTGGGGGTGATCGAGAAACTCGGCAGCGCGGTGCAGGGTTACCAGGAAGGCCAGCGCGTGATTGCTGGCGCCATCTGCCCCAACTTCAACAGCTATGCGGCGCAGGATGGCTACCCGAGTCAGGACGGCAGCTACCTGGCGGCGCGCGGCCTGTGCGGCTGCCACGGCTACAAGGCCACGGCGGGCTGGCGCTTCGGCAACCTGATCGACGGCACGCAGGCCGAGTACGTGCTGGTGCCTGACGCCCAAGCCAACCTCGCGCCCATTCCCGACGGCCTGACCGACGAGCAGGTGCTGATGTGCCCGGACATCATGTCCACCGGCTTCAAGGGGGCGGAAAACGCCAACATCAAGATTGGCGACACCGTGGTGGTGCTGGCCCAGGGGCCCATCGGCCTGTGCGCCACCGCCGGCGCGCGCCTGCTGGGCGCGACCACCATCATCGCCGTGGACGGCAACGACCACCGCCTGGGCATCGCCCGGAAGATGGGCGCCGACGTGACGCTGAACTTCCGCAATGTGGACGTGGTGGACGAGGTGATGAAGCTCACCGGCGGCAAGGGCGCCGACAGCTCCATCGAGGCGCTCGGCACCCAGGCCACATTCGCGCAGGCCATGAAGGTGCTCAAACCCGGCGGCACGCTCTCCAGCCTGGGGGTGTATTCAGAGGATCTGTCGATCCCGCTGGCGCAATTTGCCGCGGGCCTGGGCGACCACACCATCCGCACGGCCCTGTGCCCCGGCGGCAAGGAGCGCATGCGCCGCCTGATGAACGTGATTGCCGCCCAGCGCCTGGATCTGGGGGTGCTGGTCACACACCAGCGCAAGCTGGATGAGATCGTCGAGGCCTACGACCTGTTCGCGCACCAGCGCGACGGCGTGCTGAAGATTGCCATCAAGCCGTAGCGGCCGCACACGTCCCGCGCCGCCTCAAGCAAAACCGCGCAGTTGCCCCCACTCGGCCCAGGGCGCGCGCGGGGTGCGCAGGGTATTGATGGGCGCGGTTGTGTCTTCATAGCCCAGCGCCACGCCCACAGCCACGCGATAGCCCTCGGGTAAGCCGAGCTGCTGCTGCACGGCGGCGGTGTAGCGGCGCCAGAAGCCCTGGGCGCAGGTCGCCAGCCTGTGCTGCACGGCCAGTAGCATCAGCGACTGCAGGTAAATGCCCAGGTCAGCCCACTGCGGCATGCCCATGCGCTCGTCCACGCACACGAAGATGCCCACGGGGGCACCGAAGAACTCGGCATTCTTGGCCAACTGCTTCAGGCGACCTGCCTTGTCCTCGCGCGGAATGCCCAGCGTGCGGTACAGGTCCTCGCCATTGGCGAAGCGGCGCGTGCGGTACGGCTCCCACAGGTTTGGGGGATAGGACTGCGGGCTCTCATCCTCCCCCGGCTGGGTCTGCGCCACGGCAGCCAGCAATGCGCGCAGGGGCTCCCCGGTCAGTGCCACCACGCGCCAAGGCTGCAGGTTGCCCCCCGAAGCGGCCTGGGCGGCCTCCTGCAGCAAGGTCTGCACCAGCGCACCCGGCGGTACTGCGGGCAAAAAAGCGCGCACCGAACGGCGCGCGCGCAAGGCGTGGGAAACGTCCATGGAACTACTTTCCGATGATGTCGTTGAGCTTGGCGGCCTGGAACTGCTCGCAGCGAACGGCCTCGAGGGGCACGCAGCCAGCGCTTTGCGGGGTGGATTGCGAGAGCTTTTCGATGGCCTGCCACAGCAGCGCGATCTGGTGCTCTTGCGAATCGGCGGAATCGATCAGGCCACGCATGGCCTGGGTCACGGGGTCGTCCTGCTGCTGCGTCACGCCGTAGGCGCTGAACTGCGCCTCTTGCGCCTTGGTCGACTCGGTCACGTCGGCGCTATGCCCTTCCTTGGAGGGGATGATACGCGCCGGAATACCCACTGCCGTGGCGCCAGCGGGCACGGGTTTGATGACCACGGCGTTGGAGCCAATTTTTGCCCCATCGCCCACCTCGAAGCCCCCCAGCACCTTGGCCCCGGCACTGACCACCACATTCCGGCCCAGTGTGGGGTGGCGCTTGGTGCCTTTGTAGAGGGACGTGCCGCCCAGCGTGACACCGTGGTAGATGGTGCAACCATCGCCCACCACCGCCGTTTCGCCAATCACCACGCCCATGCCGTGGTCGATGAAAACGCGCTCGCCCAACACCGCCCCGGGGTGGATCTCGATGCCCGTGAGCCAGCGGCCAACATGCGAGACAAAGCGTCCGAGCCACTTCAGGCCGTGGTGCCAGCACCAGTGCCCCAGGCGGTGCAGCCAGATCGCATGCAGCCCCGGATAGCAGGTGACCACCTCCCACAGGCTGCGCGCGGCGGGATCGCGGTCGAGGATGCACTGGATGTCGGAGCGCAGGCGGGCAAACATTGTTTTTTGTTATATCTAAAGACGAAAGCCAGTCAGTCTAGCGGCTTCGCCGGGCGCGCCTGGAGCATGGATTTGGCGACACCGCGCAGGATGTGGATTTCCTCGGCCGTGAGCTGCGCGCGGTTGAACAGCTGGTTCAAGCGCGGCATCAGCTTCTTGGGCGCCGCCGGGTCGAGAAAGCCGATGGCCGTGAGCGCCTGCTCCCAGTGCGCCAGCATGCCCGCCACCTGCGCGGCGTCGGCACGCAGCGGTGCGGCCTGTGCATCCTGCACCGCGAAGCCGCCCAGGGCCTGGCGCCAGTCGTAAGCCACCACCTGCACCGCCGCGCCAAGGTTGAGCGAGCCGAAACGCGGGTTGGTGGGGATGGAGAGCGCGACATGGCAGCGGTACACGTCCTCGTTGGCCATGCCGAAGCGCTCGGAGCCAAACAGGAAGGCCACGCCCGTTTCTTGGGCAATATTTGCCTCCAGCGCTTGCCCATCGCGCGCCAGCAGCTCATTTTTCAATAGCAAATCAAAATGCGCGCGTGGCGTGCGCGTGGGTGGACCGAAGTCGCGCGGCGTCATCGCCGTGGCACACAGGTGGCTCATACCGTCGAGCGCCTCGTCCAGGGTTTCCACAATGCGTGCGTTGTCCAGCACATCCAGCGCGCCGCTTGCACGCTGGATGGTTTCCTCCTTGCGCAGCACGTTGGGCCAACGCGGCGCGACCAGCACGAGGTCGTCGAACCCCATGGTTTTCATGGCGCGCGCGGCGGCGCCGACGTTGCCGGCATGGCTGGTGTGAATCAGAATGAAGCGTGTGCGCATGGCAGCAAAAAAACGGCAAACTGCGATTGTCGCCGCCCAGCCCCCTGCGCACGGTACACCGCATGGCCTGCTCGTGCGTTGAAACCCGAAACCGTTTTCCGGAGACCCTCTGATGCACAGCCTCGCCCCCCGCCCTTCCAGCACAGCCCGCTTGCGGCTGTCCTTGCAGTCCCTGTGGCTGCTTGGCCTGTTCACCTTGCTGCTGCTGGCGTTGAGCGGCCCCGCCCGCGCCCAGCGCGGCGGTGAATACCAAGTCACGCGCGCCACCTACGGCACATCCTGGCAAGGCATGGACGTCACCCAGCGTGTGCACCAATTGACACAACAAGGCGGCAGCTTTCAGGTGAGCAACGACCTGTTCGGCGCCGACCCCGCCCCCAACCAGCGCAAGGTGCTACGTATCGAGGCCCAAGGCTGGGACGGGCGTGGGCGCACCTTCGAGGTGGCCGAGTCGCAGTGGCTGGACACCACGCCCTTCGCCCCGCAGGGCGGTGGCGGCTGGTACCCCGGCCAGGGTCAACCTCCCGGCCAGGGGCATGGCCAAGGCCACTGGAACCACAACGGCCAGGTTGTCCAGGCCACCTACGGCACCCCCTGGCAGGGCATGGACGTGACCGAGCGCGTGCGCCAATTGGCACGCCAGGGCAGCGGTTTCAGTGTGAGCAACGACCTGTTCGGCGCCGACCCCGCACCCAACCAGCGCAAAGTGCTGCGCGTGCAAATCCGTGGCCGTGACGGACGCACCCAGACGGCGGAGTTCGCCGAATCCTCCTGGGTCAGCCCCTCGCAGCTGGTGGATGGCTATGGCGGCAATGGTGGCTACAACCCCGGCGGCCCAGGCTATGGCTACCTGACCATCCACCGCGCCACCTATGGCGATGGCTACCGCCAAGTGGATGTGACGCAGCGCCTGCGCGCCTACGTTTACGACGGGCGGCTCAACGTGGAGGCCAGCAACGACCTGGCGGGCACCGACCCCGCGCCCAACCGGCGCAAGCAGCTGTACGTGGAGTACTCGGTGGGCAACAACGGCCTCATCCAACGGGTCACCGTGGGCGAGTCGGATCGGCTGCGCCTGCCCTGACGCACCACCCCGCCCGCTGCGCGCTGGCGCGCAGCGGGTAGAATTAGCGCCCTTTTCCAGTTTCCTACCGCATCGCCGGTTCCGCCCCGCGCCTCCTGGCCGGGCCATCGCCCTTCCTCGCACAATCCATGTCGTCCAACCTGCACCCCATGCTTAACGTGGCCATCAAGGCCGCACGCGCCGCTGGCGCCATCATCAACCGCGCTGCACTCGACGTGGAGGCGGTGCGTATTTCGCAAAAGCAGGTGAACGACTTCGTGACCGAGGTGGATCACGCGGCAGAGCAGGCCATCATCGAGACGCTTCTGACGGCCTACCCCGGCCACGGCATCCTGGCCGAGGAAACTGGCAACACGCACGGCGCCAAGCATTCTGACTACGTCTGGATCATTGATCCGCTGGACGGCACCACCAACTTCATCCATGGTTTCCCTGTGTACTGCGTGAGCATTGCCATGGCTTTCAAGGGCAAGATCGAGCATGCCGTGGTTTACGACCCGACGCGCAACGACCTGTTCACCGCCACGCGTGGGCGCGGCGCCTTCATGAACGACCGGCGCATCCGCGTGTCCAAGCGCACCCAACTCAAGGACTGCCTCATCTCCACCGGCTTTCCGTTCCGCCCGGGCGACAACTTCAAGAACTACATGGCCATGATGGCCGACCTCATGCCACGCACCGCCGGCCTGCGCCGCCCTGGTGCTGCGGCGCTCGATCTGGCCTACGTGGCTGCCGGTTTTGCCGACGGTTTCTTCGAATCCGGCCTGTCCATCTGGGACGTGGCCGCCGGCTCGCTGCTGGTGACCGAGGCCGGCGGCCTCATTGGCAACTTCACCGGCGAAGCCGACTTCCTGGAACAGAAGGAATGCCTGGCCGCCAGCCCGCGCATCTATGGCCAACTGGTGCCGCTGCTGGGCAAGTACAGCAAGTTCGCCAGCGCCGGCGAAAAAGCGGCGCTGCGCCAGGCGGGTGAGCGCCCGGCTACTGCCGAGGAAGCGGACGAAACCAAGACATCCGAAGCGTCCGACATGCCTCCCGCCCAAGACGGCGAGAGCGCCTAAGCACCCCGCGCTAGGGTACGACCAGGCCCTGCCGTACGGTGGGGTAGCGCAGCACCAGGCGCAGTTCGCTGCGCATGCGCCGCGTCTCCAGGCGGCGCGACTCCTCCATGAAACTCAGCAGCATGGGTGGCAGCTCGCTCTGCGCCTGCGCGCGCGCAATGCGCCGCGGGCGCGGCAGGCCATACAGGTCAGCCGCCCAGTCGAAGTAGTCGCCCATCTTCATGTCGCTGGCATCGCTCACATGGCAGGTGCGCTGCGCCCGCCCGCGCCACAGCGCCAGCGCACAGGCACGGCCCAGGTCATCGGCGTGGATGTGGTTGGTGTACACGTCGTCCTGCGCCGCCAGCACCGGAGTGCCTCGGCGCAGGCGCGCTTCAGGCGTACCCCCCTCGCGGTCGGGCGCATAGATACCCGGGATGCGCAGGATGCTCACGCGCACCCCGGCACAGCCCCAGGCGCGCAGCGCGCACTCGGCGTCCACGCGGCGGCGCGCGCGCGCTGTCCGAGGCGCCACGGGGCGCGCTTCGCTTACCCAGGCACCGCCACAGTCCCCATAGACTCCGGTGGTAGAGCCATAGACCAAGGCGCGCGGCGCCTGGCGTCGGCGCAGAGCGCAGACCAGCGCCCAGGTTCGTGGATCGCCCTCCCCCTCGCTGGGAGGGGGGGCCAGATGCAAGACACGCGTGGCCAAGCCCGCCAGACGGCGCAACGTGCTGGCATCGTCCAGGTTGCCCACCAAGGGGGTGATGCCTGCACTGCGCAGCGGCACACGGCGTGCGGCGCTCGAAGTCAGCGCCAGCACGCGTGCATGGCGCAGTTCGCGGGCGGCACGCAGGCCGACGTCGCCGCAGCCGACGACAAGCACGCGCTCGCGCCGAAAACGGGCCGGAAGCGCACCCAGAGGGTTTTGGTTAGAAGGCACAATGCTCGGTTGGCTTTGTTTGACAACGACTCCAAGGATACCCACTCCATGATGCCCCCTGCCGACACCGCCTTCCAGATCACTGTGCAGCCCAGCGGACGCGGCTTCCAAGCCAATGGCGGCGAATCCATCCTCGCGGCGGCGATCCAGCACGGCGTAGGCCTGCCCTACGGTTGCAAGGACGGCGCCTGCGGCTCATGCAAGTGCAAGAAGCTCAGCGGCACCGTCAGCCATGGCCCGCACCAGGACAAGGCCCTGAGTGCCGACGAAGAAGCCGCCGGCTACGTACTGACCTGCTGCGCACACCCCCAGTCCGACGTGGTGCTCGAATCGCGCCAGGTGACCGACGAACGTGCCTACCCCGTGAAGAAGCTGCCGGTGCGCGTGGCGGCACTGGAGAAGAAATCGCACGACGTGATGCAGCTGCGCCTGCAGTTGCCCGCCACGGACGTGTTCCGCTACCACGCGGGCCAGTACATCGAATTCGTGCTCCAGGGCGGCCTGCGCCGCGCCTATTCCATGGCCACGGCGCCGCACCAGCAGGAGAGCGCCCCGGGGCTGGAGCTGCACATTCGCCACATGCCGGGCGGTCGCTTCACCGACTATGTCTTCACGGCCATGAAGGAAAAAGAGATCCTGCGCATCGAGGGGCCATTCGGCAGCTTCTTCCTGCGTGAGGACTCGGACAAACCCATCGTGCTGCTGGCCTCGGGCACCGGCTTTGCGCCGGTGAAGGCACTGATCGAGCACATGCAGCACAAGGGCATTACGCGCCCCACCGTGCTCTACTGGGGTGGGCGCCGCCCACGCGACCTGTACATGCACGACTGGATGCTGGCGCGCACGGCCGAGATGCCGAACTTGCGCTACGTGCCGGTGGTGTCCGACGCACTGCCAGAAGACGGCTGGACTGGCCGCACAGGCTTCGTGCACCAGGCCGTGCTGGACGATTTCACCGACCTCTGCGGCCACCAGGTGTATGCCTGCGGCGCCCCCATCGTGGTCGATACGGCGCGCGAGCGCTACACCGCCGCACGCGGCCTGCCGCCGGAGGAATTCTTCGCCGACGCATTCACTTCCGAGGCCGACAAACACTGAAAGGACGACGCACCATGCACCGCAGAACCCTTCTGGTCCATACCGCCGCAGCCACCATGGCCCTGGCCGCACCGCTGGCCCTGGCGCAGAACGCACCCATCCGCCTGATCGTGCCCTACCCGCCCGGTGGGCCGCTGGACGTGACGGCGCGCGTGCTGGCCGAGCGTGTGCGTGACACGCTGGGCACCGTGATCATCGAGAACAAAGCCGGCGCAGGCGGCAACATCGGTGCCGATGCCGTGGCCAAGGCCGCGCCGGACGGCTTGACCATTGGCCTGGCCGCCACGGCCACGCATGCCGTCAACCCCTGGCTGTACCAGCGCATGCCCTACGACGCGGGCAAGGATTTCGCAGCCATCACCCAGATGGCGCGTGTGCCCAATGTGCTGGTGATGAACGCGGCCCGGGCCGAGCAGCTCAAGATCCGCAGCGTGGCCGACCTCATCGCCTACGCCAAGGCCCATCCCGGCAAGCTCAACTACGGCAGCGGCGGCAATGGCAGCGCAGGCCACCTGGCGGGCGAGATGTTCAAGCAAAAGGCCGGCATCTTCGCGCTGCATATCCCGTACCGTGGCGCGAACCCGGCGCAGCTGGCGCTGCTGGCCGGCGAGGTCGATTTCAACATCGACAACCTTGCCGCCGCCGCCCCCAACATCAAGGCGGGCAAGCTGAAGGCGCTGGCCGTCACATCGACCGCCGCCAGCCCCATGCTGCCGGGCGTGCCGCCACTGGCGGACACGTTCAAGGGCTTCACCATCGACACCTGGTGGGGCCTGGTGGCCCCCGCGCACACGCCGCCCGCCACCATCGCGCGGCTGAACAAGGCGTTCACCGAGGCCCTGAAGGCCCCAGAGACCCAGACCCGCTTCGCCACGCTGATGGCAGAGCCCGTGCCGACCACGCCGGAGCAGTTCGAGGCGTTCATGGCCAGCGAACGCGCCAAGTACCAGCAGGTGGTAAAGGCCTCGGGCGCGCAGGTCGATTGATCCCACGCCAGAAAGTACCCGCCATGGATGCCATCACCAACCTGTGGAGCGGCCGCGCTGGCCTGGCCCGGACGTACTGGGGCTACGGCGTCGCGGCCAGTGTGCCGTGGGCGCTCGCGCTGTGGCTGCTGACGCCCGGCAGCCAGGCCGCCATCACCGTGGTCTTTGCCTTCTGCGCCTACGCTGCACTGGCGAACATCGGCATCTGGCGGGCCGCCTCGGCCTACGCGGGAGCCACCCTCTGGGCCATGCTGGGCAAGGTGGTTTCCGTCCTGGGGCTGCTGGCCGCGGCGGGCGCAGCGACCATGGTCGCCGTGGCGCTGGACGGCGGGGACATGCAGGTGCCCAGGGCCCGACTTCCCGCTTACCAGGGCCAGGGGGCCACAGCGCCCGCCGGCCCGCACGACCCCGTGGATGTCGAGCTGGCCCGGATGGACAGCACCCACCCAGGGTGGCGCGACACCCTGAAGTCGCAAGACTTCCACGACTGGCTGGCCACGCAGAACCCCCGGATGAAGGCCGCCGTCGATACGGCGGACACGGCGCAGAAGCTCTCCGACATCCTCCGGATGTACGAGGCACAAAAGAAGTAAAAAAGGCCTCTAGCGCTTACCAGGCAAGCGCCGGCAGCTATCAAACCAGGAGCCTCCCCATGGGCTGCAGGCGCACCTTGGCCTGTTCCAGCAGCGCACCGAACTCTGGCCCGCCGATGACGGCAAATTCATCCTGGCGCGCGCCGGCCAGCACATCGCGCAGCGTGGTGGGCAGGCCTACATGGCACATCAGCAGGTCGCCCTGGCGCGCCGCATGCAGCCAGCGCGCCAGGCGTGCGCGGTAGCCATCTGCCCCGCCTGTGAAGTCGTACACCCCGAGCAGGCAGGCGTTTTGCCGCAGGCCCTGGCGCCGCGCCAGCGTGGCCAGCGCACGGCTGCCCAGGGTGGCAATGACCTGGCTCTTGAAGGCCGTGCGCGCATCGGCGTGGGCGGCGCGCGGCGCACTGCGCGTGGCGCGCAGCCACAGCCCCCCCTGGGGATAGCGGCGCGCCAGTTCGGCCAGCAGCAGCGTACGCACCACCGGCAGCTGGTGCACATGCTGGTGGCCATCCACATAGGCCGGCGCCCGGCCCATGGCGTGTTCGAAGGCGTCAAGCTGCGCAGCGATTTCGCGCTGCAGGGCGTTGCGGTCGAGTTGCCCCAGGTAAGCCCGCGCGATCAGCCGCGACAACGGAAAGCGCAGCGCCGGGTCGAGCGCACACTCGGTCAGATCCAGATGCAGCCCGACTTCCACCGCCGCACCGTCCAGGGCACGCAGTGCGGGTGCCCCCTGGCGCCAGGCCGGCCCCCCCACCATGGCCGAAACCGCCTGCACTCGCCCCAACTGCGCCAGCGCCAGCACGGCCTGGTTCACGCCGTCGTTCAGACCATAGTCGTCCACGCACAGTGCGATGGCACGCCAGCTGCTGCTATGCTGCGGCGCCTCATGCACCGTATCGACCGCCGTCACCGTTTTACTCATTCCTCATTCCTGTTCAAGCGCCAGCGCGGGCGCGTGGCCTGGTTCATCGTCGTGGGCTGCGCCGCTGCCGCCGTGCACTGGAGCGTAGCCACCGCCTGCGTAGCGCTGGGCGGGCTGGCACCGCTGCAGGCCAACGTGGCAGGCTGGTTGGTGGCATTCGCCGTCTCGTTCAGCGGCCACCACTTCCTGAGCTTTCGCGGCCATGGCAGCGGTATGGGCCGGGCCGCGCTGCGCTTCTTTGCCATCTCGGCCGGGGGCTTCGCCATCAACGAGGCCGCCTACGCGCTGCTGCTGCACTGGACCCGCGCGCGCTACGACATTTTGCTGGCGATCGTGCTCGTCGGTGTGGCCGGGCTCACTTACCTGCTGAGCCGCCATTGGGCGTTTCTGCGCACGCAGTGAGCTGCGCGGCGCGCACGCGCCACAGCGTGACCTCGTGCACCGTGCGCACCGCCTCGGCCTGCGCCAGGAAGGGGTAGCGCGGTGCCAGGTACTGCTCGGCCATCACCCAGCTCACGGGCGCTGCGCACAGCGCGGGCAGCAGTGCCTCGGGCCGCAGCAGCAGGCGCTGCGCGGCGGCGGTGTCGAACTCGCCTGCATCGGCAATTTCCTTGCGCCAGTTGTCGCGCTGCTTCACGGCGGGCGTTCCCCAGTCGTCCACCACACGCACCGGCGCGCGCAGGTGGGCGTAAAACGGCACGTCGTAAAAGTATTCCTCCAGCATGTAGACCGGCTCATCCGCCTGGTGCTGGGCGCGCAATGTCTGGCCCAGGCCACGCAGCGAATAGTCCTGGTGCAGGGTCAGCCACCCCACCACGGCCAGCGCCAGAAGCCCGCCGCTGGCAACGCTGCCAGCCCAGGCGCGGCGACGGCCCGGGGTGGTTGCCAGGCGCTGGCTGGCATCCGCCAGCAACCAGGCCAGCGGTGCCACCGCGGGCAGCACGTAGCCCACCAGCTTGGACTTGGGGATGGAGAAGAACAACAGCACGCTGCCCACGGCCACCAGCATCAGCAGGCGCACGGCCCCCTGCTGCGTGGCACGTGGCCCGAAAGCACCGGCCCAGTAGCCGCGGTCAAGCAGGTGCGGGCACCAGACGAGACTCGGCAAGCTCAGCAGCGCCAGCACGGCAGGGTAGAACCACACCGGCATGACGTTGTTGAAGCCACCGACAGAGAAACGCTGGAAATGCTGCACCACGAAGAAGTAGTGCAGAAAATCATCAAAGCGCATCTGCATGGCCACATACCAAGGTGCCGCCACCAGCAGAAAGATGGCCACGCCAGGCAGCGACAGCAGCGCCCACAGCGTGCGCCAGCGCCAGCGCAGCAGCAGCCACAGGCCGAGCGTGAGCGCCGGGATGACGAAGCCGATCAAGCCCTTGGCCAGCACGCCCAGCCCCGCCAGCGCATAGCCCAGCCAGAGTGCACGGCGGTGCGGCTGGCCCTGCTCAAAGCGCAGCGCCGCGTGTGCCAGCGCCAGCACCGTGGCGGTGATGCAGCCGGCCACCAGCATGTCCAGGTTGGCGAACTGGCCACCGATGAACAGCAGCGGCTGCAACAGCAGCACCCACAGCGTGCGCCGCGCCGCCGCCTGCCCGCACCAGTGGCGGGTGAACAGATACAGCGCCATGCTGCCCAGCGTGGCGCCACACAGCGAAGCCGCGCGCCCAGCGATCTCCACCAGCCCGAAGAGCGACAAAGCAGCCCCTGAGAGCCAGTAGAACAGCGGCGGCTTGTGGAAGAACGGCAGACCGTTGAGCGTGGGGGTGAGCCAGTCGCCCGAGCGCACCATCTCCCAGGCAACGCCAGCGTAGCGCCCTTCGTCAGGCACCATGAGGGGGCGCAGCCACGCCGTGGCCGCCAGCCAGGCCGCTACCAGTGCCAGGGTGGCGAGGACGTCGCGCCAGGCACCACTGGGGCCGGCGCCATGTTCGGGGCGGCTCATGCCTCGTCCCGCAGGCCCCGGCCCAGCTCGCGCTTGACCAGGTACAACGGCCGGCACTTGACCTCTTCGTAGATGCGCCCCACGTACTCGGCCACCACGCCGAGCGACACGAGCTGGATGCCGACAAACAGCATCAGGCTGACGACGATGGTGGTCCAGCCGCTGACGTTGTGGCCGTGCAAGAAGTATTCGAGCGTCAGGTACGCGCCGTAGCCAAACGCAGCCAGCGCCAGCACAAAGCCCAGCCCGATCACGGCGCGCAGCGGCCAGACCGAGAAAGCGGTCAGCCCGTCGATGCCGAAGCGGATCAGGCGCCGCTTGCTGAAATGGCTGGTGCCATGGGCGCGCTCGTCGGGCAGGTAGGGCACGGCCACCGCATCGAAGCCGACCCAGGCGTACAGCCCCTTCATGAAGCGGTTGCGCTCGGGCAACGCCAGCAGCGCCTGCACCACCTTGCGGTCCATGAGGCGGAAGTCGCCCGCGCCCGGCGGCAGGCGAAAGCGCTCGCCGCCGTTGATGAGGCCGTAAAACCAGTCGGTGCCCACGCGCTTGAAGGCCGACTCGGCCTCGCGGTGCTCACGCACGGCGTACACCACGTCGGCCCCGGCGCGCCAATGGCGCACAAAGGTATCGAGCAGCGCTGGCGGGTGCTGCATGTCGGAGTCCATCATCACCACCGCGTCGCCCGCGGCGGCTTCGAGGCCGGCGCTCAGCGCCGCTTCCTTGCCGAAATTGCGCGACAGGATCACGGCACGCACGCCGGGCTCGCGCGTCCACTCGCGCATGCGCTCGGCCGTTGCGTCGGTGCTGCCGTCGTCCACCAGCACGATCTCCCAGCGCGGTGCCAGGCTGGCCAGTTTGGCGCGCAGCAGCGGCAGCAGCTGCTCCAGGTTGCGCGCCTCGTTGTAGCAGGGCACCACGCAGGACAGGGACGCCAGTTCGCGCGGCGGCTGCATGGCGGTAATCGGATGGTTCATGGCGCACTCCCGCGCAGCCGGGCGGCTGCGCCTGGATAAGCATCAAATTGCCCTCTAGCCCTTTGTGGACAAGCGGTAGCCGCTATCAAAATTGAGAACATAAAACGCAGGGCGCAGACGGATGGAAAAAACGGGTAAGCATCGTAAGCCACAGTCACCATGCCCCCAAACACTCGATGCGCTGCCCGGCCACGGCCCGCAACTGCGCGGGAGTCGCCCATCCCGGGCGCAGCTCGGCCAGCGGCAGCAGCACAAAGGCGCGCTCCCACAGGCGCGGGTGCGGCACGGTGAGGGTGGGGGTGGCAATGGATTGGCTGCCATAGAGCAGCACGTCGAGGTCCAGCGTACGCGGTGCGTTGCGGTAAGGGCGCTCGCGGCCGGCCGCCAGCTCCAGCGCCTGCAAGGCCTGCAACAGGGCCTGCGGCGCCAGCGTGGTGCGCAGCTCGGCCACGGCGTTGAGATAGTCGGGGCCGGTGGCATCCACAGGCGCGCTGCGGTACAGCGAGGACACGCGCACCACCTGGGTGCCAGCCAGCCGCCCCATGGCCTGCACTGCGCCCGCCAGCGCGGCGCGCGCATCGCCCAGGTTGGCGCCCAGGCCGATCCAGGCCGGGACCGCGGCAGGGTCAGTCACCCTGCCCCGCATCGCTGGCGCCACCCTGCCCGCCACCGGGCTTGCGGCGACGGCGGCGGCGCTTTTTCGGCGCATCGGCAGCGGGCACGGCGTCGTCAGCCGGGGGGGGCGACTCGGCGCCATCGGCCCTGGGCAAGCGGTGCACCACGGGCTGGGCCTTGCGCTGCTGGGCACGCTGGGCCTGGCGCTGCTCCTCGCGCACCTGGGCCATCATGTCTTCGCGGCGCGCGTCGTCGGTGAGAGAGAACTCCTGCCACCACTCCACCAGCTCCTCGCTGGCCTCGCCCACGTCGGCGCGCAAGCGGAAGAAGTCGAACCCGGCACGGAAACGGATGTGCGCCACCATGCTGAAGGGCTGGTTGCCCGAGCGCTTGTCAAAGCGCGGCTGCATGACCCAGATCTCGCGCATGTCGGCGGCCAGCTTGCCACGGCCCGAGACATCGCCAATGCGCTGCTCGAACGCCTCGTCAATAGCATCCTGCAGCGCCGGGAAGGCGTGTTCGCCGCGCGCCAGGCGCTGCTCCCAGCCGGCCTTGACGTCCTGCCAGAGCACACAGGCCAGCAAAAAGCTCGGCGCCACGGCCTTGCCCTCAGCGACGCGGCGGTCGGTGTCTTGCAGCACGGCGCGCACCAGCGGATTGCTGGCACGCTGCACCACCACGTCCAGCAGCGGGTAAATGCCTTTTGCCAGCCCCAGCTTTTGCAGCTGCTCGACCGACGCCAGGGCGTGGCCGGTTTGCAGCAGCTTGAGCATCTCGTCAAACAGGCGGCTTTGCGGCACCTCCTGCAGCAGGTGCTGGCTGGCTACCAAAGGCTTGCCGGTCTTGGGCTCGAGCGCAAAGCCCAGGCTGGAGAGCTTGGCGGCGAAGCGCACGGCACGGATGATGCGCACCGGGTCTTCGCGGTAGCGCGTGGCCGGGTCGCCAATCATGCGCAGCACGCGCTTTTGCGCGTCCTCGATGCCCTTGTGGTAGTCCACCACGACCTGGGTTTCGGGGTCGTAGTACATGGCGTTGACGGTGAAGTCGCGCCGCGCCGCGTCCTGGTCCTGCGGGCCCCAGACGTTGTCACGCAGCACGCGGCCCGAAGCGTCCACCGCATGCTGCATGCCCGAAAGCTGGGCCTTGCTGGTGCGCTCGTTGCCACTGACCTGCTCGGCCGCGCTGTTGTCCAGGTAGGCACGGAAGGTGGAGACCTCGATCACCTCGTGCTCGCGCCCGCGCCCATGCACCACGTGCACGATGCGAAAGCGCTTGCCGATGATGAAGGCGCGCCGGAACAGCCCCTTGACCTGCTCGGGCGTGGCGTTGGTGGCCACGTCGAAGTCCTTGGGGCGCAGGCCCAGCAGCAGGTCACGCACGGCGCCGCCAACGATGTAGGCTTCAAAACCGGCGTCCTGCAGCGTGCGCACCACGTCCACGGCACGCCGGTCCACCAGCTCGGGGTTGATGCCGTGCACGCTGGCGGGGACTTCCACACGCTTGCCAAAGCGGGGCTTGCGAGACTTCGCGCCATCTGCCTTGCCCAGCAGCTTGTCGATGAAAGTTTTGATCATGGTTGCGCAGAAAACAGGTCAAGAATGGGCCAGCCGCGCTCTTGCGCGATGGCACGCAGGCGCGCATCGGGGTTCGTGGCCACGGGGTGGTTCACGGTCTCCAGCAAAGGCAGGTCGTTGGTGGAGTCGCTGTAAAAGGTGCTCTCCACGGCGTCCCAGGCCAGGCCGCGCTCGGCCAGCCAGCGCGCCATGCGGCGCACCTTGCCCTCGCGCATGGTGGCTTCGCCAGCGATCTCGCCGGTGTACCAGCCATCGGGGCCGCGCTCCAGCTCCAGTGCCAGCAATTCGGGCACGCCCAGGGCCTGGGCAATGGGGCGCGTCACAAATTCGTTGGTGGCGGTAATGATGAGCACCTGGTCGCCCGCCTCCTGGTGGCGGCGCAGCAGCGCCAGGGCCTGGGGGCGGATGGCCGGGACGATGACCTCTTGCATAAAGCGCGCGTGCGCCTGAGCCGCCTCCTGCGGGCCGCGCTCGCGCACGGCCTCCGTGGCAAAGCGCACGTAGTCGGGCACGTTCAGCCGGCCCGCCTGGTAATCGGCGTAAAACGCGGCATTGCGCCGGCCAAACTCGGCCGCGTCGCGCCAGCCAATGCGGATGGTGAACTCGCCCCACTCGTAGTCAGAATCGAGGGGCAGCAAAGTATGGTCAAGATCGAACAGGGCCAGCCGAGGGCGGCCAGCCTGCGTGTCAGTGTGTACCAAGGTGTTGGCGCCGCGTACAGCGCTCCTCCTGTTTTGATAGCTTCCAGCGCTTGCCTGGCAATGGCTGGAGGCCTATTTGATGCATAAAACTCACTCCGTCTCCAGCATGGTCTTGAGTAGCGGAATGGTGATGGCGCGCTGGGTGCGCAAGGCAAAGCCGTCGAGCTGCTCGAGCAGTTGCATCAGGCTGCCCAGATCGCGCGAAAAGCGGCGCAACATGTAGTCCATCACGTCGTCGCCCAGGAAAATGCCGCGCGCGTCGGCCTCCTGGCGCAGCACGGCGCGGCGCGCCGTTTCGTCGGGCAGGTGCAACTGGAACACATGGCCCCAGCCCAGGCGCGAGCGCAGGTCGTCGCGCAGCGGCAGATCGGCAGGCGGCAAGCTGCCCGCTGCCAGCACCCAGCGCGGGGTGCCGGTGGCGGGGCTGGTGGCGTTGACGAACCAGTTGAACGCCATGGCCTGCTGCGCGCAGGTGTACAGGTGCACGTCGTCAAGCAACACCGCCGCCCAGGACTCTTCGAACGCAGGCGGCTGCGCGCTGCTTGCGTCGAGCCAGCCCACAGCCAGGCCGCGCTCGCGCAGCGCCTCGCGCACGGCCTTGAGCAAATGCGTCTTGCCACAGCCGGACTCGCCCCACAGGTACATAGGCACAGCAGCGCGCAACGCGCCGCCGTTGTCGCTCTCCACCGCCAAGCGCAGGTGCTGCAGCACCGCCTCGTTGGGACCGGGAAAGAAGCGCGCCAGCGTGGGCACGGGGGCCAGGCCGATGTCCAGCGCCAATTGCTTCATGTGGCTCATACCCCCGCCCCTTCAGAGCGAAGTGCGGCAAAGACTGGCATGAGGGAGGGTTGCGGCATCACAGGGGGTCGGTAAGAGCAGTCCCGGCCGTAGGCGGCTGCGGCGGGTGCAAAACGGGGCATAAGATGTTGATTTTAGTCTGGCCTGGACTCTCGCCGACGCCAACCCTTCCACCCCGACATCGCAAGAGGCCGCAAGGGTATCCATCTACCGCCCGCGGCCCCGCGCTTTGCTAATCTCGTCCAGCCCGTAGGGTTCCCGCCAGAAATGCTGTCCAGCCCACGAGACCTGCGCGCCTGGATGGACCTAACACACCGATGGAGCGGAATATGCGCAAGAATGTTTTGTGGGTCATGGCGCCGCTGGCAGCGTCGCTTCTCCTGGCCAGCTGTGGCAGCAGCCACAGCCCTGACCTGATCGTAGATGACGACCCCAACAGCTGCTCAGTACTCAGCAGCAACGGCGCTCCCGTGGTCGTTGGCTCCGGCGTCAGCGGCGACCCCGCGGCCCCCGAAAAGGCATCGGGCTACAGGCTAGGCCTGACGGCCAAATATTCCAGCAAATACATGGTCGTTGCCAATACGCCGTTGGCCACCAAGGCGGGGTGCGACGTCCTCAAGGCCGGTGGATCGGCAGTGGATGCAGCCGTGGCCATGCAGGCCGTTCTGGGCCTGGTGGAGCCACAGTCCAGCACCATCGCAGGCAGCGCGTTCATGCTGTACTACGACGCCAAGAGCAAGAAGGTGGTCGCCTATGACGGGCGCGAGACCGCTCCAGCCGCCGCCACCGGCTACTACCTGGCGCGCCAGGACCAAGCCAACCCTGATTCGCCCCCACCCGTGCCGTCGGCGCGGCGCAGTGGCCGCTCCATTGGCGTGCCTGGCGTGATGCGCATGCTCGACATGGCGCACAAGGAACATGGCGTACTCGCCTGGAGCGGCCTGTTCGACTACGGCATCAAGCTCTCGACCAACGGCTTCCAGATCCCCGGCCGCCTGGGCGATGCCATCGCCAGCAACGCCAGCAATCTGGCGCTGGACGCCAACGCGATGGCGACCTATTTCAATGCCGATGGCTCACCCCGCAAAACGGGCGACACCATGACGAACCTGCCCTACGCGAGGACGCTGAAGGCGCTGGCCTCGCAGGGCGCAGACGCCCTCTACACGGGGGACATCGCCAAGGCCATTGTCGCCAAGGCCGCCCAATCTGTAGGGGACGACGCCGCCAAGACGCCCATCACCCCCAGCCTGATGACTTTGACCGACTTGGCCGCCTACCGGGCCAAGAAGCGCGACCCGGTTTGCACCACCTACCGCGACGCTTACCACGTATGCACCATGGCGCCCCCCTCCTCCGGCGGCATCGCGATCGCGCAGTCGCTGGGCATCCTGGGCCAATTCAACCTGGCGCCCTACGCGCCGACGAACCCCAGCAACGAAGGCGGCGTGCCCGGCGTGATGGGCGTGCATCTGGTATCCGAGGCTGAGCGCCTGGCCTATGCCGACCGCGACAAATACGTGGCCGACACCGACTTCGTGCCGCTGCCGGCCCAAGGCCTGGCTTCGCTGCTGAGCCCCGACTACCTCAAGCAGCGCGCCCGCCTGATCAATCCGGACAAGAGCATGGGTACAGCCACCGCCGGCGATTTCGGCACGGTGCCCGTGGGCGTCGACAAGACGGTGGAGCACGGAACCACCCACTTCTCCGTGGTGGACGCCTATGGCAACGTGGTGTCGATGACGACGACGGTGGAGTCGAGCATGGGCTCCTTTCACATGGTCGAAGGCTTCCTGCTGACCAACCAACTCACGGACTTCTCTGCCACGCCAGTGGATGCGGCTGGCCTGCCCGTTGCCAACCGCGTGGCCCCTGGCAAACGCCCGCGCAGCACCATGGCGCCAACGCTGGTATTCAAGGGCAGCGCGCCAGGCGACTTCCTGATGGCCACCGGCTCGCCGGGCGGCGGCGCCATCATCCAGTACGTGTTGAAAACCGTAGTAGGGGCGCTGGACTGGCGGCTGGATGCCCAACAGGCCACGTCGCTGGTCAACTTCGGTGCGTCTAACAGCGCCAACACAGGCGTAGACGGCTCCAACACCACGCTCGACGCGGCAGGGCTGGTCAACGGCCTCAAGGCCAAGGGCCACACAGTATCCACAGCCGCCCAGTCCAGCGGCGTGGCCACCATCATCCGCGTAACCAAGGACGGCAAGCCGCAACTGGAGGGCGGGGCCGACCCTCGGCGCGAAGGCATCGTGCTGGGCGACGGGGCCCTCTGAGCCCACCAGTCCCCTGCAATCAAGCCCTGCACGTGCGGCAGGGCTTTTTTCTTGCACTACCGCTGCCAACGGACATTCCAGCACCTTAGGATGCCGCCGCCCCTAAAATCGCTGGTTTGGGCCGACCCGCCAACCACGCTTTGAATTCCATGAGCTCCTCTGCCACCCCTCCCATTTCGTACAAAGACGCCGGCGTTGACATCGACGCGGGCGACGCGCTGGTCGAGCGCATCAAGCCGCTGGCCAAGAAGACCCTGCGCGAAGGCGTGATGGCCGGCATCGGCGGCTTCGGCGCGCTGTTTGAGGTGCCCAAGCGCTACCAGGAGCCGGTGCTGGTGAGCGGCACCGACGGCGTGGGCACCAAGCTCAAACTGGCCTTCGAGTGGAACATGCACGACACCGTGGGCATTGACCTCGTGGCCATGAGCGTGAACGACGTGCTGGTGCAAGGCGCCGAACCGCTGTTTTTCCTGGACTACTTTGCCTGCGGCAAGTTGGACGTGGACACCGCAGCAGCGGTGGTGGGCGGCATTGCCAAAGGCTGCGAGCTGAGCGGCTGCGCGCTGATCGGCGGCGAAACCGCTGAAATGCCCGGCATGTACCCCGCCGGCGAATACGATCTGGCTGGTTTTGCCGTTGGTGCTGTGGAAAAGTCCAAGATCCTCACTGGCGCCAATGTGCAAGCGGGCGACGTGGTGCTGGGCCTGGCCTCCAGCGGTGTGCACTCCAACGGCTTCAGCCTGGTGCGCAAGTGCATTGAACGTGCAGGTGCCGACGTGCCCGCCACCCTGGACGGCAAGCCGTTCAAGCAAGCCATCATGGAGCCCACCCGCCTGTACGTGAAGAACGTGCTGGCTGCGCTGGCCGCCCACCCCATCAAGGCACTGGCCCACATCACGGGTGGCGGCCTGCTGGAGAACATCCCACGCGTGCTGCCCGAGGGCCTGGCCGCGCACCTGCAAGCGGGCAGCTGGCCGCAGACCGAGCTGTTCGCCTGGCTGCAAAAGACGGCGGGTATCGACGACATCGAAATGAACCGCACCTTCAACAACGGCATCGGCATGGTGGTGGTGGTGTCTGCTGACGCCGCCGAGGCCACAGCCGCCACGCTGCGCGGCCTGGGCGAGAGTGTGTACACCATCGGCACCATCGCCGCACGCGGCACCGGCGCAGCCGTCACGGTGGGCTGACCCGGCGCCATGCCACCGAACACCGCGCACAACGCGCGCGGCGTGCAGATCGCCAGTTACCTGCTGATGGCCGCAGCCCTGCTGCTGGTCATGGAGCGCGGCTTGCTGCCCGGGCTGTTGTGCGCCTGCCTGGGCTTTCTGGTCACGCGCTGGCTGGCGCCGCGCCTGGCGCGGCTGCGGCGCAAGCTCCCCGGCAGCAAAGGTGCCTCTCGCGCTGGCCAAATAGCCGCCGCCACATTGGTCATCCTCGCACCACTGCTGCTGATGGCACTGGCGCTGTCGCACTCGCGCTCCTACATCGTCTCGGCGCCAGCGCAGTACCGCGAACTGCTCGACTTCATGGCACGCACCGTGCTGGAGCTGCGGCTGAAGCTGCCGCCCGACATCGCCACACAACTGCCCGAGGGCGCAGCCGACATCCAGCGCAGCATCGCCAGCTACCTGGCTGCCAAGTCCGGCGCCCTGGCCACTGCTGGCCGAGCCTGGCTGGGCGGCCTGTTGCACGCTTATGTCGGCCTGCTCATCGGAGCCCTGGCCGCCGTGCGCCAACCGGGGCTGGCGCGCAGGCCGCTGGCGCAGGCACTGTCGCAGCGCATCCGCTTGCTGGGCGAGGCCTTCCGCCAGATAGTGGCTGCGCAGTTCTGGATTGCGGCTTTCAACACCGCGCTCACCGCACTGTTCCTGCTCGTACTGCTGCCGCTGTGGAAACTGGAGCTGCCCTACACGCCGGCGCTCATCACGCTCACTTTCCTGGCCGGGCTGATCCCCATCGTGGGCAACCTGCTGTGCAACGTGGTCATCACCATCGTCGGCCTCTCGGTATCGCCCATGGCGGCGCTGGCCTGCCTGGGCTTCCTGGTGCTGATTCACAAGGCCGAGTACGTCATCAATGCCAAGGTCGTGGGACGGCGCACGCACATGGGCGTGTGGGAGTTGCTGGCGGTAATGTTCACGGCAGAGGCCGTCTTCGGCCCGGCGGGGCTGGTGGCCGCACCGCTGATGTACGCCTACCTCAAAAAAGAGCTGCAGGCGACGCATCTCGTATAGACGCCTTGCGACAGCGCCATGCCTAGCGGCAGCATGGGTGCCCAAGCACTATTTCGCTGGATGCGCTGCGCTGACCGCGACAGCCGGGTCTTCGCAAACCCCTTGGCATTGGGCTATGCTGGCTGGCGGTGCCACAGGCACTTTTGTATTTCCGTCAGACCCTTCAAGACATAAGTTAAGGAAGACAACGCATGACCATTCTCGTCGCCTATGTGGCCCGCCCGGAAGGCCAGGCCGCGCTGGACAAAGGTATCGAAATCGCCACCCGCCGCAATGAGCGGCTCCTGATCGTCAACGCCGGCCCGGGCGGCGGGCAGGACGAAGCCATCGTCAACGGCTACGAAGTCGAGCGCGTCGAAGAACGCCTGGCGAAGCTGCCCGTTCAGGCCGAGTTCAAGCAGTTCGTGCGCGGCAACAGCACTATCGACGAAATCATTGGGCTGGTGGAGTCGCAGCAGGTGTCTGTGCTCGTCATTGGCCTGCGCAAGCGCACTGCCGTAGGCAAGCTGCTGCTGGGCAGCATGGCCCAGGAAATTTTGATGACTGCACCCTGCCCGGTGCTGGCCGTCAAGGCAAGCTGAGTTTCAGCCTCCGCGCAGTGCCCCCAGGCGCTGCGCGATTTCCCCGGCCTCGGTGCCCTGCCGCACGGCATGGGCCAGGTAGGCCTCCAGGTCGGCGACAGCCTGCTGTGTATGCCCGCAGGCCGCATGCGCCAAACCGCGGTCGCGGCGCTCGTCCCACATCTCTGGCTGCAGTATGACCAGGCGGTCAAGCACCGACAGCAAGCGCGGATAGTCCTTCTGCGACTGGTGAATTTCCTTGAGGTTACGCAGCATGCGCGCCAAGATGTCACGCGGCGTCGCAGCCTGCAGGTACAAGCCTAGCGGAGGCTCCTCATCGCCCAGCACACCTTCGCGGCGCTGGTAGGGCGCAAGCCGCTCCAGCAGTTCCTCGCGTGAGAGCGACTGTCCTGTGAGCGGATCCAGCACGGCCTGCCCCAGGGGCAGCAGCGCCTTCACCATGAAATGCCCCGGGAACGCAACGCCGCGCACCTGCAACCCTAGGCCCTGGGCCAGCTCCATCCACAGTACCGCCAGCGAAACCGGTATGCCCCGGCGCGTGCGCAACACGGCGTTGAGGTAGCTGTTCTCGGGATCGTAGTAGTTGTTGACGTTGCCGCCAAAGCCCAGGTCTCCATAGAAGAACTGGTTCAGCACCTGCAGGCGCTGCAGCGACGCAGCATCCGGCGCGAGCCGTCGACGCAGACGCGCCTGCAGTTGGTCAACATCCCCCAGGAGCTGCTGCACGTCGAGTTCTGGATACTCATCATGGGCCACGCAGGCAGCGGCCTCAAGCAGCGGGAAGTGCTCGTCGCTCTGCACCAGGGTGGCGAAATATTCAAGTGCCGTGGGGGCGCTGTAGCGCAAGGTCATGGCTTGGTTGTAAGGTGGCGGCGGGGCTGCGTCAAGCCAAGCCCCCCGAAAAAATCAGCGGCGCAGCAGCTGCCGCAATTTCAGCCCAGCGGCCCACAGGGCACCAAAATACAGCAGCACGGCAGCTGCCAGCACGCCCGCGAGCAAGGCCACGCGCTGGCCGGCATGCGCGCGCAAGCCGATCCAGTCGAAGGACTGGGACGCCGCCACCAGCAGCAGCGCCATGAGCGTACTCGCCGCCACAACCTGTAGCACATAGCGCCCCCAGCCCGGCTGAGGCCGGTAGCTGCCACGCCGCAGCAGGCCGATGAGCAACCACACAGCATTCACCAGCGCCGCCAGGCCAATCGACAAGGCCAGACCGGCATGCTGCACCCAAGGCACAAGCGCCAAATTCAGCACCTGCGTGATGACAAGCACAGCCATGGCAATGCGCACCGGTGTGCGGATGTCCTGGCTCGCGTAGTAGCCCGGTGCCAGCACCTTGATCGCTACGAGCCCGAGCAGGCCCACGCCATAGCCCGCGAGAGCGCGGCCAATCTCGCCGACATCGGCATCACGCAGCGCACCGTAGTGGAACAGCGTGGCCACCAGCGGATCGGCCAGTGTCAGCAGCCCCACGGCGCAGGGCACCGCCAGCAGCACGACGATGCGCAGCCCCCAGTCCAGCATGGCCGAATAGCGCGCGGCGTCACCCGCTGCCTTGGCTGCCGCCAACTGGGGCGTAAGCACCACGCCAAGCGCCACACCCAGCAGGGCCGTCGGGAACTCCATCAGCCGGTCCGCGTAGAACAACCAGGTCACGCTGCCCGGCGCCAGGTAAGAGGCAATCTGGGTATTGATCATCAGCGAAATCTGGGCCACACCCACGCCGAGCAGCGCAGGTGCCATCAGCTTGAGGATGCGGCGCACGCCCTCATCGCCATATGCAGCACGCACTGCAGCCCACGTCACCCCGATGCGCGGCAACAGCCCCATGCGGTACAACGCAGGCAGCTGCGCTGCCAGCTGCAGCACCCCGCCCAGCACCACGCCTCCAGCCATGGCATAGATGGGCTCTATGCCACGCGCGGCGAATTGCGGCGCACCAAACCAGGCCGCCGCGATCATGCACAGGTTGAGCAGTACCGGGGTGGCCGCCGGCACAGCGAACCGCTTCCAGGTGTTCAGCACCCCGGCGGCCAACGCCACCAGCGACATGAAGCCGATGTAAGGAAACATCCAGCGCGTCATGAGTACCGCAGCCTGGTAGCTCTCGGGGTTTTGGCGCAGGCCGCTCGCCAGCAGCCACACCAGCACCGGCGCCCCCACCACGCCCAGCACACAGGTCAGCAGCAGCACCCAGGCCAATACCGTCGCCACGCTGTCAATGAGATGGCGGGTGGCCTCCTCCCCATGCTGTGCCTTGGAGGCTGCAAGTACAGGCACGAAGGCCTGGCTGAACGCACCTTCGGCAAACAGGCGTCGAAACAGGTTGGGAATGCGGAAAGCGACGTTGAACGCGTCGGTGAGCGCATTAGCGCCGAAGATCGACGCCATAAGGAGATCGCGTGCCAGGCCCGTCACCCGGGAGGCGAGGGTCAGCAGCGAAACAGTGGAGGCAGCTTTGAACAGAGACACCGGCGGGAGTGTATGCGCAGGACTGGCGCCTGCCCGCCGAACAGGCCCGGGTTATAATGCTCGGCTTTGCTGACATCATCCTCAGACACAAGGAACACATACCATGGCATCTGCTAAGCCGAAGAAAAAGAACCCCCGCCTGGCATCGGGCCGCAAGCGCGCGCGCCAAGGCGTCAAACTGAACGCAGCCAACACCTCGCTGCGCTCGAAGTACCGCACCGCCGTCAAGAACGTCGAGAAGGCCGTCCTGGCCGGCGACAAGACCAAGGCCACCGAACTGTTCGCCAAGGCCCAGTCCGTGCTCGACACCATCGCCGACAAGGGCATCTTCCACAAGAACAAGGCTGCTCGCGACAAGAGCCGTCTGTCCGCAAAGGTCAAGGCCCTGGCACTGGCCGCCTGACCCTTTCAGGCAATCGCACGGGTGGCCCCGGCCACCCGCCGTTTGTAACGGGTGCGCTGTCAGCAAAACGGAAAAACCGCCTTCGGGCGGTTTTTTTGTGGGTGTTGGGTGTTAATACGCAGATGACCAAAACCCCATAAAAACAACAACTTGCGGCGTTTTTCGTTAGGTCCGAAAGAACATTAGAGTCCAGCAAGTAGCCCCTTGGAGCAGGGTGTCTCAGTCAGGCGTAAGCAGTGCGTGGGGGCTGCAGTCGAGGAAGCCAAAGCGGCCTGGGCGACTCGGAGTAGCTACACGACACAACATCACTTCAGGTAGCCCTTCTTGAGCGTTCCCCATCGTCGATGCTTGCTAGCTGCGCTTTCCGCGAGCTTGCTCACGGCTGGCTGTGCCAGCCTTTCAGGAGACCCGTCTGCGTCTATTGGAACAGGGGCTCGTCACATGCTCACAGCCTATGCAGGCTGGGACAGCCCTGATTTCGTGTTCTTGGATTTTCGCTACTTTCTGGACGGAAAGCAGATTGCGGGAGACAACCGCAGCTTTGTTAAAAGGGTCGAAAGCCGCGGCTATTCAGGCCCAGGGGAAGAGAGCACTCGGGTAGGTGACACCGTGTACATCAAGTGGCGGCACAAGCCCACCGGCACCGTGCATGAAAACACCATTGACTTGCGAGGGCGCTTGCCTGCCCCCGTGAAAGATGGTGGTGCCCTCTATTTCGTTCTTGCGCACGAAACCGTTCACATTTATTTAGCGGGCCCCGCTCAGCACTGGGAAAACCGCAAGCCTATTTACGGCTGTAGTGCGCTGCACGCCGCTTCAAAAGCAAGTCCGTCCCCAGATAACAGTGCTCGCGCCTATTACTGCGCCCGCACGGTGTGGAAGGTATTCCCCGAACAAAAACTCATCAACGTCCCCCAGATGACACCGTGATTCAGCAAGGCTAGCGGGTTAGTGACTACTCATGGTCATCTGCTTATTAACACCCTGGGTGTTCGGCATTCATGCGCAGGTAAAAAATCCAATAGAAACATAGCCTTAGCATTTTTTAGCGCAGCTGCAAAGACGGCCTACCGTACACTGCAATGCAAGGGCACACGCTCCCCAGGGGCCTTGAGGGCGGCAAGGTAAGTCATTGAGCAGCAGCGGCATCAAAATTCTGACTTGGAACTGCAACGGCGCGCTACGCCGGAAGTGGTCGCGTAAGCTCCCCCACCAAGTAGACATCTGAAATCAGAGAATGCGGCCCAACCCGGAAGGAAGAGGCCGATGAGGAAGAGCAAGTTCACGGAGAGCCAGATCGTGGCGATCCTCAAGGAAGGTGAAGCTGGCATGCCGGTGGCCGAGGTGTGCCGCAAGCACGGCATCAGCTCGCCGACGTACTACGCTTGGAAGAGCAAGTACGCGGGGGCGACGGTGTCGGACCTGACACGCATGCGTGAGCTGGAGGTGGAGAACGCCCGGCTCAAGCGCATGTACGCCGACCTGGCGCTGGAGAATGCAGCCATCAAGGACGTGCTGACAAAAAAATTCTGACGCCGTCCGCGAAGCGGCAGGTGGTTGAGGTCATGGTGACCGAGCACCGGCTGTCGATCACGCGAGCCTGCAGGACTGCTGGCTTGTCGCGGGCGGCGTACTACAAGGCGCCGCGGTTGCCTCAGGAGAAAGATGCCGAGGTCATCGACGCGCTCAACGGCGTCGTCGAGCGCAACGCCCGTTGGGGCTTCTGGAAGTGCTTTGACCGGCTGCGTCTGGATGGTCGGCCTTGGAATCACAAACGGGTCTGGCGGGTGTACTGCGAGCTGGGGCTGAACATTC
>NZ_CYIG01000032.1 GCF_001298675.1 Paenacidovorax caeni
CTGGTCGAGGCGAAGCTTGGCGTTCACCAACGGGCGGGTGGCACGGATGACGGTGGAGTGCCGTATCTCATGCAGGTGTGCGGCCAGAGCCTGGTGCTGCTGGCGCAGCTGCTCCAGTGCCTGGGCTGCCGTCTGGTGCTCTGCCAGCTGTGCCTGGGCCGTCTGTAGCGCCGACAGCGCCTGGCGGTGGGCGTACTGCAGCTCGCTGAGTTTTTGTTCGGCGTGTGCCAGCTGCGCGCTTTGCGTCTGCACGAGCGACAGAAGATCGGCGGCACTCAGCGGCTCGGAAGGGGGCCTATCGCGGGGGGGGGTCATGGCGAAATTATCCTGGATCGGTGGCTGTCAACGCCTGCGTCACTCTTTTTTTGATAGCTACTTGCGCTTGCTGCACAAGGGAAGACGTGATTTTTGCCATTTTTCAGCACGAGCCTGCGGGCTTGCATCTACCACGGTGCGTGCGTTGTCAGGATTCGCCCTGTTTTTGGCCTTCAGGGTATATCCAGAAAGCGCCATAAGCTATCAAAGGAGGAGCGGTTTGGGTGGCGTGGCGTTCCTTCTGTAACCTGGCGGGCCTGGTACTTGCCGGACAATCGCACACCCATGCCCCCACTGCCCGCCTTCTCCGCTCCTGCGCACGCATCCGCCGCGAACCTGGTGGTGTCCATCGTCAGCCATGGCCATGGTGCGCAGGTGCAGGTGCTGTTGCAGGCGCTGGCGCAGCGCTGCGCGGCGTCAGTAGCGCGGGTGGTGCTCACGCTGAATCTGCCCGAGGCACCCCCGTGTGCGCCTGCCGCGGGCTGGCCGTTCGTGCTGGAGCTGCGCTGCAATGCCCAGCCCGCAGGCTTTGGCACCAACCACAACCGGGCCTTGGCGGGGGCGCCTGAGGCCTTTGTGTGCGTGCTCAACCCCGACGTGGCCCTGCTCCCCGATGGCGCAGATCCGTTCGCTGCCCTGGTCCAGGCTGCCGGCATGCGCGGGGTGGGCTGCGCCTATCCGCTGCAGGTCGATGTCCAGGGGCGCGTGCAGGACAGCGAGCGCGCACTGCCCACCTTGGTGGCGCTGTGGCAGCGCCGTGTACGCCGGCGCGGCGAGCAGCGGCTCGACTGGGTCAACGGCGCCTGCCTGGTGTTGCCGTCTCCGGTCTGGGTAGCGCTGGGGGGCTTCGATGAGGGCTACCACATGTATTGCGAGGACGTCGATCTGTGCCTGCGCCTGCGTTTGGCGGGCTGGGCCCTGGTGGGCGCTGCCGCCGTGGTGGTGCATGCAGGCGACCGCGCCAGCCGTCGCGCCTGGCGGCCCCTGTGGTGGCATGTGCGCAGCCTGCTGCGGCTGTGGGCGTCTCCGGTCTTCTGGCGTGCCCGGGGGTTGCCTTCGTTACAGGGCGCAGTGCGGCCAGAGTAGGATCACCCCCCCATATGATTTGGCTTTCCGTGATTGCATTCCTGACAGCCGCGTTTGCTGCGGGGGGCGTGGTGCGCTGGGCGCACGGCCACACGGCCGCCTATGGGCACGAGATGCCCCAGCGTTTTCACCTCGGCAACGTGCCGCGCCTGGGGGGACTGGCCATGCTGGCGGGCATCGTCGCCAGCTGGGGGCTTGGGGGGCTTGTGTCGGCGTTCTGGGGGGATCCGGCTTCGCTGCGCATTGGCGCGTGGGCGGGTTGGTGGCTGGTGGCGCTGCTGCCCGCTGCATTCGGCGGCATGGCCGAGGACGCGACCCAGCGCCTGACCGTGCGCTACCGCCTGCTGCTGACCGGCCTGAGCGGCGCGCTCGCCGTCGTCGTACTCGACTTGCACGTGCCGCGCCTGGGCATGCCGTGGCTTGACGCACTGCTGTTGGTGGCGCCGTGGCTGGGCTGGGCCATTGCCCTGTTGGCCGTGACAGGCCTGCCCCATGCGTTCAACATCATTGACGGCTACAACGGCCTGGCGGGTATGGTGGCGCTCATCGTGTGCCTGGCGTTGGCGCATGTGGCGCTGCAGGTGGGGGACCGCGGCCTGGCGGCGCTGCTGGTGGCCACGGCGGCAGCTACAGGGGGGTTTCTGGTGTGGAATTACCCGCGCGGCCTGCTGTTCGCAGGCGACGGCGGTGCTTACATCTGGGGCGTGGTGATTGCGCTGGCGAGCCTGACCCTGGTGCAGCGCAATCCTGACGTATCGCCCTGGTTCCCGGTGCTGCTGCTGATTTATCCGCTCTGGGAAACGGTGTTCTCTATCTACCGCAAGTTGGCCCGGGGTGTGTCGCCCGGGGTGGCCGATGCACTGCACTTCCATCAACTGATCTACCGCCGCATTGTGCGCAGTGTGTTCCATGAGGACATGTCGCGCCGCATGCTCAAGCGTAACAACCGCACTTCGCCCTATCTCTGGGCCTTCACCATGCTCACGGTGGTGCCCGCGCTGCTGTTCTGGAGCAACACGCCGGTTCTGATGGCGCTGTGCGTGCTGTTCTGCGTGTGCTATGTCACGGCGTACCTGGCGATCGTGCGCTTCAAGGTGCCCGAGTGGGTGCGTCGCTGACGCCGGTGCGCTGCGTCGCTGCAGACTGCACATGAATGGCGTTTTTGCGCCCAGGGCCTCGTTGCAAATCATCGCGATCGCTGCCCCTGTCACGGTGGTTTCCGTTGAGCCCTGGGCCGGATGCATTGGCTCCATTTTGTTCCGTCATGGGCGGGGCCGCACGCGAGCTGCTGCACAATCCGAGAGTTACTGAACCTTCCGACCGCACCGCACATGACCGACCCGCTCACCATCGCACCGCGCGACAAGGCCGAAATCCTCGCCCAGGCGCTGCCCTATATCCGCAAGTTCCACGGCAAGACCATGGTCATCAAGTACGGCGGCAACGCCATGACCGACCCAGAGCTGCAGCAGGACTTCGCCGAGGACGTGGTTCTGCTCAAGCTGGTGGGCATCAACCCGGTGGTGGTGCATGGCGGCGGGCCGCAGATCGAGACGGCGCTCAAGCGCCTGGGCAAGCAAGGGCACTTCATCCAGGGCATGCGCGTGACCGACGCGGAGACCATGGAGGTGGTGGAGTGGGTGCTGGCCGGCGAGGTTCAGCAGGACATCGTGGGCCTCATCAACCAAGCCGGCGGCAAGGCCGTCGGCCTGACGGGGCGCGACGGCGGGCTGATCCGCGCCCAGAAGCTGAAGCTGCGCGACCATAAAGACCCCAGCATCGAGCACGACGTGGGCCAGGTGGGCGATATCGTGGCGATCGACCCCAGCGTCGTCAAGGCGCTGCAGGACGATGCGTTCATCCCGGTCGTCAGCCCGATCGGCTTTGGCGATGCCAACGAGAGCTACAACATCAACGCCGATGTGGTCGCCAGCAAGCTGGCCACCGTGCTGCAGGCGGAAAAGCTGCTGCTCCTGACCAACATCCCCGGCGTACTTGACAAGCAGGGGCAGTTGCTGCCGGAGTTGACCTCGGCACAGATCGATGCGCTGATTGACGATGGCACGATTTCCGGCGGCATGTTGCCCAAGCTGGCGGGTGCCATCGATGCGGCCAAGGCGGGCGTGAAGGCGGTGCACATCGTCGATGGCCGCGTGCCCCATGCGATGCTGCTGGAAATCCTGACCGACCAAGCCTACGGCACGATGATCCGCAGCGAATAAGCACGCCGCTGCCGCAGCCAAAGCCCCATGGCCGTGGCCATGGGGCTTTTCTTTGGCCTATACGCCGCGCGCCCGGTCGGTTTTGAAGCGCGCGCGGAACTGTGCGAAGGTGCCCGCGTCCAGCGCTTCGCGGATTTCGCGCATCAGGTTCAGGTAATAGTGCAGGTTGTGGATGGTGGTGAGCATGGGCCCCAGCATCTCGCCGCAGCGGTCCAGGTGGTGCAGGTAAGCGCGCGAGAAGCCACCGCGCCCGCCATCGGCCCAGGCCACGCCATCCTTGCCGGCGCAGGCATGGCAGGTGCAGGTGGGGTCGAGCGGCTGGTGGTCTTCGCGGTGGCGTGCGTTGCGGATCTTCAGGTCGCCATGGCGCGTGAAGATGGTGCCATTGCGTGCGTTGCGCGTGGGCATTACGCAGTCGAACATGTCTACGCCCTGGGCCACGCCCTCCACCAGGTCTTCCGGTGTGCCCACACCCATCAGGTAGCGCGGCTTGTGCGCTGGCAGGCGGTGCGGCGTGTGCGCCATGATGCGCAGCATCTCGTCCTTGGGCTCGCCCACGCTCACGCCCCCCACGGCGTAGCCGGGAAAGTCCATCTCCACCAGGGCTTCAAGGGACTCCTGGCGCAGGTTTTCGAACATGCCGCCTTGCACGATGCCGAAGAGCGCGTTGGGGTTCTCCAGGCGCTCGAACTCGGCCTTGGAGCGCAGCGCCCAGCGCCGGCTCATTTCCATCGACTGGCGCGCTTCGCGCTCGGTCGTCAGGTGGCCCTTGGTTTCGTAGGGGGTGCACTCGTCGAGCTGCATCACGATGTCGGAGTTCAGCACGGTCTGGATCTGCATGCTCACCTCGGGCGACATGAACAGCTTGTCGCCATTCACGGGCGAGGCGAAGTGCACGCCTTCTTCGGTGATCTTGCGCATGGGGCCCAGGCTCCACACCTGGAAGCCGCCTGAGTCGGTCAGGATGGGCTTGTGCCACTGCTCGAAGCCGTGCAGCCCACCGAAGCTGCGCATCACGTCCAGGCCCGGGCGCATCCACAGGTGGAAGGTGTTGCCCAGGATGATCTGGGCCCCCATGTCGTGCAGGCTTTGTGGCATTACGCCCTTGACGGTGCCGTACGTGCCCACGGGCATGAAGATGGGGGTCTCTACCGGGCCATGGTTGAGCGTGAGGCGGCCCCGGCGCGCGTGGCTGCCGGGGTCGGTCTTGAGCAGGTCGAATTGCAGCATAGGAGGGCGATTTTCCCAGACTGCGTTGGCCTACACTGGTTCCCTCTAACCAAGGAGAGAAAACAATGCTGAGAATTCTGGTCGCTGCCGACGGTTCCGAACTGGCCCTGGACGCCGTGCGCCACGCGTTGATGCTGGTGCGCCGCGGCGGCCTGCAGGCCACGTTGGTGCTGGGCCATGTGCAGGAAGAGGCTTCGCTGATCGAGCTGGCCACGCAGGGCGCGGATGCCGTGGCCACGGCCAGCGTCGAGGCGGGCCAGCACCTGTTGGCCTCAGCGGTGGCACTGGTGGAGGCTGCGGGCGTGCCCTACGAGACGGAAATTGCCCTCGGCCCGGTGGCGGCCACGCTGGCGGACATGGCGGAGCGTTGCGGCTGCGATGCGCTCATCATCGGCGCGCGCGGACTGGGCGGGCTGCGTGGCGCTTGGTTGGGGTCGGTGTCGCAGGCGCTGGTGCACCAGTGCACGGTGCCGGTGACGGTGGTCAAACACCCTGAGCCGCAGGAAGTGATTGACGCCGACGCTTGATGTGCTACTTAAAGAAGAGCTGTCAGCGCTTGCTAGATAAGCGCTAGGCTGCTTTTTTATAGGAAGATTCGTGGCGCTGCAGCTTGCCGTGCGGCAGGCTGGCCAGGCGCTTGAACATGCGGCGGCAGTAGCCCGCGATCCACAGGCATTTGTTCAGCTCGTCCACCGGCAGCGGGCCGGAGACGACCACCAGGTCATTGGCCTCGGCCAGGGCGCCTGCGGCACGCAGGCGGCGGCGGTGGTGGGCGGCCCAGGACTGGATGCGCGTCGGGTTGCCGTGCTGGTGCACCTGGCCGGTGAACAGGTCGAAGGCGATGGCCACGGTATCCGTTTTGAGCTTGAAGCGGCGCTCACCCGTGACGGCACTGGGCGCATCGCGCATGTCGTACAGGTAGTAGTTGCCGGCCTTGAGCTGGTATTGCAAATCCATGGATTTTCCTTCGGGCGCTGTGGTCTGGGGACGGGACGCCGCGGGGCTTTAGGGCAACGCTGAACAAGTCCCCGCGCGTCGCGCATCCCCGCTTTGGAACGGTCTGCTGTGTTGCAAATCCTCGCCATAGCTACGGCTATGGCTGCGGTTTGCGCCTTGCATCCCATTCCAAACCAGGGCGCGCGCCATCGCGGGGACTTGTTCAACGTTGCCTTAGTGTGAAACGGCGGCAAGTGGCTGCAAATGGCCGCTTGTCGTCGCATCTCCTCCCTTCGTATATCCCCGCTTGCAGGAGTGCGTGCATTGTGGCCGCAGCCCTGGTGGGATTCAAGCAAGGAGGGGCGCGCAACCGTAACCGGTTGTGACCTGGCTCAAGGCATTGTCAGCCGCATCACCAGCCGCTTTGCTTGCGCAGCACGAATGGCACGGGCGCGGGCGCCGGGCCGCTGGCGCCCGGGGTGGCCTCGGGGCTCCAGGTGCCGCGGATTTCCTTGCCGCAGCGGCCCTCGGTGACTTCGCCCAGCCAGGTGGCGCTGATGCGCTTGCCATCCTCCGACTCCTCCAGCGTGAGCTGGCCGTCGTCCACGTCGCCCACGACCTGCACCGTCCGTCCACCGCGCTGCAGGGTGCCGCGCACGCTGTCGCGCAGCTCCGGGTGCGGCCCCAGGCGCAGTGCCTCGCTCTGGCCGCCGAGCTCGGCCTGCCATTGGCCCAGCAGATGGCGCTGCTGCATGTCTGCGGCGGCGGTGCAGGGTACGTGTTCGGTTTGTGAGGATTTTTGCGCCCAAACGCTTGCGGAGAAAGCGCTGGCAGCTATCAAAAAAAGAGTGGCAATGCGGGTCATGGCGTGCGGTTGTCGGCCTGGGCCTTGCGCGCGGCGAATTCGGCGCGCAGGGCCTTGAGTTTCTCGCGCGGGTCTTCGCGCGCGGTGCGGGCGTCGAGCTTCATTTCAGCGATGAAGCGGCTGGGCTGGCAGGCCACCATCTCGCGGCCCTTCTTGCGTTTCTTCGTCCAGCTCACCACCAGGGTGCGCTGGGCGCGGGTAATGCCCACGTACATCAGGCGGCGCTCTTCCTGCAGGCGGGCCGCCGTGTCGTGGCTGACCTCTTCCTGGCGGCCTTCGTCGTCGTCGAGCTTGAAGGGCAGCATGCCCTCGGTTACCCCCACCAGGACGACGTGCGGCCACTCCAGCCCCTTGCTGGCGTGTAGGGTGGAGAGCACCACCATGTCCTGCTCCTGCTCGCGCTCCGAGATGGTGGACAGCAGGGCGATGGTCTGCGCCACTTCCAGCAGACTCTTGGTTTCGCTGTGCGTGCCGGTGCCATCCTCCACCTGGCCGCCGGCGCGCTGGGCCATCCAGTCGCAGAACTCCAGCACGTTGCTCCAGCGCGCGGCAGCCACTTTTTCGCTGTCTTCACTGTCGTACAGGTGCTGCTCGTAGCCCAGCTCCTTCAGCCAGTCCGTCAGGAAGGCGCGCGCCGCCTCGGCGCCGTAGGTGTGGCGCGCGCGGTACTCCAGCTCGTTGACGGTGCGGCCGAACTCCATCAGCCCCTCTAGCCCGCGCCGGGGAATGACGGCGGGCAGCATGGCGTTGAACAGCGCGCCGAACATGCTTTGCTTGTGCTGCGTGGCGAACTCGCCGAGCGCACCGAGCGTGGTGTGGCCGACGCCGCGGCGTGGGCTGGTGATGGCGCGCAGGAAGGCCGGATCGTCGTCGTTGTTGATCCACAGGCGGAACCAGGCGCACAGGTCCTTGATCTCGGCGCGGTCGAAGAAGCTCGTGCCGCCCGATACCTTGTAGGGTATGTTGGCCTTGCGCAGGGCCTTCTCGAAGGGCTTGGCCTGGTGGTTGGCACGGTAGAGCACGGCGAAGTCCTTCCACGCCGGTGGCGGGTTGGCGGCGGCGCGCAGGCTCTGGATGCGCGCCACGGCGCGCTCGGCTTCGTGCTCCTCGTTGTCGCAGTCTTGCACGCGCACCGGCTCGCCCTCGCCCAGCTCGGAAAACAGTGTCTTGGGATACAGCTTGGGGTTGGGCTGGATGACGTTGTTGGCCGCGCGCAGGATGGCGCTGGTGGAGCGGTAGTTCTGCTCCAGCTTGATCACCTTGAGCTGCGGGAAGTCCTGCGGTAGTTTCTTCAAGTTGTCCAGCGTGGCGCCGCGCCAGCCGTAGATGCTCTGGTCATCGTCGCCCACGGCGGTGAAACGCGCGCGTTCGCCCACCAGGAACTTCAGCAGTTCGTACTGCGTGGCATTGGTGTCCTGGTATTCATCGACCAGCACATGGCCCAGGATGCGCTGCCACTTTTCGCGCACCTCGGGGTGGTGGCGCAGCAGGCGCATGGGCATGCCGATCAGGTCGTCGAAATCCACGCTCTGGTAGGCGGCAAGGCGCTCCTCGTAGCGCTGCATGATGAGGGCGATGCTGCGCTCGTGGTCGTCCTGCGCCATGGCCAGGGCCTTGCGTGCGTCCCAGCCCTGGTTCTTCCAGGCGCTGATGGTCCATTGCCATTGGCGCGCGGTGGCCAGGTCGGTGGTGCCGCCCGCGCAGTCCTTGAGGATGCCGCTCACATCGTCCGCGTCGAGAATGCTGAACGAGGGCTTGAGGCCGAGCACGTGGCCGTCCTCGCGCACCATGCGCACTCCCAGAGCGTGGAAGGTGCACACCAGCACGTCCTTGGCCTGGCGGCCGATGAGGCCGCTGGCGCGCTCGCGCATCTCGGCGGCGGCCTTGTTGGTGAAGGTGATGGCGGCGATGCGCCGGGGCTGCAGCCCGGTTTCGATCAGCCGCGCGATCTTGTGCGTGATGACGCGCGTCTTGCCCGAGCCCGCGCCCGCGAGCACCAGGCATGGGCCTTCGGTGTAATGCACTGCCTGGAGCTGGGCGAGGTTGAGACCGGCGGACATGGGAGGAAGGAGGGGCAGATCGGGCGGGCGCAAGCGTGGAGCGCGCATGATAGCGGCGGAAAAAATTTCACGGGCCCGAGTCCTGGGCCGCCCTGCGCGCAGGGCGAGAATGCGCCGGTGCTCTCCGTCCTACAAATCACCTTTCCGTTCTTCGCCCTGGTGCTGTGCGGCTACCTGGCAACGCGCACCGGCGTGCTGCCGGTGCCGGCCATCGGCGGGCTGAACACCTTCGTGCTGTACTTCGCGCTGCCGTGCATGCTGTACCGCTTCGGCGCGGGCACGCCCATTGCGCAGCTGCTCGACCCGGTGGTGGGCGGCGTGTACCTGCTGTGCGCGCTGCTCTTGGTGGGCGTGACCATCGCCGCCACGCGGCGCGGGCGCATTGGCTGGAACGATGCGGCCTTCGGCGCGCTGGTCACGGCGTTTCCCAACTCGGGTTTCATGGGCGTGCCGCTGCTGGTGGCGCTGCTGGGCCAGGCCAGCGCGGGGCCGGTCATCGTCACCATGGCGCTGGACATGTGCGTTACCAGCTCGCTGTGCATCGCGCTGTCGCGCCTGGATGGCGCGGGTGCGCACGGCGCGGCGGTGGCGCTGCGCAACGCCCTGCGCGGCATGGCCGTGAACCCCATGCCCTGGGCCATCTTCCTGGGCGCGCTGGCTTCGGCGCTGCAGTGGCGCTTGCCCACGCCGGTGGACCAGACCCTGGCCATGCTGGCTGGCGCAGCCTCGCCGGTGGCGTTGTTCACCCTCGGCGCGGTGCTGGCGCGCTCGCAAACCAGCCTGCATGAACAAGTGCCCTGGCGCCAGTACGTGCCGCTGGCGCTGGCCAAGCTGGTACTGCACCCGCTGCTGGTGTGGGGTGTGGGCCGGGCTGCCATCGCCCTGGGGGCGCCTTTGTCGGACTTCACCCTGACAGCGCTGGTGCTGGTGGCGGCGCTGCCCAGCGCCAGCAACGTGGTGCTGCTGGTGGAGCGCTTTGGCGCCCACGGCGGGCGCGTGGCACGCATCATCCTGGTGTCGACGGTGCTCGCTTTCCTGAGCTTTTCCGCGGCCGTGGCGCTGCTTGCGTGACGGCCGGGGAGCGGGGGCTCAGGCGTTGTCCTGCACCACGGGCTGGCGGCTGCCTGCGGCCAGCGTGATGCGGGTGCGCTTGAGCAGCGGGCTGGCGGGCGCCGTGCCGTCCGCGTTGAGCGGCTTGACCTTGTTGTAGACCACGGTCAGCGCTGCCGCCGTGAGCGTTGCGCTGGCGTAGCCCTGCGCGTTGTGGTCAACGTAGGCGAAGTCGGGGTTGTGGGCGCGCAACAGGCCGTCAAAGCCCTCGGGCGTGGCCACCAGTGCGGCCAGCGGCGTGCTGCCGGCGCCGGCCTTGATGTACGTGTAGAAGCTGGAGCTGCTGATGCCCGCGGACACGAAGTCCACCACGGCGGGCGCACCGGTTGCGGGGTTGGCTGGGTCGTCGCGCACCACGCCGCATTGGAAGGCGTGCAGGTCGCCTGTGATCGCCACCACGTTCTGAATGCCGTTGCTGGTGATGTGCCGCAGCAGGTCGGCGCGGTGGCTGGGGAAGCCGTCCCAGGCATCGCAGTTGACCACGTACTGGGCGTTGTAGGGCGCGGGCGCCAGGGCCCGCAAGTCCAGCCACAGGCGGCTGAGCATGACCTCGTTGCCCCAGATCTTCCAGGTGGAGGTGCTGTTTTTGAGCGTCTGCTTCCACCAGTCGGTCTGGGTTGTGCCCAACATGGACGGCGTGCGCCCCAGGGCCTGGGTCTTGAGGGCCTCGAACTGTGCCAGCACGGGCTGCTGCACGAAGTAGCGCGAGCCGATGGAATCACCGCCGTTGATCGGGTCGTGCCCCTGGGCCTGGGCGATGACCGCCTCGGACACGAGGTGGTCGTCGCGGTACAGGCGCTGGTCGGTCATCACCAGGTGGGCGAGGTTGCCGAACTTGAAGTCGCGGTAGATGCGCAGGTTGGTGTAGGCCGCGTTGGCGCTGTCGAACGACATGTCGCCAAAATCGACCGGCATGTATTCCAGCCAGGCCTGGCTGGCCGCGCGGCGGCGCGCGGTTTCCTGCTTGTTTTCGTTGGTGTAGGTCTGGTGGTCCTGCCAGCAGTCGTCGCTGAACTCATGGTCGTCCCAGGTGGCGATCAGGGCGAACTTGGCATGCAACGCCTGCAGCCGGGCATCGCCGCGGTAGGTGCGGTAGAGCGTGCGATAGTCGGCCAGCGTGGTGGCGTAGACGGTGCCGTCGGCCAGCTTGGTGCCGTTGGGCAGGCTGATGCGCGGGTGCGCCGGCTCGGCCGCGCCGGACTGGAAGGCCGCACCCACGGTTTCGTAGATGTAGTCGCCCAGGTGCACGATGAAGTCCAGGTCGGACTCGGCAGCCAGCAGGTTCATCGCGGCCCAGTGGTTCACGCTCCAGTCCTGGCAGGTGAACCAGGCGAAGCGCAGTTGCGGCACGGTCGCGCCCGCAGCAGGCGCGGTCTTGCCGGTACCGACTGCGCTGAAGTCGTTGCCGGCCACGAAGCGGTAGTACAGCGGCGTGGCCGAGGGCAGTCCTGTGACTTTGGCGCGCACGGTGAAGTCGTAGGTGGCGCTGGCGGTGAGCGCTACGTCGGCCAGCAGTGTGTCAAACCGCGTGCTCTTGGACACCTGCAACCGCACCGGCACATCGCCGGCGGAACCGTCTGCGCGCACGCAACGGCTCCAGAACACCAGGCTCGACTCGCGCGGGTCTCCGCTGGCCACGCCCTGCGGGAATTGGTAGCGGCCCGTGGGTTCGTCATCTCCGCCGCCGCAGGCGCTGAGCGCAGAGGCGGCGACGACGAAGAAGCTGGTGCGGGCGAGGAAGCGGCGGCGGTCCATTGAGGGAGTCATAGTGCGCGCGGGGGCGGTTGGAGAAGCGCCCCAGCGTAGGCCCCCGGTATGACGGTGCTGTGAAAGCCGCACCGCCGCTCAGAGGCTTCAATACTCCCAGAACATGCGCTGCAGTGCTTGCGTGCTGGCGCCCTTGGCCACGGCCAGCATGGTCAGGATGCGTGCCTTTTCCGGGCGCAGATCATGGGCCACCACCCAGTCGTACTTGTCGTCAGGCTGCTCGGCGTTGCGCAACACGAAGCCATAGGGCACGCGCGAGGCGCGAACGATGACGGTGCCCTTGGCACGTGCGTCCTGCAGCGGCTTGACCATGCGGTCGGCCACCGAACCATTGCCCGTGCCGGCGTGGATGATGGCCTTGGCGCCGCTCGACACCAGGGCGTTCACGGCCGTGGGTTGTACGTTGCCATAGGCGTAGACGATGTTCACCTGCGGCAGGGCCGTGATGGTGTCGATGTTGAACTCGGACTGGTTGGTGTGGCGCTTGACCGGGGCGCGGAACCAGTAGTTCTTGCCCTCCACCACCATGCCCAGCGGACCCCACTGGCTCTTGAAGGCGCTGGTCTGGACGTTGATGTCCTTGTTCACGTCGCGGGCGGTGTTGATCTCGTCGTTCATGGTGACGAACACGCCCTTGCCCTTGGCGTCCTTGGAGGCGGCCACGCTCACGGCGTTGACCAGGTTCAGCGCGCCATCGGCCGACAGGGCGGTGCCCGGGCGCATGGAGCCGACCGCGGCGATGGGCTTGTCGGTGTGCACCGTCAGGCTCAGGAAGTAGGCGGTCTCGGCCAGGGTGTCGGTGCCGTGGGTGATGACGATGCCGTCCACGTCGCTTTGCTTGGCCAGTTGCGACACACGCTGCGCCAGCTTGAGCAGGTGCTCGTTGGTGAAGCTCTCGGAGGCGATCTGGAACACCTGCTCGCCCGACACCTTGGCGATGTTGCCCAGCTCAGGCAGGCCGGCCAGCAACTTGTCCACCGGCACCTTGGCGGCCGAGTAGGTGGCACTGTTCATGGCCGACGCTCCGGCGCCGGCGATGGTGCCACCAGTGGCCAGCACCACGACGTGGGGCTTGGCGGCGGCCTGGGCGGCCGCACTCGCAGCGGCGGGGCTGGCGTCTTGCGCCAGGCTCAGTGCAGGGTTGCCGGCGATACCGGCGAGGACGATGCCGCGGCCACCAGGGATTTGCGCAAGGGCTGGAAGGTCATGTGTGGATTCCCATCAAAAAAACGGCCTTGCGAACCGTGGGCAGGCACGATGCCCGAAAAGAATGCGCTTGGCATTGGTGAAAACACCGGCAGCGCATGCATTTCATGCCCTGGGAGTCACGCAGGAATCATGCCCGTGGCGCGGTGTCCGGGCCTTCAAAGTGGGTCAGATGGCTTGTGGGTCCACGTCCACCAGCCAGCGCACCAGGCCTTTATGCCGTGCACGCTCGGCGTGCAGCAGCGGCTGCCAGGCGGCCAGGAAGCGCTGCAACGCGGTGCGGCTGGTGCTTTCCAGCAGCATTTGCGCGCGCTCCACATTGGCCACGCGCTGCACCGCCAGCGGGACTGGCGGAAAGATGAACACCTGCTCCAGCCCCGGCAGCGGGGTGGCCCGCGCTGCATCGCCGGCGGCCTGCAGGAAGGCCTGGGCCGTTTCCTGTGTACGCGCGTCGGCGCGCACCAGGGCCTGGAAGGCGAAGGGCGGCATGCCGGCCTGGGCGCGTTCGCCGAGCTGCTGGGCCGCGAAAGCCGGGTAGTCATGGCGGCGCAGCGCAGCGAACAGCGCGTGATCGGGGTGCCAGGTCTGCACCCACATCTCAGGCTGGCTGGCCTGGGCCTCCATGTAGCGCGCGTCGCGCCCGGCGCGGCCTGCTGCCTGCATGAGCAGTGCGAACAGGCGTTCGGGCGCGCGGAAGTCGCTGGAGAACAGTGCCCCGTCGGGCTGCACCGCAGCCACCAGGGTGATCCGGCGAAAGTCGTGGCCCTTGGCCACCATCTGCGTGCCCACCAGCACGTCCACCTCGCCGGCGTGAACCTGGGCGAGCTGTTCTTCCAGCGCACCTTTGGCGCGCGTGGTGTCGGCGTCGATGCGCGCCACACGCGCGGCGCGCCGTGCGGGGGTGATGACGTTGCGCAGCAGCGCGGCCAGCTGTTCCTCCAACTGCTCAGTGCCGCGCCCCACGGGGGCGATGTCGAGGTTGCCACAGCCCGGGCAGGCGCGTGGCACGCGCTGCGCGAAACCGCAGTGGTGGCAGCGCAGGCTGCGGTCGGTTTTGTGGAACACCTGGTGTGCGCTGCAGTGCGGGCAGTCGCTCTTCCAGCCGCAGGCGTGGCAGTGCAGCACCGGGGCGAAGCCGCGCCGGTTCAGTAGCACCAGGCACTGCTCGCCACGCTCCACGCGCTCGGTCATGGCGGCCAGCAGCGGCGGCGAGAAGACCGCGCCGCGTGGTTGCTGCGCCATGTCCACCAGGCGCAGGCGCGGTAGCGCGCCCGCGCCAATGCGGCTGGGCATGTGCAGCCGCAGGTAGCGCCCGCCTTGCGGGTCCTCGGGCGTGGGCGGGCGGCTGGCGTGCCAGCTTTCCAGCGAGGGTGTGGCGCTGCCCAGGATGACCTTGGCGCCCTGCTCGCGCCCGCGCCACAGCGCCAGATCGCGCGCCGAGTAGCGCGCCCCTTCCTGTTGCTTGTAGCTGGCGTCGTGCTCTTCGTCGACCACGATCAGCGCCAGCCCCGGCAGGCTGGCGAACACCGCCATGCGCGTACCCAGCACGATGCGCGCGCGCCCGCTGTGCGCGGCCAGCCAGCTGGCCAGGCGTTGCGGATTTGTCATGCCACTGTGCAGGCTGACCACGCTGCCTGCGCCATACAGCGGCGCGAAGCGGGCGCGAAAGCGCGCTTCAAGCTGCGGCGTGAGGTTGATCTCGGGCACCATCACCAGCGCCTGGGCTGCCGGGTCGCGTGCCAGTGCGGCCTGCACGCTGTGCAGGTACACCTCGGTCTTGCCACTGCCGGTGCTGCCATACAGCAGAAAGGGGCCGGGTTGCGACGCGATTTGGCTGCACACGCTTTGCTGCTCGGCGCTGAGTGCTATGGTTTCGGTAGTTTCTGGGGCGTCCGGCGCGTCCTGCGCGGGCGCGGCCGGGCGGCGCAGGCGGCGTGCGAGCTGCTCGGGGCCGAGTTCGCGCAATTGCGGCGGCAGCGCGGCCAGCGCTACCTCGCCCAGGCCGCGCTGGTAGTAGCGCGCGGCGAAGGCCACCAGGCGGCGCCAGGCGGCATCCAGTGGCGCCAGGCCTGCGAGCACGCCGGCCACGGGGCGCAACTGCGCCATCGCGGGGAGCGGCTCGCCGGGCAAGGCATCCCACACCACGCCGAGCACCTCGCGCTGGCCCAGGGGCACGCGCACCAGCGTGCCGGGCGCCAGGGCTTCGGTGTGCTGGTAGCTGAGCAGGTCGCCCACGCCGCTGTGAGCGGGGGTCTGGACGGCCACGTGCAGGATGCAGGTCATTTAGCGGAACTTGTTCACACGGTTTGGCAGATGCGGGGCTAAGTGCTTGATGTGCCTGGGTTTGCCGGGTCATCCACGGTTTCTGTGGATAACTTTGTGGGCATCCTGTAGCCACCCCGGCCCAGGCCGCATGAATACTGGGCCCGGACGGATTGCACGCAAATTGGGCAAAAAAGAAAAAACCTTATGAATCAACGCTCTTGGCCTCTGCCAGCAGGGGGATGGGGGCGAACGCCATGGGCTGTGGGGAGGCGTGGCTTGCTATCGTTTTTGTGCATAAGTAGCACTGCGTGGCACCAAATGGCCAAAGAGAGGGTGGTTTTGTGCTAGGGTTTTCACCTAGAAGTGGCCATTCTGTCTTCGGTTTCAGGCGCAAGTGCTTGATTTTTCGGAGGTTTCACGGGGTATCCCAAAAAACTGTGGATAACTTTGTTGACATCCCTGGGGAAGCGCGCCCAAAGCCTTGAAAAATGGGGCTTTCGCTGGATTGCACGGAAAATGGGCAAAACCGGCAATCCATTGAAAATCAAGCACTTACGTGAGTTATCTGGCCGGCGCTCGGGGCGCTGTCAGCGTGGCCCAGGACTTGTAACGCCCGGGCCGCGCAGTGCATAAGTGCCCGCTCACCTCTCTCGGCGCATCAGCCCTGGCGCAGGGCGCGCGAATGGCTGTGCACCGCCTCGACCAGCGCAGCCACGTGCTCGGGCGGGGTGAACTGGCTGATGCCGTGGCCCAGGTTGAAGATGTGCGTCGGGCCGGTGGTGGTCTTGTCGGTGTGGGGCGTGCCAAAGCTGTCGAGCACCGCGCGTGCCTGTGCGGCCACCATGTCGGGCGGGGCAAACAGCACGTTGGGGTCGATGTTGCCCTGCAGCGCCTTGCCGGGGCCGCCCACTTGGCCGCCGACGATGGCGCGCGCCTTGCCCAGGTTGGCCGTCCAGTCCAGGCCCAGCACCTCGCAGTCGATGTCTTTCATGTCTTCCAGCCAGATGCCGCCGCCCTTGGTGAAGACGATGCGTGGCACGTCTTGCCCGTCCACTCCGGTGCGCTTGAGCTGCGCCAGCACGCGGCGCGTGTATTCCAGGCTGAACTGCTGAAAAGCACCATCGGCCAGCACGCCGCCCCAGCTGTCAAAAATCATCACCGCCTGGGCGCCTGCGTCGATCTGCGCATTCAGGTAGGCGGCCACGGCGTCGGCGTTCACGGCCAGGATGCGGTGCATCAGGTCGGGGCGGCTGTACATCAGGCTCTTGACCAGTCGGTAGTCGTCGCTGCCCTTGCCTTCGACCATGTAGCAGGCCAGCGTCCAGGGGCTGCCCGAGAAGCCGATCAGCGGCACGCGGCCATTCAGCGCCTTGCGGATGCTGGTGACAGCATCGAACACGTAGCGCAGCTTGTCCAGGTCGGGCGCGGCGAGCTGGGCCACATCGGCTTCGTTGCGGATGGCTTTGGCAAAGCGCGGGCCCTCGCCCTCGGCGAATGACAGGCCCAGGCCCATGGCGTCGGGCACGGTGAGGATGTCGCTGAACAAAATGGCCGCATCCAGCGGAAAGCGCTCCAGCGGCTGCAGCGTGACTTCGGTGGCGTAGTCCACGTTCATGGCCAGGCCCATGAAGCTGCCTGCCTTGGCGCGCGTGGCCTTGTACTCGGGCAGGTAGCGGCCCGCCTGGCGCATCAGCCACAAGGGGGTGTAGTCGGTGGCCTGGCGACGGCAGGCGCGCAGGAAGGTGTCGTTGAGGAGGGGGGGGAATTGCATGGCCCCGATTGTCTCGCACCGCGAGGAAGACCCTGGCGGAGGGCCCCGGCGCAGCGTGGTAGCTTCGCAGGCCAGTTGACCGGAGAACCACACCATGCAACCTACCTCCCTGCAGCGCACCGAGAACGCCCTGGCCGCCATTGCGGCGGCGGGCGAAGAAGGGCGGCGCATCTTCACCCGCGTGTACGCCGAGGCCGCGCTGGCCGCGGCGCGCGCGGCCGATGCGCGCGCCGCCAGCGGCACGCCGCTGGGCCCGCTCGACGGCCGCGTGGTGTCGGTGAAAGACCTGTTCGACGTGGCGGGCGAGCCCACCACGGCCGGCTCGGCCGTGCTGCGCAGCGCCGCGCCAGCGACGCAAGACGCGGCCATCGTGCAGCGCCTGCGCGCTGCGGGCGCGGTGATCGTCGGTAAAACCAACATGACCGAGTTCGCGTTCTCGGGCGTGGGCATCAACCCGCACTTCGGCACGCCCGGCAACGCGCTCGATGCCACGCGCATTCCGGGCGGTTCGTCGGCCGGCGCCGGGGTGGCGGTGGCGCGCGGTTTTTCCGACATCTCGATTGGCTCGGACACCGGCGGTTCGGTGCGCATTCCCGCGGCGCTCAATGGCATTACCGGCTTCAAGCCTACGCAGCAGCGCGTGCCGCGCGACGGCGCCTTCCCGCTGTCGTTCACGCTGGACGCGGTTGGCCCGCTGGCGCGCAGCGTGCTCGAATGCGCCCAGGCCGATGCCGTCATGGCCGGCCAGCCGTGGCAGCCGCTGCCGCGCCGCCAGCTGCGCGGCCTGCGCGTGGGCGTGCCGCGCGGTCTGCTGTTCACGCAGACCGAAGACGCCGTGGCGCAGGCCTTTGAACAGGTGCTGCAGGCGCTGGCGCAGGCCGGCGCCCGCGTGGACGACGTGGCGCTGGACGACTGGCTGGGTGCACCCGCCCGGCTGCAGCAAAACGGCAGCATCACCGCCGCGGAAGCCGCGCACATTCACGCCGACGTGCTGGCCCACCAGCCCGACGCCATCGACTCCGCGGTGCTGGCGCGTCTGCGTCCGGGCCAGTCGATCATGGCGGCGCACTACGTCGGCCTGCTGCGCGCGCGCCAGCGCCTGATGGCCGAGCTCGATGCGCAGATCGCCGACTACGACGTGCTGCTGCTGCCCACGGTGCCTATGCAGGCGCCGCGCATCGACGCGCTTGACCATGACGCCGACGCCTACCACCGCACCAACGTGCTGCTGCTGCGCAACACCACGGTGTTCAACTTCTATGACCTGCCGGCGCTGTCGCTGCCGATCACGCAGCCCGCGGGCGTGTTGCCGGTCGGCCTGATGGTGGTCGGCCAGCGCAGCGCCGACCGCGCGCTGCTGGCCATTGGCCACAGCCTGCAAACCCAGCTTGGGCCACTGCGCTGACCCCGCGCCTTGCCTTGGGCCTTTTTTGGCCTCCAGCGCTTGTTGGATCAGCGCTGGCAGCGTTTGATCGAGGCGCTTTATCCCCGGGCGCTGCGCGCCAGCGCCTGGTCGATGTCCCACAGGATGTCATCCAGGTCTTCAATGCCCACCGACAGGCGCACCATGTCGGGCGAGACGCCCGCGCGCTGCAGTTCTTCCTCGCTGAGCTGGCGGTGCGTGGTCGAGGCGGGGTGGATCACCAGCGTCTTGGCGTCGCCGATGTTGGCCAGGTGGCTGGCGAACTCGCAGGCGTCGATGAACTTCTCGCCCGCTGCGGCCCCGCCCTTGACGCCAAACGTCAGGATGCCCGAGGCGCCGGGCGCGCCGTCCACCGCGCGGAACTGCTTTTGCGCCAGCGCGTGGTAGGGCGAATCGGGCAGGCCGGGGTAGTTCACCCAGGCCACCTGCGGGTGGTTTTGCAGGAATTGAGCGACGGCCAACGCGTTGCGGCAGTGCTCGCGCATACGCAGGTGCAGGGTTTCGGCGCCCTGCATCAGCTGCCAGGCGTTCATGGGCGAGAGCACGCCGCCAAAGGTGCGGTTCACCTCCATGCGCGCCTTCATGGTGTAGCCAAAGTCGCCAAAGGTCTCGTAGAACTTCACGCCGTGGTAGGCGCGGCTGGGCTCCACCATCTCGGGGAACTTGCCGTTGTCCCACGGGAACTTGCCGCCCTCCACCACCACGCCGCCCATGGTGGTGCCGTGGCCGCCGATGTACTTGGTGGCGCTGTGCACCACGATGTCGGCACCCAGCGCCAAAGGGTTGCACAGGTAGGGGCTGGCCACGGTGTTGTCGATCACCAGCGGCACACCATGCGCGTGCGCCACGTCGGCTATTCGCCCAATGTCCAGCACGTTCACCAGCGGGTTTCCAATGGTTTCGCCATACACGGCGCGCGTGTTCGGGCGCATGGCGCGGGCGAAGTTGTCTGGGTCTGCGGGATCGACAAAGGTGGTTTCAATGCCCAGACGGCTAAAGCCTACGCCCAGCTGGCCCACGGTGCCGCCGTACAGCGTGCTGGCCGCCACGATGTGGTCGCCGGTTTTCAAAATGGCCAGCAGCGCCGCCATTTGCGCGGCCATGCCGCTGGCGCAGGCCAGCGCGGCGCGGCCGTTTTCCAGGTTGGCAATGCGCTCTTCCAGCACCGCCACCGTGGGGTTGCTGATGCGGCTGTACACGTTGCCAAAGGTCTGCAGGTTGAACAGGCTGCTGGCGTGCTCGGCGTCGTCAAAAACGAAGCTGGTGGTCTGGTGGATGGGCGTGGCGCGCGCGCCGGTCACGGGGTCGGGGCGGGCGCCTGCGTGGATGGCGCGGGTGCCAAAGCCAAAAGTGCGCTCAGCGCCGGGAGATGCGTGGTCTGCCATGGTTTTATGCAAAAAAAGCCTCCAGCGCTTATGGGGCAAGCGCTGGCAGCTATTGATTCAGGAGTGGTGGGTGCCCGTGCGGGGTCAGTACGGCAGTTGCTGTAGCCGCTTCGAGGAGATCACCTTGGTGTTCACCCCCATCCAGCCCAGGCCGCCGAAGATGCGCGCGTGCTCAATCTTCACGCAGCGGTTATGCACCGTGAGCAGCCCGGCCGCTTCGGCCTGCTGTGCGGCGGCTTCGTTGAACACGCCCAGCTGCAGCCACAGGCATTGGGCGCCCACGGCCACGGCTTCTTCGGCCAGCGGCGGAATGTCCTCGCTCTTGCGAAAGCAGTCCACCATGTCGATTTTCGCGCCCTGTGCGGCCAGCGCGGCGGCGGCCTCAGTCACGCTGGCGTAGGCGGTTTCGCCCAGGATCTGGCCGCCTTCGCGCGCGACCAGGGGGTTCACCGGCACGATGCGGTAGCCATGTGCCTGCATGTACTTGGCGGCAAAGTAGCTCGGGCGGTGCCACTGGGGCGACAGGCCCACCACGGCCAGGGTGCGGCAGCGCGTGAGGATGCCTTGCAGGGTGCTGATGGTGTCGGGGGTACGGCTCATGCGCTGGAGTGTAAGCAGCCGCGCGTGCTGCGCGGCGTCCCGGCGGTCACTTGTACTTCACGCTGCACCCATACGCCTGGGTCACCGCCTGGGCCACGGGCCGGCCGGCCGCCAGGTCGGCCAGCGCGGCCTTGACGTAGTTGGTGGCCTTGGGAATGTCGGCCGGGCGGGCCGAGGCAATGCTGTCGATGGCGCCCGCGTACACCAGCGTGCCTTCGGGGTTGACGATAAACATATGCGGCGTGGTGCGGGCGCCGTAGGCCTGGCCCACGGTGCCTTCCTCGTCCATGAGCACGGCCGTGGCCACGCCCTTGCGCTCGTGCAGCCAGTGGGCCAGCGCGGCGGGCTGCAGGTAGTCGCCGCTGGCCTTCGCGGTGGAGTTGATGGACAGCCACACCACGGCATGGTCGATGGCGTCCTTCTGCGTGGCGGGCATGTTGCCGCTGTCGTAGTGCTTGCGTACGAAGGGGCAGCCGGGGTTGGTCCACTCCAGCACCACGGTCTTGCCCTTGTAGTCCGACAGGCGCACGGGCTGGCCGGCGGTGTCCTGCAGCGTGAAGTCGGGCGCGCGCTGGCCCACGGTGGCGCTGGCCTGGGCCAGCGAGGGCAGGGCGCTGAACGCCATCAGGGCGGCGCTGGCAATCAGCGAGCGGCGGCAAAGCGTGGGCATGGCGGGTTCTCCTTCTTTGGGGGGAAAGTCAAAAAAGATAGCTGCTTGCGCAGGTCCTGCTTCGCTTCTCCGCGCAAAGAACGGTAAAGACTTGCAAGCAAACCATGGCCCTGCAAGCGCTTTCTTAGAGCGTGTTCACGATCTCGCGTGAAGGGGTGCAGGATGCGGATCGGGATGGGCTGCTAGGCGCAAACCGCAGCAATAGCCTTGCTATTGCGAGGATTTGCAACAACGCAGACCGCCCGATTCCGCACCTGCACACCCGCGTGGAGATCGTGAACACGCTCTTACAGCGCCGCCAGTGCCGCGCGCAGGTCGCTGGCGCTGAGGATTTCGCTGAACACCACGGGCGCCTTGCCCGGCGCGTGCAGCACGTACACCGGCACGCCGCTGCGCCCCAGTTGCGTGAGGGCGGCGGTGATGGCGGGGTCGCGCCGCGTCCAGTCCGCGCGCAGCAGGGCCACGTTCCGGGCGGCCAGGTCGGCCAGCACCTCGGCATCGGCCAGCGTGGTTTTCTTGTTGTACTGGCAGGTCACGCACCAGGCGGCGGTGTAGTCGACGAACACGGGGCGGCCGGTGGCCACGATCTCGTCGGCCAGGCCGGGGCGCCAGGGCTGCCATGCTCCTGAAACAGGAGCTGTTTGCGCTTGCTGCTCCCTGATTTCAACGATGTTTGGCATCCAATTCCAGGCCAGCCAAGCGCAAGCAGCTATGGAAAGCGGAGCAATCAGCCGACGCGCCGTGCCGCGCAGCGTCAGCGCCCACACGGCCATGGACAGTGCCACCAGCAGCGCCAGCAGCGCCGCTGCGCCGTCGATGCCGGTCTGCTGCCCCAGCACCCACACCAGCCACACCACCGTGGCCAGCATGGGGAAGGCCAGGAAGCGGCGCAGCGTCTGCATCCAGGCGCCAGGGCGCGGCAGCGCGCGCGCGAAGGCGGGCAGCCAGCTCGCCAGCAGATAGGGCAGCGCCAGGCCCAGGCCCAGCGCGGCGAAGATGCCCAGCGCCTGCGCAGCCGGCAGCGTGGCCGTGAGGCCGAGCGACGCGCCCATGAACGGCGCCGTGCACGGCGAAGCCACGGCCACGGCCAGCACGCCGGTGAGGAAGGCGTCTGCCACCGGGTGGCGCGCCTGCAGGCCGGCCAGCGATGACGGCAGCATGCGCCCGAATTCGTACACCCCGGCCAGGTTCAGCGCGATCAGCGTGAACAGCACCGCCAGCGTGGCCACCACGGCCGGCGACTGCAGCTGAAAGCCCCAGCCCACGGCCTCGCCCGCGGCGCGCAGCCCGAGCATGAGCGCGCCCAGGCCAAGGAAGGACAGCAGCACGCCCGCGGTATAGGCCAGCCCGCTGATGCGGTGCGCGCGCGTGTCTTGCGCGTGGCGCGCAAAGCCCACCACCTTGATGGCTAGCACCGGGAACACGCAGGGCATCAGGTTCAGCACCAGCCCGCCCAGCAGCGCGCCGAGCAGGGCCAGCAGCCAGGTGCCCAGGGGCGCGGCGGCGGGGGCGGGGGCGGCTGCCGCGCCGGGCGCCGGGCTGTTGCCCAGCTGCGCATTGGCGCGCAGCGCCGCCTCCAGCGCGGGTGACACGGTGGCGGCAGCGGCCAGCGCGGGCCAGCCGCCCGCCACCGGAAGCTCGGCGCGCCAGCCCTGGCCGCCGTGCGCCAGCACCACGGGCAGGGGCTCGGGGCTGGCGCTGCGCTGGGGCGACAGGGGGATGCGCGCCGTCCACACCGCGCCTTCCCACGCCTGGGTGTACGGTGCGGCGGTTTCGATCACGCTGGCGGTTTCGGCGAAAAACTCCAGCGTCTGCCCCTGCAGCGCGGCGGGCAGCCCGGCCACGCGCAGCACCAGCGCGCCGTCCTGCACGCGGGCGCTGCTGCTGCCGTCGCTGCCCACAGGCAGCGCCTGCGGTGCGGCCTGGTGCGCGGCGGCAAAGGCCGCGGCGTCCACCGCGGTGGTGCTGCGCAGCGGCAGTTGCAGCGTGAAGTGGCCTTCTTCCGGAATGCACTCCTTGCGGCACACCAGCCACGAGGCCTGCAATTGCACCGTCACCTCCTTGGCCAGCGGCCCGGGCGCGAAGGCCCCCGACACCGTGACCGGCACGGGCAGCAGCACCTGCCCCTCGTAGCCATAGTTGGCCAGGTTGCCGATGCGGATCTTGTGCGGCACGGGCCAGGCGATCTCGCCCGCATCCATGCCCTCGGGCAGTTGCCATTGCAGTTGCGTGGGCAGGCCCGAGTCACCGGGGTTCTTCCAGTAGGTGTGCCACTCCGGCTGGTGCGTGATGGAGAGGCCCAGCCACAGCGGCTGGCCCGGCCCCACGCCCTCGGGCGCATGGGCCACCAGCTCGGCCCGCACGTACGGTGTGGTCACCACGCTGCTGCCGGCGGTGGCCGATGTCTTGAGGGAAATTTGCGCGCCAGCGCTTATGGAGAAAGCGCTGGTAGCTATGAAAATAAGAGTGAACAGCCAGCGCTGCAGCAGATGGGTGGACATGACGCAGGGTAGGAGCGCGCCGGCGGCGCCTTGGTTCCGTGCCTGCGATTGTGCGCGCGGCCAGCCGCCCGCCGATCAAGTGCCGCGCCGCGGCTCAGCGCTTGCGTGCCACAGCCGCACCGGCCTTCTTGCGGATGCAGTAGTAGTAGGCGTTGCTGCCTTTGGGGTTGCGGTTGGGCACCACGCGCTCGTCGGCCGACTGCCGGGCCACGTAGAGCTGGCCGGTGCGCATGTGGTACAGCCGGTCGTTCTTGGCCTCGATGCCGCCGTGGTAGATGCCGGACGACTCGCCCACCTCCATCTCGTTTTCGGTGGGCAGCTCGGCGCCCTGGGTCTGGCAGTAGCGGCTGGCGGCTTCGAGCGACACCATCTGGTCGCGGTGGCCGGGCGCGGGCTGCAGCCATTCGCGGTCGGCCAGCGGGTTGCGGTACGGCGCAAAGCGCGTGCTGTAGAAGTAGTGGAACACGTCCTGCGCCAGCGCTGCAGCGGCCTGCGAGGCCAGCGCCGTGACGGTGAAGCTCTGCGAGCTGCCGTCGGCCGGCTTGAGCAGCGTGGCCGTGACCTGGATCGAGCTGCCCTCGGTGCGCGCATAGGTCATGTACACCAGCAGCGTCACCTGCCCGGCCTTGGCCTTGAGCGCGGCCAGTGCGGTGGCGTCGAGCAGCGCCGGGCGCTGCAGCTCGGCCGGGGTGATGCCAGCGAAGTCGAAGCGCAGCTTGGGCGTGCGGATGGAGGTGGCGCGCGTGAGCCGGTCCAGCTCGCTGATGAACAGCACGTTCAGGCTGCGCCCCAGCTCGGCCAGCGCGGCGCGCTCATGGTGGGCCTGCAACTGGTCCACCGCCTGCAGCGCGGCGATGGTGGTGGCCGGGTCGCCCTTGGCGGCGTGCAGCTCGTCAAAAATCTTGCGGTCGGCGGCGTACTCGGCGAAGTCGGTGGCGCGCACCACGGGAATGTTGGGCCAGACGACGAACTGCTGCCCTTCGGGGTCGCGGAAGTCCGCCACCGCGAGGCCAGGCAGCACCAGCAGCACGGCGGCCAGGCAGCAGCGTTGCAGGTGGCGCAAAAGCAGGGGAAGGGGCGTCGTCATGGGCGGATCAAGGCGCAGTGTGCTTTCGATTGTGCCGCCGTCCCCCGTGCGGCCAAGGGCCGAGAAAGCGGCGCAAGCGGGCGCAATTCAGCCGCTACCATGCCGCCATGCCTGCACCTTCGCTGAATTCTTGGCCCGCGCGCCATTGGGCCGATGTTTCCACCCGCGACTTCGCCGCCGCGCAGGCCTCGGGCCTGGCGGCGCGCACCGTGGCGGTGCTGCCCGTGGCGGCGGTCGAGCAGCATGGGCCGCACCTACCGCTGTCGGTCGATGCCACGCTGCTGCAGGGCGTGGTCGCCGCCGCGTTGCCGCAGCTGCCGGCCGACCTGCCTGTGCTTTTTCTGCCGCCGCAAGCCATCGGGCTGAGCACCGAGCACCTGTCCTACCCCGGCACGCTCACGCTCTCGCCGGCGACGCTGATCGCGCTGTGGAGCGAACTGGGCGCCTGCGTGGCGCGCGCCGGGGTGAAGAAGCTGCTGCTGCTCAACGGCCACGGCGGCAACGTGGCGGCCATGGACATCGTGGCGCGCGAGCTGCGCCAGCGCCACGGGCTACTCACCTACAGCGCGAGCTGGTTCAGCCTGCCGCTGCCCGACGCGGTGCAGGGCCTGTTCAGCGCGCAGGAGCACCGCTTCGGCATCCATGGCGGCGAGATCGAGACGTCGATGATGCTGCACCTGGCGCCGCAGACGGTGCGCATGGAGGAGGCGCGCGACTGGCGCTCCACCTCGCAGGACCGCGCCGCGGCGCATGCCATTCTGGGTAACGGCCGCAGCGCCAAGATGGGCTGGGCCATCGAGGATTACCACCCGGAGGGCGCCGTGGGCAACGCGGCAGCGGCCACGGCCGCTAACGGGCAGGCGATGGTGCAGGCGGCAGGCCAGGCGCTGGCGCACCTGCTGTCGGAGCTGCACGCGCTGCCCTTGTCGACGCTGGGCACGCCCGCGCAGCCGCGCTAATTCAACCGCCGACGTCGATCCATTCGCTGCCCCAATGGTGCAGCGCTTCGCGCAGGATCAGCAGTGCCGCCGCGAAGTCCGGGCGCTGGGGCAGGGCCGGGTCGGCATGGCCAGGGCGGTGCGCCTGGCTGTCCAGGCGGCTGAACAGGTTTTCCACCGCCGCGCGTGACAGGCGGGCAGGGCGCGCGGCCAGATCCGCCCCGGCGGTCAGCGCCACCTCGCGCAGCAGCGGGCTGGCCGTGCGCAGCACGTAGGCCGTGCCCGGCAGCACCCGCGTGGCGGGCATCACCGCGTCTTCGACGATGGCGATGGCGTGCTCCAGGGCCAGCGCCGTGGGCATGCGGGGGCCAAAGGCCTGCACCACCGTGCCCCAGCCCAGGGGCGCGGCATAGGGCGGCGCGGGCGGCGGCGGCACGAGCCGCAGGTGGTCGGACGCGAGCTGCAGGTCGAAGACGGCGGTGTGTGCGGTGGTGTGGGGCATGCCCCGGTTGTACTCCAGCGCGGACAGGCGCGCTGTGCGTGCGGCGCGTCAGGCGTGGGTGACCAGTGCGGCGTGCTCCGGCGCGTCCAGGTGCGGCAGGGTGTTGAAGGTCTGCAGCATCAGCCGCTTGGGCGAGATGGAGAACTCCGTCACCGCGCTGTTGCGGATGCGCATGTTCAGTGCGATGGTCACTTCGGGCGACGTGCCCAGCACCTGGCCGACGGCGGTGGAGATGGGGCCGCCGCTGCTGACCAGCAGCACGTTCTGCCCGGCGTGTGCGCGGCGCACGAGATCCAGCGCGGCGTGCACGCCGCTCGAGAAATCCTCCCAGCTGGGCATGCCCTGGGGGCTGATGGTGCCGCCCATCCACTGCGCCAGCGCGTCGCACAGGATGCGGAAATGCTGGCGGAACAACTCGGGCGTGTCCGGCTTGGCCAGGGGCGCGGTGTGGATGGCGCGGATCAGGGCCAGGCTGTCGTATTCGTCCAGGCCAGGCAGGGCCTGGGCGGGGGGCAGCGGCCCCAGCGCCTCGCCGATGCCGGCCAGAGTTTGTGCGTGGCGCTGCAGCGTGCCGGTGAGCACGGCGTCGAAGCGCAGGCCGCGCGCGCGCCAGTACGCCCCCAGACGTTGCGCCTGCTCCAGGCCGCGCGGGCTGAGTTGGTCGTAATTGGCGGCGCCAAACGAGGCCTGGCCGTGGCGCACAAGGTAGAGGGTTCCCATGGCGGCGATTGTCCGGAGGCGCTGCGCCATGGCCTGTCTCCGCAGCGACGGCTGCGGGGGGCAGTGTTGCATTGGGTCACAAGCTTCACCAGCCGTGCATGTTTACGACATGCGCGGGCCTGCGCGCTGGCTACAGAATGCACCATCGTTTCACCCCCAAGCGAAAGGACGAGACACCATGCAACACGCATACCGCCGCACCGGTGCTGCCTTGGTAGCGGCTGCGCTGCTGGCGACTTCATCGCTGGCCATGGCGCAGCCCCATCGCCCGCCGCCCGGCCATGACCGGCGCCCACCGCTACGCCGCGCCGCCGCACCCTATGCCGCCGCAGGCCCGGCCGGGCCACCGGCCGCACAAGCCGCCGCATGCGCAGGGGCCGCATTTTCACGGCCAGCGCGGTGCCGGGCCGCAGCACAACTGGTACCGCGGCGCGCGCATTCCGCCACCGTACCGCGGCGGCCACTACGTCGTGAACGACTGGCGCATGCACCGGCTGGCGCCGCCGCCCCGGGGCTACCACTGGGTGCAGTACGGGCCCGACTACCTGCTCGTGGCCATCGCCACCGGCGTGATCGCGCAAATCATTTTCAGTAACTGACTTCAGCAGGACGCGCCGCCGAGCACGCGCGCAAAGACTGCTGCGTCCACATTGCCGCCGGTGAGGGCTACGCCCACGGCCTGGCCGGCGAGGCGTTCTTTCTCCTGCAGCGCGGCGGCCAGTGCGGCGGCGCCGGCGCCCTCGGCCGCGTTGTGCGTGTCGGTGTAGAGGGCGTGCATGGCGGCGGCCACCTCGGCGTCGCTCACCTGGACCAGGTGGTCGAGGTGCGGCGCCAGGATGTCGAGCGCGGCCTGGTCGGCCACGCGGCAGGCCATGCCATCGGCCAGCTGCGTGGTCACGGCGCTTTCCACCACGCGGCCGGCGGCGATCGAGTCGGCGTAGGTGGTGGCATGGCTGCTGACCACGCCGACGATGCGCACGCCATGCCCCAGTGCCTGTTTGGCGGCAATGGCCGCGCATGCGCCCGAGCCCTGGCCGATGGGCACGTAGGCCACGGCCATGTGCGGCACGGCGCGCAGAAACTCCCACCAGTACGTGGCCACGCCGCGCAGCAGGTCGGTGTGAAAGCTGGGCACCATGTGCGCGCCGCGCTCGGCGGCCAGGTGCATGGCGTGCTCGCGGGCCTCCTGAAAGTCGTTGCCGTGCTCGACCAGCGTGACCCCCAGCGCGCGCATGGCGGCGTTCTTCTCGTGTGAGTTGCCGCGCGGCACGACGATGGTGCAGGCCACGCCGTGGCGGCGCGCGGCCCAGCCCATGCTCTGGCCGTGGTTGCCGCGTGTGGCGCTGATGACTTCGCGCGGCAGCGCGCCGCGCTGCGCCAGCTGGTCGAAGTAGGTCAGGCCGCCACGGATTTTGAACGCGCCCACGGGCGTGTGGTTCTCGTGCTTGAGCCAGCACTCGGTGCCCAGGCGCTCGCCCAGCAGCGCCCAGCGGTATTGCGGCGTGGCGGGGAAGTCCTGGTAGATGAGCTGGGCGGCGGCCTCGATGTCGGCCAGGGTGGGCAAGGAGGAAGCGGGGTTTTTCATGGTCAAATTGGCCTCTGGGGCTTACTGATAAAGCGCTAGCAGCTATTAAATTTGTAGTCCGGTCAGAGCAGCACCGTGCCGTCGATGCACGTCACGCTGCTGCCGCCAACCCAGATGTGGCCGTCTTCCTGCGCCACATGGACGAGCCCGGCGCGCTGCAGCGCCGTACCCTGGCGCGCCACGTAGCGTGCCGGGGCCAGCCCGGCGCCGATGAGCCATTGCGCCAGCGCGGCGTTGAGGCTGCCGGTCACGGGGTCTTCGGTCAGGCCGTTGTTGCCCGGGAAGAAGGCGCGCACCTCGAAGGCGATGCCCTCGGCGCCGAGGGGCGCCACCACGCCCACGTCCAGGCCGGCGAGCAGGGCAGCGTCGGGGCGCAGCGCCAGCACCTGCTGGGTGTCGCGCAGCATCACACCGCGCCACTGCGGGCCGTTGTCGCACCAGGCGTGCGCGGCGATGTCGCTGCGCGCTACGCCCAGGCCCTGGGCGATGCGTTGCACGTCCGTCTCGTCCAGCGGGCCGCTGCGGCACAGCGGCGGTGCGGCAAAGGCCAGCCGGGCGCCCTCGCGGCGCAGCGTGACCAGGCCCACGCCACATTCCTGCACCACCACGCCGTCTTGGTGCGGCTGGCCGCCCGCTTCAAGCCAGGCGTGGCAGGTGCCCAGCGTGGGGTGCCCGGCAAAGGGCAGCTCACGCCCGGGGCAGAGGATGCGCACGCGGTAGTCGGCCCCGGCCGCGCGGCCTTCGGCCGTGGGCGGCAGCACGAAGGTGGCTTCGGACAGATTGGTCCAGTGCGTGAAGTGCTGCATGGCCTCGGTGGTGAGGCCTGTGCCGTCCAGCACCACGGCCAGCGGGTTGCCGCGGTAGGCATCGGCAGTGAAGACATCGACTTGCTTGAAAGGGCGTTGGCGCAGGGGCATGGCGTTTTTCCAGGGTGTGGCAGGCCACGCCCCTGGCGCGGGCCAGGGGCGGGGTGCTGCGGGAGGGGAAGGGGGAGGGGGTTAGGCGCGTGCCAGGCGCGCGCGCACGGTGTCTGCCAGCGCCTTGATGCCGGTGTCGATCTGCGCCGGGCTGGCCGTCACGAATGACAGGCGCAGCGTGCGCGCGTCCGGTGCCTCGGCATAGAAGGCCGCGCCGGGCACGAAGGCCACGTTGCGCTCCACGGCCTCGGGCAGCAGTTCGATGGCGTTCATGCCCTCGGGCAGGCGTGCCCACAGGAACATGCCGCCGTCGGGGCGGCTCCAGGTCACGCCCAGGCTGGCCAGCTCGCGCTCCAGCGCGGCGTGCATGGCATCGCGCTGGCGCTTGTACAGCGCGCGGATGGTGGGGACGTGGCGCTCCAGGAAGCCGTCCTTCAGCACCTCGGCGACCAGGCGCTGGTTGAAGCTGGGGCTGTGCAGGTCGGCTGCCTGCTTGGCCTGCAGCAGCTTGGGGTAGATGGCCTTGGGCGCCACCACGTAGCCCAGGCGCAGGCCGGGGGCCAGCACCTTGGAGAAGCTGCCCAGGTAAATGCAGCCCTCGGGGTTGCGTGCCGTCAGCGGCGCGGGCGGCGGCTGGTCGAACCACAGGTCGCCGTAGGGGTTGTCCTCGACCAGGGGCACGCCCAGTTCGTCCGCCTTGGCCACCAGTGCGGCGCGGCGCGCCTCGCTCATGGTGCGGCCCGTGGGGTTCTGGAAGTTGGGCAGCAGGTACATGAAGCGCGCGCGCCCGCTGTCGTGTCCGGCCGTTGCGGCGAAGTCGTCCACCAGCGGGCCTTCGTCGTCGCTGGCCACGCTCACGATGGTCGGCTCCATGGGCGAGAAGGCCTGCAGCGCGCCCAGGTAGGTGGGTGTCTCGACCAGCACGCGGCTGCCCTCATCGACCAGTACCTTGGCCACCAGGTCCAGGCCTTGCTGCGAGCCCGTGGTGATCAGCACCTGGGCCGGGTCCACGTCCCACGGCAGCCACTGGGCCACGGCCTCGCGCAGCGCGGGAAAGCCCTCGCTCGCGGCGTATTGCAGGGCCGCGGGGCCGTCCTCGGCCAGCACGGTGGCGGCAGCACGCGCGAACGCATCGACCGGGAAGGTCTTGGGCGAGGGCAGGCCGCCGGCCAGGCTGATGATGCCGGGCTTTTCGGTGACCTTGAGGATCTCGCGGATCACCGAGGGGTTCATCTTGGCGGCGCGTGCGGCCAGGGTCCAGTTCGTCATTCAGTATCTCCAGGGGCGCACGCTGGGTGCGCCGAATCGTTCAGAAAATGCCGTTGTGCGGCGGGCTGCCGCCCTGCGGGTGGGGCGGCGGGTGCAATGGTATCGGGCGTGCGCGTGGCTCATGACAGCCGCTTGCCCGCCACCACGGTGGCCACCACCGCCAGGGCGAAGCCGAGCGTCACCACGTCCAGCGGCTCGCCCAGCAGCGGGATGGCGGCCAGGATGGAAAAGAACGGCTGCAGCAGCTGCGTTTGGCTCACGCGCAGCGCACCGCCCAGGGCCAGCCCGCGGTACCAGGCGAAGAAGCCCGCCCACATCGAAAACACCCCCACGTACAGGAATCCGCCCCAGGCCGACGGCGCGATGGGCTGCGTCGGCCACAGCCACAGCGTGGCCGGCAGGGTGGCGGGCAGCGCCAGCAGGCACACCCAGCAGATCACGCGCTCGGCCCCCAGCGCGGGCGTGATGCGCGCGCCGTGGATGTAGCCGACCGAGGCCGCCACCACGGCGCCCACCAGCAGCGCGTCGGCCGGCTCCAGGCCGAAGCCGTGGCCCTGCTGCCCGCCGCGCAGCAGCGAGAACGCCACCACCAGCACGCTGCCTAGCACCGCGCACACCCAAAAGCCCAGGCGCGCGCGCTGGTGCAACACCAGCGCCGCCACGCCCGCCGTCACCAGTGGCAGCAGCGCCGTGACCACGGCCGCATGGCTGGCCGTGACGCTGCGCAGCGCATACGCCAGCAGCAGCGGGTAGCCCAGGGCATTGCCCAGCACGGCCCAGCCCAGGTGCTTGAACTGGTGCGGCTGCGGGCGCGGCGAGCGCGTGGCCAGCAAAAAGACGGCCGACAGCAGCCCCGCCAGCGCCGCACGGCCCAGCGTGACGAACCAGGGCGAGAGCTGGGGCTGCTCGTGCGTGCCCGTGGCCAGCCGCGTGGCGGGCAGGGTGACGGCGAAGATCGCCACCCCCAGCACGCCCAGCCACAGGCCCAGGGTCTGGTCCTGGCGCGAGGGGTGATGGGATGGATGGGCGCTCATGCCGCCACCATCCAGGCCGCCGTGGCCACCAGCACCAGCGCCATGGCGCGGTTGAACCACAGCAGGCGCCGCCCTTGCGCCAGCCACTGGCGCAGGAGCGCGCCCACGGCAGCGTAGGTCAGGTTGCTGGAGAACGCGAAGAACACCATCACCGGCAGCACCACGGCCAGGCGCTGCAGGCTGTCGCCGTGCCCGGCAACCCAGCCGGCGACGATGGTCAGCGCCAGCAGCCAGGCCTTGATGTTGACGAACTGCAGCGCTGCGCCCTGCCAGAAGCCCACGTTCAGGCGCCGTGCGTCGGCCTCGCTCAGGCGGCTGCTGCCGCTGAGCTTCCAGGCCAGCCACAGCAGGTAGCCAATGCCCACGGCCTTGATGCCCCAGCGCAACGCGGGCGCCGCCACCACCACGGCACCCACGCCGCCCGCGCACAGCAGCAGCAGCGCCGTCCAGCCCACCGGCACGGCGCAAACGAAGCGCAGCGCCGGGCGCAGGCCGCGGTTGGCGGCCAGCGCGGTGGACAGCGTGGTGTTGGGGCCGGGCGTGAAGCTCATGGCGGTGGCCAGCGCCAGCAGGGCGGTGAATTCAGCGAGGGGCATGGGATTTTTTGCAATGTGGATACCCAATGTAGGGCTTTCACCATTACAGTGCCAATACAGTTTTCCTGACAAATCAATTCACTGTATTGGCCCATGCGTCACTACAGACCAGGGCTCTTGCCAGCATGTTGAAACGATCCGCCCAGTCGTCGTTGACCGAGCAGCTCGCCGAGCGCTTTGCCGAGCGCATTCGCAACCGCCTGCTACCCGCCGGTGCGCGCCTGCCCTCGGTGCGCGAATGTGCGCGCCAGCAGGGCGTGAGCCCGTACACCGTGGTGGCGGCCTACGACCAGCTGCTGGCGCAAGGGCTGGTGGAGGCGCGGCCGCAGCGTGGCTTCTTCGTGCGTGATGCGGCACAAAAAACGCCTGCAGCGCCCGTGGATAAAGCGCCAGCAGCTCTCAAAAGCATAGTGCGCGAGGCCGAGGGAACGGCGCAGCAGGCGGCCTCGGGCTCGCGCTTCAACGCCACCGCGCTGATCCGGGGCATGTTCCACCAGGGCTCGAACACGCCGCAGCCTGGCTCGGGCGTGCTGCCCATGGACTGGCTGCAAACCAGCTTCCTGCCCGCCGCCGTGCGCAAGGTCATGGCCGAAGGCGCGCTACAAGACAGCCTGCTGGGCTACGGCGACCCGCTGGGCACGCCCGCGCTGCGCGCCGCGCTGTCGCACCGCCTGCAGGACCTGGGCGTGCCCGCCTCGCCCGCGCAGGTGATGACCACGGTGGGCGCCACGCAGGCGCTGGACATCGTGAGCCGCACCCTGCTCAAGGCGGGCGACCCGGTGATGGTGGAGGAGCCGGGCTGGTCGGTCGAGTTCGCCCGGCTCGACGCGCTGGGCATGCGCGTGCTGCCCGTGCCGCGCCGCGCCGAGGGCCCCGACCTGGAGGTCATGGCGCGCTACTGCGAGCTGCACGCGCCCAAGCTGTTCGTCAGCGTGAGCGTGCTGCACAACCCCACCGGCTACAGCCTCGCGCCCTGGCGCGCGCACCAGGTGCTGCAGCTGGCGCAGCGCCACGGCTTTTATGTGGTGGAAGACGACACCTACAGCCACATCGCCCCCGGGCACGCCACGCGCCTGACTGTGCTCGACGGCCTGTCGCGCAGCATCTACGTGGGCGGTTTTGCCAAGATCCTGGCGCCGGCCTGGCGCGTGGGCTACCTGGCCGCGCCCGCGGCGCTGATGGAGCGCCTGCTCGACACCAAGCTGCTGTCCACGCTCACCACGCCCTCGCTGCTGGAAAAGGCGCTGGCCCTGTGCATCGAGCAGGGCCAGCTGCGCCGCCATGGCGAGCGCATGCGCCAGCGCCTGGCCCAGGCGCGCGCGCGCAGCGTGCAACTGGCGCTGGAGGCCGGCTGCACCTTCGCCGCCGAGCCGGGCGGCATGTTCGGCTGGGTCGAAACCGGGGTGGACACCGACGTGCTGGCCCAGCGCATGCTGGACGAGGGCTACCTGCTCGCGCCCGGCGCGCTGTTCCACGCCAGCCGCCAGCCCAGCACGCTGATGCGCATCAACTTCTCCACCACGCAGGACGCGCAGTTCTGGCGCGTATTCCAGCGCGTGCGCGCGCAAACGCTGGAAAAGGTGCAAAAAAAATAGCTGCTGGCGCTTGGCAGGTAAGGGCTTTGGCCCATTTTTGCCTGATTAGCCACTTACCTCAGATGTCCGCAGCAGCTTCAAAGGCAGTGCAGGAGTAGTCACCAAGGCCCTCAACAGTCTGGGCAGCATGGCAGGCATATCAAAGCGGCGGTTGAACCGCCAGCAGAACTCAGCCAAGTAGCGCTGTGCGTACTTGGTGTGATCAAACGAGTGATAGGTCCCCGCCATGCTGGTCTTGAGGTTGCCCAGCAAGGTGTTGACCCAACGCAGCTGGGGTGTCTGCGCCCCCTTGCGCCCACCGCCAGTCACGTAACGCTCGTGCGTGGCCTGGGCATGCTGCACCTGGGCAAAGGCACGCGTGCCATCGCTGACCACGTGGCAGCCCGCACTCAGGTGGCGACTGGCCCAGTGCCGCATGTGCTCGTTGGTGAAGTCCGCCACAGGCGTCAGGCGCATATACAGGGGCCGGCCATCGTCGCTGGTCTGCACCGCAGCGACGAAGGCCGTCTTGTTGGCCGCGCGGCGCCCGCCGTTGATATGGCCCGCACGCTCACCGCCGAGGTAGGCATCGTCGATCTCCACACGCCCTTGCAGACGGTAGCGCTCATCGCGCTGCGCCATGGTCTGCATCAGCTTGTGCTTCATGAGCCATGCCGTTTTGTAGGACACGCCCAATTGGCGCTTGAGCGCCAGGGCGCTGATGGCGTTCTTGTTTTGTGTCAGCAGGTACATGGCCAGGAACCACAGCCTCAGGGGCAGGTGGGTGTGCTCCATCACGGTGCCCACGATGGATGAGCTTTGGTAGCCACAAAGGAAGCACTCCCACAGCAGTCGGCCCGTGCCATTGCGAGTGTGGAAAAAGCGCTTGCAGCCGCAGTGCGCGCACTGCCAGCCATGGGGCCAACGGGCAGCGACAAGAGCGCGCTCGCACTGCTGCTCGCTGCCGTACAGGGCTTGAAACTGGGGCAGTGACAGGCCGCGTTGGAACTGGATGGCATTGATGGACATTGCTGCTCCTTGGCCGATGGCTCGGCATGTGTGTTGGAGCCAGTTATCCCGTGTTCGTTCGGCGCAGTCTGAGGTATGTCGCTAATCAGGCATTTTTGCTTCAGTCTTTGTGCGCGCCGGGCCGTTCCACCTGCAGGTCACACAGCACGCGCAGCAGCGCGCGGTTGACGCTCTCCTGGTCCATCTCGTGCGTTTCGCACAGGGTGCGCACGACCTTGGCGTCGTCGCGTTCGAGGGCGCTGGCCATTTGCAGCGCGGGCGCGTAAGGGCCGGTTTGCAGCACGATGGCGTCCGCAATGCGGTCCGACAGCGGCAGGCGCCGCAGGATGGTGCCCATGGGCTCGCTCAGCAGTTCGTCGAGCTGCGAGAACAGGCCCGTGAGGTAGACCTCGCGGCGCAGGTTGTGTTCGATGCCGGCTTCCACCAGGCGTTCGGTGAGCCGGGCGCGCAGCACCATGGCTTCGCGGATGGGCTGCAGGTTCGGGTCCTGGTTGGCGTGGGGCAGTTGGTTGGCCAGCCAGCGCTGCAGCGTGCCGTAGCCCATCATGACGAGGCCGCGGCGCAGCGAGTCGACGCCCGTGCGCAGGCCCAGCGCCGCTGAGTTGGTGTAGACCATGAAGCGGTAGGCCAGCAGCGGCTCCTCGCCCAGGATGTGCTCGAAGGCTTCGAGCGATTGCTCGGCGTCGATGGCCTTCATCAGGCGCAGCACGCTCTCGCGCGCGGGCTGCAGGGGCTGGTGGCGCAGGCCGTAAAGCACGTCTTCGGTGGGCCAGCCAGCCACGGCCACGGCGCGGTGCCGGTCCAGGCACAGCGAGGCCAGGGCCAGGTTGGGCAGGTTCTCGTACATCTGCCCGTCGATCAGCGGGCTGGGGCGCGGCGGGGGGGGCGGGCGCTGCACGCCGCTGCCTGGGGCGCGCGCGGCCACCGATTGCAGCGCGGTCACCGCATCTTGGGGAGACAGGCTCAGCAGGCTGTTGTCGAAGCAGCTGGCGATGTCGGCGGGCGGCAGCTGCGCCAGCTCGCCACGCCACACGAGCTTGAGGCCGCGCTGGTGGCCGGTCTGCACGGCCGCGAACAGTGTGGAGTCGGCGAGCCAGTCGCCGCGCACCTCGATCCACGGGCTGCCGCGGGGCGCCTGCTGCAGCAGCTGCAGCAGCAGCTGGCGCGACTGGGGCGAGAGCAGCAGCGGGGGAGAGCTGGCCGACCACAGCTCCTGCAGCGTGCGCAGCAGGTGCGGCGCATCCACGGTGATGGCAGGGTCGTCCTGGATATAAAGCTGCACGCCAGCGAGGCGGCGGCTGGCGTTCCACAACGAGCGGTAGCCAAGCGTGAGGCTGCCGAGGACGGATTGCACCATGGAGGGGTTGCGCGGGGCGCTTTAGCTGATGTAGTTGAACAGGCTCAGCTTCTGTACCTGGGCGTAGGACTGGAGGGCGGCCTGGTATCCGACCTGGGCGTTCTGGAATTCGGATATGCCTTTGATCATATCCAGATCCTCGGCGCGCGAGCGGTCGGCTTCGAGCTGGATTGAGCGATTTTCCTGGTCGCCGGTGATGCGGTCGGCGCGGTTGAGCAGCTCGCCTGCGTAGCCGCGCATGTTGTGCAGGCGCTCCAGGCCCTTGTCGATGTTGGCCAGCGCCTGGCCCACGGCCTGGCTGGCGGCGTTGTTGTTGGCGGCGCCACCGATGTCGCGGATGGCCGTGTCGATGACGCTGGCGATGCTGGGGCTGGCGGTGAGCGTCACGGTGTCGCCCGGGGCGGGCGAGGGCACCAGGTTGCCGCTGGGGTCCTTGGTGGGCGTGGCGCTGATGTTGAACTTGAGCGTGGCGCCGCCGGGGTCGGCGATGCTGACGGGGATGGAGGTGAGCTGGTCGGCCTTCAGCCCGGTCACGGTCTGCGGGCCGGGCGAGGTGTAGCCGGGGTTGTTGCTGCTGATGTCGTAGGTGGCGTCGTAGGTGCCGTCGGGGTTCATCGTCATGCCGGTGAAGGTGACGGAGTAGGTGTACGGGTTGGCCGGCGGCGCGGGCTGCTGCAGCAGATGCGCGTTGGTGACCTGCACGGCGTCGGTGCCGAAGCGGCGTCCGTCCTGCGGGTAGGCCGGGTTGGCGTTGGAGATGCTGGCGTTGTACACGCCGTCGCGCTGCGGGTCGAACATGAAGGCCGAGTGGCCGTCGAGCGTGAGCGGCACGGTCACGCCGCTGCTGGCGTTCTGGCCGGGCAGGCCGTCGAACTGGTAGTCGGGGTTGCCCGTGAGCGGCCCGAGGAAGGGCGTGAGTGCGCTGCCGAGCGCGCCGAGCAGCGGAATGCCGTTGGTGTCCTTGCGGTTGACCACCTCGGTGAGCTGCTCGCGCAGGCTCTGCAACTGGTTGGCGTAGGTCTTGCGGTCCTCGGGCTTGAGCGTGCCGCCGCCCGCGGCCACCATGATCTCGCGCATGTTCTGCACCAGCTTCACGGCGTCGCCCAGCGTCGACTCGGCCTGGGCCACGGCGTTGCGCTGCACTTCGAGCGCGCGCTGCTCGGTCTGGATGCGGTTGATGCGCGTGAGCGCGCGCTCGGCCTGCGCGGCGGCCACGGGGTCGTCGCTGGGGCGCACCACGCGCTTGCCGGAGGTGAGGTTTTCCTGCAGGCCCGACAGGATGTTCTGGCGTACGTTCAGGTTCTGGCGCGCGTTGTCGTACGTGTTGGCCGTGCCCATGCGGTAGATGGTGAGGCTGTTGCTCATGGTGGTCTCCTGGGGGCGGATCAGCGGCTGACGGTCTGCAGCAGGCTGTCGAAGATGCTCTGGGCAATTTGCAGCATTTTGGCCGAAGCCTGGTAGGCCTGCTGGTACTGGATCAGCTTGGCGGCTTCCTCGTCGAGGTTGACGCCGGATACCGCCACGCGCTGGCTTTCCAGGCTGTCGGCGATGCTGGTGGACATGTTGGCCGCGTACTGCGCGCTCTGCGTGCGCGTGCCGACCTGCGACATGGCGCTGGCCCAGCCGTCCTGCAGGGTGGCGTTGTCGAACATCTGCGCGTCCCGCAGGTTCATCAGCGCGCCGGCGTTGCCGGCATTGCGCTTGTAGGCGTCGCCGTACTGCGGATCCAGCGCGTTGCCGATGCGCACCGTGTCGCCGGCCTTGGGCGTGCCCTGCAGCGTGATCTGCCAGCCGTCGACGTTGATCGCCTGGCCCGAGGTGTAGCTGTAGACCGGCGGCGGCCCGGGGTTCGTGGGGGTCAGCGGCGTCGGCGGGGTGGTGGAAATATCCATGGGCGTGCCCGCCGCGCCAGCGATGCTGAAGCCGCCCGTGCCGTTGAAGCTGAGCGTCACGTTCGTGCCGAAGGCCGGTAGCGTCAGCGCCGGAATACCCGTCGCCTTGAGCCCGCTCAACTGCAGCGAACCTGCGTTGGACGTGCCCATGGCGGCGTTGATCTGGTTGGCCGCGGCTAGCTCGCTGGGGGCGTTGACCAGCCCCTGGATGTTGGCCGCGGTGTTGGCGAACGGCTTGAACAGGATGCGCTCACCCGCGTTGCCGGCGGTGGTGACGTTGAAAGTGAGGCCGTCGATCTGCTGGCTGGCCAGGTTGGTCAGGTCGGTGAAGGCGGTGGCCTTGCCGTCCGACAGGCGCACCACCTGGCCCGCGGGCGGGGTGGTGAAGCGCACTTCGTAGTCCGAGGCGGCGAACTGGGTCGGGTTGCTGAAGGCCACGCTGCCCACGCCCACGCCGCTGCTGTAGCCGGGTGCGCTGGTGGGCACGGAGAACAGGTCCTTGCCAAGCTGGCCGTCGAGCGTGAGGCCGAGCTTGTTCTGCGCATTCATGCTCATGCCGATGGCCTGCGCCATGCGCCCGAGCAGGTTACGGCCCTCGGCCAGGTCGTTGTTGGCGAAGCGCAGCAGGCCTGTCACCTCGCCGCCGCCGAGCATGCTCTCGTTCAGCTCCAGCGGCGAGGCGCCGGGGCGGTTGAAGTACACGGCGATCTTGCCGCTGCCGGGGAACTCGCTGGCCTCGCTCACCGACATCGGCGTGGCTGTGTTGCCCAGCACCAGTGGCTGGCTGCCGGCGATGAACAGGCCCACGGAGCCGTCGTCGGCGGGAATCTGCGTGGTCTGGATGTACTGGTTGAGCTCGCGGATGAGCTGGTCGCGCTTGTCCAGCAGGTCGTTGGGCACCTGGCCGTTGCCGGTGGCCGAGGCGATCTGCTCGTTCACATCGGCGATGTTCTTGGCCAGGCTGTTGATCTTGGTGACGTTGTTCTTGAGCTGCTCGTTGACTGTGTTTTCGATGTCGTAGAGACGATCCGCTGCCGAACGAAAGCGTGCTGCGGTCTCGCTCATGCGCGTGAGCGTCACGGTGCGCGCAGTCATGTCGGTGGGGGAGTTGAGAACGTCCGACAGCGAACCCAGCATGTCGGAAATGGCTGTGCCCAAGCCGTCCTTGCCGCCCGAAAAGACGTCCTGCATCTGCTCCAGGCGCTGCACGCGCACCACGTCGGACGACTGCGCAGAGCCTGCCATGGCCGCTTGGCGCGTCAGCAGTTCGTTGTGGTTGCGCAGGATGGTTTGCACGTCCACACCCTGGCCCACATAGCCGTTGCCGGTGAACTGGCCCTGCACAGTGACCATCTGCGCCGACTGGCGCGAGTAGCCGGCGGTACTGACGTTGGCAATGTTGTGGCCGGTGGTCTGCAGGGCTACCTGGTTGGCCATCAGGGCGCGGGCGCCGACGTTCAAGAGGCTCATGGTTCAGATCCTTGCCGTTTCAGGCTTGTGCGCGGCCGACCCGCAGGGTGCTTTGGATGGCGCGGCTGAGCTTGCTGGCGTACTCGGGGTCGGTGGCGTAGCCGGCCTTTTGCAGCTCTGTGGCATAGGCCACGGCGGAGCCGACCTTCTCGCGTGCCTTCTCGTAGCGCGGGTTATCGTTGATGAGGCGGGCGTAGTCGCGGAACGAGTCCTCGTAGGAGTCGTAGGCGCGGAACTTGGCTGTGACCTTGCGCGCCACGCCGTTGATGTATTCGGTGGTGGTGACCTCGGCCACCTTGCCGGTCCAGTTCTTGCCTGCCTTGATGCCGAACAGGTTGTAGGCAGCGCTGCCGTCCTTGTGGCGGATCTCGCCCTTGCCCCAGCCAGTCTCATGGCCCGCCTGGCCAAGCATGAAGCTGGCGGGGATGCCGCTGTCCTGCGCCACGCGCTCGGCCGTGGCACGGTGGTGTTGCACGAAGGCGTCCAGCCCCTTGGGCGAGGGCGTGGTGCTGTTCTTCGTGCTGGCGGTGAGGCGTAGCGCGCTGGTGTCCAGGCTCAGGGTGGAGGGGATCGACAGCTCGGCCTCGGTGCCACCCATCTGGCGTGTGAGCTGGCGCTGGATGGCTTCGGTCAGGCCGCCGGGCAGGCCCGACATCTGTACCGACAACTGCTGGTCGTACATGTCGTTGGCAAGGTTGCCCTCGGCGCCATCGAGCAGGCCGGACTTCATCGTCGCCTCGCGCATGCTCTTGATCATTTCGCGCATGAACAGCGACTCGAACTGCTTGGCGGCCTCGCGCGCAGCCTCGGGGCTGTTCTGGCCCGCCTGCACCTTGAGCGCGTTGAGCGCACGTCCGTCGGCGGCCAGGGCCTGGTTGGCCATGGTGTTGCCGGCAGGCAGGGTGCTGGTGTAGGCCATGGCTAGATCACCTCCAGCTCGGCGTTGAGCGCACCGGCGGCCTTGATGGCCTGCAGAATGGCCAGCAAGTCCTGCGGTGTGGCGCCCAGGGTGTTGATGGCGCGCACTACGTCGGCCAATTGCGGCGAGGGCGGCAGCGTCATCATGATGCCGGGCTCCTGCTTGATCTGGATGTCGCTCTTCTGCGCCACCACGGTCTGGCCCTGCGACAGCGGGTTGGGCTGGCTGATGACCGGCGTGCTGCTGATGGTGATGGCCAGGTTGCCGTGCGCGATGGCGCAGGGGCCCAGCGTCACGGCCTGGTTGAGCACGATGGAGCCTGTGCGCGCGTTGATGACCACCTTGGCGGCGGGCGTGGCGTCGGCCACCTGCAGCTCCTCCAGCTCGGCAATGAAGTTGACGCGCGCGCCCGGCTCCAGCGGGGCGTTGACCTGGACGGTGCGCCCGTCCAGCGCCGTGGCGGTGCCCGCGCCCGCGCGGTTGTTGATGGCCTGGGCCACCTTGCGCGCGGTCTGGAAGTCCGAGGCATTCAGGCCCAGCGTGATGGTGTTGCCCTCGTGCAGCGGCGTGGGCACGGCGCGCTCCACCTGCGCGCCCTCGGGCACGCGGCCCGCGCTCAGGTGGTTGATCTGCACCTTGCTGCCGCCAGCCGATGCACCGGCGCCGCCGACCACCACATTGCCCTGGGCCAGGGCGTAAATCTCGCCGTCGGCGCCGCGCAGGGGCGTGGCAATCAGCGTGCCACCACGCAGCGACTTGGCGTTGCCGATGGAGGAGACGTTGATGTCGATGAACTGCCCCGGCTGGGCGAATGCGGGCAACTGCGCCGTGACGATCACCGTGGCCACGTTCTTCAGCTGCGGCGCCGTGGTGCCCGGCGGCAGGGTGATACCCATCTGCTGCAGGTAGTTCTGCACCGCCTGGGTGGTGATGGGCATTTGCGTGGTCTGGTCGCCCGTGCCGTCCAGGCCCACCACCAGGCCGTAGCCGGTCAACTGGTTGCTGCGCACGCCTTGCACGGCCGCCACTTCCTTGATGCGCAGGGCGTGCGCGGGAATGCTCCAGGCACCGGCCAGCAGCACCAGCAGCAGCCAGGGGGCGAGACGTGGGAAGGGCAAGGCTCTCATGGCGTTTGATTGTGGTCAGGCAGCGCTTTGGCAAAGCGGCGAAAAGAGGGGGCGAGGGGGCGCTTATCGGCGGGATCGGGCGCGCGGCGGGCTTCACTCCGGGCCCCAGGCATGTCGGTGTGGTTTTCAAGCCTTTTTGGCCTCCAGCGCGCACCAGGCAAGCGCTATCAGCTATCATTTTTTCAACCATGCCGCCGCCGAACACTCCCCCGGAATTGCCCGACGAAGCCCTGCGCTACCTGGAGCACGTGCGCGTTGAAAAGCGCCTGGCCGCGCGCACGCTGGCGCTGTACACGCAGGACCTGCTGCGCCTGCACCAGTACGCGCAGGCGGTGGGCCTGCCGCTGCTGCTGCTCACCAGCGGGCACCTGCGCCGCTTCGTCGCGCAGATGCACGGCGGCGGGCGCAGCGCGCGGGGTATCGTGCTCATCCTCTCGGGCTGGCGCGGCTTTTACCGCTGGGCGGCGCGCCAAGGGCTGACAGCGCACAACCCCGCGCAGGGCCTGCGCGCCCCCAAGGCGCCCAAGCCCTTGCCCAAGGCCCTGGCCGTGGACGACGCCGTACGCCTGGCGGACTTCGCGCAGCCCGGCGACGACCCCTGGGTCGAGGCGCGCGACGCCGCCATGGTGGAGCTGCTGTACGGCTGCGGCCTGCGCGTGGGCGAGCTGGTGGGCCTGGATGTGGCCGCCAGCCCCGCCGCGCACCAGCAGGGGCGCGGCTGGATCGACCTCGACGCGGCCGAGGCCCATGTCTTCGGCAAGGGCAGCAAGCGCCGCAGCCTGCCCGTGGGCCGCGCTGCGTTGGCGGCGCTGCGTGCCTGGCTGGCGCTGCGCGAACAGCCCTTCGGCGCGCGGCTGGCCGACGGCGCGCTGTTCGTGGGGCGGCGCGGCGCGCGCCTGTCAGCCGCGTCGGTGTGGGCGCGCCTGCGCCAGCGCGGCCAGCAGGCGGGGCTGAGCACGCCCGTGCACCCGCACATGCTGCGCCACTCGTTTGCCAGCCACCTGCTGCAGTCCAGTGGCGATCTGCGCGCCGTGCAGGAGCTGCTGGGCCACGCCAGCATCACCACCACGCAGGCCTATACGCGGCTCGACTTTCAGCACCTGGCCCGCGTGTACGACCAGGCGCACCCCCGCGCAAAAAAGAAGCCCTCACCCCTCTGAGTAACCGTCTTCAAAGTCAAGCACGATGAAGCGACGGGTCCCAAGGTTTGCCGGTTCTGACCATTGCGTTGAGCGTGGTCAGCAGCTTGCGCATGCATGCCACCAAGGCGACCTTGGGCAGTTTGCCCGCAGCCCTCAAACGCTCG